>JARLIQ010000104.1 GCA_031291645.1 Caulobacteraceae bacterium | reverse complement strand
TCCGCCCTCAGCACCGCCTTCAGCGTCTTGCCGTTGGCGTTGCGCGGCAGCTCGCCGAAGCGGATGTCGATCCGCACCGGCGTCTTGTGCGCGGCCAGAAGCTTGCGCACGTGGGCGCGCAGCTCCGCCTCGGTGGCCGCCGCGCCGGGCTTCAGCCGCACCACCGCCCCCACCTCCTCGCCGAGGATGCGGTGCGGCAGGCCCACCACCGCCGCCTCGATCACCGCGGGGTGGGTGAACAGGGCGTCCTCGATCTCCACGCAATAGATGTTCTCGCCGCCCCGGATCAGCATGTCCTTGATCCGGTCCATGACGTAGACGAAGCCGTCCCCGTCCATCCGCCCGATGTCCCCGGTGTGGTACCAGCCGTCGACGAAGGCGGCGGCTGTGGCCTCGGGCTTGCGCCAATAGCCCTTCACCACATTCGGCCCGAAGACGCAGATCTCACCCACCTCGCCGGCCGGCAGGGCTTGGCCGTCAGGGCCGGCGATCATGATGTCGTCCACAGGCGGCGGCAGGCCGACGCTGTCGGGGCGGGCGAGATAGTCTTCGGCGCTGTTGGCGGTCGCCACCGACGAGGTCTCGGTCGCGCCATAGCCCTGGCCGGGCCAGATGGCGGGAAACAGCGCCTTGACCCGCAGGGTCAGCTCGGGCGCGGCGGCCGCGCCGCCGTAGGACAGTCCCTCGATCGAAGACAGGTCGCGCCGCCCGAAATCCCGCGATTCCAGCAGCTGCCAGATCATCGCCGGCACGGCGGTCAGTCCGTTGACCCGTTCCGCCTCGATCAGCTCCAGCGCCCGCTCCGGCGACCAGCGGTGCATCAGGACCAGCTTGCCGCCCGACGCGAGGGTCGGAACCAGCATCGAGTGGCAGCCGGTGACGTGGAACAGCGGGACGGGCAGCAGGGCTGTGCGCTGGGGCGGGTTCGGCTCGACCGGGGGCGGCGCGCCCGTGCGGCGCACGATCGCCCGCGCGCTCGAATAGCCGACGCTGACCAGGTTGGAGAGGATGTTGCGGTGCGTGCCGAGCGCGCCCTTGGGCCGGCCGGTGGTGCCGGAGGTGTAGAGGATGGTCGCCTCGTCGTCCGGGCCGATCTCGGCCTCGGGCGGCGGGCCGTCCGGCAGGCCGCCATAGCCGGCGGCGTGCCCGATCAGCTCGTCGAGCGCCAGGGCCGAGCCTAGGGCCTCGCGCGGCGTGCGCACGGCGATCAGGCCGGCCAGGGAGGCCTTGGCCAAGTGGCCCGGCTCGAGCCGGCCGAGCCGCTCGGCGTCGACCAGGGCGACCTTGGCCTCCGAATCCGACAGGCCGTATTCCAGGTCCCCGCCGGTGCCCCAGGCGTTCAGCGGCGCCGCCACGGCGCCGACGCTGACCGTCGCCCAGAAGGCGATCGACCATTCCGGCAGGTTGCGCATGGCGATCGCGACCCGGTCGCCCTTGGCCAGGCCGAACCGCTCGACCATCGCCCGCGCCAGGGCGGAGACCGCGCGGTAGTGGGCGTCGTAGGTCAGCCGCTCGCCCTCGTAGACGATGAAGTCGCGCCCGCCCCATTGCCGGGTCGCCTCCAGCAGGGCGCGCAGGTTGGGCGGCGCGTTCCGATAGGCCCGGGTCGGGCGGCCGTCGATGGAGACGGTCTCCATCTCGAAGGCCATGCCGGGCGAGGTCAGGATGCGGCGGGCCTCGTCCAGGCCGACCGCCGGCCAGGCCGGCGTGCTGGCGTCATCCATCGGTTCCTCCAGACCGGGCGGCCTTGCGCCGCTCTCTTCCGTCCGTCCGGTTCAGCCAACCACAGAATTCCGGCCCCGTCATGGCGATCGCCGCGCCGGTCGGAACCGGCGCGGCGAAGGCTGGGGTCGGCGAGGGCTGACCTCAGTAGCGGAAGTTGGCCTCGACGCCGAAGGTCCGCGGCGTGCCGACGATCGCCTGGATGAAGCCCACGAAGCTGAGATCGAAGGCGTCCAGGTAATACTTCTGGTCGGACAGGTTGCGGACGAAGGCCGCGACTTCCCACCGGTCGTTGTCGAACTGGTAGGCGACCCGCGCATTCTCGATCCAGTAGCCGCCTTGCGTCGTGTACGGATCGTTCGTGATGTCGAAGTACTGGTGGCTCTTGTAGTTGGCGCCGAACTGGAAGTCGAGCGCGCCGCCGACGACCGGCTGTTTGTAGTCCACCAGCCCCGAGAAGGAGACGTGCGGCGACAGCGGCAGCTGGTTGCCCGAATAATCGGTCTGGTCCGGCGAACGCTTGGCGATGAAGGTGTCGAGTTTGGTGTCGAGCAAGCCCAGGTTCAACGTCGTCGTCAACCGACTGAACGGCCGCGCGATGACCTCGGCGTCGATGCCGTCGGTGTGAGCCTTCTTTGCATTGTCGAGCACGTTGACGCCCACACCATTGACCGGCACCAGAACGAATACCTGCATATTCTTATATTCGTTGTAGAAGGCCGCCAGATCGAGGATGAGGCGGTTTTCGAACAGGCTGGATTTCAGGCCCACCTCATAGGCGGTCACCGTTTCGGGACTGACCGGCTTCAACTCGCGGACGATCTGGTCGTGGTCCAGGCCAAGGAAGCTGCCGTTGAAGTCCCCGCTCTTGAAGCCGGTCGCGACGCTGGCGTAGGCGTGGATGCTGCTGGTGAAATGGTAGTCCGCCGCGGCGCGCCAAGAAAAGGCCGTGTTGTTCAGAGCGTTCGGCGAATACGAGACGGTGGTCAGTGGCGCGAAATTGTCCATTCCACCCTCCTGGTACTGCCAGGAGCCGACGTAGCTGAACGTCCGTCGTTCGCCGGTGAACCGGCCGCCGAGGGTGAGTTTCAGCTTATCGGTGATCGAGTAGTCGCCCTGGCCGAAGACCGCATAGGCGTCGGTGACCTGATGCGATTGGTCGTACGCCCGGTAGGCTTTCCCGTCACCCGCGCCCGCCCCATAGAACTTGTCGAGGTCGAGCAACACGTAGATCGGCTGGTTCTGGTGCAGGTCTTCATGCAGATAGTAGACCCCGCCGACCCAGCTGTACTTCTCGCCGCTTCCGGCCGCACGGAATTCCTGGGTGAAGGTGTTCGAGCGGACGCCGAAATCGATCTCCAGCAGGCGATTGGGCGAGGCGTCGCTGTCTTCGGGGTGGATCTTGTCGTTGTGTTCGAACGAGGTGATCGAGGTGTAGGTGATCGGCCCGTGCGTCAGGTCGGCGCGCAGGTAGGAGCCGAGGCTGTTCACCTTCAGGTGGGCCTGGCGATTATAGGCGCCGTTGTAGAAGCCCTTGGGCGTGCCGTAGCCGTAGAGGTCGACACAGCCGCCTGCATAAGTCTGTGCGACGGTGCACAGAGCTCCGCTGCTCGGGTTGAGGACGCCGATGTGGCGATATTCGTTCGGGCGGTTGTCGACCTGGCCGCCGTGGACGTTGAACAGGACCTTCAGATTATCGGTCGGCTTCCACAGCAGTTGAAGGCGCGTGGCGTAGTTGTTGGAGCCGTTCTCCAGGTTGCCGGTCAGGTCGTTGCGCATGTAGCCGTCGGAGTGATTGACGACCAGGGCCGCGCGGGCGTCGAGGTTCGGCGCGATCGGGCCGCCGATCCCGCCTTCGAAGTTGAAGCTGTTGAACGAGCTGTATTCGACGTGGAAGTCGCCCTCGACCTGGTCGGTCGGCTTGACGCTGACGAAGTTGATCGCGCCGCCGCTGGTGTTGCGGCCGTAGAGGGTGCCCTGCGGGCCCTTCAGCACCTCGATCCGCTGCAGGTCGAAGGTCTGGAAGGTCTGGGACGCGGGCGCGCTGAGATAGACCTCGTCGACATAGATGCCGTTCGGACCCGCGTTGTTGGTGTCGTAGTCGTTCAGGCCGATGCCGCGGATGGTGATGATCGGCTGGTTGCCGGCGCCGGCGGGCATGGCGATGTCGACGTTGGGCGTCAGTTGGCCGAGGTCGGCCGAGGACTTGATCCCGAGGTCGGTGATGGCCTTGGCGGTGAAAGCCTGGATCGAGACCGGCACCTGCTGGATGTTCTCGCTGCGCCGCTGGGCGGTGACGATGATCTCCTGCACTTGGGAAGAATCGGCGGGCGCCGCCGCCATGGCCAGGGTCGGCGCGGCGAGGCCCGCCAGGGCGCCCAGCGCGGTTCCGGCGAGCAGCGCCCGTTGGATACGGCGGCTGTTCCATTTCGACATTGTTGTAGTCCCCCTCTGTAAACCCGCGGTTTCGCCGCGTCTTAAGACGTTCGCAGCGCCCTCAGCTTCTGGACGATGTGATCGGCCGTGAGGCCGTAGCGCTGCATCAGGAAGGCCGTCGTCGCGCCCTCGGCGAAGACGTCTTGAACACCGATCATGCCGAACCGCGGCGCCGCGCCGGCGAGCGCGAGCGCCTCGGCGGTCGCCGACCCCAGTCCGCCGACCACCGAATGGTTCTCGGCCGTGACCAGCACCGGGTGGCTGCGGGCCAGCCGGACCGCGAGGTCGGAATCGAACGGCTTGAGGCTGGCCATGTTGGCGACCGTGACGGAAATTCCGTGCGCGGCGAGGGTCTCCGCGGCGCTCATCGCCTCGCCCACCATCATGCCGCAGGCGAGGATGGCGGCGTCCGCGCCCTCGCGCAGGATCAGGCCCCGGCCCAGGTCGAGCGGCGAGAGCGGCGCGCTCTCGTCCGGCCGCCCCTGGGCGACCTGCATGCGCAGATAGACCGGCCCGTCGTAGTCCAGGCTGGCGCGCACCGCGGCCGCGACCTGTTCGGGGCCCGACGGCTCGATCACCGCCATGTTGGGCAGGGCCCGCATCAGGGCGATGTCGTCGATCGCCTGGTGCGAGACGCCCAACGGCGTCGTCAGGCCCGGGATGAAGCCGGCCAGCTTGACGTTCAGCTTGGGATAGGCCGCCTGCATGGCGACCTGGTCGTAGACCCGGCGGGTCACGAAGACGCAGAAGCTGTGGGCGAAAGCGATGTCGCCGACCCGGGCCATGCCGGCGGCGGCGCCGACCATGTTGGCCTCCTGGATCCCCATCATGAAGAAGCGCTCGGGGATCTGGTCGCGGAACAGGTAGGTCTCGGTCGGCTGGCTGAGGTCGGCGCCCAGGCAGACGATCCGCTCGTCCGCCATCGCCTCGGCCAGCAGCGCCCGGCCGTAGGAGCGGGCGCTGAGCGCCTCCTGGCGGTAGAGCCGGGCGTCCTTGAACCCGCCCATGCTTTCGGAGGTCGTGGTCGCGCCCATGGTCAGACCGCCTCCAGGACGGCGAGGGCGCGGCCGGCGTCCTCCTCGGTCAGGCGCGCCAGGTGGCTGAGCTGGCCCTCCAGGAACGGCACGCCGGCGCCGGCCAGGGTGTTGGCCACGATCAGCTGGGGCTTGCCCCTGGTCGCGCGCGCCTCGTCCAGCGCGCCCACCAGCTGGCTCATGTCGTTGCCGTCCACGTCGCGCGAGGCCCAGCCGAAGGCCTCGAACTTGGCGCCGATGGGGTCCATCGCCACCACCTGGTCGGTGTGGCCTTCGACCTGCATGTTGTTGCGGTCGATGATCATGCAGAGGTTGTCGAGCTTGAAGCTTCCGGCGCTCAGCGCCGCCTCCCAGACCTGGCCCTCCTGCAACTCGCCGTCGCCCAGGATGACGTAGACCCGCGAGTCCAGCCCGCGCCGGCGCAGGGAGAGCGCCATGCCCACGGCCACCGACAGCCCCTGGCCCAGCGAGCCGCAGGTCGCCTCGACCAGGCTCCCGACCCGCTCGGAGGCGTTCACCTCATAGGGCGCGCCATCGACCGTGTACTGGTCCAGCGCCGTGGCGGGCAGCAGGCCCCGCTCGACCAGGGTCGCGTAGAAGACGGCGGTGTTGTGGGCGGTCGACAGGATGCAGCGGTCGCGCGCGGGCCAGTCCGGATCGTCCTCCTTCAGCCGCAGCTCGCCGAAATAGAGGGCGGCGAACAGGTCGGCCGCGCCCAGGCCCTGCTGCAGGTAGCCGATGCGAACCTTGGCCACCATCCGCACCACGTGCCGGCGTAGCGCCAGCGCGCGCTGCTCCAACTCGGGGATCGAGTAGGTGTTGCGGCTCATGCGGTCAGGAAGGCCAGCTTCTCGATCGGCTGCAGGCTGGCGGCGTTGGCCTTGAGCGCCTTGAACGAATCCTCCGCCGCATTCAGCGCGAAATCGATGTCGGCCTCGGTCATCGCCGTGCACAGGAACATGTTGTGCCAGGGATGCACGTAGACCCCCCGCTGCAGCATGGCGCTGGACCAGAAGAAGCCCTTGCGCAGGTCCCGGTCGTCGTCGAACAGGAACAGCGGCATGGTCAGCGGGCCGGTCTGGCGGAAGCCGAAGCCCGCGGCCGATGCCCGTTCGGCCAGGCCGTCGCGCAGCCGCGCGCCGAGCGCGTTCAGCCGCTCCAGATAGTCGGTCTCGCGCACCAGCTTCAGCGTCTGCAGCGCCGCCGCCATCGGCGCGGCCTGGAACCAGAACGAGCCGGTCACGAAGATCGAGGCCGCGGCCGCCCGCGCCTTGTCCGAGCCCAGCACCGCCGAAATCGGATGGCCGTTGGCGAAGCACTTGCCCCAGGTCGACAGGTCCGGCTCGACACCCACCACCGACCAGGAGCAGTCCCGGGCGATGCGCAGGCCCGCCCGCACGTCGTCGACCACCAGAAGCGCGCCGGTCTGGTCGCACAGCTCGCGCGCGCGGCGGGCGTAGGCGGGATCGGGCGCGGCCTGGTCGACGAAGGCGTCGTGCTTGACCGGCGCGGCGAAGATGGCGGCCAGGTCGTCGCCGGCCGCCGCCACCGCCGCCTCGAGGCTCGCGATGTCGTTGTAGTTGCAGAAGACCTGGTTGGCCTTATCCTCGGGCGTGACGCCGGCGGGACGCGGCGTGCACCAGGGCGCGGCGCCGTGGTAGGCGCCCTTGGCCATGATGATGGTCTTGCGCCTGGTATGGGCGCGGGCGGTGACCATGGCGATCGAGGTCGCGTCCGTGCCGTTCTTGCAGAACATCGCCCAGTCGGCGTGGGTGACCATGCCGGTGAAGGCCTCGGCCAGTTCGACGATCAGGCCGCTCGGGCCGGTCAGGGTGTCGCCGATCTCCATCTGCCGCACGAAGGCGGCGTTGATCTCGGGATGGCCGTAGCCGAACAGGTTCGGCCCGTAGGCGCACATGAAGTCGAGCAGTTCGTTGCCGTCCGCGTCCCACAGGCGCGCGCCCTCGGCGCGGGAATAGAACTGGGGATAGTCGTCGGGCAGCAGGGCCACGGACAGGTGGCCGTACATGCCCCCGGGGATCACCTTGGCCGCCCGCTCACGCAGTTCGCGATCCTTGCTGTTCGATCCGCCCATCGTCCGCCTCCTCGAATGATAGCTTTGACTAGCACTTTCGCTCCGCTATTCAACCTTGTCGAGTCCGCGAACCCGAGGGGGGCGGTCGGCGCCGGTAAATAGGGCGAGGCTGACGAAATGGCGCACACGGCGAGCGGGTCTCCCGCCTGGATCGGCCCCAGGCCGAGCCTCCTGGAAGCGGCCTCGGTGATGTACGTCGGCGTCGTCGGGATCATGATCGCAGGGGTCCAGCCGCTGCTGCTGGGCGCGCTGCAGGCCGAGGGCCGGCTGACCGCGGCGCAGCTCGGCCACGCGGCGACGGGCGAGCTCCTGACCATGGGCATCGTGGCCGGCCTCGCCGGGGGCCTGCTGAAGGCCGAGCGGCTGCGCTGGATCGGCCTCTTCGCCGGCCTGGCGCTCGCCGCCATCGACGCCGCCACCCTGAAGACCAGCGGTGAGGTCGTCACCCTGGCCCGCGCCGCCGCCGGGATTCCGAGCGGCGTGCTGCTGTGGATCACCATCGGCATGATCACCCGCGCGCCCCGGCCCGAGCGCTGGTCGGGCGTCTACCTGACGCTGCAGACCCTGGCCCAGTTCCTGGTCTCGCTGTGGCTGACAGGGATAATCGTGGCGCGGTACGGCGCCAACGGCGGCTTCTTGGCCCTGGCGGCGATCAGCGCGCTCGCCGGCCTGGCCGCGCTGGCCGGACCCGACCGCTACGTCCCGCTCGCCCATGCCAACGGGCCGGGCGGCCTGCCGAGCGCCCGCGGCGCGGTGGCCCTGGCCGCCTGCTTTCTTTTCCTGGCCTTCATCGTCGCGGTCTGGGTCTATGCCGAACCCCTGTCCCACCAGGCCGGCCACGGGCCGCAGGTGTTCGGCTACGCCGTCTCGATCTCGTTGATCTGCCAGGTCGCAGGCGGCGCCGCGGCGACCGTCCTGGCCGGGCGGCTTCCCTGGTTCTGGACGGTCCTGGCGTGCGCCATCGCCGACCTCGTGCTGCTGGCGCTGTTCGCCAGCCTTCCGGGACCCGGCGTCTTCCTCCTCGCCTCGGGCGTCTTCGGCTTCATCTGGCTGTTCGTGCTGCCGTTCCTGGTGCCGATGGTGATCGAGGCCGATCCGAGCCGGCGCGCGGCCATGCTCCTGTCCGGCGCTCAACTCCTGGGCGGTAGCCTCGGCCCGCTGATGGCCTCACTCGTGGTCAGCGACGTCGACGCCCGCGGCGCGGTCGCCTTTGGCGCCGCCAGCCTTGTCGTGGCCGTAGTTATCGTTGCGGGCCTGCATTTGAGGCCGCCGCGACACGCCATCCCTTGAACCCCGGCCCCAACTCTGGTTGGTGTCACGACATGACCGCCGTCCGATCCATGGTTCAACTCGAGCGCGCGCCGTCCGCCGGCGCCCGCCCCCCGCCGCGCCAGGAGCGCGCGCTGCAGACCTATGAGCGGCTGCTGGACGTCGCCGGCGCGCTTCTCGCCGAGGTCGGCGTCGAGCGGATCTCGACCAACCTGATCTGCGCCCGCGCCGGCATGACGCCGCCCGCCCTCTACCGCTACTTCAAGGACAAGTACGCCGTGCTCGAGGCGCTCGGGCGGCGGCTGATGGACCGGCAGAACGCGGTGCTGTTCGCCTGGCTCGACCGGTACGGTCCCCTCGGGGTCGCGGCCCTGGGCGAGGCCACCGAGGAGCTGATGCGCGCGACGGCCGACGTCACCGCCGCCGAGCCTGGCGCGATCTGGACCCTGCGCGCGCTGAGGGCGGTGCCGCAGCTCGCCCACGTGCGGATCGACTCCCACCGGCTGGTCACCGACCGGATGTTCGAGGTCTATGCGCCGCTGATGCCCGACCTGTCGCGCGAGGTGCTGTGGCGGCGCCTGCGAATCTCCATCGAATTCGGCTTCGCCGCCGACGAGATGCTGAACGAAGAGACCCTGATCCCGCGCGACGACCTGCTGCGCGACGCCGCGCTCCTGCTGCGCCACGCCCTGACCCCCTGAGTCTCGCCGAGGCCCCGATCCTCGCGCCCCCTGGACGCCGGGCCGGATTGGGTTATCAAGGATAAGTCCCGGCGCGGAAGCGCAAGAGGACGACAAGGGGAAGCCACAGGAAAGGCCGCGCCGTGCCCGCCACCGCCGCATCCGCCCAGACCCGGACAGGGACCGAGGACGAGGTCCTCTACGCCGTCGCCGATCACATCGCGACCATCACCCTGAACCGCCCCGAGCGGATGAACACCATCTCACGGGCCATGCTGTCGCAGCTTTCCCAGCGCCTGCTGGAGGCCGAGAACGACCCGGAGGTCAGGGTGGTGATCCTGACCGGGACCGGCCGCGCCTTCTGTGCCGGGCTGGACCTGACCGAAGCCACCCGGTCCAACGGCGAGGGCATCGCCGCCGGGGCCTCGGCCGCGGTCAACCTCGACCTGAAGACCACGCCGCCGACCGTGCTGTTCAACATGGACAAGCCGACCATCTGCGCCCTCAACGGCTCGGCCGCCGGCTACGGCATGGACACCGCGCTCGGCTGCGACATCCGGCTGATGGCCGCGAGCGCCAAGCTGGCGGCCGCCTTCACCAAGCGCGGCATCGTGCCGGAGTCCGGTGGAACCTGGTTCCTGCCCCGGCTTCTGGGCTGGTCCAAGGCGGCCGAGCTGATCTTCACCGGCCGCACCCTGACCGCGCCGGAATGCCTGGAGATGGGCCTGGCCTCGGAAGTCGTCCCCGACGCCGAGCTTGCCGGCCGCGCGCGGGCCATCGCCGCCGAGATCGCCGCCAACGCGCCCCTGGCAGTCCAGGCGTCCAAGCGAATGATGCGCATGGGGCTGAACGAGACGTTCAACGACCACGTCCATCACGTCTTCCTCCAGCTCCTGCCGCTGTTCCGCACCCAGGACGCGGCCGAGGGCATGCGCGCCTTCATGGAGAAGCGCCCGGCCGACTTCACCGGGCGCTGAGAGCGCCGCTCCGCTGAGTCCGGACGCCCGGATTCGCCGCCTCCACGGACAACCCTCGCGTCAGCGCCTGTTTATTTGCGCGCGACCCGCGCCGCTGATCCGTGCCCAGAACGTTTGATCGCGCAGGCTCCCGCCCGCCGGCCGGGCGCCGCTCCGGCCGCCACGGCGGCGAGCCCGGAGCCTTCCGTCACGAGAGACTTTTCGCAATGGAAACAATGCGATTCCAAAACCCTTGCGGCGGCGACAAAGTAGCGCTGAACGATCAGAACCCGCCGTGAATTTCACGATTTTGTTGCTGAACCGAAGCATAAACTTCACTCGTCAGCGGGCCCGTTGAAGAGCAACAGCCGCCGCGGGGGCGTCGACAGGTTCGGCCCGCGGGTCCGGCGGACCTGCTCCAGCATGAGACGAAGGGTCGAAACGGCGCCGTTCGCGCCGCGAACTTTCGGCGGCGTCCCCACGACAACAACGGGGATATCCATGGCAGTTCGCACCCACCTCTCCGCCCGCCTGATGGCTGGCGCCTCCCTCACCCTCATCGCCGCGCTGGCCGCCGGCTCCGCCCTGGCGGCCACCGCCGCCCCGCTGACCGGGACCGGCGCCGAAGGCACCGAGGTCTCGGACGTCATCGTGACGGCCGAACGCAACCAGGCCGCCGCGACCGCGCCGGCCAAGGCCTCGCTGGAGCAGACCCAGCCCGAGGCGATCATCAGCCGCAGCTATATCGAACAGGTCACCCCCGAGGTCGGCGGTTGGACCACCGTGGTCACCATCGCGCCCAGCATGTCGGGCATCACCTCCAACGGCGGCGGCGTCGGCGAGTACAACAAGGTGACGATGCGCGGCTTCCAAGATGGCCAGTTCAACATCACCTACGACGGCATCTCGTTCGGCGACACCAACGACCCGACCCACCACGCGGCCTCCTACTGGCCGTCCTCGACGATCGGCGCGGCGGTGGTCGACCGCGGTCCCGGTGCGGCCGGCGACATGGGCCAGGCCAACTTCGGCGGCGCGATCCACTATTTCTCGCAGGAACCGACCGAGCGCTTCGGCGTCGTGCAGAAGGTGACCTACGGCTCCTATGACACCGAGGCGGCGGTCACCACCATCAACTCCGGTGCGATCTCGCAACTGGGCGGCGGCAAGCTGCTGCTGAACTTCGACGAACGCTGGTCGGCCGGCGAGTTGTCCCACTCCGGCGGCAACGCCTTCAACCAGCTGATCAAGTACGTTCAGCCGATCGGCGAGAAGGCGACCCTGACCTTCTTCGCCGCGCACGAATGGACCAAATTCTACCTGGCCGACGCGGGCCCCGGTGAAACCGCGGATCAGGTCAAGGCCTACGGCAAGGATTTCGCCCTGACCAACATCCCGACCGACGAGCACTATTACAAGTTCAACTACCAGAAGAAGCAGACCGATTTCGAATACATCGACCTGAAATATCAGATCACGCCATCGATCGCTCTGGAAGAACAGCCTTATACCTATTTCTACTCGAACAAGACGATCGCAGCTAACGACATCACGGGTCTGGTCGGAGGGACGAATACGTCGCCGCCGAACAACTCGAAGCTGCCGTCCACCGACATCGGCGGCTACGACAAGCTCAATGAATACCGGGTCTACGGCGACATCACCCGGATCAACAAGGAGTGGTCGTTCGGCACCCTGAAGATCGGCGGCCTTGTCGAATCCTCGAAGACCGATCGCCACAACTTCTACATCGACCTGACCCAGGGCGGCATCGCGGACAACGCCTACAAGACCGCCCCGCTGAACGCCAAGCTGCTGGAAAGCTCGAACTGGAACCAGTGGCAGGTCTTCGCCGACTTCGACTGGCACGTGACCGACGCCCTGCGCATCTCACCGGGCTTCAAGTACGTGGACTTCACGCGGAGCGTGGCCGCCCTGGCCGAGAAGGTTGCGGGCGGCACCAAGCACCAGTCGCTCTACGCCACCAACACCTATACCAGCCCGCTGTACTTCCTGACCGTGAACTACAAGATCCGGTCGGACTGGTCGGTCTACGGTCAGTTCGCGACCAGCTTCCTGATCCCCTCCCTGTCCGCGCTCTATACGGCCGGCGCGAACACTCAGGACCTGAAGCCGGAAACGACGACCACCTACCAGGCCGGTACGGTCTTCACGCACGGGAACGTGACCGCCGACGCCGACGTCTATCGGATCGACGCCTCGAACCTCTACCTGGCCTGCGGCAGCGGCGCGAACGCTTCGTACTGCAACCTCGGGAAGGCGGAATACCGCGGCGTCGAAGGCGAGGTCGCCTACGCCTTCGGCTTCGGCCTGACCCTGTTCGCCAACGGCTCACTGAACAGCGCCGAGCAGATCGCCACCGCGGCCGGGAGCAAGCCGACCAAGGGCGGTGAACTGGCCAACGCGCCGAAGTGGACCGACGCCTCCGGCGTGATCTACCACCATGGTCCGTGGCAGGGGTCGGTGACCTACAAGCAGTCGGGCGCCTACATCTCCGACGACGCGCGGCACATGTCCGGCTACGACAGCGTCGACGCCTCGGCGGCCTACGACTTCGGCCACTTCAAGGTGAAGCTCCAGGGCTTCAACCTGTTCGACAAGCGCTCGGTCACCTCCCTGAACGGCGGCCTCTACACCTTCCAGGCCGGCCGCGAACTGCAGCTGACCCTGATCGCCAAGTACTAGCCTTGCTTATGGCGCCCCGCTCCGGCGGGGCGCCCCTTCGGGCCTCAGCGCCTGGCCCGCGCGCCGGAAAAGCCGGTGATCCTCTCCTCCATGTCCGGTCCCCGCCCCTCGCCGCGGAACACCTCGTGAGCCAGACCGGCGCCGAGCGTCATCCCGTCGGTGTCGCGCAGCAGCCGTTTGTTGGCCCGGTGGCTGAACCAGGAATTGGCCAGGATGGCGCCGGCCAGCGCCTCCAGCTCGGCGTCGAACGCCTCGTCCTCCACGCACAGGTTGGCCAGCCCCATGGCCTCCGCCTCGGGCCCTGAATAGGTCTTGCAGGTGAACATCATCTCGCGCGCCTTGTAGGTCCCGACGCGCCGCGGCAGCCGCTGGCTCATGCCCCAGACCGGCGTCAGGGCCCAGCGGGCGTGGGTGTCGGCGAACCGGGCGTTGTGCGAGGCGAAGACGATGTCGCCGGCCAGGGCCAGTTCCAGCGCGCCTGTGTAGCAATGGCCATGCACGGCCGAGATCACCGGCTGGGGCAGGTTGGCCAGGCGCTCGATCACCCCGGCCTGGAAGTTCGGCCTGGGCGGCCGCTCGCCCGCGGCGATGTCGGCCAGGTCGTGGCCGGCGGAAAAGCAGCGCCCAGCGCCGCGCACGATGACGAGGCCGATGGTTTCGGTCTCGCCCTCCAGCCGTTCGACCTGGGCCTCCAGCGCGCGGAAGAGGTCGATGTTCAGCGCGTTCAGCTTCTCCGGCCGGTTGAGGTAGAGGCTGGCCGCGCCGTCCTTGTCCTCGCGGATGACCAGTTCGCCCATCGGCATCCTCCCGTTCTCTGTTGGCCGCCATTGGCCGACGAAGCGGGCCGGCTGTCCAGGCCGGGCGGGGTCAGCCCAGCTTGAGGATCGTCTTGCCGGTTCCCGCGCCGCTGAGCGCAAAGCTCAGGGCCTCGGCCGCC
Source organism: Caulobacteraceae bacterium (assembly GCA_031291645.1). Taxonomy (GTDB): domain Bacteria; phylum Pseudomonadota; class Alphaproteobacteria; order Caulobacterales; family Caulobacteraceae; genus Poindextera. The sequence goes on along the minus strand of JARLIQ010000104.1, from coordinate 48,914 downwards.
TCGGCGAAGGAAAAGACGCGGCCGACCGGCGGGACCAGTCGCCCGTCCGCCACCCAGGCCAGGAGTTCGCTCAGCCGATCGGCCATCCGCCCCGGCTCGAACAGACCGAACTGGCGCACGTCGACCCCGATCAGGCCCGCGCCCTTCATCAGCGGCAGGTTGGCGGGCAGCGCCGGGATCGGGCCGCCGGCGAAGCCGACCACCAGGTGGCGCCCGCGCCAGGCGAGCTGGCGGAAAGCCGGCTCGAACAGTGGCCCGCAGACCGGATCGAACACCACGTCGACGCCCTTGCCCCCGGTCAGCGTCTTGAGACGGTCGCGCCAGCCCTCCGGCGCCGTGTCGATGACGGCCGAGGCGCCGTGGGCCAGGGCGAAGGCCCGCTTCTCCTCGCTGGAGGCGGCGGCGATCACCTCGGCGCCGAGCGCGCGGCCGACCTGGACCGCCGCCGTCCCCACCCCGCCGGCGGCGCCGATGACCAGCAGCCGCTCGCCCGGCGCGATCACCGCCCGGTCGCGCAGGCCATGAAGGGCGGTCAGGTAGTTGATCCGGAAGCCCGCCGCCTGTTCGAAGCTCATCGGCTCGGGGATCGGAACGACGCCGGCCGCCGGCGCCAGGGCGTATTCGGCGAAGCCGCCGCCGACCTGGGCCATCACCCTCTGACCGATCTTCAGCCGCTCCACGCCGGGCCCGATCGCATCGACCGTCCCGCCGACCTCGCCGCCGGGAATGTGAGGCAGGGGCGGCTTGACCTGGTAGCGGCCGAGCGAGACCAGGGCGTCGACGTAGCCGACCCCGCAGGCGGCGACGTTGATCCGCGCCTGGCCGGCGGCCGGCTCGGGGACCGGCAGGTCGACCTCGCGATAGTCGTCGATCGAGGCCAGGGCCTCGGCTTGCAGGGCTTTCATCGTCACGCTCCCGGCAGGAACCGGCGCAGGTCCGGCTGACCGGTGTGGGCCGTCTTGCCGCCGTCGGCGACGATGATCGAGCCGGTGACGTAGGACGCCTCGTCCGAGGCGAGGAAGGCGACCACCTTGGCCATCTCCTCGGGCGTTCCGGCGCGCTTCATCGGCACGGCGTCGATCCAGGCCTCGAACAGGCCGGACATCTGCTTGGCGCCGGAGGTCAGCGGGGTGTCGATCAGGCCGGGGCACAGGGCGTTGACCCGGATGTTGTCCTTGGCGTGGTCGATGGCCAGGGCGCGGGTGTAGTTGATCACCGCCCCCTTGGCCGCGTTGTAGGCGGTGAAGGCGTAGTCGCCCGCCAGGCCCGAGATCGAGGCGGTGTTGACGATCGCCCCGCCGCCAGTGCGGCGCATGTGCGGGATCGCCGCGCGGCAGGCGTAGAACACCGAATTGAGGTCGATGGCGATGACCCGGCTCCAGGTCTCCGGGTCCAGATCCGGCGTCTCGCCGAAACAGCCAATACCGGCGTTGTTGAACAGCACGTCGATACGGGTGAAGCGGCGGATGGCCTGCTCGATCAGGGTCTCGACCTCGACCCGGTCCGCGACGTCGGTGCGGTGGAACATCGCCTGCTCGTCGCCCAGTTGGTCGACCAGGGCGTGGCCGAGCTCTTCGTTGAGGTCGGCGATCACCACCGCGGCGCCTTCCCGAACCAGAAGCCGCGCCGTCGCCGCCCCGATGCCCGACGCGCCGCCGGTGATCACCGCCACCTTGTCCGCAAACCGCCCGCCGTCCATCGCCTCACCTCCCCGCCCGCTGTTCCCGCTCGGCGCCCGTCTGGTTGGCATTCGCGACACGCGGCGCCAAGGCCTGATCGACCGCAGCCTAGAGCGTGGTTAAGCTGCCGCCCGATTGGTTTCGAAAGGGCCGTATGGACAGCGCCTATTTGATCGTCCCGATGCTGCAGGGTTTTTTCTGGTTCGACGAGGGCCTGCAGAACTATCTTCGCCAGAAGGGCTGGCCCAGCGTGACGCGGCCTCAGTCCATGGTGATGGTCAATGTGGTGTTGGGCGTCACCCGCCCGTCGGACATCGCCCGCGCCCTGGGCGTGACGCGCCAGGCTGTGCACACCACCATCAACGGCATGGTCGAGATCGGGCTTCTTGAGCTGGCCGACGATCCGCAGGACCGCCGCTCCAAGATCGTGGTGATCAGCGAGCAGGGCGCCAAGATGCGCGAACACGCCCGGCGGGCGACGCGGCTGATGTGCGAGGAGTTGGCCCGGCGCATCGGCCCCGAGCGCCTCGAAGCCCTGCGCGAAGCCCTGGCCGCCGACTGGGGCCCGCCCATGGCCGAGTTCGAGGCCGACGAGGCCGACGCCAAACAGATCTAGCGCCGCGCCGCGCCCTCCAGGAACAGCCGCCAGGCGGACTCGAAGAAGGCGTTCTTCTCGGCTTCGCCCGAGAACAGCGGCATGCCGAGGATGGTGCGCTGGAACGCCCAGCCGGTGACTAGGCCCAGAAGGGCGTGCAGCATCTGGCCGTCCTCGTCGGCCCGCAACTGCCCCCGGGCGATCGCCGCGTCCAGCAGGCGCTTCATGGCGACCTCGAACGGCTCGAAACTGCTCTTGGCGGCATAGTCGGCCAGTTCGGGAAACCGCCGCAACTCGGCGACCAGCATGTGCAGGAAGTCGATCTTTTCCGGCAGCAGGGCGAAATCCAGCAGCGTACGGCAGGTGATCTTCAGCGCTTCGAGCGGATCGGCCGCGATCGCCTCGGCGGCGGCGGCGGCCTCCAGCAGGGCTTCGCAGCGCTGGTCGATCACCGCCATGAACAGCCCCTCCTTGGAGGTGAACCGGCGGTAGATGGTCTGTTTGCCCGAGCCGGCTTCGGCGGCCACCTGCTCGAGCGAGGTCGCGGCGTAGCCCTGCTCGACGAACAGGCGCGCGGCCGTATCCAGGATATGCCGGAAGATCTCCTCCGAGCCCTGCTGGTCCGGCCGCCCCTGGCGGCGAGGCTTCTCGATCATCCGGCATCCTCCGATCGTCTTTTGTTGCAGTGCGGCGCCTTGCGTGCTTCGCACCCGTCCCTTATGTGAACGAGACGGTCTCGTTTATATAGGAAGCCCCATGTCCAGTCCAGAGTCCGGCCCGGAGTCCGCGTCCGAAGCGGCCAGGCCCTCGCCCCTGGAGCGCCCCGCGGTGCGGCGGGGATTGGCCGTCGGCGGCCTGGCCATCGTTCTGGCGCTCGGAGCGACATGGTTCCAGTGGGAGACGCGGGGACGGTTCATTCAGAGCACGAACGACGCCTTCCTACAGGCCGACCAGGTGACTGTCTCGCCGCGCGTCGGCGGCTATGTCGAGGCGGTGCTGGTGAGCGACAACCAGACGGTCGCCGCCGGCCAGCCCCTGGTGCGGATCGAGGCGCGCGAACCCCAGGCCCAGCTGGACCAGGCCCAGGCCCAGGTCGACCAGGGCCAGGCCAGCATCGCCCAGGCCCAGGCCCAGATCCGCCAGCAGGAAGCCCAGGTGGCCCAGGCCCAGGCCCGGCTCGAAGCCGCCCACACCAGCGCCGCCTTCGCCGCCCATCAGGTCGACCGCTACGGTCCGCTGGCCAAGACCGGCGCGGAGACCGGCGAACACCTCGACCAGCTGCGCCAGAACAGCGACCAGGCGCAGGCCCAGAGCGCCGAGGCGGCCGCCCAGCTGCTCGCCGCCCGCCGCCAGATCGACACCCTGCACGCCCAGATCGCCGTGGCGACGGCCCAGATCGAGCAGGCCAGCGCCCAGGTCCGCCAGGCCAGGCTCAACGTCGACGACACCGTGGTGCGCGCCAGCATCGCCGGACGGATCGGCGACCGGAGCGTGCGCCCCGGCCAGTTCCTCCAGCCCGGAACCCCGATGATGACCGTCGTCCCGGTCCAGTCGGTCTATCTGGTAGCCAACTTCAAGGAGACCCAGCTTGCCCGCATGCGGATCGGACAGCCGGCGACGATCAAGGTCGACGCCCTCGGCGGCCAAACCCTGCACGGCGTGGTCGACAGCTTCGCCCCCGGCACCGGCGCCCAGTTCGCGCTGATCCCGGCCAACAACGCGACCGGCAACTTCACCAAGATCGTCCAGCGCGTGCCCGTGCGCATCCGCATCGACGCCGACCCGGCGCTGCGCGCGCGCCTCCTGCCCGGCCTGTCGGTCGAGGCCTCGGTCGACACCCTGGCCAAGGGCGACCGGCGATGAGCCAGGCCTCCGCCGCCCTGCCCCCCAAGGCCGACGCCGCCGCCTGGCTGGCGGTCGCCGCCGGCACCATCGGCGCCCTGATGGCGACGCTGGACACCTCGATCGTCAACGCCTCCCTGCCCACCATCCAGGGCGAGATCGGGGCCAGCGGCGGCGAGGGCACCTGGATCTCCACCGCCTACCTGGTGGCCGAGATCGTGATGATCCCGATGGCCGGCTGGTTCGAGCGCATCTTCGGCCTGCGAAGCTTCCTGCTGATCGTCGCCAGCCTGTTCACGGTGTTCTCGATGATGTGCGGGGTGGCCCACGACCTGCCCCAGATGATCATCGGGCGCATCGGCCAGGGCTTCACCGGCGGCGCCATGATCCCCATGGCCCTGACCATCGTCGGCACCCGCCTGCCGCCCCGCGAACAGCCGGTGGGCATCGCCCTGTTCGGCATGACGGCGGTGCTGGGGCCGGTGCTGGGCCCGGTGATCGGCGGCTGGCTGACCGAGAACGTCAGCTGGCACTACGCCTTCTTCCTGAACCTGCCGATCGGCGTCGCCCTCTGCGCCCTGCTGCTGCTGTTCCTGCCGCGCCAGCGTCCCCGCCTGGACATGTTCCTGGAGGCGGACTGGCTGGGCATCGCGGGCCTGACACTGGGCCTGGGCGGGCTGACCGTGGTGCTGGAGGAGGGCCAGCGCGAGCGCTGGTTCGAATCCGCCATGATCATCCAGCTCAGCCTGGTCTCGCTGTTCGGCTTCGGCCTGCTCATCGCCGGCCAGATCTTCGCCAAGCGGCCGGTGATCCAGCTGCGCATCCTGTTCGAGCGCAGTTTCGGCAGTGTCTTCCTGATGAGCCTGATGGTCGGCGCGGCCCTCTACGGCATCCTCTACATCATCCCCCAGTTTCTCGCCGCCGTGCCCGGCTACAACGCCGAACAGGCGGGTGACGTGACCATGATCAGCGGCGTGCCGACCATCATCATGCTGGCCTTCTTCCCCATCCTCGTGCGGGTGGTGGACCTGCGCCTGGCCATCGCCGGCGGGCTCCTGCTCTATGCGCTGAGCTGTTTCCTCGACGCCAGCCTGACCGCCGACAGCGCCGGGCCGCAGTTCTTCTGGCCCCAGGTGCTGCGCGGCTTCGCCCAGTTCTTCTCCATGCTGTTCCTCAACCAGGCGGCCACGAGCTCGGTGGCGCAGGAGCTGGCCGAGGACGCGTCCGGCCTGTTCAACGCGGCCCGGAACCTCGGCGGCTCGTTCGGCCTGGCGGCGGTGGCCACCCTGCAGGACCAGCGCACCACCTTCCACGCCGAGCGGCTGGCGGAGATGATCAGCACCAACTCGGTGCGCGGCCAGGCCGCCCTGCGCCAGCTGGGCGCGCCGGCGCTGGACGCCCAGATCCACGGCCAGGCGACGGTGATGGCCTTCGCCGACCTCTACTGGGTGTTCGGCGTCGCCCTACTGGCGATGATCCCCCTGGTCCTGATGCTCAAACCCCTGCCCAAGGACGCCGCCCTGGCGATGGCGTGACCCGATGACCCTTTCCCTGCCCCACAAGGCCGCCGCGGGCCTGACCCTGGTCGCGCCACTCCTCGCCGCCGCCCTCCTGGCCGGCTGCGCGGTCGGACCGGACTACAAGGGTCCGTCCAACGCCGCGCCGCTGTCGACGGCGGCCGGCCAGTTCCACCGCGCCGGCGTCGCGCCCGTCACCGACGCGCCGCCGCCCGCCCGCTGGTGGGAGGGCCTCGACGATCCGGCACTCACCCGCCTGGTCGACCGGGCGCTCGCCGCCAGCCCGACGATCGCTCAGGCTCAGGCCCGGGTGCGGGCCGCCCGCGCCACCCTGGACCAGCAGCGCGCCAAACAGCTGCCGTCGGGCGGCGCGACCGGGCTCGCGGCCTTCACCGAGATCCCGAGCGGTCTGCTCGGCCAGGGCGGCTCCAGCCTCGACCTCTACAGCCTCGGCTTCGACGCCAGCTGGGAGCTCGACATCTTCGGCGGGACCCGCCGAGCGGTCGAGGCGCAGGGCGCCCAGGCCGGCGTCGCCGAGGCCCAGCTGGCCGACGCCCAGGTCGAACTGGCCGCCGAGGTCGCCCAGGCCTATGTGAACCTGCGCGACGTCCAGGCCCGTCTGGCCCTCAGCACGGCCTCCGCCGACATCGAGCGCCAGATGCTCGACCTGACCCGCCAGCGCCGCGCGGCCGGAACCGCCGGCGAGGCCGACGTCGAACAGTTCTCGGCCCAGCTCAGCCAGACCGAGGCCCAGAGAATGGACCTGACCGGCCAGGTCGAGCGGACTGTCGACCAGCTCTCCATGCTGACCGGCGCCGAGCCGGGCGCCCTGGACGCCGAGCTGGCCGCGACGGCCCAGGTCCCGACGCCGCCGGTCCAGACGCCGGTAGGCGATCCGGCCGGCCTGCTCCGCCGACGGCCGGACATCCGCACGGCCGAGCGCCGACTGGCGGCCAGCAACGCCCAGATCGGCCAGAACGTCGCCCAGCTGTTTCCCAAGGTCAGCCTGCTCGGCACGGTCGGCTATTCCGCCGTCAACGGCGCGGGTCTGCCCAGCGGCGTCAACCTCGCCTCCATGGCCGCGCCCTACCTGTCCTGGAACATCCTGAGCTATCCTCGGATCGAAGGGGAAATCCGGGAGGCCAAGGCCAACCATCAGGCCGCGGAGGCCGAGTACCGCGCGAGCGTGCTGTCGGCCCTCCAGGACGCCGAAGCCGCCCTGTCCCGCTATGGACGCCAGCGCCAGAGCCTGGCCGCCCTCGCCGACGCCGACGCCTCGGCCACCCGCGCCGCGGCCCTCGCCCGTCAGCGGTATGAGGCCGGCACCGTCAGCCTGATCGACGCCCTGGACGCCGAGCGCCAGCGGCTGCAGGCCGAACAGAGCCTGGCCCAGGCCAAGGCGGCGCTGACCAACGACTACGTCGCCCTGCAAAAGAGCCTCGGCCTCGGTTGGGACGCCCCGGCTTCACCCAAGCTCGCCGCGGCCGACCTGCGACAACGCTGACCAGCCTCCTGACCCAAGGGCGCCGTTGCCAACGCCGGGCGACGGCGCCTAAGGTTCCTGCGTGACCGCCCCGAAAGAGGCGGCTCGGAGGAACGCAAGGAGGCGGGCATGCTCAATGCCCTCGGCGCATGGATTGCGCGGATTCTGGCGGCCTGGATGCAAGGCTGCGCCCTGCACGGCCGTCCCGTCCGCCGCTAGAGTTCGGCCTCGGCCGCTTGACGACTGGACGCCTCCGGCCGGCCTCGATATCGTTCGATATCTAAGGAATATGGACGGCGCGCCCGTATCGCCGCCGTCCGCGGGAGGAGCGATATCCATGAGCCAGCCGGACCTGTTGTCGGGGATCGAAGCCCAGTTCATCGGCCGGGTCTCGCCCACCGCGCCCAGGATCCAGGCCGGCGGCCACCCCTGTCAGGGCATCTATTGGACGGCCAGGGGCGAACGGCCGCGCACCGCCCTGATCGCCACCCACTACAACGTCGACTTCACCGAGCACTACGCCGCCCCCTATTTCGCCAGGCGCGGCCTGGGCTTCCTCGGCTGGAACACCCGCTATCGCGGGGCCGAGGACCAGTTCATCCTCGAGCACGCCCTGATCGACATCGCCGTCGGCGTGCGCTGGCTGCGCGAGGAGGCGGGCGTCGAGCGGGTGGTGATCCTCGGCAACTCCGGCGGCGGCTCGCTGATGGGCGCCTACCAAGCCGAAGCCATCGCCCCGACCCTCGCCGGCGCCCTGGGCGGCGCGGGCGCCGAGGCCCTGGCCGCCCTGCCCCAGGCCGACCTCTATGTCTCGCTGAACGCCCACAAGGGCCGCCCGGAGGTGCTGACCGACTGGATGGACGCCTCGGTGATCGACGAGGCCGACCCGACCCGGACCGATCCGGCGCTCGATCCGTTCAACCCGGACAACGGCCCGCCCTATTCGGCCGAGTTCATCGCCCGCTATCGCGCCGCCCAGCGCGCCCGCAACCAGCGGATCACCGACTGGGCCAAGGCCGAGCTGGCGCGGGTCAATGCGGCGGGAATCCCCGACATCCTCTTTCCGCTTTACCGGGTCTGGGCGGACCTGAGGTTCATGGACCCGGCGATCGACCCGTCGGACCGGCCCTGTCCGGGCTGCTATCGCGGCCATCCGGCCCAGGCCAACAGGACGCCCGGCGTCGGCCGCGCCAACACGCTGAAGACCTGGCTTTCGATGTGGAGCCTCGAGACCTCCAAGTGCCAGGGCGCCGCCCAGCTCGCCAAGTTCCACCTGCCGGCGCTGGTGGTGCAGAGCACCGGCGACATGGGCGTCTTTCCGAGCGACGCGCGGGCGATCCACGCCGCGATCGCCTCCGAGGACAAGACGCTGGAGATGATCCCGGGCGGCCACTACTTCGAGACCTCGCAGGCCGACCGCGAGCGCATGGCCGACCTAGTCTCTGGTTGGATCAAGGCCCGCGCCTGAACCGCCCCCTAAGGACCGCCCCCTGAGGACCGCCCGATGACCGCACCCATGCCCGTGGTGTTCGCCTCCGGCCAGCTCCTGACGCCCGCCGCCTGGGCGCCGCAGGCCAGGGCCCTGGCCGACCGGCCGCTTGTGTTCGCCGACAACCGCTCGGACGAGACCATCGCCGGCATGGCCGAGCGCCTGATCACCGCAGCGCCGGCGCGGTTCGACCTTGTCGCCCACGCCATGGGCGGCTTCGTCGCCTTCGAGGTCATGCGGCGCGCGCCGCAGCGCGTCCGCCGCCTTGTGCTCCTGGCCACCCTCGCCCCGGCCGATAGCCCGGCCCAGACCGCGCGACGGGAAGGCTACCTGCGCCTCGTCGAGGCCGGACGCTTCGCCGAGGTGGTCGAGGAGCGCCTCCCGATCCTGCTCCATCCAGACCGACGCGCGAACGAGGCCCTGATCGGGACGGTGCGGGCCATGGCCGCCGAGACGGGCGCCGAGGCCTTCCTTCGCCAGCAGCGGGCGATCATGAGCCGTCCCGACGCGCGCCCCGGCCTTTCCGCCATCGCCCGTCCGACGCTGCTGGTCATGGGCCGCCAGGACGGCATCGTCACCCAGGCCCACCAGGACGAGATTCTGGCGGCCATCCCCGGCGCGCGGCTCGAGGTCGTCGAGGACTGCGGCCACCTTTCCACCCTGGAGCGGCCGCAGGCCGTCAACGCCTTGCTGGCGGGGTTCCTGGCGGCCTGATCAGCCGCCCAGCTCGGCCCGCACGATCGCCGCGCCGTCAGCCATGGCCTTCAGCTTGCCGAAGGCGGTCTCGCGCGAGAGGTACTTCATCCCGCAGTCCGGCGCGATCATCAGCCGCTCGGCGGGAACGTAGGCGAGGGCCTCGCGGATGCGGCCGGCCACGACCTCCGGGCTCTCCACCGCCGGGTCGTTCAGGTCGAGGACGCCATACATCACGGTCTTGGACGCAAGCTCGGCCAGGATCGCCGGGCCCAGCCGCGGCTGGGCCGCCTCGATCGAGATGATGTCCACCGGGCTGGCGTCCAGCTCGGTCAGGAAGTCGTAGCCCTTGGGCTTGGCGCGGCCCTGATGGACGTGGGCGTAGCCGAAGCAGACGTGCAGCGCGGTGCGCCCCGCCACGCCCTCCACGGCCCGGGCGATCGCCTCCAGGGCGTAGTCGCGCGCGGCCTCCGGTCGGGCCTGCAGGTAGGGCTCGTCGAGCTGGACGATGTCGGCGCCGGCGGCGAACAGGTCGCGGATCTCGGCGTTGACCGCGTCGGCGTAGGCGAGCGCCAGGGCCTCGGCCGACGGATAATAGTCGTTCTGGGCCTGCTGGGTCATGGTGAAGGGGCCCGGCAGGGTGATCTTCACCGGTCCCTTGGCGTTCCGCTTGAGAAAGGCCGCGTCCTGCGCCTCGATCGGCCCGGTGCGGACGATCGGCCCCACCACGCGCGGAACCGGATTGGCCTTGCCCGTGCGGTCGATCGCCGTGCCCGGATTGTCGATGTCGAGGCCGCTGAGCGCCGTCGCCAGACGGTTGGAATAGCTCTCGCGGCGCATCTCGCCGTCGCCGACGATGTCGATACCCGCGACCTCCTGGTCGCGGATGGCCACGAGGGTCGCGGCGTCCTGGGCATCGGACAGCCAGGGCTCGGGGATGCGCCACAGCGTCTGCATCCGCACCCGGGGCGGCAGGCTGGCCTTCAGCCTTTCGCGGTCGATCAGCCAGTCCGGCTGGGGATAGCTGCCGACGATCGTGGTGGGCAGGATGGGCAAGGGCATGGACGAATCCCAACGCGATCCGCGATTGGCGCGGCCTTGAAATACTTAGATATCTATTTATTTTGCGCAAGGCGATCCGACGCCGCCACCCCGGCGCGCACCCCAACGTCCCTTGCGTCACCAAGGCCCTGCATTAAGCTAATTGCCTAGAAGTCTAATCGAAACTCGCGCGGGAGGGCGCTGTAACCAGGATTCTCGCCTTCGCCGGCAGCACCCGCGCCGGCTCCTACAACCACAGGCTGGCCCAGCTCGCCGCACGCGCGGCGGAGGCAGCCGGGGCCGAGGTGGAGTTGCTGTGCCTGAAGCAATACGCCCTGCCGGTCTACGACGCTGATTTCGAGGCCGACTACGGGCTGGTGGGCAACGTCCTGGAGCTGAAACGCGAATTCGAACGGGCCGACGGGTTCCTGATCGCCGTACCGGAATACAACGCCTCGATCACCGCGGTGCTGAAGAACACCCTGGACTGGCTCTCGCGCCCGCGCGGCGACGAGACGACAGCGACGCTGAGCTGTTTCCGCGGCAAGGTGGCGGGCTTGCTCTCGGCCTCGCCGGGCCGCCTGGGCGGCATCCGGGCGCTGACCCACGTGCGCCAGATCCTGACCCAGCTGTTCGTCACGGTCCTGCCCGAGCAGGTTTGCGTGCCCTTCGCGCACGAGGCCTTCGACGAGAGCGGGTTGAAGGACATCGTCCTTCGCAGGGGCTTGGAGGACCTGGGGCGGCGCGTCACCGCGTTTGCCGCCTACGCGGCGCCCGCCTAAGGTCCCTCAAAAGCCATTCCAGGGAGGTTTCCGTTGATCGATCTCGACGCCATCGCGACGCTGGCCGACATTCCGCGCGCCCAGGCGAAGGCGCGCGGCGCCCAGACGGCCATCCTGTTCGAGGGCGAGACGCTGAGCTACGCCGAGCTCGACCGGCGCTCGAACCAGGTCGCCAACGCCATGATCGCCGCCAACGTCACGCCCGGCGCGCGGATCTCGGTGCTGGCCAAGAACCATCCCCGCTGGTTCGAGGTGTTCTTCGGCGCGGCCAAGGCCAGGGCGTGCTTGGCGCCGATCAACGCGCGCCTGGCCGCGCCCGAGGCAGCCTTCGTGCTGGAAGACTCCGACCCGGCGCTCTTCTTCGTCGGCGAGGACTTCTTCGACATCGCCGAGCAGGCCCTGGCCGGCCTGGCCCGGCGGCCGCGCCTGATCGCCCTGACCGGCGAGCGCGCCGGGTTCGAGCCGTTCGAGGCCTGGCGCGACGCCGCGCCGGCGACCGACCCGGCCCTGGGCGAACGCCTGTCGGACGACGTGCTGCAGCTCTACACCTCGGGCACCACCGGCCGGCCCAAGGGCGTCGTGCTGACCAACCGCAATTATCGCCGCTTCATGGAGATGGCCGGCGGCATCGAGGGCTTCGCCTACGAGCCGGAAGAGCGGGTGCTGATCGTCATGCCGCTGTTCCACGTCGCCGGGACCAACGTCAGCTTCTCCGGCCTCGCGCAGGGGGGAACCCTGGTGCTGATGAAGGACTTCACGCCAGCCGAGGCCCTGGCGCTGATCGAGGCCCAGGGCGTGGCGCACGCCTTCCTGGCGCCGGCGATGATCCTGATGTTGCTGCAAGCCCCGCAGATCGCCGAGACCCGGCTTTCCAGCCTCAGGTCGATCGCCTACGGCGCCTCGCCGATCTCCGAGGAGGTGCTGCGCCGCGCCCAGGCCGCCTTCGGCTGCGGCTTCGTCCAGTTCTACGGCATGACGGAATCGGCCGGCGCCGGAACCGCCCTGTCGCCGTCGGCCCACGAGATTCCCGGCAAGCTGCGGTCCTGCGGCCAGGCCTGGCCGGACGTGGAGGTCGCGGTGCTGGACCCCGAAGGCCGCCCGACCCCGGTCGGCGAGGTCGGCGAGATCGCCATACGCGGCGACATCGTGATGGACCGCTACTGGAACCGGCCCGAGGCCAGCGCCGAGACGGTGCGGGACGGCTGGCTGTTCACCGGCGACGCCGGCTATTTCGACGAGGACGGCTTCCTCTACATTCACGACCGGCTGAAGGACATGATCGTCACCGGCGGCGAGAACGTCTATCCGGCCGAGGTGGAGAACGCGATCTTCGGCTGCCCGGGCGTCGCCGACGTCGCCGTGATCGGGGTGCCGTCCGAGCGTTGGGGCGAGGAGGTCAAGGCCGTGGTGGTGCTCGTGGATGACGCCGAGGCGGACCCGCAGTCGGTGATCGCCTGGGCCAAATCGCGGATCGCCGGCTACAAGGCGCCCAAGAGCGTGGACTTCGTCGAGGCGCTGCCGCGCAATCCATCCGGAAAGGTGTTGCGGCGCGAGTTGCGCAAGCCGTACTGGGTGGGCCGCGACCGCGCGGTGAGTTGATCCGTATCCCGATGGCCCTGACCCCGAAGCCCAAGCCCAAGGACCTGGCGCGTCTCGCCGACCCGAACAGCAGCATCGGCTATCTGTCGCGGATCACCTTCCGTTCCTTCTCCCGCGCCATGGAACGGCGCAGCCTGCCGTTCGGCGTCTCCGGCGGCCAGTGGCGATTCCTGCGCCAGCTCTGGGTCGAGGACGGCTTGACCCAGCGCGAGCTGAGCCGGCGCGTGGGCATGCGCGAGCCGACCACGGTGACGGCGGTGAACAGCCTGGTGCGCAGCGGCTTCGTCGAGCGGGTGCCCAGCCTGAAGGACCGGCGCAAGATCCACATTCACCTGACCGAGCGCGCCAAGGCGCTGCAGGCCGAGCTTCTGCCCTGCGTGGCCGAGGTCAACGCCCTGGCCACCCAGGGCGTCGATCCTGCAGACCTCAACGTCTTCATCAGGGTGCTGAACCAGATCAACGCCAACCTCGCCGACGAGGCGGACGAGCCCCTGGTCTACGGCGACGAAAGTCCCTGACGGACGATACCCGCCCGGACGGCTTCTATTCGGCCGGCGTCAGCACCTGGGCTCGTCGGCCGTCGGCGGTCATCGGCTCGTGCGCCACGTCGGACTCGTCGAACTCGGCGGTCCAGGAGGCGAACTCCAGGCAGATTCCGTCGGGATCGAAGAAGTAGACCGAACGGACGAACACCCCGTCGTGCATCTCGGGCGAAACCTGGTGCTCGGAGTTGTCGTGGTTCATCACCGGGGTGACCTTGATCCCCTTGGCCTTCAGCTTGGCGTAGTATTCATCGAACTTCTCGGCCGGGACGTTGAAGGCGATGTGGTTCATCGAGCCGTGGGCCGACAGGAACGAGCCCTGGCCGGGCAGGGCCTGAGGATTGGAGACCCCGGGCTGAGACGCCGGAGCGTCGGGGAACCAGAAGAAGGCCAGCGAGTCCCCGTTGCCCATGTCGAAGAAGAAGTGCTGACCGCGCCCACCCGGCAGGTCGATCGTCTTGATCAGCGGCATGCCCAAGACGTCGCGGTAGAACTCGACCGTCCTGGCCATATCCTTGCACACCAGCGCCAAATGGTTGACGCCGCGGATATCGAACTCGGTATTGATCGGCTTCGCCATAGACTCTGTTCCTTCTGCCGTGTTCGCATCAGTTGCGAAGATTAGACACCTGCACTGATCGCCCATCAATCATTCCGATGGACGGATGTTCCCCCGACATTCGCTCAACCGTTGTAGTTCAGCCCCAGTCCCGGCCGCGGCCAGCGGCCTCGATAGAGGCGTCCGGTCGTCGAGGCGGTCAGCCACACCTCGCGCAGGTCGTCGCCGCCGAAGCAGAGATTGGTGATCGCCAGCTCCGGCAGGGCCACGTGCTCGACCGAGCCGTCCGGGTCGAACACGCTGACGCCGCCGTTGATGATGGTTCCCACGCAGACCTCGCCGCCGGCCTCGACCTTCAGGCTGTCCAGCAGCTGAAAGCCCGGCAGGGTGGCGATCACCCGGCCCGGCAACCAGGGCGCGGGCGGCGGCGCGAGTTGGCCGGGGGCCTCGAGATCGAGGGCCCAGAGCCGGCCGGTGGTGGTGTCGGCCATGTAGAGCGTGCGCTGGTCCGGCGAAAGCCCGACGCCGTTGGGTGCGGTCAGTTCGGCGCGGGCCTGGACGATGTGCGAGCCGTCTGGGCGGGCGTAGTAGAGCGCGCCCTGGTCGCGGTGCTGGGACGTCGACTTGCCGAGGTCCGAGAACCAGAAGCCGCCCGTGCGGTCGAACACCAGGTCGTTGGGCCCGCGCAGCGGGGTTCCGTCGCAGTGGTCGTACAGGGTCGAGACGGCTCCGCTCGCCAGGTCGACCCGCTGGATCGAGCCCGACACATAGTCGGCCGGCTTGTGGCCGGGCACGAGCATGCCGTCCGCCTCATGCCACTCGAAGCCGCCGTTGTTGCAGACGTAGACCGCGCCGTCCGGCCCGATGGCCGCCCCGTTCGGTCCGCCGCCGAGCTCGGCGACGATCTCCTGGGTCCCGTCCGGCCGCACCCGGGTCAGGGTCTGGCGGCGGATCTCCACCACCAGGACCGAGCCGTCGGCCATGGCGATGGGCCCCTCCGGAAACTGCAGGCCCTCGGTGACCACCTCGAAGTTCATGGCCGGTCCCATCAGCTTCGGCTCCGCGCGCCCGCGTCGAGGAAATCGGCGCCCTTGAACTGGTCGGGCGCGACCACCTCGACGATCGGATCGTCGCGGTCGTCGAACTCGAGCCTGAGCGCGCGGGTCATCACCGCGTGCATGTCGTAGAGGCAGGTGATGTAGGTCAGCTCCAGGATCTCGAGGTCAGACAGGAAGCTCTTCAGCTTGTCGAACACCGGCTCCGGCACGCGTCCGCCGGCCATGGCCAGGCAGTCGGCGTAGGCCAGCACCGCCCGCTCCTGCTCGGTGAACAGGTCCGAGACCGTCCAGGCCGGGATGGCCGCGATCTTCTCATCCGGAACCCCCAGGCCGCGCAGCGACTTGCAGTGCTGGGAGAAGACGAACTGGCTGCCCTTGACCCACCCCGCACGGGTCTGGCCCAGCTCTCGCAGCACCGGATCGAGCTTGCGCTCAGGGTGGCGATAGACCGCGAACCCGTCGACGGCGTGCTGAAAGATGTCAGGCGCCAGGGCGAACACCGTCCACCAGTCGCCCCGGGTGCCGGTCGCCGTGCCAGGCTGGCTGACCGGGTCGCGGTCGCCGAACAGCCGGTCGTAGTATCTCAGGACGACGTCGGCCTTGGCCTCGGCTCGGGACACCTGATGCAGTCTGGGCATGGATCGATCCTTGAACGGGTCGGCGGCCGCCGCCCAACCCCCTAGAGCCCTCTAGGGTCAGATGGCCTCATCTGACCCGTTTAAAAGGGCTCTAAATCTAACGTTTAGAGCACGTTCGAGCGGCGAAACCGCATACACTTTCGCCTAACGTGCTCTAGAACTTGCCGGCCAGGGAGACGCCCCAGGTCAGTGGCGGCTCGAAGCTTTCCGGGGCCGACAGTGGGCCGACGGCGAACCGTCCGTAAAGCACATGCTGGTCGGTCAGGTTCTTGATCCACAGGGAAACCCGGTACTTTTCGTCCAGCGTAGCCAGCGAGATGGTGGTGTTCACGATGGTGTTGGCCTTGCGCAGCGAGAACGGTGCGACCGTGTTGATCGGGCTGAGCGAGGTGTACTGGCTAGAGGTGTAGGTCGCGCTGAGGTTGGCCGCGAAGACGGCGAACGGCAGTTCATGACGGTAGTTGCCGGTCATGCTGATGGTCCAATGCGGCGCCGACGGCAGGGGGATGTTCTTGTAGTCGTTCACCCCGCAGAAATAGCTGGTCACCCCGACCGCGCAGTCACCGTTGAGGTTGGCGGTGAAGCTGTCGAAGTGGGCGTCCAGGTAGCCGATCGAATTGTCGATCGAGAAGCCGTGGCCCAGGATGGCGTGGGATTCGACCTCGACCCCGGCGTAGGTGGCCGCGCCGGCGTTCTCGACCACCGTCTCGTCGTCGCCGGTGATCGCCGACAGGCGCTGCACCTCTTCCTGGATGTTGTCGTACTTGCTGTAGAAGACGTCGGCGTTCAGCACCCAGCGACGGTCGAAGAACTGGTTCTTCAGGCCGATCTCATAGCTGTCGACGTGTTCGGCGTTGTACGGCCCGGCCGAGGTCTCGCTGCCGGCCCGCCCGTTGAAGCCGCCGCTTCGATAGCCGCGGGCGTATTGGGCATAGGCCATGATGTCCGGGGTGAACTTGTAGCTCGCCACGAACTTCGGCGAGAAGTCGCTCCAGTTGTCCTTGTAGCCGAAGTCGGTCGAATAGCCCGGCGGCTGGTTGTGGAAGCTCTTGTCTTCATAGCTGTAGCGGCCGCCGGCCGTCAGCGTCAGCTGGCTGGTCAGGTGATAGTCGAACTGGCCGAAGGCGGCGTAGGAATTGTCGTCCTGGTTGGCGTACTGGACCAGGGTGTAGCCGCCGAACAGCGTCCCGCCCTCGGCGTTCTGCAGGTCGTAGTGCTGATGCAGGTAGTAGACGCCGACCACGTAGTCGAGCCGGCCGCCGCCCGGCGAGGCTAGCCGCACCTCCTCGCTGAACTGGTCGTGGTTCTGGGTGCGGGCCGAGGTGAAATAGGGGAAGCCCGCGCCGCCGTATTCGTTGTTGTTGTCGTCGTCGTACTCGCGGTAGCCGGTCACCGAGGTCACCGTGCCGAAGCCGAGCCGCCAATTCAGCTGGGCCGAAACCCCGGTGGTCGAGAAGTCGTAGTGCAGCGGCGTCGAGGAATTGACGTCATAGGGCTTCTGGTGCGGGTCGGTCGGGAAGCCGAGCTCGGCCAGCACGAAGTCGGGCGCCGGGGCGATGCTGCCGACCGCCGGGGTCCCGTTGATGTAGGGGAAGCCGCCGTCCCGGTCGGTGGTGTGGTCGAGCACCAGGGTCGCGTCGAACGGGCCCGACGGCGTGTAGGCCAGGGTCAGCCGCTCGGACAGCGAATTGATCTGCCCCATCCGGGTGTTGTTGTAGGTGTTCTGCAGATAGCCGCCGTAGTTCAGGTCGAGGATCGACAGCCTGGCCGACAGCACGTCCTTGACGATCGGGGCGTCCACGGCCAGGCGGACCTCGGCGCGGCGGTGATCGCCGGCCGTGAGCTGCAGTTCGCCGTCGAATCCGCCCGTCGGCTTCTTGGTGTTGATCGCCACCACCCCGCCGATGGTGTTGCCGCCGTCGAGCGTGCCCTGGGGCCCGCGTCGCACCTCGATCGAGCTGATGTCGAAGAAGTCCTGGGTCGCGCCCACGTTGCGGGCCAGATAGACGCCGTTGGCCTCCACCCCGACCGTCGGCTCGAAGGTCGACTCCACGTCGCCGAAGGCCAGGCCGCGGATCGAGAAGGACGAGGCGTTGGGGAAGGTGGCGACCGCCTCCAGGGTGACATTGGGAATCTTGCCGTCGAGGTCGGTCAGGTTAGTCGCCGAGGCGGCCT
The DNA here is from genome assembly GCA_031291645.1 of Caulobacteraceae bacterium. Taxonomy (GTDB): domain Bacteria; phylum Pseudomonadota; class Alphaproteobacteria; order Caulobacterales; family Caulobacteraceae; genus Poindextera. The sequence goes on along the minus strand of JARLIQ010000104.1, from coordinate 31,222 downwards.
GAAGCGTCTGGGCGTTGAAGGCGGTGATGGCCAGGGGCACGTCCTGCACCCGCTGCTCCCGCTTCTGGGCGGTGACGATCACTTCGGTCACCTGTTCCGGCGCCGAAGCGCCTGTGGCCGCCGCCTGCGCCGCCGTGGCCGCGCCGAAGCCGCCGGCCACGATCGCCGTGGACGCAATGAGGACGTGAAGTCTGGACATAGGCGTTTCCCCTTCCCCGTATCGTCGGGCGAGCTTGGTCGCCGCCCTTGTCGCCTAATTGATAAGGCTTCTAATTATTTCGTCAATATAATTGACGAGATATCGTCGATTCAAGCATGAGCCACCGCGCGGAAGATCGCCACGCGCGCGGAGTCGAAATACTCGTCCAGCCGGGTGATGCGTCCGTCCTCCACCAGGCAGACCAGGCAGGCCGGAAGGCTCACCGCAACCCCGTCGGCGCGCACGCCGTGCAGCACGTGCTGTTGGACGAAGCCCCCCTCGAACACGGCCAAGCGGCGGTCGCGATAGCGGCGCTCGCGGATCCGCTGGGTGAAGCCCGTCAGGGTCTCGATATTCTCGGCGACACTGGTCGCCAGTTCGTCGGTGTTGTGCCAGATCTTGGCGTCCGGCGCGTAGCTGGCCCGCACCGCCTCGATGTCACCGGCCTCGATCGCGTTGAAGAACCCTTCGGCCAGCGCACGGATCTCGTCGCCCGTCATGCCTGTTTCCTCCCTCGGTCTTTTGCGACACGCTTTCATCAAGCTAACGACAAGCGATCGGGCGTCGTCAACTTTTTTGTCAGTTTTCTTGACGTACTCGCCCCTTGCGGGCCCGCCGCGACGATGGGCTATAAGTTAGAACTCGAAGCTTTTTGATTTCAATTCGAAAGCGGGCGGCGGTGAAGACAAGCATCCTCAAGGTGAGCGGCCGGCAGGTGTGGGATTCCCGCGGCCGCCCGACGGTCGAGGCCGAGGTCGCCCTGGCCGGCGGCGCGGTCGGCCGCGCGATCGCCCCGGCCGGCGCCTCGCGCGGCAGCCACGAGGCGATCGACCTGCGCGACGGCGGGGACCGGTTCGGCGGCCTGGGGGTCGAGCGCGCGCTGGCCGGCGTCGACGGCGAGATCGCCGACGCGCTGCGGGGCTGCGACGCCCTCGACCAGGCCGAGGCCGACCGCCGGCTGTGCGCCCTGGACGGGACGCCCAACAAGGCGCGGCTGGGCGCCAACGCCACCACAGCCGTCTCGATGGCCGTGCTGCACGCGGCTGCGGCCGCCGAGGGCGTCCCGCTCTGGCGCCGGCTCGCCCAGGGCCGGCCCGTCCGCCTGCCCCTGCCCGAGATACAGATCTTCGGCGGGGGCGCCCACGCGGGGCGGCGCACCGACGTGCAGGACTTCATGATCATGGCCCCGCACGCCGGCAGCGTGCGCCGGGCGCTGGAGATCACCGCCGACGTCTACCGCGCCGCGGGCGAGCTGATGGCCGAGGCCGGCCGCCTGGCCGGGACCGCCGACGAAGGGGGCTGGTGGCCGGCCTTCGAGTCCACCGGCGAGGCGCTGGAGACGCTGGTGCGGGCGATCGAGCGCGCAGGCCACCGTCCTGGCGAAGACGTCTGGATCTCGCTCGACGTCGCCGCCAGCGAATTCCACCGCCAGGGGCGCTACCACTTGGCGCTCGAGCAGGAGAGCCTGGACACCATCGACATGGTCGAGCAGGTCGCGGCCTGGGCGCGGACCTATCCGATCCTGTCGATCGAGGACCCGCTGGCCGAGGACGACCTTGCCGGCATGATCGCCATCACCCGTGCGATCGGCCATCACGTCCAGATCGTCGGCGACGACGTCCTGGTCACCGACGCGCACCGGATCGCCGGCGCCGCGCGCCAGCACGCCTGCAACTGCGCCCTGATCAAGGTCAACCAGGTCGGTACGGTCAGCGAGGCGCACGCCGCCCTGGCCGCCGCCAGGGCCGCCGGCTGGGGCGCCATCGTCTCGGCGCGCTCGGGCGAGAGCGAGGACGTCACCATCGCCCACCTGGCGGTCGGCTGGGACGCCGGCCAGATCAAGGTCGGCTCGTTCGCCCGCTCCGAGCGGATGGCCAAGTGGAACGAACTGATCCGCATCGAGGCGGCCCTGGGCGACGACGCGCAATTCGCCGGCGCATCGGCTTTCGCCTTCCCCGCGTCGGCCGACCGAAGCTGACCACAAGGCCAAGGCCGAGCTTATTTGAGAACGACGTTCGAAAAACTGCGCTCGGCCGCGCCGCGACCATCTTGACGACGATCAGATCGATCCTATCTGAGCGCTGTCCAGATTGGACGGACCCGAGCCGGCCTGGCTCCCCCTGGGCTTCGGGCGAAACAAAACAAGGACTAGGATCTCATGTCTCTCGCAACCCTCGGCCGCTATCAGCGCGCCCTCGACAACGCCTCGGGCGTCCTCCTCACCGCGATGGGCCTTCTGCTCACCGCATCGGTCGCCCTGGTCGGCGCCTGACACGCGCCATGGGGTCGGGGCGGCCGCAAGGCCGCCGCGTCTCCAGCGCTGCGGGATCGACGGGCCTGCGGCGGCCTGAGCGTGGATACACCCGCAAGAGACGAATTCCGCGTCATTCTGGTTCAACTGCGTCCTTGTGCGAGAAGAGCGGTCAGCTGCGACAAATGACTCTCGCGGCATTGGCTGACAGAAAAGAAGCTCTGCTTTAACCGCTCGAACACCCTGAACGCCGATACTTCGCCGAATTTGGCGGAGAAGTCGGCCTATGGGCGGTGCGCCTGACAAACCGATCGAGGCGGCGAAGGGCTCCGGCCTGACGGCAAGGCTGCGCCTTGCCGTCAGGCGCCTGGGCGATTTCGTCGAGGATCGCAGGGCGAACGTCTACATCACCTTCGCCATCGTCGCCCCTCTGCTGCTCGTGCTGATCGGCGCCGGCATCGACTACTCTTACGCCGAGAACTCCAAGCGGATGCTTCAGGACGCGACCGACGCGGCCACCCTCGCCGTCAGCGCCGCGGTCGCGAAGAACCCGAACACCACGGTCGCGGCCCTGCAGACCATCGCCCAGACCGTGCTGAACGCCGACTACGCCGGCACGTCGCCGACGCTCGTCGACTTCCACGTCTGCGCGCCCGTCCAGAACGACTGCACCACCAAGGCCGGCGCGACGATGAAGATGAACACGGTGCTGGTCTCGACCCAGGGCGTGGCGCCCTGCACGCTCGGCGCCCTGCTGCCCATGGTCTGCACGGCCAGCAACGGCACGGCCCAGCTGCTCGGCGCCAAGACCACCACGGTGATCGGGTTCGGCGCGAACATCCAGCTGAACATCGTGATGGACAGTTCGGCTTCGATGATCGTCGGCGCGACCGCCAACGACGTCAGCCTGATCAGCGCCTGGATGGCCTATTCGACCACGACCACCACACCGATCTACACGACCCAGTGCACCGGCAGTGGCAAGAACAAGGTCTGCACCCAGGTGCAGACCGGCTCCACCACGACGGTCGACTATCCCAACTGGAACGCGACGATCCCGGGCGATCCGGGCCCCGCCTTCGCCAACGACAATCCGAATTGCGCCTTCGCCTGCCACGACGTCGGGAGCAGCACCACCGGCACGGACATCCAGACCGGACTGACCAACGCCCATACCGCCGGCGCGACCACCCGCTTCGACGTCATGGTCTCGGCGGCCCAGAAGTTGATCAACCACGTGCAGACCGAGGCCAACACCACCAGCACCCTGGCGGTGAACAACTACCTGTTCAACGTCTACTCGTTCGACACGACGCTGCACACCTGGGGCTCGAGCAACATGAGCTATTCGGCGGCCCTGACGGCCGTCACCAGCGTCACCCCGGGCCTGGACACCTACATCGACAACGCCATGAGTTCGCTGATCACCACGGTCGGCAGCAACGGCAACGGAACCACCGCGGCGAGCCCCGAGAAGTTCGTGATCCTGGTGACCGACGGCCTGCAATCCGACCGGAACAACAACTGGGGCTGCAGCACCTGGCTGAACAGCACCGCCTGGGGCACGCTCTACAGCGACAAGGGCGCGCTGCAGACGCAGTGCAAGCCGGGCACCGGCTACGCCTCGCCGATGAACACGGCCAACTGCACCACCATGAAGAACAAGGGCATCGTCGTGGGCGTGCTCGAGACGCCCTACGTGTCGCTGTCCGGCTCGGACCAGCACGTGATGCCGTACGAGCGGACGGTGCAGCCGACCATCTATCCAAACGGTCCGAACACCGCCAGCACGGTCTCCGCGGCCCTGCAGGCCTGCGCGACGTCCGGCTACTACTTCCAGGCGACCAACCCGTCGGACATCGCCACGGGCTTCATCACCCTGACCGACAAGTTCCTCTCGCAGATGTCCTACATCACCAAATAGCTTCCCTCAGCCCGACCCCGCGCACGCAAAACGCGGAGTTCGACAACGCGTTCGACTTGTGTAGGTTGACGCGGCCGCTCCGCGCGCTTGCGGGCCGGTCGGTCGAGAACAGGCGACGCCGGAAACGCCGGCGCGATGGGTGGAGGAAGCGGGATGGGTCGAAGGCTGGCGCCTTGGGCGGGGGTTGCGGCGTGGTTGGCCGTGGGGCTGGCGGCGGCGGCCCTTGGCGGATGCCATCCGGGCCGGGGACCGGCCGCGGTGGACGGCGCCCGCCTGCTGGCCGCCGACCAGGATCCGGGAAACTGGATGAGCCACGGCCGCACCTACTCGGAGCAGCGGTTCAGCCCGCTCGACAAGATCAACACCTCCAACGTCAAGGACCTGGGTCTGGCCTGGAGCTTCGAGCTGTCGACCAACCGCGGCGTCGAGGCCACCCCGATCGTGGTCGACGGGACCATGTACATGACTAGCGCCTGGAGCATGGTCTATGCGCTGAACGCCAAGACCGGCCAGTTGCTGTGGCGCTACGACCCCAAGGTGCCGCGCGAAGTGGGCCACAACGCCTGCTGCGACGTGGTCAACCGCGGCGTCGCGGTCTGGAAGGGCCGCGTCTATGTGGCCACCCTCGATGGACGGCTGGTGGCGCTGGACGCCAAGACCGGCGCGCCGGTCTGGAGCGTGGTCACGGTCGACCAGTCCAAGCCCTACACCATCACCATGGCCCCGCGGATCGTCCACGGGAAGGTCATGGTCGGCAACTCCGGCTCCGAATACGGCGTGCGCGGCTACGTCTCGGCCTATGACACCGACAGCGGCAAGCTGATCTGGCGCTTCTTCACCGTGCCGGGCGATCCGTCCAAGCCGTTCGAGAACCAAGCCATGGCCATGGCGGCCAAGACCTGGAACGGCGTCTGGTGGACCTTCGGCGGCGGCGGCTCGCCATGGGACTCCATGGCCTACGACCCCGAGACCAACCTGCTCTACTTCGGCACCGGGAACGGCCTGCCCTGGGACCAGAAGGCCCGTTCGCCCAAGGGCGGCGACAACCTGTTCCTCTCCTCGATCATCGCGGTCAACGCCGATACCGGCGCCTACGCCTGGCACTTCCAGACCACGCCGGGCGACAGCTGGGACTTCGACTCGACCCAGACCCTGACGCTGGCCGACCTGACCATCGGCGGCCAGCCGCGCAAGGTGATCATGCAGGCCTCAAAGAACGGCTTCTTCTATGTGATCGACCGGGCCAGCGGAAAGTTGATCTCCGCCAAGAACTATGTGCCCGTGACCTGGGCCAGCGGGGTCGATCCGGTCACCGGCAAGCCGATCGAGATCGGCGACGACCACTACCGCAAGGCGCCGACGGTGATGTTCCCGTCCAGCTTCGGCGGCCACAACTGGCAGCCGATGTCGTTCAGCCCCAAGACCGGCCTGGTCTATCTGCCGGCCCAGGAGGTCCCGGGCGCCTATGGCACCGACGACAAGTTCGCCTTCAACCCCGGCCAGTGGAACACCGCCACCAACACCGACCTCAACACCCTGCCGCCCGACGCCAAGGCCCGGGCGGCGATGAAGAACGCCTTCAAGGGCTATCTGGTCGCCTGGGACCCGGTGAGCCAGAAGGAGGTCTGGCGGGCCGAGCACAAGGGGCCGTGGAACGGCGGCACGCTGGCGACGGGCGGCGGCCTGGTGTTCCAGGGCACGGCCGACGGCCACTTCAACGCCTATGACGCGGCCAACGGCCACCCGCTGTGGAGCACGGACACCTACACCTCGACCCTGGCCGGGCCGATGACCTACACGGTGGACGGCCAGCAGTACGTGGCCGTCGGCGCCGGCTTCGGCTCGGTCTTCTACCTCGTGGCGGGCTTCGCCGTGGACCTGCACGGCACGCCCGACAATGGCCGGATCCTGGTCTACAAGCTGGGCGGAACCGCGACCCTGCCCAAGCCCAACCTGACCCCGATCCCCTTCCCGCAGCCGCCCAAGGCGACGGCGGCGGCCGACGTCGTGACGGCCGGCCATTCGAAGTACAACCGCTACTGCCTGGTCTGCCACGGATACAACGCCATCAGCGGCGGGGTGACGCCCGACCTGCGCTACAGCGCGCTGATCGGCGATCCGGCCGCGTTCAAGTCGGTGGTGCTGGAAGGGGCGCGCAAGGACGCCGGCATGGTCAGCTTCGCCGGCGTGCTGAAGGACTCCGACGCCGAGGCGGTGCGGGCCTATCTGATCAGCGAAGCCAACGCCGGCTACGCTCAGGCGAAAGCCGCCGGCAAATAGCGTCTCAGGCGGGCGGCGCTTCGGCGTCGCCCGCCAGCACCGTTTCGCGATGGTTCAACGCCACGGCCAGCGGCAGGCTGCTCCAGGCCTGCAGCAGCGAGCCGCGGCCGAACGGCGGCGAGAAATGCTCGACCGCCCCCAGCCAGCCGCGCGCCAGGCAGGTCTCCCACCAGCGCAGCAGCGGGTAGCGCCAGCCGGACAGGCCGCGCCGGAGCCGCTCGCCGGCATAGAGCCCGTCCAGCCAGGGCCAGTCGCCGCCGTTGTGGTAGCGGAAGGCGAAGGCGGATTTGGCGCGGGTGTCGGCGCGGCGCGCGAACGGCGGAAAGGCGCACATCACGCCCCAGTCGCCCCAGGGCTGGGCCGCGTTGGCGCGGGTCTCCAGCCGGCTGCGCGCCGCCTCCAGCACCGCCAGGGCGCGCTGCGGCGATGCGGCGTCGAAACGCAGCAGCGTCAGGCTGTCCAACGCCAGGTGCTCTTCGATGAAGCCGTCCGGCGCGGCGTAGTCGGCGTACCAGCCCTGAGGGCGCCACAGGGCGGCGTCAATCGCCGTGCGGCCGGCCGCCGCAGCCTTTGCGGCCTCTTCGGCCAGGGTGGGATCGTGCGCGCGGCCCATCCGCTGGATGGCGTCCAGGGCGCCGACCCACAGGCCGAGGTCGTAGGCCACGAGCCCTTCGCGGAACACGTTGTCGGCCCAGTCCCGATCGTTGCGCGGCTTTCGCGGCAGGCCCTCGCCCACGCGGGCCATCGCCTGGTAGCGGGCGAAGACAGCCCGCACCTTGGGCCAGTGGCGATGGACGGCGGCGGCATCGCCCGTCGCGCGGGCGTAGTCGCCCAGCATCAGCACGAACAGGAGCGGGCTGTCGAAATGGTCGCTCCACCAATCCAGCGGCCGCTGGTGGGCCGACGCCAGCCGGCGACTGGACCGCCGCGCGGCCTCCCAGGCCTCGGACTGCGACGGCGCGCTCAGGATCAGGCCGCTGGGCGCCTCGCCGTCGGCCTGGACGCCGAGGGCCAGGAGATCAATCTCCTCGCGCACCGCCTCGGGCGCCAGCCTCAGCAAGGCCTGGGCGGTCCAATAACCGTCTCGGTAGTAGGTGCGCGCCGGGGCGCTGTAGGCCTCGCCCGCCGCGAGCCCAGCGAAGCGGCCGCGCTCGTCCTGGCGGATGCTGGACAGCGCCGCATGGGCGGCCTGGAGCGCCAGGCTGCGCAGCAGGGGGTCGGCGGTCGGCAGGACGTCGCAGCGGGCGACATAGGCGTCAGCTTCCCGCGCGATGTCGGCGACGGAAAGCGCCAGCCCCCGCCCGGCCTCGTGCGCGTCCACGCCGGCCGCGACCACCAGGTCCGGCCCACGCTGCTCCACGACGATCGCGCCCCACGGCAGGCGGGCGGAACGACGCGCGCCCTCGCGCGCCACCGCGGCCCGATCGTCCGTGGGCCGGTCCCACCAGGCCGCCCGCCGCGCGGGGTGCAGGCCGGCCAGCCGCGCGCCTCGCACGACGAGTACCGGCGCCGACTGGGCGACGAAGACCCCGCCGCCGTCGGCCTCGATCCGATTGGGTCCGTGGACGAAGGGGCCCTTGAGCGGGGTGAACCGGACGCGTCCGATCCGTCCTGAGCCCCAGAGCGAAAGGTCGATGTGGCTGGCGCCGGCGACCTCGCCCTGCAGCCGGGGCGCCATGAACGGCGCCGGCGCGGGCTGCGCCGCCCCGACCAGGCCGTCGGCGCGCGCCGTCAGCAGCGGCTCTGATCCGTCAGTCAGTTCGCCCCCCACACGCCGGACGGCGGCCTACGCCGCCGCGACCGACACGGCTATGTTGATCGCCGACGCCAGCCTACCACCGCCACGGGGGAAGGGAGGTCAAATCTCGACCATCTCGAACTGGGCCTTGCTCATGCCGCAGGCCGGGCAGCACCAGTCGTCGGGGATGTCCTCCCAGCGAGTGCCAGGCGCGATCCCCTCGTCGGGCAGGCCCTCGGCCTCGTCATAGATGAAGCCGCAGGTGCCGCACTGATAGGTCCGATAAGGAACGTCCATCGCATCCTCCCGCCCAGAGCCTAACCCGCCGGGTCGGCTCCGTTAAGCCGGCGCGGCCCGCCCGGTGTCGTTGATCTGGGCTAAGCCGTCCGCTCAGCGCCAGCGGATCAGGGCCTCCTGGGTCGCCGAGGCGACCAGCCGGCCGTCGCGGCTAAAGATCGAGGCGCGGTTGAAGCCGCGGCCGCCCGAGGCGCTGGGGCTTTCCTGGACGTAGAGGTGCCAGTCGCAAAGGTCGCTCGGACGGTGGAACCACAGAGCGTGGTCCAGGCTGGCGGCCTGCAGCCGGCCCGAGGTCCAGTCCACCCCGTGCGGACGCAGAGAGGCGTCCATCAGCGACATGTCGGAGGCGTAGGCCAGGACGCACTGGTGATCCGGCAGGGCGCCGCCGAACGGGACCACGGACCGGAACCAGGTGATGTAGACCGGCTCGGCCGGCTCGGTGCGCCCGCGCGGCAGCGGATTGACCGGCCGGACCTCGATCGGCCAGCGCCATTCGGGATCGACCGCCTCGCCGGACTGCTCGCGCAGCTGCGCCTCGTTCAACAGGCCCTCGGGCGCCGGCGCGTCGGGCGCCTCGGCCTGGTGCTCGAACCCTTCCTCCGGGGACTGGAAGGAGACCGCGAGATTGAAGATCTGCTGGCCGTGCTGGATGGCGATCACCCGGCGGATCGAGAAGCTGCCGCCGTCGCGCGCTCGCTCGACCTTGTAGAGGATCGGAACCTTGGGATCGCCCGGCCGGATGAAGTAGGCGTGCAGCGAGTTGCACACCCGACCGTCGATCGTCCGATAGGCGGCGTTCAGCGCCTGACCCACCACCTGGCCGCCATAGATGCGGTGGGTGCGGGCCGGATCGGTGTAGCCGCGGAACATGTCGAGCTCGATGGCCTCGAGATTGAGGACGCGGTTGAGCTCGTCGGCATCGGACATGGTGGGCCTTCGCAGGTGGGGGAGGCGTTGCGAGGGGCCTGCTGCTAAGCCAAGCCCGCCCCGCCCGCAAGGCCCAGATCGTTCAGTGTGCGCCGGGTCGCAGCGACGCGAGGTAGGCGATCAGGTCATGGCGCTCGCCCGGATCGACCACCGTCGCGCGCATCGCCGTGCCGGGCACGAGCTTGGTCGGGCCGCTCAGGAACCTGTCCAGTTCGGGCTGGCTCCAGACCAGGCCCGAGGCCTTCAGCCCAGCGGAATAGTTGAAGTCCGGCAGGGAGGCGGCCTTGCGGCCAACCACGCCGATCAGGCTGGGCCCCTGGCCGACGCCCGCGAGCACGTGGCAGGCCGTGCAGCGGTCCTGGAACACCTCCGAGCCCTTGGCCGGATCACCGCCCAGCGATTGCGCCAGCACCGCCGACGGCGCGGCGGCGGCCACGGCCAGCGCCACGGCCAAACCTGTCTTACTCATAAGCGGATCCTCAATGACCGGCGTAGGCCACGCGCCAGAGGGTGTCCCCAGCGTCGTCGGTGAACAGCAGCGCGCCGTCGTGCGCCACGGCGGTGTCGACCGGCCGGCCCCAGACGCTCTTGCCGTCGATCACGAAGCCGGTGACGAAATCCTCGTACTCTCCGGTCGGGACCCCGTTCCTGAGCTTGAGCCGGACGACCTTGTAGCCGGTGCGCAGGGCCCGGTTCCACGAGCCGTGCAGGCCGACGAAGGCGTCGCCGCGATACTCGGCCGGGAAGGCCGCTGGCCCGCCGCGGGCGGTGTAGAAGCTGATCCCGAGCGGCGCCGAATGCGGCTGGAACAACACGTCCGGCGTGATCGCCTTGCCGGCCAGGTCGGGCCTCTGGCCCTTCAGCCGCGGGTCCTCGTGATCGCCGATGTAGTACCAGGGCCAGCCGTAGAAGCCGCCTTCGCGCACGCGGGTCGCATAGTCCGGCGGCAGGTTGTCGCCGAGCAGGTCGCGCTCGTTGGTCGCGCACCAGACGTCGCGGGTGGCCGGGTTCACCGCCAGGCCCGCGCAGTTGCGGATGCCCGCGGCGAACACCTTGAGGTTCTTGCCATCGGGGTCTGCGACCAGGACGTCGGCGCGGTGCTCCTCGTTGCCCCAGGCCGCGCCCAGGGCGTGGTCCGCCTGCCAGGCCTTGGTCTCGTCCGGCGACTTCTTGGGCATGGCCTCGGCGACGTTGGAGGCCGAACCGACCGAGATGTAGAGCCGCCGCCCGTCGGGCGAGAAGGCCAGGTCGCGGGTCGAATGGCCATGGGTGTCGGCGGCGAGCTTGGCGACGATGGTCTGCGACGGCCCGCGGGCCTTCAGGTCGCCATTGGCGTAAGGAAAGCGCACCACCGAATAGGGGCTGGCGACATAGACCCACTGGGGATTGGGGCCCGGCGGATAGAACTCGACGCCGAACGGCCGGTCGATCCCGTCGACGAAGACCTGGTTGACCGTGGGCTTGGCCGCCCCGTCGGCCGCGCGCAGCACGCTGACCTGGCCCGCCTCGGTCTCGGCGACGAAGATGTCGCCGTTGGGCGCGACGCGGACCGTCCGCGGGCCCTGCAGCTTGGCGAAGGGCTGCACGGTGAAGCCCGGCAGGGTCTTCAGCTCGGCGCCAGCCGGGCGCGGCGCCAAGCTCGACGGCGCGGCCGCGGGCTTGCTGGCGTAGGGGGCGGGCATGTCGGCGGGATTGATCTTGCGGACCACGCCCGGCGCGTCGGCGCGCCAATCGCCGTAGGCGGCGGCGCCCACCTGCTCCTGGGCTGCGGCCCCTCCGGCCGCGGCGCTGGCCAAAAGGATCAGCGGCAATGCGGGAAAGCGAGCCATGGCGGCGCCCTCAGGGTCTCGGGGACGGGCCGCCGCGACGCGGCCACAAGCCGCTTATCTAGGTCGCATTCGCGCCGCCGCAAACGCCCCGCGCGTATTTTCCGCGCGAGGCGCCCCAGGCCTAAAGGGTGCGCGCGATCAGCACCTTCATGATCTCGTTGGTCCCGCCGTAGATCCGCTGGACCCGCGAGTCGCGGAACATCTGGCCGATCGGATATTCGTTCATGTAGCCGTAGCCGCCGAACAGCTGCAGGCACTCGTCGATGATCTTGCACTGCAGGTCCGACACCCAGTATTTGGCCATCGACGCGGTCGCCGCATCGAGCCGGTTTTCCAGCAGCAGGCCGGTGCAATGGTTGACGAACACCTTGGCCACCGTCGCCTCGGTCTTGCATTCGGCCAGCTTGAACTGGGTGTTCTGGAAATCGATCAGCTTCTTGCCGAAGGCTTGGCGCTGCTTGACGTAGTCGATGGTCACCTCGAGCGCGTGCTCGATCATGGCCATGCCCTGCAGGGCGATGATCTGGCGCTCCTGCGGCAGCTTCTGCATCAGCTGATAGAAGCCCTGGCCCTCGGACCCGCTGAGCAGGTTGGCGACCGGGACCCGCACGTCGTCGAAGAACAGCTCGGAGGTGTCGCCGGCGTCCTGGCCGACCTTGTCCAGGTTTCGCCCGCGCCGGAAGCCGGGGGCGACGTCGGTCTCGACGAAGATCAGCGAGGTGCCACGCGAGCCCTGGGTGGGATCGGTCTTGCAGACCACGCAGATCAGGTTGGCGGTCTGGCCGTTGGTGATGAAGGTCTTCTGGCCGTTGATCACATAGTGGTCGCCGTCCAGCTTGGCGGTGGTGCGCACGCCCTGCAGGTCCGAGCCCGCGCCCGGTTCGGTCATGGCGATGGCGGTGACGTATTCGCCGGTGCAGATCTTGGGCAGCCAGCGCTGCTTCTGCTCCTCGCTGCCGTAGGCCAGGATGTAGGGCGCGACGATGGCGTTGTGCAGGGTGATGCCGAAGCCCTCGACGCCCTTGCGGCCCATCTGCTCGATGATCACCGCCTCGTGGCGGAAGTCGCCGCCCGCGCCGCCGTATTCCTCGGGGATGGAGACGCCCAGCAGGCCCGCCTCGCCGGCCTTGGTCCACATCTCGCGGTCGACGATGCCGTTCTTGCGCCAGCGGGCGACGGTGTCGGCGTCGGCATGGCGGTCGAAGAAGCGGCTCGCAGCGTCTTCGAACAGGGTCAGCTCCTCCTCGTCCATGAAGGCGGGCTTGTCGACCTGAAGCGGGTTATTCATCGAAGGGACCTTGGTTTTCGGATCTATCGGACGCTGACGACGCCGTCGCCAGCCGGGTTGGCATAGAGGGCGTCGACCAGCCCCGCGCGGCGCTCGAGGGTGGCGCGCTGGTTGACGTAGCCCTTGTCGGTGATCTCGCCAGCGTCGATCGACGGCGGCTCGGTCATGATCAGGAACCGGCCGATACGGCGCGACGAGCCGCCGGCGGCGGCGTTGAAGGCGGCCAGCCGCTCAGCGACGATGGCGGTGACCTTCTGCAGTGGGGTTCCGGGCCCCGGATCGGCGGCCAGGGCCTGCAGCCCGGCCATGGACGGCCAGATCAGAGCGGCGGCGAAGGGCTTGTCCTGGCCGGCGATCACCGCGTCGTGGATGTAGGGGCTGCAGGCGGCCACGAGGTCGGGCCGCAGGGTGCCGACCGAGACCCAGGTGCCGGAATCGAGCTTGAAGTCCTCGGTCACCCGGCCGTCGAACACCAGCCCCTGGGCGGGATCTTCCGGATCGACGAAACGGGCCGCGTCGCCCAGCTTGTAGAAGCCTTCCTCGTCGAAGGCCGCCGCGGTCTTTTCAGGATCGTTGTGGTAGCCGGTGGTCACCGTCGGCCCCTTGACCCGCACCTCGTACTTGGAGCCGTTCGGGACCAGCTTGAGGGTGATCCCGGGCAGCGGCAGGCCCACCAGGCCCACCCGCTCGGTCTGCCAGTGGACGACGGTGACGCCTTGGGTCTCGGTCGCGCCGTACATGGTGGTCAGCGGGATGCGCTGGCCGGTCTCGGCGATCGCCAGGGCCTGCATCCGGTCATAGATGTCGTTGGACAAGGTGGCCCCGCCGTAGCCCATGTAGCGCAGGTTCTTGAAGAAGGAGGCGCGTAGGGCCGGGTCGCGCTCCATCGCCTCAGCCAGCATGCCGAAGGCGATCGGCGCCGAGCCGAACACCAGGGGCGAGACCTCGTACAGGTTCTTGATCGTGGTCTCGAACATCCCCGGGATCGGTTTGCCCTCGTCCAGGTGCAGGGTGCCGCCCGCCCAGAGGTTGCCGTTGAAGCCGATGTTGCCGGCCGAGATATGGCTCCAGGGCATCCATTCCAGCGAGACCGGAACCTCGCCCGTCTCCTCCCCGGTCTCCGCGCGCAGGCCCTCCTGGCCGGCGATCACCCCGGCCATCATGCCATGGGTCTGGGGCACGCCCTTGGGCAGGCCGGTCGAGCCCGAGGTGAAGAGGTATTTGGCGACCGTCGAATGGCCGAGGGCCTCGCGCGCGGCGGCGACCTGCGCGCCCGGCTCGGTTGCGATGACCTGCGCCAACGGCACGGAGCCCTCGCCCGAGCCGTCGGCGGTGACGAACACCAGGTCCGGGTCCAGCGCCCGCAGCGTCTCGAAGGCGCGGGCGAACGCCTCGCCGCTCTGGGCGAACACCACCTTGGGCCGCACGGTGGCGAAGCAGTGCTTCAGCTTGGCGTGGTCGGCCGACATCAGGCTGTAGGCCGGGCTGATCGGCGCCGCCGGAATCCCGGCCGTATAGGCGCCCAGCATCACCAGGGCGTGCTCGACCGAGTTGGCCGAGAGCACCATGACGCTGTCGTCCGGCGTCAGGCCCCGGTCGAACAGCCACTGGGCGACGCCCTCGGCCGCCCGCAGGGCCTCGCCGTAGGTCACGCCGCGCCAGGGACCGTGGCCCGGCTCGCGTTGCAGGATGAACGGCCGCTCGGGATGGGCGGCGGCCCGCTCGGCCAGGAGGTGGGCGATCGAGCGCGGCCCCTCGCCGGGCGCGTGGTTGGACCAGATCAGGACCGAGCCGTCCGCGCGGCGTTCGATCCCGACGTCGGGCCCCTTCATCGGCAGCGGCCTGAAGGCCGGAAGCGCGTCGGCCGCGGGCGCGGCCTGGCCGTCAGCGGGTGTCATTGCGGCGTCCTCACCAGTTATCGCTGTTTTGCGGCGACCCTAGCGGAGGCGCGGCCCGGGACAAGCCTGACCTAGGGTCGCCCCGGCCCACAAGTTGGGAGACCTGGCGTCGCAGGGCTTCCGCTTAGCGCCCATCCGCGCTCTTCTCGTGCGCACGGCGGCGCCAGACCCGCCGCGCCAGGGGGACGCCATGGGCGACGAGTTCATCCTTCACCATTACGATACCTCGCCGTTCTCGGAGAAGGTGCGGCTGGCCTTCGGGCTGAAGGGCCTGGCCTGGCGCTCTGTGATCCAGCCCAACGTCATGCCCAAGCCGGACCTGGTCCCGCTGACCGGCGGCTATCGGCGAATCCCGGTGATGCAGGTCGGCGCCGACGTCCTGTGCGACACCCAGGTGATCCTCGCCGAGATCGAGCGGCGCGCGCCCGCCCCGTCCCTGGGGGGCGGCCTGGGGTTCGCGACCAACTGGTGGGCCGACCGCCTGTTCTTCCAGGCGACAGTGGCGATCATCTTCGGGGCCATCGGCCATCTGACGCCCGAAGCCTTCATCAAGGACCGCGAGGCCCTGTCCGGCCAGCGGTTCAACATCGAGGCGATGAAGGCCGCGGCGGGACCGATGCGCGGCCAGTGGCGGGCCCAGGCCGCCTGGATCGAGGCCGAGCTAGGCCGCACCGGCGCGCCCTGGCTGGGCGGGGCGACGGCGAGCCTGGCCGACATCGCCGCCTACATGAACCTCTGGTTCATGAAGAGCGGCCTGCCTTCGGCCCTGCCCGAACTGCTGGCCGGGCTGGACCGCACGGCCGCCTGGCAGGCGCGCGTCGCGGCGATCGGCCATGGCGTACGCACGGAACTTTCGCCGGCCGAGGCCCTCGCCGTCGCCCGCGCGGCCGAGCCGTCCATCCAGGTCGCGCACGATCCGGCCGACCCCCTGGGCCTTGCGCCGGACGCGGCGGTGTTCGTGATGGCCGACGACTACGGCCGCGACCGGGTCACCGGCGCGCTGGTGGCCGCCAACCCCGAACGGATCGTCATCGCCCGCCAGGACGAGGCGCTCGGTCGCCTCCACCTGCACTTCCCCCGCGCCGGCTATGCCGCCGGGCCGGCTTAGGGCGCCGGGGCCATGGATCCCTTCATGCAGGCCGCGATCGACGAGGCGCGGCAGGGCCTGGGCGAAGGCGGCGTCCCGATCGGATCGGTCCTGGTCCACGAGGGCCGCATCATCGGCCGCGGCCATAACCGGCGGGTGCAGAAGGCCAGCGCCATCCTGCACGCCGAGATGGACGCGCTGGAGAACGCCGGCCGCCGCACCGCGGACGTCTATCGCCGGTCGGTCCTGTACACGACGCTTTCGCCGTGCCCGATGTGCAGCGGCGCCGTCCTGCTCTATGGCGTTCCGAAGGTGGTGGTCGGCGAGAACCGGACCTTCATGGGTGAGGAAGACCTGCTGCGCGAGCGCGGCGTCGAGGTCGAGGTCCTGCAGGACCCCACCTGCATCGAACTGATGCGCCAGTTCATCGCCGCGCGGCCCGAACTGTGGAACGAGGACATCGGCCTCCCCTCGTGAGCCGATGCGGCAAACGGCGGTTCAGCGGCGGCCCAGCGGCCTTCCCACTGCGGCGCCCGCTTCTCCGGGACGGCGCCGCCGCCCGGACGTCGCGGCCCGCGCCGATCGAGGCCATGGGCGGACCCTACGCCCTGCGGGCGCGGTTCAACACCGCCCAGGCGGTCTCGGCCAGTTGGCGCGTCCCCGCGTTGGACGCCTCGCCCGCATCGCCCGTGCCGATGCCGTCCAGGTTCCGCTTGAACACGCCCTGGGCGATCGAGGCCAGGCGGAAGATCGAGAAGGCCAGGTAGAAATCCCAGTCCTCGATCTCGCCCCGCCCGGTGCGGCGGCAATAGGCGGCGACATAGGCCTCTTCGCTGGGAATGCCCGAGGTCGCGAAATCCACCCCGATCAGGCTGCCGAAGCTGACCGAATGGGAATGGTAGAGGATGCAGTTGAACGCCAGGTCAGCCAGGGGATGGCCGATGGTCGAGAGCTCCCAGTCCAGAACGGCGATGATCCTGGGCTCGGTCGGGTGGAACATCACGTTCTCCGGCCGGTAGTCGCCGTGGGCGATGGAGGTCGACCCGTCCGTCGGGATGCGGCCCGGCAGGGCCTCGATCAGCCGCTCCATCTCGGGGATGTCCTCGGTCTGCGCGCCCCGGTACTGCTTGATCCAGCGACCGATCTGCCGGTCGAAATAGTTGCCCGGCCGGCCATAGTCCGAGAGCCCGATCGCCTCGTAGTCGACGGCGTGCAGCTGCGCGAGGGTGGCGTTGAGCGCGTCGTGCAACGCCGCCCGCTCGCCCGGCTCCAGGCCCGGCAGCCGCGCGTCGCGGAAGATCCGACCCTCCAGGAAGTCCATGACGTAGAAGGCCGTGCCGATGACCTCGGGGTCCTCGCACAGGGCCCGCATGCGCGGCACGGGAAAGCCGACGCCGCCCAGGGCCTTCATCACCCGGTATTCCCGCTCGACCTGGTGGGCGCTGGCCAGCAGCTGGCCGGGCGGCTTCTTGCGCATGACGTAGCGCCGCGCGCCCGCCGTCAGCAGGAAGGTCGGGTTGGAGGCGCCGCCCTTGAACTGGCGCACCTCGAGCCCCTCGCCGAAGTCCTCGATCGCCGCGCGACACCAGGCGTCCAGCCGGGCGATGTCGAAGCGATGGTTGGCGCGGACCTCTCCGACGCCCGCCTCGCCTGGGGATGGGCCGGGCCCCGGATTGTCGGTCATGATCTCCCCGAATTCTGTTGTCTGACGCGACGATAACAGCCTGACCTTAGGTCGGCGCAAACGGGAGGAACACCATGCCCAAGCCGGCGATCGATCCGAAGGACTTCACCTGCGTCCTCTATGAGGTGCGCGAGCACGTGGCGACCATCACCCTGAACCGGCCCGAGCGGCGCAACGCGCTCAATCCCCGGGCCTACGCCGAGATCGAGGCGGCCTTCCGCGCCGCGGCCGAGGACGGCGAGGCGCGCTGCGTCGTCGTCACCGGCGCCGACCCGGCCTTCTGCTCGGGCGAGGACGTCAAGGAGATGATGACTGGCGAGGCCGGTCCGCGGCCGGTGCGCGTGCGCTATGAGCCGACGCCGGCGGCGATGGCGGCGATCGAATGCGACAAGCCGGTGATCGCCGCGGTCAACGGCTCGGCGGTGGGCTGGGGCATGGAGCTGGCGCTCTACGCCGACATCCGCATCGCCTCGGAGAACGCCCGGTTCGCCGAGCTGTTCGTCAAGCGCGGCCTGGTCTGCGACGTCGGCGGCTTCTGGAGGTTGCCGGCGCTGGTGGGCCCGGCCAAGGCGGCGGAGCTGCTGTTCACCGGCGACGTGATCGACGCGCGCGAGGCCGAGCGCATCGGCCTGGTCAGCGAGACGATCCCCCACGCCGAGCTGATGCCCCGCGCCATGGCCCTGGCGGGGCGGATCGCCGCCAACCCGCCGCTGGCGCTGCGCTACCTGAAGGAGGGGTTGAACCGCTACGCCTACGGCGACCCGCGCGAGGTCGGCAGCTGGGCGATCGAGGTGATCCACCGGCTGTTCCAGACCGAAGACCACCGCGAGGGCGTGCGCAGCTTCTTGGAGAAACGCGCACCGGTTTTTCACGGCAGGTGAACCGGGCGCTGCGAGCGCTTCACAATCGCGGCGCGATCTGACACAGCCGGCGCCATGCAACCCACATCCGACAGACGCGCGCTGGCCGTCCTGATCTTCGGCGCCTGCATGATCGGCTTCGGACCGGTGCTGGTGCGCATCGCCCGCGCCGAGCATGTCGACCCGGCCGGCTCGGCCTTCTGGCGCGTGACCCTGGCCCTGCCGATCCTGGTGGCGATGATGTTGCGCGGCCGGGCGGCGAACGGCGCGGGCGCACGGATCGGCCCCAGCTGGATCACCGCCATCGCCGGCTTCCTGTTCGCCGGCGACCTGGTCTGCTGGCACTACGGCATCCGCTTCACCTCGATCGCCAACGCCACCGTGCTGTCGAACATGACGCCGGTCATCGTGACCACGGCCGCCTGGCTGATGTTCCGCCAGACGCCCCGGCCGGTGTTCCTGGTGGGCATGGCGCTGGCCATCGGCGGCTCCACGCTGATGGCCCTGGCCAAGGGCGGCTCGGGCGCCAACCCGCATCTGGGCGACGTGCTCTCGGCGGGCGCGGCGGTCTGGTATGCGGGCTACATGCTGCTGGTGCGCGAGGCGCGCCAGACCACGAGCGCCTCGGTCGTGATGTTCTGGTCGAGCCTGATCGCCTCGCCCTTCCTGCTGGCCTTCGCTTTGGCGATGGGCGAGCGCATCTGGCCCTCGAGCGCGCTGGGCTGGACGGTGCTGATCGGCCTCGGCGTGATGCACGTCGCCGGCCAGGGCTCGATCGCCTGGGCCCTGGGCCGGCTGCCCGCGCCCCTGGCGGCGGTGACCATCCTGGTCCAGCCGATCGTCGCGGCGGTGGCCGGATGGGCGGTGTTCGCCGAGCACCTGAGCTGGATGCAGGCCCTGGGCGCGGCGATCGCCCTCGGCGGCGTGGCCCTGGCCCGGGCCGCCGGACGCGGCGAGGCCCAGCCCCCGCCCGCCGGTGCGACGCTCGAGCAAGGCTGATCCACCCGCGGCCCACGCCGCCGCTTCAGACCTTACCCGCGATCAGTTATGGTTCGCGCCCGGCCCGCCCAGACGAGGGGTGGAACGAGGCGAAGGATGCAAGCTCCCCGGCGCGCGGGAGCGATAACCAAGAACCGGAGGACGCGGAATGGCCAAGGACATCCCGATCATCGACGAAGCGCTCGCCGACGCGCACCTGCCGGCGCTGATGATGTCGCTGGTCCACATCACCGGCGACGCGAGCCTGCTGTCCGACGACATGAAACCGGCCTACGACTTCTTCGCCGAGGGCCGGCTGGGTGGGCTGTCGCCCGAGAAGCAGGCCCACCTGCGGTCGGTGGCCAAGGCCGCGCTCACCGCCTACCTGGCCGGCGACGGCAAGCTGCCACCCCCGCCCTCGCCCCAGACCCTGCGCCGGATGATGGACTTCATCGTCGGCGGCGAGGTGCCCGAGCGCTATGCCGGCATGCTGATGGAAGAGCTGGCGGTCGATGGCGTCGACCAGAAGAAGCCCCATTGGGAAAGCCCCGAGCTGAAGGCCGCCGCGTCCAAGCTGAAGGTGCTGATCATCGGCGCCGGCATGTCGGGCCTGCTGGCCGGCATCCGCCTGCAGCAGGCGGGCGTCGGCTTCACCATCATCGAGAAGAACGCCGACGTGGGCGGCACCTGGCTGGAGAACACCTATCCCGGCTGCCGGGTGGACAATCCCAGCCACCTCTACGGCTATTCGTTCGAGCCCAACCACGAATGGCCGATGCACTTCTCGACCCAACCGGTCCTGCGCGACTACTTCAAGGGCTGCGCCGACAAGTACGGCCTGCGCCCCCATATCCGCTTCAACACCCAGGTGCTGGAAGCCCGCTTCGACGAGGCGGCCAAGGCCTGGCGGGTGAAGGTCCGCCGCGAGGACGGGGCCGAGGAGACGCTCGTCGCCAGCGCCGTGATCAGCGCCGTCGGCCAACTCAACCAGCCGCACCTGCCCGACATCCCCGGCCGGGACAGTTTCGCCGGCGAGGCCTTCCACTCGGCCCGCTGGCGCCATGACGTGGACCTGGCCGGCAAGCGCGTGGCCTGCATCGGGACCGGCGCCAGCGCCTTCCAGTTCGTGCCCGAGATCGCGCCCACGGTCGCCCACCTCGACGTCTTCCAGCGCACCCCGCCCTGGCTCGGGCCGACGCCCGACTACCACGACCGGGTCACCCCGGGCGAAGCCTGGCTCCTGGAGCACGCGCCCTATTACGAGAAGTGGTACCGTTTCTGGCTGTTCTGGATGCTAACCGACGGCCTCTACGAGGGGGTCAAGGGCGATCCGGACTACAAGGGCGATCCGACCGCGGTCAGCGACGCCAACGCCATGATGCGCCAGATGCTGATCGAGGCGATCCGGCCCCAGACCGAGGGCGCGCCGGGCCTCCTGGAGAAGGTCATCCCGAACTATCCGCTCGGCGGCAAGCGGTCGGTGCGCGACAACGGCGTCTGGATCGCGGCCCTGCGCCGGTCGAACGTCGAGCTGGTCACCGAGCCGATCAAGGAGATCACGCCCAAGGGAATCGTCACCGCCGACGGCGTGCTGCACGAGGTCGACGTCATCGTCTACGGCACCGGCTTCACCGCCTCGGACTTCCTGAAGACCTTCAAGGTCTATGGCCGCGGCGGGGTCGAGCTGCACGACCAGTGGGCCGGCGACGCGCGCGCCTACCTCGGCATGACCATCCCCAACTTCCCGAACCTGTTCGTGATCTACGGGCCGAACACCAACATCGTGGTCAACGGCTCGATCATCTTCTTCTCCGAGTGCAGCGTGCGCTACATCGTGGGCGCCCTGCAGATGCTGGCCGAGACCGGCCACCAGACGCTGGAGCCCAAGAAGGACGTCCACGACGCCTTCAACGCCAAGGTCGACGAGGCCAACCGCTGGATGGCCTGGGGCGCGCCCCAGGTGACGAGCTGGTACAAGAACGCCAAGGGCCGGGTGAGCCAGAACTGGCCCTTCCCGCTGGTCGACTACTGGACCGCGACCCTGAAGCCCAATCCCGACGACTTCGTGCTGAACTGACGGCGGATTCCATGACACCCGACTTCCGGACGATCGACGCCGGCCAGGCGACGCTGCGCGCCGCCATCCAGGGCGCCGGCCCCCTGGTGGTGCTGATCCACGGCTTTCCCGAGTCCTGGTATTCCTGGCGCCACCAGCTGGGCCCGATCGCCGAGGCCGGCTTCACCGCCTGCGCCATCGACGTGCGCGGCTATGGCGGCTCGGACAAGCCGCAGCCCGTCGAAGCCTACGACATGCGCTCGATGGTCGGCGACGTCGCCGGGGTGATCGAACGGCTCAGCCCGGATGCGCCAGCCGTCGTGGTCGGCCACGACTGGGGCGCGCCGATCGTCTGGAACACCGCCCTGATCCGGCCCGACCGGGTGCGGGCGGTGGCCGGGCTGTCGGTGCCCTACCTCGGGCCGCCGACGCGCTCGTTCAAGGACGTCTTCACAGAGGCCTTCACCGACAAGGGCCGGTTCTTCTACCAGGCCTATTTCCAGGCCGAGGGCGTCGCCGAGGCCGAGCTGGAAGCCGATCCGCGCGATACGATCCGCCGCTTCTACTACGCCATATCCGGCGACGCGCCGGACGGGACCTGGCCCTCGGACAAACCGGTGGGCGCCACGCTGCTCGAGCGACTGCCCGACCCGCAGCCCTTCCCCGCCTGGCTGACCGACGCGGACATCGACTACTACGCCAGCGAGTTCGCCCATTCGGGCTTCCGCGGCCCCCTGAACCGCTACCGCAACCACGACCGCGACTTCGAGTACCTCAAGGGCTTTGCGGACCGGCGGATCGAGCAGCCGGCCCTGTTCATCGGCGGCGCGCGCGACCTGGTGCTCTCGATGTTCGGCCGGGTCGACGTCGTCCCGTTGATGAGACAGGCCATTCCCGACCTGCGCGGCGCCGACATCCTGCCCGGCTGCGGCCACTGGACCCAGCAGGAGCGCCCGGCGGAGGTGAACGCGCGGCTCGTGGCCTGGCTCAAGGGTCTTTAGGGTAAGGCGGCGCTCCGGCTTCGCGAGGCGCCGCCAGCGCCGTCAGAACTGCTCGCCCACCATCTCCTCGCTCTTCGCCCACAACGCCTTGGCGTGCTCCGGGTCGAGGGCGTACGCGCGCACGCCCGCGCGCAGGCCCGGATCGTCCACAATCTCTGCCACGTGGCAGTCCTCGCAGAACCGGCCGCCAACCTCGTCCGCCGGCGCGACCACCCCGGCCCAGACCGAGGTCGCGGCGCCTTGCGGAATGGTCTTCCAGGTGAAGGCCGGCGCGCCCTGCGCTTGGTTGGCGTTGAACTCCTCGATCATCCGTTGGATGATTTCGGGCGTCATATAGCGGCCGAGTTCGGTCTGGATGCCGCCAGGGTGAACGGCGGTGGCGCGCACGCCGTCCGCCTTGTGACGCCGGTCGAACTCGACGGCGAACAGCACGTTGGCGGTCTTGGAGCGGCCGTAGGCGACGAACTCGGCGTAGGGCGTGCGCTCGAAGTTCGGATCGTCCAGGTCTACGTCGGAGAACCGGTGGCCCGACGACGACAGGTTCACCAGGCGCGAACCCGGCTTGAACAGCGAGGCGATCCGGTTGACCAGCACGAAGTGGCCGAGGTGGTTGGTGCCGAACTGGGTTTCGAACCCGTCGGCGGTCTGGCCCTTGGGGCAGGCCATCACGCCGGCGTTGGCGATGACCACGTCGAACGGCCTGCCGTCGGCCACCAGCGCGTCGGCGCAGGCCCGCACGCTGGCGAGAGAGGCCAGGTCCAGTTCGACCAGCTCCAGCCCGCCACCGTCCGCGGCCTGGGCGCGAACCGCTTCGGTCGCGGCGCGGGCCTTGTCCAGGTTGCGCGCGGCGCCGACGACCTCGGCGCCATGGGCGGCCAGGGCGCGCGCCGTCTCGACGCCCAGGCCGGCCGAGACGCCGGTCACCAGGATGCGCTTGCCGCGCAGATCGACGCCCGCGAGCACCTCGTCCGTGGTGGACGTCGCTCCAAAGGGTCCAGTCATGGTCATCTCCATTTCGGGGTCATTTCCGACCGTGAGGGTCAGGGTCCGCTCGCGCCGGCGACGCTCGGCGCGTTGCCAGGGGCGCACGCCATCTCTATAAGCGGAGGGTAGCTCCGATTTATATACGGAGGGTTCCTCCGGTTAACAAGGGGCGTGTCACCGTGAGCGCAGACGCCAGCCAGCCGATTCGGAAACGGCGCGCCGACGGGCTTCGCAACCGCGAGCGCCTGATGGAGGCGGCGAAGGCGGGCTTCGCCGAGGTGGGGCCGGACGTCAGCCTCGAGGAGATCGCCCGCCGCGCCGGCGTCGGGATCGGCACCCTGTACCGGCACTTTCCGACCCGGGACGCGATCGTCGCGGCGGTCTACCAGCGCGAGGTCCAACAGCTGGCCGAGGCAGCGACGCGCCTGCTCGGCTCGCTGTCGCCGGGCGAGGCCCTGCATCAATGGATGCGCCTGTTCGTCGACTACATCGCCACCAAGAAGGTGATCGCCCCGGCGCTGGGCGCGATCGTGGGTGGCGTGTCGGAACTCTATGCGTCGTCCGGCGTGCGGATCACCGACGCCATATCCCTTCTGGTGGAGCGGGCGGTCGCCGGCGGCGACATCCGCGCGGACGTCGATGCGGGCGACCTTCTCCGCGCCCTGGTGGCCTTCGCCTACGCCCCGGCCGGTCCGGGCTGGGAGGCCAGCGCGCTTCGCCTGATCGACATCCTGATGGACGGGCTGCGGGCGCCTCGCCGGGGCGACTGAGGCCGCGCCCTGACGCTTTGAAAGGGAGCCTGCTTTATCGGATCGGGTCGGTCCGCCTGATCCGGACAGGCTCTACGGCCACAGGGCCTCGACCTGCGGCCGCAACGCGCCCGTGACGCCGCGCCGGGCCACCGACAGGCCCTGGAGTTCGATCTTCGAACCCAGCAGCAGCCGCGGCTTGAGCGTGTAGCCGACGAGATAGATCGACTGGTCGGTGACCGTCTGGCCGTCGGCCAGGAAGGTGGTCGTCACGCCCACCGGCACGCGCAGGTCGCCGCCGTCGTCCTTGCCGGCCTTGTGGCCCGCCTTGCGCAGGCCGTCGGCCACCCAGCCCGCCTCGATCCGCGCGTTGCCCGTGGTGCGCACCTCACCGCCGCGCACCTTGGCCGGAAAGATGAAGACCTGGCTCTGGATCACCTGGTCGTCGTGCACTGG
Source organism: Caulobacteraceae bacterium (assembly GCA_031291645.1). Taxonomy (GTDB): domain Bacteria; phylum Pseudomonadota; class Alphaproteobacteria; order Caulobacterales; family Caulobacteraceae; genus Poindextera. Next base: position 6,736 of record JARLIQ010000104.1, on the reverse strand, counting down.
CTCGAGCCGCAGCCGCTGGCCGTCAGCCTCGACCGCCCCGCGCATCAGGAAGATGGTCTCCGCCACCGCATGGTGCTCCGCGGCCGCGCGCTCGCGATCCTCCTTGGCGCGTTCCTGGTGGGATTCCCAGAAGCTCAAGCCGGTGATCACCAGCGCAAGGACGGCCACCACCTCGCCGACGGTGACCCAGGCCCGCCGGCTCGCGGCGGAGAACGATGACGGCGGCGTGGGTTCGCTCAAGGCTGGCGTCTCGGCAGAGGTTGGAGGCGCACCGACTAGCGCGGCCACGGCGGCCGCGCCAGGGTCTCGCCCGCGGCGGCGCGACGCGCTCGCCGATCGCGCCTATTGTGCCACGTCTCGATGGAGGCGCGTTTGGACCTTCCCAAGGTGATGGGCGTGGCGATCAGCCATCCGGACAAGGCGCTCTGGCCCGATGGGGGCGACGGCGCGCCGGTGACCAAGCTGGACCTGGCCCGCTATTTCGAGGCCGTGGCGGACTGGATGCTGCCGCATGTGCGCGGCCGGCCGTGTTCGCTGGTCCGGGTCCCCGAGGGGATCGGCCATCCCCGCTTCTTCCAGCGCCACCCGATGTCGGGACTTTCGACGCTGGTCGGCCGCACGCGCGTGGACCAGGACAAGCCGCCCTATCTGCTAGTCGAGAGCCCCGAGGCCCTGGCCGCCCTCGCCCAGTTCGACGTGGCCGAGCTGCATCCCTGGAACGGGCGGCCGGGCGAGGTCGAGGTTCCGGGCCGGCTGGTGTTCGACCTCGACCCTGGCCCGGGCGTCGGCTTCGACGCCGTCGTGGGGGCCGCGCAGGACGTCCGCGAGCGGCTGGAGGCTCTCGGTCTTTCCACCTTCTGCAAGACCACCGGCGGCAAGGGCCTGCATGTCGTCGCGCCGCTGGCGCCGCCCGCGCGGGACGCGGAGCTGGACTGGCCGACCGCCAAGGCCTTCGCGCGGGAGGTCTGCGAGGCGATGGCCGCCGACGCGCCAGACCGCTACCTGGTCCAGTTGGCCAAGGCCGAGCGGGAGGGTCGGATCTTCCTCGACTACCTGCGCAACGACCGGACCAGCACCGCCGTCGCCCCGCTGTCGCCGCGGGCGCGGCCGGACGCGAACGTCTCCATGCCGCTGGATTGGAGCCAGGTGCGCCCCGGCCTCGATCCGGCCGCCTTCACCGTGCGAACGGCGCCGGCCCTGCTGTCGCGCGGCCGGGCGTGGGCCGGCTACGACGCGGCCGAACGACCGCTCGATGCGGCCATATACCGATTGAAAAATCCAGGCGGGCGGGCCAATCGCTAGACGCGCCGGCCATCCGGCATCCAGCCTGCGAGGACCCGAACGCCATGCCCAAGGACGCACTAGCGATCGGGCCAGCGGGCGAGGATAACGGCCAAGGCTTCGAACCCCTGGCGCGGCCACGCGTGCGCGCCCTGGAGGCCTCGAAGGTGCGCGAGGTGGCCAACGCCGGGTTCGGCCAGCCGGACGTGCTGCGCTTCTGGTTCGGCGAGGGCGACCAGCCGACCCCGGACTATATCCGCCAGGCGGCGAGCGAGGCGCTGAGCGCGGGCCGCACCTTCTACACTCACAATCTGGGCGCGCTGGATCTGCGGGAGGAACTCGGCGGCTATCTGCAGGCCCTGCACGGGCGCGCCTTCGACCTGGACGAGGTCTCGGTCACCAGCTCAGGCGTCTCGGCCCTGATGGTCGCCATGCAGGCCATCCTCGATCCCGGCGACCGGGTGGTCGCGGTCACACCGGTCTGGCCCAACGTCGTGGAGATTCCCAGGATCCTGGGCGCCGAGGTCACGCGGGTCGGCCTTCGGCCACACGAGGGCCGCTGGCGGCTCGACCTCGACCAGCTGCTGGGCGCCATCACCCCCGAAACGCGGCTGGTCCTGCTCAATTCGCCGTCCAACCCCACCGGCTGGACCCTGCCGGCCGACCAGCGCCAGCCCATCCTCGACCATTGCCGCCGGCTCGGCGTCTGGCTGCTGAGCGACGACGTCTACGAGCGGCTGGTGTTCGACGAGACGGCGATCAGCGCGCCCTCCTTCCTGCCTCTGGCGCACCCCGAGGACCGGCTGATCAGCGCCAACAGCTTTTCCAAGGCCTGGCTGATGACCGGCTGGCGTCTGGGCTGGCTGGCCGCGCCCCAGGCCCTGCAGCCCGACCTTGGCAAGCTCCTGGAATACAACACCTCCTGCGCGCCGGACTTCGTCCAGGCCGGCGGCCTGGCCGCGCTCCGGCATGGCGAGCCGCACGTGCGGGCGTTGCGCGCCGATCTCGCCAGGAAACGCCAACGGGTGGTGGCGGGCCTGTCAGGCTTGACCGGGGTCGAGGTCAGCCCGCCGGACGGTGGCATGTACGTCTTCCTGCGGCTGCCCGGACAGGACGACTCCGTGGGCCTGGCCAAGCGCCTGATCCAGGAGGCGCGGCTGGGACCGGCGCCCGGCGCGGCGTTCGGGCCCGAGAGCGGGGGGTGGCTGCGCTGGTGCTTCTGCGTGACCGAGGCGGCGATCGACGACGGCGTCGGCCGGCTGGCCCGCTGGCTGGAATGACCGTCAGGCCGGCCGGGCCGCGGCCACGGCTTCGCGCAGGGCCGCGGCCAGCCAGGCGGCGGGGCGCTGGGTGTTGAGCACCGGGGCGTCGATGAGGCTTGAGATCGCCGGATCGTCGGCCGAGACCACGCCGAGCGCAGCCAGCAGGGCCGCGATCGTCGTTTCCGACGCCCGCCCGGCGCCGTCGTCGATCTTGAGCGCGATCCCGAGGCCGAGGTCGGCCAGCACGGCCACGAACACGCCCTCGGCGCCGGTCTTGACGCTGGCCCGGCCGCCGGCCGCGCGAATGATCGCGGTGCAGGCCCGGCCCGTGCCGGCGACCATCAGCGGATGGGCCTTGACCGCGGCGTCCAGCCGGCACGCCGCCTCGGCGCGGTCCGGCGCCAGGCCGGAAGGGTTCGCGATCCGCGCCATCGCCGTCGCCAACCCGCGCAGCGGGAAGGCCGGCGCGGGCGCGGCGCAGCCGTCGATCGCGACGCGCATCGAAGCCGGGTCGACCCCGGCCATCTCGGCCATGGCGGCCAGGGCGCGGCGCTGGACCAGATGGTCCGGGCGCTCATAGCCGGCGATGTCGACGCCCAGGTGGCGGGCGACGGTCAGGAAGCCGGCGTGCTTGCCCGAGCAGTTGTTGTGCAGCCGGCTGGGCGCCTTGCCCTCCAGCACGAGGGCGCGCGCCGCCGCCTCGTTGAGCGGGGGATGGGCGCCGCACGCCAGGCAGGTCTCGTCGCAACCGATCCGCCCCAGCCAGCCGCCCACCGCCTCCACATGGACCGGCTCGCCGCTGTGCGAAGCGCAGGCCAGGGCGAGTTCCGCGTCCGAGACGGCGAACGCATCGGCCGCGCCGGTCTCGACCAGGGGCAGGGCCTGCAGCATCTTCAGCGACGAACGGCCGAACACCGGCTGGTCAACGTCTCCGGCCGACCAGACCAGGGCGCCCTTGGCGTCGGCGACGGCGATCGAGCCGCGATGGCGGCTCTCGAGCCATTCACCGCGGGTGAGTTCCACCAGGACAGGATTGGGCATGGAGCGGACCCGCCAGTCGACCGGGCCGATCAGAGCCCCAGGATCTCGATGCCGACGGCGCCGTTGCGGGCGGTGAAGGCGATGTACCGATAGCGTACGCCGAACTCGGCGACGAACTCCTTCAGCGCGCGGGCCTCGTGCTGGCGCCAGTTCGGATAGTTGAAATACTCGTCGAACACGAGCACCGAGCCGACCTGCAGCCGCTCGCGCAGCGACCAGAGCACATCCCGCGTCGAGGAATAGATGTCGCAGTCGACGTGGATGAAGCCGACCTTGCCAGGGTTCGCCTCCAGCCAGACGCCGATGGTGTCCTTGAACCAGCCCTTGTGCAGCCGCACGTTGGCCGGGACCTTGGGCAGCGAGCCCTTGCGGCCGAAGGCGCCGCGGCGCTCCATATGGCCGGTCCAGTCTTCCGGCAGGCCCTCGAAGGAATCGAAGCCGTGCACGACGCACCCGCCCGAGGCCTTGCCCAGCACGGTGGTCGACCGGCCGGTCGCCACGCCGAACTCCAGCACCTCGCCGGCCGGCGCACGCGCCAGGCAGTAGCGCAGGAAGGCGTCGCCATCCTCGAACACGCTGGCCTCGGTCATGTAGGCCTGGACATAGTCGGCCGAGTCGGCGCGCGCGCGGACCTGCAGCTCGAACAGCAGGTTGCGGGCGTAGTACTTGTAGTAGACCCGGCGGACCAGCCGTTCGATCAGGGCGCCTTTTTGGGCCATCACGCGCTCCGGCCGCCCGCGACTGGCCTACCGGGCGCGGGCCACCGCATCGAGGACGTGTAAGAGGCCGTCCTTTTCACAAATTGCGCGCGTAGCAACAAGCCCGGCCAGTCGCTCCAATATCTGAAACGTAGGAAATGTAAGCAATGCCGGGACGCGCCTAAACAGGCTGGCGCGGGCGGCGGGTTGATTCCCGTCAACGCGCCCAGAGCGGGGGCGGCCCACGCTCGAGCGGTCTGACAAACCCCTCGGGAAGCGTACACATGGAAATCAAGGACATCCTCGTCTTTCTCGAGGCCGGAGCGCCATGCGAGGCGCGGCTGGATTTGGCGCGGACGCTGGCGCAGCGGTTCGGCGCGGTGGTCAGCGGCCTTTGCGCCAGCCCCGAGCCGGCGATGGACTTCGCCGACAGCTATGTGATCGGCCCCGCGGCCGTAGGCGAGACGCTGGCCCACCGCCAGGCGGCGATCGCCCGCCTGATCGAGCCGACGGAAGCGGCCTTCCGCGCCGGCCTCGCTGCTGGCGGCTGCGACTGTAGCTGGGAGGCGGCCACACCGAACACCTCGCCACGGGATCTGGCCCTGGAGGCCCGCTTCTTCGATCTCGCCATCCTGCGTCGGCCCGACGCCGGCGACAGCCCCAACCGCCAACTCGCCGAACTCGCCGCCCTGGCCAGCGGGACCCCTTGTCTGTTCACGCCCGAGCCGGCGCCCGCCGCCAGCGGCTTCGACCACGTCGTGCTCGCCTGGAACGGCCGCCGGGAGGCCAAGCGGGCGCTCGACGACAGCCTGACCTTCATGAAGGCGGCCGCGCGCGTGACGGTCGTGATCGCCGATGGCGAAGCGTCCGCCGAGGCCGACCCGGCGCCCCTGATGCGCCACCTGGGCCGACACGGGATCTCCGCCGGGCTCGAGCGCTTTCACGCCGTGAGCGAGGACGCCGGTTCGGTGCTGCTGCGCGCCTGCGTGGCGCTGGATGCGGACCTGCTGGTCATGGGCGCGTACGGCCATTCCCGCTCGGCCGAACTTGTGCTCGGCGGAGCGACCCGGACTGTCCTGGCCGAGGCGCCGCTTCCGGTTCTGATGTCCCACTGAGCCCGGCCGGCATTCGCCGGTTTACCGATCAGCGTCGATGGCCTAGGGAGATATATGACTCGGAATATAATTTGCCGCTGAGGACGTCGCCTTGGAACAGACCGCCATCGCCCGCCGGGAAAGCGGCCTGCACAAGGGGCTGAGCCGCGCCCAGGTGGTGATGATCGGCCTGGGGGGCGCAATCGGCACGGGCCTGTTCGCCGGCAGCAGCATCGCCATCGGCTATGCGGGCCCCGCCGTCCTGATCAGCTACGCCATCGCCGGCTTCGCGGCCGTGGTCATGGTGTTCAGCCTGTCGGAGATGGCGGTGGTCCACCCGACCGCCGGCTCGTTCGGGACCTACGCCGAGACCTATCTGAACCCCTGGGCCGGCTTCGTGGTGCGCTATACCTACTGGATCGCCCAGGTGATCGCGGTCGGCGGCGAGGCTACGGCCGCCGGGGTCTACATGACCTACTGGTTCCCCGATGCGCCGGTGTGGATGTGGTCGCTGGGGTTCGCCTTCATCCTGCTCTATTTCAACTCGCGCTCGGTCAACCACTTCGGGACCATCGAGTACTGGTTCGCCTTCATCAAGGTGGCGGCCATCGTGCTGTTCATCATCCTGGGCGCGGCCACCATCCTGGGCATCGGCATGCCGGCGGTGGGCTTCCACAACATGGTTGGCCTGCCCGGCGGCTTCATGCCCAAGGGCTTCGGCGGGGTGTGGATGGCGGTGATCGTCGGGGTCTTCTCGTTCAACGGCATAGAGGTGATCGCGGTCACCTCGGGCGAGACCAAGTCGCCGGAGACCACCATCCCGGCCGCCCTGCGCACCATGGCCGTGCGGCTGTTCCTGTTCTACATCCTGGCGCTGGGCATCGTGGTCAGCTTCGTCCCCTGGACGGAGACCGGCGCCAAGGTGATGCACGAGAGCCCGTTCGTGGCGGTCTTCGCCCATTCTGGCATCGCCCACGCCGCCGGGATCATGAACTTCGTGGTGCTGAGCGCGGCGCTCTCGAGCATGAACACCAACGTCTACCTCTGCTCGCGCATGCTGTTCTCGCTCTCGCGCGGCGGCTACGCGCCGAAGATCCTGGGCAAGCTCAGCAAGACCGGCACGCCGATCGCCGCCATCCTGCTCTCGGGCGCCTGCATCCTGATCGCCGCCGGGGTCTCGAAGCTGACGCCCCTGGCCTACAGCTATCTGTTCGGCGTGGCGCTGTTCGGGGCGATCGTCGTGTGGATGTTCATCCTGGTCAGCCACCTCAGCTTCCGCCGGCGGTGGAAGGCCAAGGACCTGCCGGTGCGCATGCCGCTGTTCCCCTACATGCAGATCGCCGGCCTGGTCCTCCTGGCG
>JARLIQ010000103.1 GCA_031291645.1 Caulobacteraceae bacterium | reverse complement strand
TGTCCAAGGTCACGCGGCACAGCTCGGGCCACTGCTACCTGACCTTGAAGGACGACCGGGCGGCGATCGACGGCGTGGTCTGGAAGGGCCAGGTGCGCGGCCTCGCCTGCCAGCCCGAGCAGGGGCTGGAGGTGATCGTCACCGGGCGGATCACCACCTATCCCGCCTCGTCCAAGTACCAGATCGTCATCGAAACCATGGAGCCGGCCGGCGTCGGCGCGCTCCTGGCCCAGCTCGAGCGGCTGAAGGCGCGGCTCGCCGCCGAGGGGCTGTTCGACGCGGCCCGCAAGCGGCCCCTGCCCTCCAGCCCGGCGGTGATCGGGGTGATCACCAGCCCGACCGGCGCGGTGATCCGCGACATCCTGCACCGCATCCGCGACCGCTGGCCCTGCCGGGTGATCGTCTGGCCGGTGGTGGTCCAGGGCGACCAGGCCGCGCCCCAGGTCTGCGCCGCGATCGCCGGTTTCAACGCCCTCGAGGCGGGCGGCGAGATCCCTCGCCCCGACGTGCTGATCGTCGCGCGCGGCGGCGGCTCGGTCGAGGACCTCTGGGCGTTCAACGACGAGACCCTGGCGCGAGCCGTGGCGGCCAGCGACATCCCGCTGATTGCCGCCGTCGGGCACGAGACCGACAACACCCTGATCGACTTCGTCGCCGACCGCAGGGCGCCGACCCCGACCGCCGCGGCCGAGATCGCAACGCCCGTCCTGGCCGAGCTGAAGGCCGCCGTCGCCAGCGGCGAGGCGCGGCTCATCCGGGCCATGGCGCGCCAGGCCGACACCCTGCGCAACCGCCTGCTGGCCGCCGCGCGCGGCCTGCCGCGGCCGGGAGACATCCTCTCGCTGGCCCAGCAGCGGTTCGACCTCTCGGCCGGCCGGCTGGGCGCGGCGCTGGAGCGCAACGCCGCCGCGCACGAGCGCGACCTAGTCCGGGTCGCCGGACGGCTGTCGCCCGGCCTCCTGCAGCGGCCCCAGCGCCAGCAGGCCGAGCGGGTGGCCGAGGTCTGGGCGCGGCTTCGCCCCAGCATCGGCCGCCGCCTCGACCGCGCCGCTGACGCCCTGACCAACCTCGAAAAGCTGCGGCTGTCGCTGAACCCGGACGGCCCCCTGAAGCGCGGCTTCGCGCGGGTGCACCGGGCGGACGGATCGCTGGCGCGCCACGCGGCCGAGCTGGAGGCCGGCGAGGCCCTGAAGCTGGTGTTCCAGGACGGTGCGCGCGGCGCCGTCGCGGACGGCGAACCCCGCCCGGCGCGCAAGGCGCCTGAGCGCGCGCCCAAACCCTCCGCGGACGCCCAGGGCGACCTCTTCTGATCGCCGCGCGCCGCCGGCTTGCGCGGCCTTGGACCCGGGCCCACATTTTCGCTAGATTGCAGCCATGAACGCTTACGACCGCGACCTTTCCAGCCAGGCCGACCTCGCCGTCCTGCACTACGGCGACGGCGAATTCGCCGTGCTCAAGCCCGGCCGGTACGTGCTGTGCGCCGTCACCGGCGCGCGCATCCCGCTGGACGCCCTGCGCTACTGGAACCCGGTCACCCAGGAAGCCTATGCCGGCGCCGAACAGGCCCTGGCCCGGTGGCGCCAGCTCAATCCGGGCGCAGGCCGCTAGAGCCCTTCAGGGTCAGATGGACTCATCTGACCCGTTTAAAAGGGCTCTAAATCAAACATTTAGAGCACGTTCGGGCGGCGAAACCGCACACACTTTCGCCTAACGTGCTCCGGAGGCCTCGCCGCCTTCGCTTTTCCCATTGCCAACGCCGCCGGCTGACGCAAGGGTCCGCGCGTCGTGGGGAGCGCTTACCGGCTGACGATGGATGGGTAGATCGCAGGAGCCCGAGGCGTCCGCCCTGCTCGCCGTCTATCTCGAACGGCGGGAGGACCTGCGGCGCTATTTCACCCTTCGCCTCGGCTCAGCCGAGGCCGCCGAAGACCTGGTGCAGGACATCTATTTCAAGGTGATCGGCGACATCCAGGGCGAGATCGCCAACCCCGCCGCCTTCCTCTACCGGCTGGGGTCGAACCTGATGCTCGACCGGCTGAAGCAGCAGCGCCGCGCCCTCGCCCGCGATCGGGGCTGGGTCGACGCCCGCTCGACCACGCTGGCCGGCGAGGAGGTCGCCGACGCGCCGCCCGCCGACGAGGCCCTCGCCTCGCGCCAGCGGCTGGAGCGGATGCTGACGGCTTTGGAGGAGCTGACGCCGGCCTGCCGGCGCGCCTTCCGGCTGCACAAGCTGGACGGCCTCAGCCACGCCGAGACCGCCGCCGCCATGGGCGTCTCCAAGAGCACGATCGAAAAGCACATCAGCGCGGCGCTCAAACATCTGTTGAAAAGGCTTGACCCATGAGGCCGGCGCGATGGACCCATGAGGAAATGCCTGGGGGTGGCGCGGGCTTGGTGGCGTCATTGCATCAGACACGTCGCATCGACGCGGCGGATCTGGCGGGGCCAATATGACCGAGGACCGTCCCAAGCGGGGCGAAGAGCGCGAAGAGCAGGCCGTCGCCTGGCTCGTCCGATTGAATTCGGGCGAGGCGGGCGCGGACGACTGGCGTGCGCTGGAAGACTGGCTCGCGGCCGACCCGGCGAACCTGGCGGCCTACGAGCGCGTCGAGATGCTGTGGGCCGATCTGGGCGACGAGGCCGAAGACCTGCGACGTAGTCTGGACGCCGCTGACCCGGGACCGACCGTGGTTCCGCTCGTGCGGCCTCAAAGGCCCGCGCCCCGCGCGCCGGCCCTGAGGTGGGCGGCGGCCGCGGCCCTGGCGATCGTCGCCGGCGGCGCCGGCCTGTTCGCCTATGTCCACGGTCGCCCGACGGATTACCGGACGGCGCCGGGCCAGATCCAGCACATCGCCCTGGCCGACGGCAGCCGGATCGACCTGAACGGCGCCTCGCGCCTGGCCGTCGGCTTCGACCGCGCGGCCCGGCGGGTGAAGATGGACGACGCCGAGGCGTCGTTCGACGTGACCAAGGACCCGTCGCGACCCTTCCTGATCTCGGCGGGCGCCCAGCGGATCCGAGTGGTCGGCACGGCCTTCGACGTGATCCATCACGGCGGCGAACTGGTGGTCACCGTCCGGCGCGGGGTGGTCGAGGTCGCGCGCAGCGGCGAAGGCGGCCAGGTGAGCGACGTCGCCCGCGTGCCCGCCGGCTTCCAGCTGGTCCGCCGCGCCGGTGAAGCCGGGACGGTGATTCGCGCGGTCGACCCGGACGAGGCCTTCGCCTGGCGCGAGGGCCGGCTGATCTACCACGACCGGAGCCTGGCGGCGGTGGTGGGCGACCTCAACCGCGCCTTCCCGGTGCCGATCGAGGTGCAGGGCCCGGCGCGGGACCTGCGTTTCTCCGGCGTTCTGGTGCTCGACGACGAGACGGCCGTCATTCGACGGCTGCAGGCGTTTCTGCCCGTCGATGCGCATCGCTCCCAAGACGAGATTGTCCTAAACTCGCGACCGTGAGGGTCGACGGGGACGATTGGCGGCGTGGTATTGGCGGAAGGCTGTCGAACGAGGCTTGCCGCCGCTGCGCTGACGGTCATGGCCGGCGTGCTCCCTGTGGCGGGCGCGCAGGCGGCGCCCCGGCGCGTCTTCGACGTCCGGCCCCAGCCGCTGACCCGCGCGTTGCTCGACTTCGCCCTCCAGGCCAACATCTCGATCGGCGCCGACGACGCCGCCCGGTGCGGGCCTGCCAGCCGCGGCGTGAAGGGCCAGATGACCATGTCCCAGGCGCTGGGCCGGATCCTGGCCGGCACTGGCTGCGGCTTTCGCATGGTCGATCCGACCACCGCCCGGATCGTACGCCAGGCGCCGCCCGCCCCGCCGGCCGTCGCCCACGCCCCCCCGACCGTCGTCCGGCCGCCCGGCCGCGAGACCGACCTGGTCAGCCCGGTGCCCGAGGTCGTGGTCACGGCCACCCGGCGCGGGGCGGCCACCCTGCGCCTGCCCGACGCCATCCGGGCGATTTCCGGCGAGCGCATGGCCATGGAGCGGGACGACGGCATCGGCGACCTGGCCGGCTGGACCGCCGGCCTGACGGTGACCAACCTCGGTCCCGGCAGCGACAAGATCATCATCCGCGGCCTGTCCGACAGCGGGCTGACCGGGCACGCGCAGTCGACCGTCGGCATCTACCTGGACGACACGCGCCTGACCTACAACACGCCGGACCCGGACCTGCGGCTGACCGACATCGAGCGGGTCGAGGTGCTGCAGGGGCCCCAGGGCACGCTCTACGGCTCCGGATCGATCGCCGGCCTGGTCCACATCGTCACGCGCGAGCCGAATCTGTCGAAATACGAGGGCGAGATCTCCGTCACCGGCGCCGGCACGGTCGGCGGCGACCCGTCCGCCGTGGTCGAGGGGGTGGTCAACGCGCCGCTGCTGCCCGGCCAGCTGGCGGTTCGGGCCGTGGCGTACCGCGAGCACGACGGGGGCTACATCGACGACACCTCGCTGGGCAAGGCCAACGCCAACGCCACCGACCGGACCGGCTTCCGCCTGGCCGTCAAGGCGAACCTGAACAGCGACTGGAGCGCCGACTTCGGCGTGGTCGGCCAGGCCCTGGCCTCGGCCGACAGCCAGTACACGGTGGCGCGACTGGGCGCCTACGCGCGCAACATCGCGCTTCAGGAGCCCCACAGCAACGACTTCGCCGAGGCCCATCTGACCGTGGAGGGCGACATCGCCCCCGGCCAGTTCAGGAACACCATCTCCGTCGTCCGGCACGACATCGACACCCGCTACGACGCCTCGTCGGCGGCGACGCTGTCGCAGTTCGTCTCCAGCGCGGTGACGGGCCCCGCCGCCTACCAGGACGACGAGCAGATCGAGGCGGTGGTCGACGAGGCCACCCTGGCCTCGGCCGGCTCGTCGCCGCTGCAATGGCTGCTCGGCGGCTTCTTCTCGACCGGCCGCCAGCGCCTAGACAGCGCCATCACCACCACGCCGCTGGGCTCCCATACGCCGACGCCGGTCTATGTCGAACACCGCACCGACCGGATCGATGAGCTCGCCCTCTACGGCGAGGCCACCTACGACATCACCTCAAAACTCGCGATCAGCGCCGGCGCCCGCGGCAGCCTGACGAACATCGCCACCAGATCGATGGTCACGGCGCCGCTGACCGGCGAGAGCGCGCCCTTCCACGGACGGATGTCGACCGTCAAATGGGAGCCCAAGCTGTCGCTGCGCTACCAGTTCAGCGACCGGTCGATGATCTATCTGCTGGCCTCGGAGGGCGCGCGCGGCGGCGGGTTCAACACCAGCGGCCCGGTCGGCGAGTCGTTCAGCGGCCCCGGCGGGTCGTCCGAGCCGTTCCGCCGCTTCAACGGCGACGAGCTGTGGAACATGGAGGTCGGGGTCAAGACCCGCACCCTGGGCGACCACCTCGACGTACGCGCGGCGGTCTTCTACGCGGTCTGGAGCAACATCCAGAGCGACGAGCTCCTGCCGTCGGGCCTGCCCTACACCGCCAACATCGGCGATGGCCGCAACGTCGGCCTGGAGACCGAGTTCGCCTATTCGATCGGCGGCCTCGAACTTCGGCTCGCGAGCCTGCTGGACGAGCCCGAGCTGAACCACAACAGCACCCCCTTCCCCGCCCTCCTGCACAGCGGGCTTCCCGGCGTGCCACGCGGCTCGGTCGGCGCGTCGGCCCACTACGAGGCGCCGCCGGTCGGTGGCCTTCGGCCCTTCTTCGAGGCGGACGTGGACTATGTCGGCCAGTCGCGGCTGACGTTCGATGCGCGCACCACCCGGCGGATGGGCGACTACACGGTCGGGCGGGTTACGGCCGGCCTGGCCTCGGACCGCTGGCGGGCGTCGGCCTTCGTCGACAACGTGTTCGGCGTGGTCGGCGACACCTTCGCCTACGGCAATCCCTTCACCCTGCGCCACGAGCACCAGATCACGCCGCTTCGGCCGCGCACCTTCGGCCTGCAGTTCACCCGCTCGTTCTGACGCCCTGACCGGGCGGGCCGCCCCGCCCGCCCCGCAAGATTCTGACCCGCCCGATTGAGGCGCGGCGCCCACGGCGTCGTCAGAGGCAGGAAGGCGTCCGCGAGGCGCCTCGCCACTTCCCTGCGCCGAGTCGCCTTGTGATGAGTCGTGTCCTGAGCGTTGCGCGTCCGAACCGGGCGCCGCTGGAACCCCCGGACCGGTTGCGGTCGGTGTCGGTCGTCATTCCGCTGTTCGGCGACCGCTCGGCCCCGCCCGCCTTGATCGAGGCCCTTCAGGCCCTCGAAGCGTCGCCCTGCCGGCCGCTGGTGGTCGAGGCGGTGTTCGTCCGCGAACCGGATGCGGGCGGCCGGGCGGCGGCGGTGGCCGCGGGGCTGGCGAGCGCGCGGTCGGACGCGGTGATGTTCATCGACCCGGACCAGCCGGACGCGCCGGCCCTGGTCGAGGCCATGGTCGTGGCCTGGCTGGCCGACGGCGTCGACGTCGTCTTCGGGGTCTCGCGATCCGGATCGGGTTCGGCCTGGTGGCGGCGCCTGGGCCGGGCGGCGGGACGACGGCTGCTGCATCCCGCGTCCGAGCGGATCGTTCCGCCCTATGCGGACGGCCCGCGCCTGATGAGCCGGCGCGCCTGCGAGGCGCTGCGGAACATCGACGAGCCGCACCGGTTGCTGAGCGGGCTGCGCCGCTGGATCGGCCTGCGTCAGAAAGCCATCCCGTGCGCCGCCTGGACGGCCGAGCGGCCCCGGGAACGGGCGATGACCGCCGACGCGGGCGAGCTCTTCTCCATCGCCGCGCTCGAACCTCGGGCCCGTGCGGCCCTGGCGGCCGCGCTCGTCTGCGGCGGATGCGGCTTCTGGGGCGTCGCGCGGGGCCTGGGCGCGGCGAACGAGGCGGGCCTGGCCTCGTCCGCCTGCCTGGTCTGGGCGGCGCAGCTGATCTTCATCTGGGCCATCGCCGGGCCCGCCCGCGAGGTGCTGACGACGATCGGCGAGCAGCCGCTGTTCCGCGCCGAGCCGGACGAACGCCGCGCCGGCGCCCCGGCCCTGGCCGCGAGGCCCGCGGCATGACCCTGGTCCTGGCCCTGGCGTTCGGCGTCCTGGCGTTGGCCATCCTGGCCGCGCCGGCGCTCGTCCGCTGGCTGGAGCGCCGCCGCCGGGAGATGCCGCAGATCACCGCGCTCTGCATGGACGTCGCGGCGCGCCGCCAGGCCCGGCTCGAGCTGAGGATCGAGCGCCCGGCCGCCGCGCCCGACTGGACCATCCGGCGGATCGAGTGGCTGGAGCCGGCGGAGGCCTGCATCGCCCTGC
>JARLIQ010000102.1 GCA_031291645.1 Caulobacteraceae bacterium | reverse complement strand
GCCAGGTCCATGCCGATCTCCGCCAGCTCGGCCAGCGCCGCCACGCGCTGGGCGTCGCGGTCTTGGGCGTCGCGATCCCGGGCCGGATCGGCGGTTGTGGGGAGGGCCATCATCAAAAAAAAAACAACAACAGAGTCGCCTAAAAGTCAAGGCGCCCGACCTCGCCCTTCCTTGACACCCCGGCCGGAGCGGCGAACCCGCGCAGCGCCGGGACCCAGGCGACTGGGCTGTGACCCTGGGCGCCGGCGCTACGCTGCGCTCCGGCCGGGATGACGATCGAGGATAGGGTTCAGCGCAGGGCTTCGGCCGCCTGGCGCACGGCGCCGCGCCGCGCGGCGGACAGGGCGCTGGGCCCCTGCACGGTCGGCGGCGGCTGCAGGGTGGCGGAGAGGCCCCGTACGGCCGCCTTCGGCTCCTCGTCGAACAGGGAGGCGAGCTGTTCGGTGATCACCCCGCCCAGCTGCTCGACGTCGACGATGGTCACCGCCCGGCGATAGTAGCGGCGCACGTCGTGGCCGATGCCGATGGCGATCAGCTCGACCGGCGAATGGGTCTCGATCTCCGAGATCACCGTGCGCAGGTGGCGCTCCAGATAGTGGCCGGAGTTCACCGACAGGGTGGAATCGTCCACCGGCGCCCCGTCGGAGATGACCATCAGGATGCGCCGCTGTTCCGGCCGGCCGATGATCCTGTGGTGGGCCCAGATCAGCGCCTCGCCGTCGATGTTCTCCTTCAGGAGGCCCTCGCGCATCATCAGGCCGAGGTTCTTGCGCGCGCGCCGCCAGGGCGCGTCGGCCGACTTGTAGACGATGTGGCGCAGGTCGTTCAGCCGGCCGGGCGCCGGCGGCTTGCCGGCCTTCAGCCAGTCCTCGCGCGCCTGTCCGCCCTTCCAGGCCCGGGTGGTGAAGCCGAGGATCTCGGTCTTGACCCCGCAGCGCTCCAGCGTGCGCGCCAGGATGTCGGCGCAGACCGCCGCCACCATGATCGGCCGCCCGCGCATCGAGCCGGAGTTGTCGATCAACAGGGTGACCACCGTGTCGCGGAACTCGGTGTCCTCCTCCTGCTTGAACGACAGGGGCGCGGTCGGGTCGATGATCACCCGGGTCAGCCGGGCGACGTCGAGCATCCCTTCTTCCAGGTCGAAGGTCCACGAGCGGTTCTGCTGGGCCAGCAGGCGCCGCTGCAGCCGGTTGGCCAGGCGCGAGACCACGTTCGACAGGCTGGCCAGCTGTTGGTCCAGGTAGGCGCGAAGGCGGGTCAGCTCCTCGGCGTCGCACAGCTCCTCGGCGTCCACCACCTCGTCGTGGGCGGCGGTGAACACCTTGTAGGGCGGCTCGCGCAGGCCGGGGTCCTTGATCTCCGGGCGGGCGGGCTTTTCGCCCTCGCCCATCTCGACCTCCTCGTCGCTGTCCTCGGCGTCGAGGTCCTGGTCGCTCTCGGCGGCCTCCTGCTCGGCGCCCTCGGTGTCGCGCTCGGTCGAGCGGTCGCGGTCGGGTTCGGCGCCTTCGCCCTCCTGGTCCTCGCCCTCGCCGGACTCGTCCTGGATGTCGCGCGGCGTCTCCGGCGCCTCGGCGTCGCCCTCGTCGCTGGCGTCGGTCTCCTCGCCCAGCTCCTCGCCGAGCTCGAGGTCGGTGATGATCGCCCGCGTCACCCGCGCGAAGGCGGCCTGGTCTTCGATCGAGCCGGCCAGCCGGTCGAGGTCGGCGCCGGCCTTGGCTTCGATCTCGGCCCGGTGCCGGTCGACCAGCATCCTGGCCGCGTCCGGCGGCGCGTCGCCGGTCAGCCGTTCGCGCACCATCAGCGCCAGGATGTCGGCCATCGGCGCGGCGGCGGCGTCGTCGAACCGGCTCAGCCCCTTCTTCTCGATGTTGGCCTCGAGCACGGCGGCCAGGTTGGCCCGCACCCCGCCGAGGGCGTTCGCGCCGATCGCCTCGACCCTGGCCTGCTCGACCGCCTCGTAGACCGCCTTGCCCTGCGCCGACTGCGGGCGGAAGCGCGCGTGCGCCGCCTCGTCGTGGTGCGAGATCCTCAGCGCCATCTGGTCGGCCAGGCCGCGGATACGGGTGGTCTCCTTGCCGGACAGGTCGCGGGGCGGGTGGGGCAGGATGGCGTGCTTGCCGGACAGCTGCGGCCCGTCGCCCGAGAAGGTGACCTCCAGGTCCGGCTGCTCGGCCAGCGAGCGCGCGGCGTGCGCCAGGGCGCGCTTGAAGACTTCGGTCGGGCTTTCGGCTTTGTTGCTCATCGCCATCCGTCATAGCGCGAGGCGAAGGGCGGGCGAAAGGGACAAGTCATCGAGGCGTGAACGCGCGCGGGCCATCGACTGGGGCCGGCGTTCGGTTAATCTCGACGCGGCGGCCGGGACCGCCCAGGGAGAGAACACGTCATGATCGGCTTCATCATCCGCGCGGCGGTCGTCGCGCTCGGGCTTTGGCTGGCGTCCAAGATCGTCCCGGGCGTCGAGGTGCTCTCGACGGGCAGCCTGATCGCCGCGGCGGTGCTGCTGGGGGTGGTCAACGCCATCGTGCGGCCGATCCTGGTGCTGCTGACCTTTCCGATCACCCTGATCACGCTCGGCCTGTTCCTGCTGGTGATCAACGGGTTGATGATCAAGCTGGTGACCGTCTTCCTGCACGGCTTCATCGTGCACGGGCTGGGCTCGGCCATCCTGTGCGCCCTGGTGGTCAGCATCACCAGCTGGGTGATGTCCTGGTTCATCGGCCCGGCCGGCCGGATAGAGGTGGTGGTCAGGCGCTAGACGCCATGGCGAGGCCCCGCAGATCGCCTCGCCGCCGCGGTCTTCCGATCCTGGGGCTGATCCTGGCCGTCGGCGCACTCCTGATCCTCGCCACGTCGCGGGCCGGGGATGCGCGCCTCTATCCGCTGGCGATCGGCGTCCCGCGCACGACCGTCTATCTGATCGACAACGGCCTCCACAGCGACATCGCCCTGCCGCGCCAGGCGCTGGCGGGCGATCCGGTGCTGGCCCGGGCGGCGGCCATGACCACCGGCGCGCCCTGGCTGATGATCGGCTGGGGCGACGAGCGGTTCTACACCGGCCAGGGCCTGTCGCTGGCGCGGATCGAGGACGGAGCGCGCGCGGTGCTGTGGCCGCGCAACCGGGCGGTGGTCCACTTGGAGGGCGTCGCCGACCAGCCGGACATGGCCTTCGTCGACGCCAACGCCCGCCCGATCGAGGTCTCCGACGCGGGGCTGGCGCGGATGGTCGCGCGGATCGACCGCTCCCTCGCGCGCGGCGCCGACGGCGCGCCGGTGCGCATCGCCGCGCCGGTCGGGGCGGACGAGGCCTTCTTCCTCAGCAGCGAGCGCTTCGACCTGACGCACCTGTGCAACCATTGGACGGCCGAGGTGCTGAACGCCGCCGGCCTGCCGGTCAACCTGGCGCTCGACACCCTGCCGGCGGGGCTGCGGCTGGACCTGGCCGTGCGCTCTCAGGTCCCGGCCGAACCGAATTCAAGCCGCTAGCGTTCGCTGTTCGGCAGCGCGCGGGCCAGCTGCAGGTCCGGCGCGCCGGGGCCGGAGGAGACGAACAGGCTCTCGCTCCAGCGGTCCAGGTTGACCAGGGTCGAGCCGTCTTCGCCCACCAGGGCCATGCCGCCGGGCGTCGGCTTCCAGCCGGTCACCCCGCCGGGGAGGGGCCCGCCGGCGCAGTCGGCGGGGATCGCCGCCCGGAACGCCCCGCCGTGGGCCGCGCGGCCGGTGAGGCGGATGACGCAGACGGTGTGGCCCTTGGCCTGCACCTGCCAGGAATCCGGCGTCTCGGTGGGACTGGCCGGCGGCTGGGCGAAGGCCGCGCCCACGGAAAGGCTCAGGACCGCCGCGATGGCGACGGGAAGGATACGGTTCATGCTCCGCTCCGCTGGAGGCCGGGTCCGCTCGCCGTCCAGCGCGCAAGCGGCTCGTCCGGCGCCTGATCCAAGCGCGGATGTCGCGGGGCGGCCTTGACCTGGCGCAAGCCGCGCCAGGTCCCGTTGGGCGTCAGGCCACCTTCACCCGGGTGGCGGATTCCGGCAGGTCGGTCCCGAAGGCGCGCTGGAAGAATTCGGCCACGGTCGGCCGCTCCAGCTCGTCGCACTTGTTCAGGAAGGTCAGCCGGAAGGCCAGCGCGATGTCGCCGCCGAAGATCTGGGCGTTCTGGGCCCAGGTGATCACCGTCCGCGGGCTCATCACGGTCGAGATGTCGCCGTTCATGAAGGCGTTGCGGGTCATGTCGGCGGTGCGGACCATGGCCGCGATGGTGCGCCGGCCCTCCGGCGTGTCGTAGACCGGGTTCTTGGCCAGGACGATCTCGCCTTCGACGTCGTGCGCCAGGTAGTTCAGCGTGGTGACGATCGACCAGCGGTCCATCTGGCCCTGATTGATCTGCTGGGTGCCGTGGTAGAGGCCGGTGGTGTCGCCCAGGCCGATGGTGTTGGTGGTCGCGAACAGCCGGAAGGAGGGGTTGGCCCGGATCACCCGGTTCTGGTCCAGCAGCGTCAGCTTGCCGCCCGCCTCCAGCACCCGCTGGATGACGAACATCACGTCCGGCCGGCCCGCGTCGTATTCGTCGAACACCAGGGCGATCGGCCGCTGCAGCGCCCAGGGCAGCATGCCTTCGCGGAACTCGGTGACCTGCTTGCCGTCCTTCAGGACGATGGCGTCCTTGCCGACCAGGTCGATCCGGCTGACGTGGCTGTCCAGGTTGACCCGCACCAGCGGCCAGTTCAGCCGCGCGGCGACCTGCTCGATGTGCGTCGATTTGCCCGTGCCGTGATAGCCCTGGATCATCACCCGCCGGTCGAAGGCGAAGCCGGCGCAGATGGCCAGCGTCGTCTGCGGATCGAAGCGGTAGGCCTCGTCCACCTCCGGCACGTGGGCGTCGCGGGTCGAGAAGGCCGGGACCTTCATGTCGGAGTCGACGCCGAAGACGTCGCGCACCGAGACGGTCTTGTCCGGCGCGATGGTCAGCAGGGGATCGTTGGCGGTGTCGGTCAGGTCGGTCATGGAAAATCGCTTAGCGTTTTAGCGTCGGCTTGCAAACGGCTGTTTGCCGGCCAGGGCCTGCGGAAGGGACGAATCCGGCTCAGGCCAGCTTGGCTTTCCGCAGCGTCTGGTAGGCCCGGATCACCCGCTGCAGCTTGTGCTCGGCCGAGCGGTCGCCGCCGTTGGAGTCCGGGTGGCAGCGCTTGACCAGCTCGATGTAGCGGGTGCGGATGGCCTGGGCGTCGGCGCCGCCGTCCAGGTCGAGGTCGGCCAGGGCGTTGCGCTCCAGTTTGCCGATGCGCCGTTCGGCCTGCTCGGCCTGGGCGGCGCGGCGGCGGGCGGCGGCGAACAGGCCGAAGGGGTCGCCGAAGGCGCGCTCGGCGCCGACGCGGGCCGCCGCGGCCTCACGGGAGTGGCGCGAGGCCTCGAACGACCAGGTCGGCCGGTCGCCGTTGGCCGAGGCGGCCTGGGCGGCGCGGATCTGGGATTC
>JARLIQ010000101.1 GCA_031291645.1 Caulobacteraceae bacterium | reverse complement strand
GCATCAGGTTGAGGATCAGCCCGCCCAGGAAGGCGAAGGCCATGGCCACGCCCAGGCGGCCGGCGCGCTCGCCTGGGCCCTGCGGCGCGGCGGGCGGCCCGAGGCCCGCCGCGACGACGAGCTGCGGCCCCGCGCGGGCGGTGATCTCGTAGGCCCGCGCGCCGAGCGAGAGGACCCCGGTCAGGCTGGCGGGCGGCTTGCCGGTCTTGAAGGCCGAGCCCGGCGTGAGCGTCAGCGTCAGACCGGCGCGGCCGCGTTCGACCGGCTGGGGCTGGGCGTGGTCGATCGCCGCGCTGTCGTAGGGGAAGAAATAGGCCTGGTCCCGCCCGGGGCCGGTCGCCGGGGCGCCGGTCACGCTGAGCTTGATCACCCCGCCCTGGAGCGTCATCGCGGCCTTGAGCGGGCCGGGCCGCGGCGCGTCGGCCAGGACCCCGGCGATGCGCGCGCCCCAGGCCGGGTCGGCCGGGCCGATCTTGGCCGCCACCGGCAGGGCGAGGCTCAGGTCCGCGTCGGCCGGGACGCAGATGTCCTTGCAGACCAGGAATTCGGCGTGGGCCTTCAGGGCGACCGTCTGTCCGGGCCGGGCCGAAGCGGGTGCGGCGAGCGTCACCGGCAGCAGCACCTCGCCGGAATAGCCGTAGTCCATCAGCGGGCCGGTGCGCATGCGCTGAGGCGTCGGCCAGATCAGCTCGCCGGCGCGCCAGCCGGCCGGCAGGGTCCAGGCGAGGGTGGTCGCCTGGCCGGAGTCGCCGGGGTTGCGCCAATAGGTGTGCCAGCCGGGCTCGATCTTCTGGCGCAGGGCGACGTGGATTGCGGCGCCCGGGGCGATGGCGGTGTTCTGGGCGACCAACTCGGCCTGAAGGTGGCCCGTGTTGACCGGCGCGGCCAGAACCGCGGAGGCCGAGGCCACCGCGAGCCCCGCTAGGGCGGCGGCGAGCATCATGAGGACCTTCCGGGCGAAGAGCGCGCGCACGAGGGCACAGCTATAGCGCCGACCCGCGCTCCACAAGGCCCGCCCCGGCGCCGGCCCTCGACTTCGCGGGCGAACACCGCATGATCGCAGGTCCGCGGCCGGGCCGCGGCAGTCTTTGACGATCGGGGATGGCGGCATGCCGGGGTATTTCGAGGACATCGAGATCGGTCAGGTGGTTTCGCTCGGCCAGTTCGCCCTCGACGAGGAGACGCTGAGCGCCTTCGCCGACGCGTTCGCACCGGGCTGGGACCCGGTGAACGGCGCGCCCGACGCCCTGGTCTACGCGGTCTGGTCCCGGCTGGACCACCAGGCGTTCGGCGAATGGCCCCAGACCAAGCGGCTGGCGGTCGACGCCCTGCGCTGGGCGCGCAATCCGCCGGCGGGCGAGCGCCTGCGCGGGCGGATGACGGTGATGGGCAAGGATCAGGTCGGCTCGACCAAGGGCATCGTCATCGCCCAGCACGACCTGCTGGACGGCGCGGGCCGGCTGGTCTTCTCCTGCCTGACCCGCAGCCTGTTCGCCTGCCGGCCGGCGGCCGGCAGGGACAACGAGGACGATTAGAGCCCGTTCGAGCGGCGAAACCGCCTATGCTTTCGCCTAACGGGCTTTAGGCGTTGGGGACCTGGACCGCCAGGTTGTTGCGCTCGATCGTTTCCAGGATCAGCCGGTCCCACCCGTACAGCGAGACCATGTGGGCGTAGATCTGGGCGAGCGCGCCGTTGTCGCGCAGTTCGGCCAGCTTGGCGTCCGGCAGCTTCTTCAACCGTTCCTCGGAGACGGCGAAATATTCCGCCACCAGCTGGGGCTCGCCGGTCGTGCCGTCCGCGGCGCGCGGGGCGAAGGTGGTCTGCTTGCTCTCGAACAGGTCCAGGTCGCCGAGCAGCTTGACGAACGACTGGGTCATCTGGGAGTCGGCGTCGAACTGGCTGCAGAAGTCGATGCAGCCCTTGGTGAAGGCGCTGGGCTGGCCGTCCTCGAACAGCATGACGTCGGGCTTGTTCTCGGTGAACAGCGCGAAGTCTCGGTCGATGCAGACCACCATCCGGTCCAACTGCTGGTCGCGGGCGACCACGAAGGGGTAGCGGCGGATGAAGGCCGGCACGTAGGCGCCGGTGCGGAACACCCCTTCGGCCGAGATGAACAGGTTCTCGCCGGCGTTGACCCCCATCACCGCCAGCGGCGCGCGCTGCTCGCCGGCGAAGATGATCGGATAGTTGGTCGCGGCGGGAGCGAACTCGCCGACGTGCAGGGGCACGAAATGCTGGCGCGCGGCGAAGCTGAACGGCCGGTCGCTGCGCAGCATGCCGAGCTTGCGGTGCCGCGAGGAATCCAGCGGCTCCGGATTGACGTAGAGCAGGACCTGGCCCGAGAGCGGGCTGTTGGCGGGCTGGACGTCGGCGGCCATTGTAGCTCCGTTCGAAGCGTTGGATCCGCGAGCGAAAGGCCGCGGAGGGACGGGGCGCTTCTAGCGGATCACCGCGCGGCGGGCAATGCGAGGAGACTTTCCCGGCTTGCCTACCGGCGCGTCAGCCCCCTCAATGGTGGCGGAACAACGCGCTCGCGAGGATCGCCATGCCCATCGCCTATCCCGAAATCCTGAGCCTGAAGAACGAGGGCGAAAAATTCCGCTGGGACGCCAAGGACACCATCATCTACGCCCTGGGCCTTGGCCTGTGCGCCGACCCGATGGACGAGAACGAACTGGCCTTCGTCTACGAGAACGCGCTGAAGACCGTCCCGACCCAGGCGGGGGTGATCGCCTGGGGCGCCAACGCCGGCCCGACCGGGATCAACTACCTGATGGTGGTCGACGGCGAGCGGAAGATCGAATTCCACAAGCCGATGAAGTCCTCCGGCGAGGTGACGGCCTCGAGCCGCATCGTCGGCGCCTGGGACAAGGGTCCCGGCAAGGGGGCGGTGATCGTCTCCGAGACCACCTTGACCGACGAGGCGGGCGAGCTGTTCCTGACCATCACCGGCTCGATGTTCGCCCGCGGCGACGGCGGCTTCGGCGGCCCCTCGGAAGGCCAGCCCGAGCCCCACGCCGTGCCGACGCGCGCGCCGGACCAGTCGGTCGACATCCCCACCCGCCCCGACCAGGCGCTGATCTACCGGATGTCGGGCGACCGCAACCCGCTGCACTGCGACCCGGCCATCGCCAAGGCGGCCGGCTTCCCGCGGCCGATCCTGCATGGCATGTGCACCTACGGCATCACCTGCCGGGCCGTGCTGCAGACCTACGCCGGCTATGACCCGACCCGGTTCAAGAGCCACCAGGCCCGCTTCTCCGCGCCGGTGTTCCCGGGCGAGACGATCACCGTCGACCTGTGGAAGGACGGGGACGTGATCTCGTTCGAGGCGCGGATCAAGGAACGCGGCGTGACGGTGATCAAGAACGGCAAGACCGTCCTGGCCTGAGTTCAGCTCGGCCTGCGGGCCACGTAGACGACGTGCGGCCGCAAGGGGTGGCCCGGGGCCAGGGCGGGATGGTCGAAGTCCCGCCCCGGGTCGCGCTCCAGGCCGATGCGGCGCATCACCGCCTGGGAGCGCGCGTTGCCGGCGGCGGTGAAGGCGACGATCTCGGCCGCGTCCAGGTTGGCGAGGCCCCAGGCCAGCGCCGCGGCGGCGGCCTCGCTGGCGTAGCCGCCGCCCCAGGCCCGGCGCACGAGCCGCCAGCCGATCTCGACCCCGCCAGCGAGCGGATGGGCCGCGTCCGCCGGGATGCGCAAGAGCCCCGCCGCGCCGATCACCGCGCCGTCGGCCAGCCGCTCGATGGCCCAGAGGCCGAAGCCGTGCTGGTCGATATGGGCGCGGACGCGGTCGAAGCCGGCGGCGGCCTGGTCGGGCGTCACCGGACCGCCCAGCCACTCGGTGACCTCGGGGTCGGCCATCATGGCCATCCAGGCGGCCCGGTCGGCCTCGGCCCAGGGCCGCAGGACCAGCCGGTCGGTGCGGATCGTCACACCGGCCTCGGCTGGACCAGGGCGCCGTAGAGGTCCGGCCTGCGGTCACGGAAGAAGCCCCAGGCGGCGCGGTGGGTGGTCAGGAAGTCGAGGTCGAAGGTCGAGACGATCACCCCCTCGTCGTCCCGCTCCAGCGCGGCGACCAGGTCGCCCCTGTGGTTGGAGATGAAGCTGGAGCCATAGAACCGCTGGCCGCCGCCGGGGTAGCCGGCCCAGGGCTCGAAGCCGGTGCGGTTGGCGCCGACCACCGGGATGACGTTGGCGACCGAATGGCCCTGCATGGCCCGCCGCCACGGCGCGGCGGTGTCCAGGGTGGGATCGTGCGGCTCCGAGCCGATGGCGGTGGGATAGAGCAGCGCCTCGGCCCCCATCAGGGCCATGGCGCGCGCGCACTCCGGATACCACTGGTCCCAGCAGATGCCGACGCCGATGCGGCCGAACCGGGTGTCCCAGACCCGAAAGCCGGTGTCGCCGGGGCGGAAGTAGTACTTCTCCATATAGCCCGGCCCGTCGGGGATATGGCTCTTGCGGTAGACGCCCATCGGCGAGCCGTCGGCGTCCAGCATCACCAGGCTGTTGAAATAGTGCGGCCCTTCCCGCTCGAAGATCGAGACCGGGATCACCACGCCGAGTTCCGCGGCCACCGGCGAGAGGGCGATCACGCAGGGATGCTCGCGCCAGGGATAGGCGGTGGCGAACCAGCGCTCCTCCTGGGCGACGCAGAAATAGGGGCCCTGGAACAGCTCGGACGGCAGGATGACCTGGGCGCCCAGGGCCGCCGCCTCGCGCACCAGATCGACGGTGCGGGCGATGTTGGCCTCAAGGTCGTCGCCGTAGCTGCTCTGCAGCGCGGCCAGCGTCAGGGTGCGGGTCATGCCGGCTCCTGCTGGGTGATGCAGTGGAACGAACCGCCGCCGGTCAAAAGGGCGCGGGACGGCAGGCCGATGACCGTGCGTTCGGGAAACAGGCTGCGCAGCGCCTCCAGCGCGAAGGGCGCGGAGGCCTCGTCGTAGATCGGCGCGATCACCGCCTCGTTGGCGATGATGAAGTTCATGTGCGAGGCCGGGACCACCTTGCCGTCCTCGTTCTCGACCCGGCCGGGCGAGACGATCCGGGCGACCTGCAGCGGCGCGCCGCGGGCGCCGGTCATCGAGGCCAGCTGGCGGGCGGTCGCGTCATAGACGTCGGCGTTGGGGTCGTCGCGGCCGAACGCCACCGGACAGGCGACCACGCCGGGCGCCACGAAGCGGGCGAGGTTGTCCACGTGGCCGTCGGTGTGGTCGTTGGCCAGGCCGTCGCCCAGCCACAGCACGCGCCGCGCGCCCAGCGCCTCGGCCAGGGCCGCCTCGGCCGCGGCTTCGGTCCACCCCGGATTGCGATTGGGGTTGAGCAGGCACTGGCGCGTGGTCAGCACCGCGCCCAGGCCGTCGTGGTCCACCGCCCCGCCCTCCAGCACGAAGTCATGGCGGGTCAGGGGAACGCCGGCGGCGGCGGCCAGCTGCTCGGCCACGCTCTCGTCGCCCTCGAGCACGTACTTGCCGCCCCAGCCGTTGAAGCGGAAGCCGGCCGCCGACGGGGTCTCGGCCCCGCCCATGAAGATCGGGCCGGTGTCGCGCAGCCAGATGTCGCCAAACTGGCCGCGCACCAGCTCGACGTTGCGGGTCCCGTCCAGCAGGCGCCGGGCGGCCGCCTCGGCCGCGTCGCCGCAGACCAGCAGGCGCACACGCTCGTCGCCCGGCCCGGCCAGGGCCTTGGCAAGCTCGACCACCTCGGCCTGGGCGGGCTCCAGGTTGTCCTCCCAGAGTTCGCCGTGACTGGGGAAGCCCAGCCACATGGCGCTGTGGGGGGACCATTCTGCGGGGACGGGCGCGATCATGGGAACGCCTATTAGCGGAACCGCCAGACATGAAAAGGGCGACCCCGCAGGGCCGCCCTCCGCGCCAGGGGGCCGGGCGGACCTAGAACGAATATTTCAGGCCGAACTCGATCCGTCGGCGGGCGCCTGGGGCCGGCCGGCGCCGCTGCTAACGCAGCGCCTGCTCGCCCCAGATCTGGCGCAGCCGCCGGTCCTTGCCGCAGCCCAGGCGATAGGCGGCGTAGTCGACCGGATGGCGGTCGGCATAGTGCTGGTGATAGGCCTCGGCCGGCCAGAAGACCGTCGCATCGCGCACCGGCGTGACCACCCGCCCGCCCAGCGGCCCGCGCCGCAGCGCCGCCAGCGAGGCTTCGGCGATCCGGCGCTGGTCCGGCCCCGAGACGAAAATGCCGCTGTGGTAGGACGACCCTCGGTCGCAGAAGGCGCCGCCGGCATCGGTGGGGTCGATCATGTGCCAGTAGCGCTCCACCAGTCCGGCGTAGCTGATCCTGGCGGGGTCGAAGGTCACCTTCACCGATTCCAGGTGGCCGGTGGTCTCGCTGGAGACCTGCTCATAGGTCGGATGGGCCACCTGGCCGCCGGCGTAGCCGGAGACCACCGCGACCACCCCTGGCACGCGCTCCATGTCGTGCTCCATCGACCAGAAGCAGCCGCCGGCGAAAACGGCGACCTCGAGCCGCGGCTGGGCGGCCAGGGCCCCAGCCAAGCTCAGGGGCCCGGCCAGAGCCAGGAGCGCCGCGAGGCCGGCGAGGAGGCGAAGCAGAGACCGGGTCATCGATGGCGAACTCCCTTTGAGCGCCGCGGATGACCTGAATACGCGCCAGGCGCCCCGGCGGTTACCGCTGCGCGGCGCCGGGCGGCGACTGGCTGGCGATGAGGGCCGCGCCGGCGGCCGCGGGCTGGGCGTCGGCGCCGTCGGCGGTCCAGCGGATGTCGAGGGCCGAGGCGGGCACGCCCAGCGTCACCATGGCGTCGGCCATGGCCTTGGCCCGGCGCTCGGACAGGCGGCTGTTGTAGTCGGCGGCGCTGGCGGTGTCGGCGTGGCCGTCGACCACCACGTGCGAGCCGCGCCCCTGGCTGGCGGAGAACGCCGCCTCGCGCACCGCGGCCTGGGCCTCGGCGGCGAGGCCGGCGGGGTTGGACGGGGTCTCGACCACGACGGTGCGGCGCGCGGGCGCGGCCTGGGGCCAGGACGAACTGGCCGAGGCCAGGCCGAAGCTCGGCGCCGGCGGCACCGCGGCCTTGGGCGAGAACAGGGCGTAGCGCACGCTGATCGCGACCGTCTGGTCCTGGTAGAAGCGGCTGTTGAACACCGTCGGCTGGCCAAGCGGGGTCGGGCCCATCGAGCCCAGCCAGCGGTAGGTCAGGTCGAAATGCAGCCGGTCGTGCGGCCGGAAGGCAAGACCGACCAGCGCCTGGTAGGCCAGGGAACTGCGTGCGTTCGTCTGCAGGATCTGCAGCGCCGGATTGACCACGGCGACGGTCGAGGGGTCGGGCTGGCTGAGGCCGGCCCCGAAGGCGGCGAAGGGGTCGAACCAGCGGCTGTCGGGCAGGGCGTCGTAGACCAGATTGGCGACCATGGCGTAGGCGCCGAGCGCACGGTCCCGCGGCCCGCAGACGGCGCCGGCCAGGGTCGCGGCGCAGAGGCCCGCCGCAGGCCCGGCCGTCGGCGTGGTCGCGCCCGCGCGATAGCCTCCCTGCAGCTCGACGCGCCAGTGGGGATCCAGGTGGTAGCCGACGTGGGCGAAGCCGGCCCAGGCGTCGGGCTGGGCGAGCAGCGGGCTGGCGGCGGCGTCCGACGGCGCCCCTGCGGGATTCAGCGCCCCGGGCCAGCCGATCTGCTGGGCCTGCGCGGCCGCGCCCAGGGCGGCCGTGCTCAGGGCGCTCAGAGCGACGGCGCCTGCGGTTCCGGCCAGGAGGGTGCGTCTCATTCCGGCAGCCTTCTCTCTCGCCCCCCGGCGGTCGATCGCAGCCAAGGCTCTTATACCAATCCGGCGCAGCTCTGGAAGTATCTGATTGGACACAGATTGTGTCCGAGTCTGAACGACGGCGACTCCTCGAAGCGGAAAAAGGGGAGCCCGGCCGAAGCCGGGCTCCAGAAAGCGGGGCCGAAACCCCGCCCGGATCAGAAGTTGATGTCGATCGTCGAGCGACGATTCAACGGTTCCTTTACGCCGTCAGGCGTGGGCACGGCCAGGTCGGTCTTGCCCTTCCAGTCGACCTGCAAGGCGCTCTGGTTGACGCCGACCGCCACCAGGGCGTCGGCGGTCGCCTTCGCCCGGCGCTCGGACAGACGCATGTTGTAGGCCGCGCCGCCCGAGGTGTCGGTGTGGCCGACGACCACGATGCGGGTCGCATTGCCGTCCTTGGCGTACTGGGCGGCCTCCTGGACCACGGCCTGGGCTTCCGGCGTCAGGATCGACTGATCGAACGGGAAGTAGACCACGAACTCCTTGGCCACATAGGCCGGCGCAGGGGGCGGCGGAGGCGGCGGCGGGGGAGGGGGCGGCGGAGGCGGAGGCGGAGGCGGCGGGGGCGGCGGGGGAGGAGGCGGCGGCGGAGCCGGCGCGGCGCCGAAGGCGTAGCGCAGACCCACGCTGACCGACTGGTCCTCGTAGTGGCCCTTGAACGTGCCAGGATTGAGGGTCCCGCCGCCGGTGGTCACATTGTCCACCTGCCAGCGCAGGTCGTTGCTCGCCAGGTAGCGGTAGGTGACGTCGAACGTCAGCTTGTCGGTCGCCTTCAGGGCGAGACCGGCCAGGCCCTGGTAGGCGAAGGCCGTGTCGTCGTTGCGGACGTTGGCGTATTCGGTCGTCGCGACGGTGTTGAACCGGCCGCCGCCGTGGAAGCGGGCGTTCACCGCGCCGGCGCCGACCCCGACGAACGGCGTCCAGCGCTGTTCGGGCATGAAGTCGTAGATCACGTTCGCCATGAGCGAATAGGTGTCCTGACCGCCGCGCGTGCGGGGGCAGCTCGGGGCGGCCGAGCTGTTGGCGCAGAGCCCCTGCACCGGCTCGGCGGCCGCGTT
Organism: Caulobacteraceae bacterium; assembly: GCA_031291645.1. GTDB lineage: Bacteria > Pseudomonadota > Alphaproteobacteria > Caulobacterales > Caulobacteraceae > Poindextera. The sequence goes on along the minus strand of JARLIQ010000101.1, from coordinate 13,640 downwards.
GCCGCCGATCGAACGCCATCCGCTGTCGCGATAGCCGCCTTCCAGCTCGACGCGCCAGTGCGGGTCGAACCGGTAGCCGAGCCGCGCGAAGGCCGCCCAGCTGTCCTTGCCGTTCCAGCGCCAGTTGAAGGGCCTGTCGTAGCCGCCGGTGGTGTCGAGGCCCGAGGACTGCGCCTTGGTGGCGTTCGGCCAGTGGTAGCCGGCGTCGCCGCCAACGTACCAGCCGTTATCCTGAGCCATTGCGCTCGACGCGGCGGCGAGCGCCACGGCGGCGGCGCCGGCGAATAGTCTGAGATTCATGACAGAAGAGCCCTCTCGATTGCCCTGGACGCCTGACCCGAGAAGCGGCCGGACGCCTTAAAAACAAGCCGTAATATCCGGGGGGATGCGCCGGACCGGCGGCGGCGCATCCTTCGCCGTCGTCCGCCTGCCCGGTGGGGCCCACACGTGTACGCCACCGGCTTGCAAGGTGTGCGACAGGCTCCAGAACGCCGGCGATTGAGGCTTTGTTCCGGCGGGATTGAGACCAGCCGATCCGTGTGTCTTCCAGGCCACAACGAAAAGCCGCGCGCTGGCCGCGAAATAGCCCGCAAATCGCCGGCTGGTGGCGACGCGGCGCTTTCACGCGATTGACCGACCCGCTGCAGCGCCTATACCGCCCGCCATGTTCGAAGGACTTTCACACCTCGCCCGCAACGCCCGCTCCTGGCCGTTCGAGCAGTCGCGCAACCTGCTCGCCCGACTGTTGCGCCAGCGCCTCGCCTCGGACGCCGAGCGTGACCTGGCCTCCGCGCTGATCGAGGCCGGCAAGGTGGGCGAGGCGGTCGCCGCCCTGCCCGCGCTGGGCGAGCCGGTGGTGTTCCAGTGCGGCTACGGCGCCTCGGGCCTGCCGCACCTGGGCACCTTCGGCGAGGTGGCGCGGCCGACCATGGTGCGCAACGCCTTTCGCGCCATCACCGAGGAGGCGATCCCGACCCGCCTGCTGGTCGTCTCCGACGACATGGACGGCTTCCGCAAGATCCCCGACAACGTGCCCAACCGGGCGATGCTGGAGGAGGACCGCGACAAGCCGGTCACCAGCGTGCGCGACCCGTTCGGCGAGCACGAGAGCTTCGGCCACCACAACAACGCCCGCCTGCGCGCCTTCCTGGACGGTTTCGGCTTCGACTACGAGTTCGTCTCGGCGACCGAATGCTACCGGTCCGGCCGCTACGACGAGGTGCTGCTGAAGGTCCTGGAGCGGTTCGACGCGGTCCAGGCGATCATGCTGCCGACCCTGGGCGAGGAACGCCGCGCCACCTATTCGCCCTTCCTGCCGATCAGCCCCAGGACCGGCCGGGTGCTGCAGGTCCCGACGCTGGAGCGGCGCCTGGACCGAGGCGCGATCGTGTTCACGGACGAGGACGGGACCCTGACCGAGGTTCCGGTCACCGGCGGGGCGGTCAAGCTGCAGTGGCGTCCCGACTGGGCGGCGCGCTGGACCGCGCTGAAGGTCGACTACGAGATGTCGGGCAAGGACCTGATCGACTCGGTCCGCGTCTCCAACCGCATCTGCAAGGTGCTGGGCGGCGAGCCGCCGGAGGGCTTCCACTACGAGCTCTTCATGGACGAGAACAACCAGAAGATCTCCAAGTCCAAGGGCAACGGCCTGACCATGGAGGAGTGGCTGCGCTACGGCGCGCCCGAGAGCCTGGCCTACTACATGTTCCAGTCGCCGAAGTCGGCCAAGCGGCTCTATTTCGACGTCATCCCCAAGGCTGCGGACGAATACCTGCAGCAGCTGGACGCCTACAACCGTGTCGCGGCCGAGGGCGCGAACGCCGCCGCCAACCGGCTGGACAACCCGGCCTGGCACGTGCACGCCGGCGCCCCGCCAGAGCGCAGCTCGCCGGTCAGCTTCAGCCTGCTGCTGAACCTGGTCTCGGCCGCCAACGCCTCGGACAAGGCGATCCTGTGGGGCTTCCTGTCGCGCTACCTGCCGGGCGCAACGCCGGACAGCGAGCCGTTGCTGGACCGGCTGGCCGGCTACGCCATCCACTACTACGAGGACTTCGTGCGGCCGGCCAAGCGGTTCCGCGCGCCCGATGCGCGCGAGCGGGCGGCGATGGAGGACCTGCTGGCGCGGCTGAAGGCCCTGCCCGAGGGCCTGCGCGACGGCGAGGTGATCCAGAACGAGGTCTACGAGGCGGGCAAGGCCGCCGGCTTCGAGCCGCTGCGCGCCTGGTTCTCGGCCCTCTACGAAGTGCTGCTCGGCCAGAGCCAGGGGCCCCGCTTCGGCTCCTTCGCGGCCATCTTCGGGCTCGACCGCACCATCGCCCTGATCGAGCGGGCCCTGCGCGGCGAGGACCTGGCCGCCTGACCACGCCCGCGCCGGGCGGCAAGTTGACGCTGATCAGTTTCCGCCGATCAGTTGACGTTGACGTTCACGTCAACGGCCGCTAGCGTTTCGTCAAAACATAGGACGGGAGGCCTGCCATGGCTGCGGAACTGCGGCGCCCAGAGCGCACCTTCACCATTCGACAGCTGTGCGTCGAATTCAAAGTCACCCCGCGCGCCCTGCGCTTCTACGAGGACAAGGGCCTGCTGTCCCCGGCCCGCGAGGGGCTGAACCGGGTCTACAACCACCGCGACCGCGCGCGCCTGACGCTGATCCTGCGCGGCAAGCGCGTGGGCCTGAGCCTGGCGGAGATCCGCGAGATCCTGGACCTCTACAAGGTCGAGGACGGCGGGGCGACGCAGAACGCCAAGTCGCTGCGCAAGTTCCGCGAGCGGATCGTGGCGCTGGAGGCCCAGCGCGAGGACATCGAACACGCCCTGTCCGAACTGCGCGGCGCCTGCGAGCGCCTGGAGGCCCACCTGGCCAAGGCGCGGCCGGACCTTTTGGTCGAGACCGGCGGCCCGCAGGTTCCTCCGCAGCGGGTACGGCTGGACGGATTGCAGACGGCGACGGCAAAGTAGCGCCGCCCGGGCCATCCGGCCCTTTTGGATTCAGGATTGAGCTCATGACCTACCAGGCGCCGGTCCGCGACCAGCTGTTCGTGCTGCGCGAGGTCTTGGGCATAGAGCACTACGCCAACCTGCCCGGCTTCGCCGACGCGCCGATCGACGTGATGGAGCAGATCCTGACCGAGGGGGCGAAGTTCTGCGAAGAGGTGCTGGCCCCGATCAACCACAACGGCGACAAGGAAGGCTGCATCTGGTCGCCCGACAACACGGTCACGACCCCGACCGGCTTCAAGGCCGCCTACAAGGCCATGGTCGAGGCCGGCTGGCCGGCGCTGGGCGCCGACCCCGCCTTCGGGGGCCAGGGCCTGCCGCGCGTCCTGAACCTCGCCTATAGCGAGATGTCGTCCTCGGCCAACATGGCCTTCTCCATGTATCCCGGCCTGACCCACGGGGCCTATTCGGCGATCCTGGCGGGCGGCTCGGACGAGCAGAAGCAGCTCTACCTGCCCAAGCTGGCCAGCGCCCAGTGGGGCGGGACGATGAACCTGACCGAGCCCCAGTGCGGCACCGACCTCGGCCTCCTGCGCACCAAGGCGGTCCCGCAGGCCGACGGGACCTACCGGATCAGCGGCCAGAAGATCTGGATCTCGGGCGGCGAGCACGACATGGCCGAGAACATCGTCCATCTGGTGCTGGCCCGCATCGAGGGCGCGCCGGCCGGCGTGCACGGCATCTCGCTCTTCATCGTGCCCAAGTTCCTGCCGGGCCCGGACGGCTCGGTCGGCCCCCGCAACGAGGGGGTCAAGTGCGTGGGCCTGGAAGAGAAGATGGGCATCCACGGCAACGCCACCTGCGTGATGTCCTACGAGGAGGCCAAGGGCTGGCTGATCGGCGAGGCCAACTCGGGCCTGAAGCTGATGTTCGTGATGATGAACGAGGCGCGGCTGGGCGTCGGCTTGCAGGGCCTGTCCCAGGCCGAGGCGGCCTACCAGGCGGCCTGCGCCTTCGCCCGCGAACGCTTGCAGGGCCGCGCCTTGACCGGGCCGAAGAACCCGGACGGGCCGGCCGACCCGATCATCGTCCATCCGGACGTGCGCCGCATGCTGATGGACTCCAAGGCCCTGCTCGAGGGCGGCCGCGCCTTCCTGCTGTGGGCGGGCCTGCAGGGCGACCTGCTGCACGAGGCGCCGGACGAGGCGCAGCGCCAGAAGGCGTCCGACTACATGGGCCTGATGACCCCGGTGCTGAAGGCCTATTTCACCGACAAGGGGCTGAAGATCTGCTCCGACGCCATGCAGGTGCACGGCGGCTCGGGCTTCACCGAACACTTCCCGGCCAGCCAGTACCTGCGCGACGTGCGCATCAGCCTGATCTACGAGGGCGCCAACGGCATCCAGGCGCTGGACCTGGTGGGGCGCAAGCTGCCGGCCAAGGGCGGGCGGGCGATGATGGGCTTCCTGGCCGACCTCGACGCCTTCGCCGCCGAGAACGAGGCCGACGCGGGCCTGACGCCGTTCGTCGACGGGCTGAAGACGGTCAAGGCCCAGTTGCAGGAGGGGGTCATGTGGCTGATGCAGAACGGCCTGGCCAACCCCGACAACGCCGGGGCCGGCTCGACCGACTTCCTGCACCTGACCGCCCTGACCGGCCTCGCCTGGTTCTGGGCCCAGATCGCCAAGGCGGCCAACGCCAGGATCGCCGCCGGCGACACCGATCCCTTCTACGCCAACAAGCTGGTCACCGGCCGCTACTTCGTCGAGCGCATCCTGCCCGAAGCCGGCGCCCACCTGGCCAAGCTGAAGACCGGCGCCGAACTGGTGATGGCCCTGCCGGCGGAGGCGTTCTGAGGCGGCGCGGCCTCTTCTAGCCCCTCCCCGCAAGGGGGAGGGGATCACAGAAGGGCCTTCAGCCGCGCCTCCAGCGCCGTGCGGTCCTTCAGTTCGCACTCCCAGACCGTCTCGACGCGCCAGCCGGCGGCCTCCAGCCTGGCGCGGGTCTCGGCGTCTCGCGCGCGGTTGCGGGCCACCTTGCCCAGCCAGTAGTCGCGGTTGGCCTTGGGCACCCGCGCGCCGCGGGCGCAGTCGTGGCCGTGCCAGAAGCAGCCGTGCACGAACACCACCAGCCGCCGGCCGGCCAGGACGATGTCCGGCTTGCCCGGCAGGCCCTTGGCGTGCAGCCGGTAGCGCGCGCCCAGCCGCCAGAGCAGCCGGCGCACCACCATCTCGGGGCCGGTGTCCCGGCCCTTCACGCGCGCCATCACCGCCGAACGCTTCTCCGGCGGATAGACGTCGCTGGTCACAGCCCGTCGAACAGGGCCGTCGAGAGGTAGCGCTCGGCGAAGCTCGGGATGATGGCGACGATCACCTTGCCGGCCGAGGCGTCCTCGGCGGCCAGGCGGAAGGCGGCCGACAGGGCCGCGCCGGACGAGATGCCGACCGGCAGGCCTTCGACCCGGGCCGCCTTGCGGGCCATGAAGAAGCTCTCGTCGTTGGAGACGGTCATGATCCGGTCGATCACCCCGCGATCGAGGATTCCGGGCACGAAGCCGGCGCCAATGCCCTGGATCTTGTGCGGGCCGGGCTGGCCGCCGGACAGCACCGCCGAGCCCTCGGGCTCCAGCGCCACCATCTGGACCGAGGGCTTCTTCGACTTGAGCAGCTGGCCGATGCCGCTGATCGAGCCGCCGGTGCCGACGCCGGAGACGACGAAGTCGACCGTCCCCTTGGTGTCGTTCCAGATCTCCTCGCCGGTCGAGACGCGGTGCACCAGCGGGTTGGCGCTGTTCTCGAACTGCTGGGGCATCACCGAGCCGGGGATTTCGGCCAGCAGTTCCTGGGCCCGCGCGACCGCGCCACGCATGCCCTTCTCGGCCGGCGTCAGCTCCAGGCGCGCGCCCAGCAGCACCAGCATCTTGCGCCGTTCCACCGACATGCTCTCGGGCATGACCAGGATCAGCGGATAGCCCTTGGAGGCGGCGACGAAGGCGAGCGCGATGCCGGTGTTGCCGCTGGTCGGCTCGATGATGGTCGAGCCCTGTTTCAGCACGCCCTGGGCCTCCAGCGACTCGATCATCGAGCCGCCGATCCGGTCCTTGACGCTGGACAGCGGGTTGAAGAACTCCAGCTTGGCCAGGACCTCGCCCTTGGGCTTCAGCTCGGCGCTCAGCCGCGGCAGGCGCACCAGGGGCGTGTCGCCGATGGTGTCGATGATCGAGTCGTAGATCCGGCCGCGCCCGGCGCGTTTGAAGCGGGCGGCGTCGTAGGAGGCGGTCTTGATGGTCGTCGTCATGTCAGTGGTTTCCCGATCGGGATTGGGCGTCTCTCAGGCCACCATAGGCGCGCGGCCCCCGCTCTGTCCGCCCAGAAATCGTGGATCGCTATTCAGCGGCGGCGATAGCGGCGCCTTGGCCGAGCAGGGGTTCGAGCAGCCGTTCGGCCAACAGCCGCACCACCGGGACCGCCACCCCGTCGCCCACCACCTTCAGGCCGCCGCTCTCGCTGGCGGGCAGGCGGTAGTGGTCGGGCAGGCCCATCAGGCGCGCGCCTTCCCGGGCGGTGAGCAGGCGCGAACGGACGCGGCCGGCCTCGGCCACCACCAGGAACTGGCGCGAGGAGCCGCCGCCGGGGGTGCGCAGGCAGCCGGCCAGTCCGTCGACGCGCAGCTCGGCCCGCTGCACGCGTTCGCCGCCCTCGCGCCGGATGCGGCGATAGACGGCCGCCACGACCCGGCCGCCGCCGGCGCCCGCCGTCTCCAGCCGGGCCCGGTGCAGGGGGTTCATCTGGGCGAGCAGGGCCTCGGTCTGGGCCGGGCTGCGCCAGCGCGCCTCGTCGTCCGGCGCCAGCACGTCGGCGAGCCGGGCGTTGCGCGCCGCCGGCGGATCGAGCCGCCACCAGAGCCAGCGCGCCTGCAGGTCCGGGGAAAGCCGCGCGTGCGCCGCGCGCACGGCTGTGGAATGGAAGGCGCCGGGCTGGCCGGCGAGGCCGGGCGCGGCCGGCTCGCGCGTCGCGACGACGAACACCCTCGGCCGGGACTGGGGCAGGAAGGCCGCCGCGTCGATCTCGACCGCGCCGAACCGGTAGCCGCGCTCGGCGAGGTGGCCGCAGACGGCGGCGAAGTCCGCCCCGCCATGTGAATTCAGGAGGCCGCCGACGTTCTCCAGCACCACCGCACGGGGCGCGCGGCCCTCGTCGTCGAGGGCTTCGACAAGCCGCCAGAAGCCGTAGAAGGCCGAGGAACGGCCGCCGCCCAGGCCCGCCCGCGCGCCCGCCAGGCTGAAGTCCTGGCACGGGCTGGACGCCCAGGCCAGGTCCGCCCGTCCCGGCAGCGCGCCGGCCGACAGTTTCCAGACGTCACCCTCGACGAGGTCCTCATCCCCCCAGTTCGCGCGGTAGGTCCGCGCCTTCAGGGGATCGAGGTCGTTGGCGAACAGGCATCGCCAATCGGCTCCCAGCCCGGCGCGGGCCATGCCCCCGCCGGCGAAGAATTCATAGAAGCTGAGAGGATCGCGCCGACTCATGCCGGCCAAAGTCTAGGCGCCTCGCGGCGCCGTGGCGAGACGGGTCTATTGAGCCGTAACGCCGGGCTGCATGAAGGTCCTGGAATGGCCGCTGATGGCCGGCGCCGGCAGCATCAGGCCGATGGCGATCGCCGCCACTGCCCCCAATGCAAACATCGCCTTCAACACCGTAAGCACTCCTTCTGTTTCTACTCAGAAACCAACGGTGCACAGATGGGATCGTTCCGCCTCCGTTCACAGGGGGGTGTTTCAATTTTCTTGTGGCGGACGCGACGTCAGCCTCGCCGCGCCGCTTGACGTCCAGCGGCCCCGGCGCGCCAAATGATCGAAACTCATGAGGAAACGCGCCATGGACCACGCCTTCGACCTGGTCATTCGCGGCGGCGAGGTGATCGACGGGACGGGCCAGCCCCCGGTCCAGGCCGACGTCGGGATCCGCGACGGCCGCATCGCCGCGGTCGGCCGCATCGCCGGCGCGGGCCGCGAGGAGATCGACGCGAAGGGCCATCTGGTCACCCCGGGCTTCGTCGACGTCCACACCCACTACGACGGCCAGGCGACCTGGGACGAGCGGATGCAACCCTCGTCCTGGCACGGGGTGACCACGGCGGTGATGGGCAACTGCGGCGTCGGCTTCGCCCCCTGCCGGCCGCAGGACCACGACCGGCTGGTCCGGCTGATGGAGGGGGTCGAGGACATCCCCTTCCCGGTGCTCAGCCAGGGCCTGCCGTGGAACTGGGAGAGCTATCCGGACTATCTGGACGCCCTGGAGCGGCGGCGGTTCGACATCGACCTCGGCTCGCAGCTGCCGCACGCCGCGCTGCGGGTCCATGTGATGGGCGAGCGCGGGGCCAACCGCGAGCCGGCCACCCCGGCCGACATCGCCACCATGGCCGCCATCGCCAGGCGCGCGGCCGAGGCCGGGGCGCTGGGCTTCTCCACCTCCCGCACCCTCAACCACCGCACCAGCGACGGCCAGCCGACCCCGACCCTGACGGCGGCCGAGGACGAGCTGGTGGGCATCGCCATGGGGCTGAAGGCGGCCGGCGCCGGGGTGCTGCAGGTGGTGTCCGACTTCGCCGACCCCGAGGCCGAGTTCGCCCTGCTGCGGCGGATGGTCGAGGCGTCGGGCCGGCCCCTGTCCTTCTCCCTGGTCCAGAGCCCGATCCATCCCGACGGCTACAAGACCCTGCTGGCGGCGCTGCGGCGGGCGGTCGAGGCGGGCCTGCCGATGAAGGCCCAGGTGGCGGCCCGGCCGGTCGGGGTGCTGTTCGGGCTGGAGCTGACGCTGAACCCGTTCAGCTACCATCCGACCTACCGCGAGATCGCCAAGGCGCCGCTGGCCGAGCGCGTCGCCCTGCTGTCCGACCCGGATTTCCGCGCCCGGCTGCTGGCCGACGCGCCCAACGAGCAGGCGCGGGGCATGGTCGGCAACTTCGGCCGCATGCACCTGATGGGGCCGGAGCCGGACTACGAGCCGACCGCGGCCTCGACGGTCACCGCGGTGGCCCAGGCCCGCGGCGTCGCGCCCGAGGCGGTCGCGCTGGACCACATGCTGGGGGATGGCGGGCGGGGCATGCTCTACCTGCCGTTCCTGAACTACGCCGAGGGCTCGCTCGACCCGGCCTACGCCATGATGACCCACCCGGACACCGTGCCCGGCCTGTCGGACGGCGGGGCGCACGTGGGCATGATCTGCGACGGCAGCTTCCCGACCACCCTGCTCACCCACTGGACGCGCGACCGCACGCGCGGGCCAAGGCTGTCGGTCGAACAGGTGGTGCGCATGCAGGCGGCCGACACGGCGGCCAGCGTCGGCCTGTTCGACCGCGGCCGCATCGCCCCGGGCCTGCGCGCCGACCTCAATATGATCGACTACGGCCGGCTGAAGCTGAAGGCGCCCCAGGTGGTCTACGACCTGCCGGCCGGCGGGCGGCGGCTGATCCAGCGGGCCGAGGGCTATGCGGCCACCCTCGTCGCCGGCGAGGTCACCTACCGGGACGGCGACCCGACCGGCGCCCTGCCCGGCCGGCTGCTGCGCGGCGCCAAGGCCGCGCCGAACGCGATCGCGGCGGAATAGGAGGCGGCCATGGACGTCCGGGCGCTTGAGACGGCTTGCGAATGGCGGGCCGAGGACGTGGCCGATCCGGCCGCCTGGACCGAGATCCTGACCCCGGCCGAGATCGACGAGATCGACGAGGCGGTGACCGCCAACCTCGACCGGGCCGACGACCTGTTGTCGGTGGCCAGGGCGGACTTTCCCCTGCCGACCCTCGGCCGGCGGCTGAAGGCGATCGAGCGCGAGCTGATGGAGGGGCGCGGCTTCGTGCTGATCCGCGGCCTGCCGCGCGAACGCTATTCGAACGACGAGATGTGCCTGGCCTACTGGGGCCTGGGCGCGCACCTGGGGCGGCCCTGGGCGCAGAACCACCACGGCCACCTGCTGGGCGACGTGACCAACCAGGGCAAGCAGCCGGGCGACCCGACCGCGCGCGGCAACGAGTTGGGCCAGATCGGGCTGGAGTTCCACTGCGACGGATCGGACCTGGTGGGCCTGCTCTGCCTGCAGTCCGGCGCGGCCGGCGGCCGCTCGGCGGTGTGCAATTCGGTGGCCCTGCACAACGCCCTGGTGCGCGAGCGTCCGGACCTGGCGGCCGAGCTCTACAAGCCCCAGCCCTATGACATGCGCGGCGAGCAGGCGCCGGGCAAACGCGGCTGGTACGAGACGCCGGTGTTCAGCGACTGGAACGGGCGGCTGTTCGTGCGGCTGATCGGGGCCTACATCCTGGCCTCCCAGCGCCACGCCGACGCCCCGCGCCTGACGGCCGCGGCGATCGAGGCCCTGGACTGGATGCGCGAGACGGCCAACGCGGGCGCCTACAGCGTCGAGATGGACTTCCAGCCCGGCGACATGCAGTTCATCAACAACTACCACGTCCTGCACGGCCGCACGCCCTATGCCGACGACCGGGCGAGCGGGCGGGTGCGCCACCTGAAGCGGCTGTGGCTGGAGACCGAGGTCCTGGCCGACCGGCCGCCCTGGTTCCGCAGGACCGTCTCCAGCCACTGGGAGGCGAAGAAGGCGATCAGCCGCCTGGACGCGGCGGAGTAGGCGGCCCCTAAAGCGCCGGCAGATCGACGACGCCGGCCTTGCCGTCCTCGTCGCCGAAGGCCAGCCGGTCGCCCTTGGGCGTGACGGCGAGGGCGGTGATCGCCGCGCCGCCCTTCTCGCGGACCGTGACGATCTGGCGCGAGGTCAGGTCGCAGGCCCAGACCCGGCCGTCGTCGACGCCGGCGGCCATCACCGTCAGGTCCGGCGCGGCCGCGACGCGGGTGACCAGCGAGCCCTGGTCGAAGCCGATCTCGGCCGCCTCCTTGCCCATCGGGCCATTGGCCCCGCCGAACGGCCAGACCACCACCCCCGGCGCGCCGGAGGTGGCCAGCAGCATGCCCTTGGCCAGGAACACCAGGCTGCGGACCTTGGCCGGATAGCCGCCCATGCGCAGGTCCTTGGCGTCGGCCAGGCGCCAGCCGTGCAGCTGGTTCTCCTGCATGGCGGACATCAGGAACCGGCTGTCCGGGCTGAAGGCGACGGCGATGTGGCTGCCGGCCCACTTGAGGAACACCGGCTTCTGCTGGGCGATGCGCGCGTACCAGAGGGCCGCGCCGCCATAGGTGGCCACCGCCAGGCGCCGCCCCTTGGCGTCGAAGGCGACATCCGAGACCGACTTCTCATGCGTGAAGACCGCGGCGAACCTGGGATCGGCGACGTCGCGCACGTGCAGGTCGCGCCCCGCGGCGAAGGCGATCAGGCCCGAGGCGGCGCTGGTCGCCACCGCCTCGATCCAGCGCCCCTTGACCTCGGCCAGGGTCTCGGCGCCCGAGGGCCGCGACCAGACCAGCCGGCCGTCGTCGCCGCCGGTGACCACCCCCTCGCCGCTCGGATGCGGCGCGGCGGCGAGCACCGCTCCTTCGTGGGCCTCGATCGTCTCCCCGCCCTCGAACCGCACCGTCCCGTCCCCGAGGGCGAAGGCGGCCCGTCCCGACCGGTCGAAAAGCGCGGCGGTCACATAGGCGTCAAAAGCGGCGTCAAAAGCGGCGTCAAAGGCGGCGCCGGGGGCGGCTTGCGGGACGGTGCTGTTCATCCCTTAGGCCATAGCCCGAGCGGCGATGTCTTGCCCAGAGGCGCCGAGACCGGCGTTCGCATCCACGGGCTTTACTAGGCGAGGACGATGTGATTGTTGTCGCCGCACGCAGTGGGCCCGCCGGGCGCGGGTCCTTAGGGAGAGAGTCTATGGCGGCAAAGCTTGGCGGGGTGAAGGGCGGGAAGTACTCGCTCGGCCAGAATGCGGACATCAACGTCACGCCGTTCGTGGACGTGATGCTGGTGCTCCTGATCATCTTCATGGTGTCGATCCCCGCCGCCACGGTCGCGATCAAGATCGACCTGCCGCCGGCGGTGAACCAGCCGAACCAGCCCAACGAAAAGCCCACCTACATCTCGATCCAGCAGAACGGCCAGGTGATCCTGGTCAACAAGGGCGTCGACCAGCCGACCACCCTGACCGGTCTGGAAAGCGACATTGACCGGGCGCTGAACAAGCCGAACCCGAAGAATGAGACCATCCTGATCCGCGCCGACCGCCTGGTCCGCTACAAGGACTTCATGGCGGTGGTGAACCAGTTGCAGAGCGACGGCTTCTACAAGGTCGCGCTGATCAACGAGAACCTCGAGCCGACCTAGGCCTGGTTTCCCGATCCAAGTTTCGCGGCGGCTCCCTTCGGGGAGCCGTTTGCGTTTGGGCTTGGACCCTTCCCCCTTGCGGAAGAAGGGCCGAAGGGCGGGCCGCCGGCGTCCTACGCCGCGCAGGCCTCGAAACCGGCCTTGAGCCGGGCTTCGTCGAGGTTGCGGCCGATGAACACCATGCGGCTGTAGCGCTCGTCGCCCGCGCGCCATTCGCGCTGGAGGTCGCCCTCCAGGATCATGTGCACGGCCTGGAACACCAGGCGGCGGTCCTCGCCCTTGACGTCGAGGATGCCCTTGGCCCGCAGGATGTCCGGGCCCTGCTGGGCCAGGAGGTCGTTCAGCCAGCGCGAGACCTTGTTCGCGTCCACCGGCTGGTCGAGCCGCAGCGACACGCCCTTGATGTCGTCGTCGTGCGCGGCGTGGTCGTGATGATCGTGGCCATGGTGGTCGTGATCGTGCCCGTGATGGTCGTGGCCGCAGTGCTCGTCGTGCACGTGGCCTTCCTCGCCGTGCGGCGGATTGAGGAACTCCGGCTCCAGGTCGAGGATGCGGTCGAGGTCGAAGCCGCCGCGGCCCAGGATGGCGTCGAGCGGCACGTTCGAGCGCTGGGCGCGGTGGATCGGGGCTAAGGGGTTCAGCCGGCGCAGCCGCGCTTCGATCAGCCGCAGGTCGCCCTCGGACACCAGGTCGGTCTTGTTCAGCACGATCTGGTCGGCGAAAGCGATCTGCTCGCGCGCCTCGCGGCTGTCCGACAGGCGCAGGAGGATGTGCTTGGCGTCGACCACGGTGGTGACGCTGTCGAGCTGGGTCCGGGCCTTGACGTCCTCGTCGACGAAGAAGGTCTGGGCCACCGGACCGGGGTCGGCGAGGCCCGTGGTCTCGACCACGATGGCGTCGAAGCCGCCCTTGCGCTTGGCCAGGCCCTGGACCACCCGGATCAGGTCGCCGCGCACCGTGCAGCAGACGCAGCCGTTGTTCATCTCGAACACTTCCTCGTCGGCCCCGACCACCAGGTCGTTGTCGATGCCGATCTCGCCGAACTCGTTGACGATGACGGCGTACTTCTTGCCGTGATCCTCCGAGAGGATGCGGTTGAGCAGCGTGGTCTTGCCGGCGCCGAGGTAGCCGGTGAGGACGGTGACGGGTGTCTGAGCCATGGCGCCTATTAAGGTACGGTCGGGCGCGGTTCCAAGTGGCGAAACGCGCGGCGGCTTGACCATGGGGTCGGGTTCGCGAAGATGTGGCATGGCCTTCGCCGTAGCAGCGCCCATGACCTGCCGACGCCGACGCGATGTCGCGGCGTTCGTTGGGGCGCGGCGGGATGAGCGACGACGCGGCGGCTAGGCCCGCCAGAGCTTCTGTCTTCCGCCAACTTCCTTCGAACCCCGCGCGCCGCTGTCGCTCGCGGGCGAGGCGGCGCCTGTCCTTGCG
>JARLIQ010000100.1 GCA_031291645.1 Caulobacteraceae bacterium | reverse complement strand
GACGCGGGCGCGCAGGCCGTCGAAGGCCAGGATGGAGCCGCCGCCGGCCGCCACCGTCTCCACGTCCAGCATCGGGCTGCGCAGCTTCACCCCGGCCACCTTCGCCGTATCGCGCCGCTCCAGCGCGCCGGCCCAGCGGCAGACGTCGGTCGAGGTGCCGCCCATGTCGAAGCCGAGCACCGCGGCGGCGCCCGCCGCATCGGCGGCCCGGGCCACCCCGACCACGCCCCCGGCCGGGCCGGAGACCACCGCGTCCCTGCCGCGGAAGGCGTCGGCCCGCACCAGGCCGCCGGCGGAGGTCATGAAGAACAGCGGCGCCCCGCCGACCGCCGCCTGGACCCGCTGGGCGTAGGCTTGGACCACCGGCGTCAGATAGGCGTCGGCGACCGTCGTCTCGGCCCTGGGGATGAACCGCGGCAGGGGCGAGACCTGGTGCGACAGGGCGACGAAGGCGAAGCCCGCCTCGCGCGCCAGCTCGCCCGCCTCGATCTCGTGCGCCGGGTTCAGGTCGGCGTGCAGGAAGGCGATCGCGGCCGATTGGTAGCCCTCGCGCGCCGCCGCGCGCAGCCGTTCGGCCAGGGCCTCGCGGTCCAGCGCCGTCACCACGCCCCCCTCGGCGTCCATCCGCTCGCGCGCCTCGACGACGCCGGCGTAGAGCGGGGCGGGCTTTTCGATGTTCAGGGCGAACAGGGCGGGGCGGGCCTGGTCGCCGATCGCCAGGGCGTCGGCGAAGCCGCGGGTGGTGACCAGCAGGGTGCGCGCGCCCTTGCGCTCCAGCAGCGCGTTGGTGGCCACGGTCGTGCCCATCCTGATCGCGGCGACCTTTTCGGCGGGAAAGGGCGCGCCGGGTGCGGCGCCCAGCATCCGGCGCATGCCCTCGACCGCGGCGTCGGCGTAGGCGTCGGAGGCCGACAACAGCTTGAGGCTGTGCAGCCGGCCGGCGCCGTCCTGGCCGATCACGTCGGTGAAGGTGCCGCCCCGATCGATCCAGAGCGACCAGAGGGACGTATCTTGTGCGCCTGGGCTGGTTGTCATCCTCGGGTTTTCATTCTAAACCTCGACACTCTCATGACCTTCTGGCGCAACATTGCAAGCCTCGCCGCGCGAAGCGTGGACGACGCCGCTTGCGTGGAATGTCCTCCGGGCCTGCCGGGCGAGGACCCCGCCTTCTCGACCGCCGTGACCGCCCTGGGCGCCAAGCTGGCCAAGGCCGACGGACGCGCCAGCGCCGAGGAGTTCGCCGCCTTCGCCGAGGTGTTCCAGCCCGACGCCGCCTCCGAGCGCGACGTCCGCCGGCTGTACGACCTGGCGCGCCAGACCACGCGCGGCTTCGAAAGCTACGCCCGGCGCCTGGCCCGGCGCTACAGCGGTTGCCGGCAGCTGCTGGAGGACGTGCTCGACGGCCTGTTCCACATCGCCCGCTCGGACGGCGCCCTGACCGACGACGAGCTGGAATACCTGCGGCAGGTCTCCGACCTGTTCCGCCTGTCGCCCCTGACCTTCCGCCGGCTCAAGGCGATGCACCTGGGCCCGTCGGCCGACGATCCCTACGTCGTCCTGGAGGTCGCCCACGACGCCAGCGACGCGCTGGTGCGCGAGGCCTGGCGCGGGGCGCTGGTCGAGACCCACCCCGACCGGGTCCTGGCCCGCGGCCTGCCGCCCGAATACGTCGAGGTGGCCAACGCCAAGGCCGCGGCGATCAACGCCGCCTACGACCTGATCATGAGCGAGCGCCGCACCCTGGTGGGCGCGGTCTGACTTCGCGCTGAGCGCCGCGCCGCTGCGGCGCGACGGCTCTCCAAGCCCGAAAACCGAAAGCAGGACCATGCAACGGTTCATCCTGACCGGCGCCCCCGGCGCGGGCAAGACGACGATCATCCGCCAGCTCGAGCGCTGGGGCCTGCCCGTCGTCGAGGAGGCGGCGAGCGACGTCATCGCCCTGGAGCAGGCGCTGGGCGTGGACGAGCCGCACCGCGATCCGGCCTTCATCGACCGGATCGCCGAGCTCCAGGCGCTTCGCCGGCGCCGCGCGGCCCAGGCGCCCGACGCGTTCCAGTTCCATGACCGCTCGGCCGTCTGCACCCTGGCCCTGGCGCGGTTCCTGGGCCACCCGGCGTCCGGGGCGCTGACCGGCGAGTTGCGCCGGATCAAGGCGGAGGCGGCCTATCAGCGGCAGGTTTTCTTTATCGGGAACCTGGGCTTCGTCACCCCGACCGCGGCCCGCCGGATCAGCTTCGAGGACGCCTTGGAGTTCGAGCGCGTGCACGAGGAGACCTACCGCGAGCTGGGCTACGCGCTGACGCGCATCGCGCCGGGCCCGGCGCCCGAGCGGGCGAGGGCGGTCGTCGACGCCGCAGGCGCCCGGGGAATGGTTGACGAAGGCGGGCCTTGGGCCGACATACTAGCCAGTGGGCACCCTTGCGCTCCCGGAGACCGGTGATGGAGACACTGACCAATCCTCAACCGCTAAGGTTCGACGGCGCCTGGCGCGGCCTGGCCTGGCTCGGCGGCGCGGTGGCCACGGTGGCCGCGGCGGCGGTCGGGGCGGTGCTGGCGGTGGTCTTCGCCGCGAGCCTGGTGGTCATCAGCCTGATGGGTCTCATGCT
>JARLIQ010000099.1 GCA_031291645.1 Caulobacteraceae bacterium | reverse complement strand
CGCGCTTCCAGGTCCACCAGGGTGAACAACGACCCAGACCGACTGTCAGAACCCCGCATCCACCTTCCCCGATTACCGCCCAGGAAGAGTGAATCATGCTGAGTTCCGGCGCGCCACGGACTTCTTCAACAGCCTGCTAGGGCGTTCGGGCGGAGCTTTTGATTTCACCTCCGAAACGACCGGCGAAACGACGAATGGCTCACCTGATCGGCGATCATCTGATCCAATCATCGTAAGGGCGCCCGCGTCCAGGGGCGCGAAAGCTTCAACCCGTCGGAAACTCAAGACGCGCGGTGACGCCGCTGTCGCAACGGGTCGAGAACACGCCCCGCACCTGGTCGGCCAGCCCCCGTATCAGCCAGAGGCCGAGCCGGCGGTCGTCCGCCTCGGCCGGCGCATAGCCCACCCCATCGTCGGCCACGACCATGACGGCGCGATCGTCATCCAGCCGGCTGAGCTCCACCCGCACCACCCCTTCGCGACCGCCGGGAAAGGCGTGGGCCAGGGCGTTGGAGACCAGCTCCTGGACGATCACCGCCAGCGCCGCGGCGGACTGTTCGGAGACGGCCACCGGCTCGGCCTTGATCTCGATGCTGACCGGCAGGTCGCCGGCCCGGCGGCGCCAATAGGGCGCGATCTCGTGCAGGAAGCCGGCGAAATCCTCGCCCTCGGGACTGAGCAGCCGGTGCTGGAGCACGCCCAGGGCGCTGATCGCGTCGAGCATCCAGGCGACCTGCCGACGGGTCTCCGGGTCGTCGGCGCGCTGGGTCCGCAGCCGACCCAGGGTGGTCAGAAGCTGGAACGCATTGGCCATCCGGTGGCGCGCCTCGGGCAGCGGAAGGGCGTCTTGGTCGCTGGTCCAGCCCATGGCGCGCCTCCTTCAGATCTCCGCCAGATGATCGCCGCTGTCCGGTCGAGGACCATCCTCCCGACGCGGGAAGTGCTCGGCCAGGGCCTGGCCGCAGAGGCCGATGGCGGCGACCAGGCCGCCGGCGACGTCGCCCGCGCCGATCGGCCCCACCGCCGCCTTGACGGCCTGGTCCCATCGCCCCGACCCGACCTGCTGGTGGATGTCCTCGTCGGCGATGATCTCGACCATTCGCTCGGCGATCGAGGCATAGATCAGCACGCCGGTCGAAGCGCTCGTCGCGTGCAGCCGATGAGCGAACTGCTCCATCGCCCGCGCGTGGACGTGGTCGCGCTTGAGCCGGGCCGGGGTCAGGGCGCGGCGCACGGCCGGGACCGAGGCCAGGCCGCCCACCACGGCGAACAGCACCGCCTGCAGGGCCGCATAGCCGACGAGGGCGGAGGTCACCATCGAGTCCACCGCCCCGGCCTGGCCGACGGCCCAGCCGTTCTGGACGACCAGCAGCATGGCCTCGACGAAGCCGGCCGGGCGCAGGCCGAAGAGCAGCGCCAGGGGCGGGCCCAGCAAGGCGACGGCCGCGGCGGCGGCCAGCGGCGTCTCGCGGTAGTGCGAACTCTCCGCGGCCAGCACGCAGAAGATCTCGCCGCTGGTGGCCTGTTCGGCCTCGGCGATGGCGGCGTGGACGCGCTCGTGGTCGGCCTGGGTCAGCATGGTCACCAACTCCCCGACGATCCGCCGCCGCCGAACGAACCGCCGCCGCCGCTGAACCCGCCGCCGCCACCGCCGCCGAAGGAGTCGCCACCGCCCCGGAAGCCGCCGCCGCCCATGAACAGGAAGGGCGCCATGCCCCAGAAGCCGCCGCGGAACATCAGGCGGATCAAGAGGAAGACGACGATGACGATCACGATCACCGGGATGTGGATCGGCGGCGAAGCGGGCGCGCGAGCGGCCGCGTCGGCCTTGGCCTTGGCCTGCGCGGGATCCAGGCCGAGCTGGTCGATGATGGCGTCGGTCCCCGCGACCACCCCGCCCTCGACGTCCCCGGCGCGGAACTTGGGCAGCACCGCCTGCTGCAGGATCACGCTGGTCAGGGCGTCGGTGAGCACCGGCTCGAGCCCGTAGCCGACCTCGATGCGCACCTTGCGTTCGTTCGGCGCGACGATGAACAGGGCGCCGTTGTTCTTGCCCTTCTCGCCGATGCCCCAGGCCCGGCCGAGCTGGTAGCCGTAGTCCTCGATCTCGTAGCCCTGCAGCGACGGCAGGGTGACCACCACCACCTGATCGCCGGCCTTCTGCTCCAGCGCCTCCAGCTTGGCGGTGAGGTCCGCCTGGGTCTGGGGCGAGAGCACATGGGCGTCGTCGACCACCCGGCCGGTCAGCGCCGGGAACGTCGGCGCGGCGGTCGCGGGGGCCGCGCCGGCCAGGCCGAGGCAGACCGCCAGGGCGAGCAGAAGGGCTCGCAGCGGCGCGGTCATGGGTTGGACGATTGCGGGGCGAAGCTCACCTTGGGCGCGGTCTGGGCCTGGCTGGAGGCCTCGAACGCGAGCATCGGCTTTTCCGCCTTGTAGAGCGTGCCGGCCCAGAACACGCCCGGGAAGGTCCGAAGCTCGGTATTGTAGTCCCGCACCGCGTCGTTGTAGTCGCGCCGGGCGATGGCGATGCGGTTCTCCGAACCTTCGAGCTGGGACTGCAGGGCCAGGAAGTTGGCGTTCGATTTCAGGTCCGGATAGTTCTCGGTGATCGAGAGCAGATGGCCGAGCACGCCCGAGAGCTTGTCCTGGGCCTGCTGGTAGGCCTGGAACTTGGCCGGGTCGGTGATGGTCGAGGCGTCGACCGAGACGTGGGTGGCCTGGGCGCGGGCCTGGGTCACCTCGACCAGGACGCTCTTCTCCTGCTGGGCGTAGCCCTGCACCGTGGCCACCAGGTTGGGCACCAGGTCAGAGCGGCGCTGGTATTCGTTCTGGACGTCGCCCCACTTGGCCTTGGCGTACTCTTCCTTCGTCGGGATGGCGTTGATCCCGCAACCCGCGAGGGCCAGCGGCAGGACGACCGCAAGGACGAGGCGGCCAGCGCGGGTGATCCAGGTCTTCACGGCAGGTCCCTCTCGTTGCAGCGCCGCCAACCTAGCAGAGCCGCGGGGCCAGCCAAGGCCGCGCGACGCCGCGCCGGCGACGAGCGCGCCTACCGGCCCTTCAGCTCATCCGCCGACCAGCCGCCGCCGAGCGCCTGGATCAGGTCCACCGCCTCGGTCATCCGCGAGGCCTGGACGGAGATCAGCGACTCGCGGGCGCTCAGCGCCGTCGCCTGGGCGGCGGCCACCGTGGTGTAGTCGACCGTGCCGGCCTTGTACTCGTTCAGCGTGATGGTCACGTTCTGCTGGGCCTGGTCGGCCGCCTCGGCGCGCAGCGCCTGCTCGTCCTGCAGCACACGCGCGGCGGCCAGGGCGTCCTCGACGTTCTGGAAGGCGGTGAGCACGGTCTGGCGGTACTGGGCCACGGTCTGGTCGTAGGCCGCGCGGTACTGGGCCACGGCCGCCTTGCGCGCGCCGAAATCGAGCAGCGTCTCGGAGACGCTGGCGCCAAGGGACCAGAAGGTGGCCGAGCTGTTGAACAGGGCGCCGAGCGCGCCGCTCGAGACGCCGCCGTCCGCCGTCAGGCTGAGACTCGGGAAATAGGCCGAGACCGCCACGCCGATCTGGGCGTTGGCGGCGGCGGCGCTGCGCTCGGCGGCGGCGACGTCCGGGCGGCGCTGCAGGATGGTCGAAGGCACCTGCAGGGGCGTCGCCGGCGGGCCGGGCGACCAGTCGGCCACCGGCTCGATGGTCAGGTCCGCGGGCGGCTGTCCGATCAGAACGGCGATGGCGTGCTCGGCCGCCGTGCGCTGGCGGTCGAGGTCCACGAGGTCGGCCTTGGCGTTGGTCAGCTGGGTCTGGGCGGTGAGCACGTCGCTGCGGGCCGCCACGCCGACGTTGTACTTGTTCTGGGTCACGGTCAGCGCCTTCTGGTAGGCCGTCACGGTCTCCGTCAGCATCGCCTTGTCGGCGTCGCTCATCCGCAGCTGGAAATAGTCGATCGCAAGCTCGCTCTGGGCCGACAGCCGGGCGTTGGCGACGTCGGCCGCCG
The DNA here is from genome assembly GCA_031291645.1 of Caulobacteraceae bacterium. GTDB lineage: Bacteria > Pseudomonadota > Alphaproteobacteria > Caulobacterales > Caulobacteraceae > Poindextera. Next base: position 7,495 of record JARLIQ010000099.1, on the reverse strand, counting down.
AGGCCTGGGCGGTGGCGTGCGCCGCTTCGATCGTCCGGCGGATCTTGCCCCAAAGGTCCGGCGCCCAGCTCGCGTCGCCGCCGACCTTGTACTGGCGGGAGGCGCCCGAGCTGCCGGTCCCCGAGCTGCTGCTGGTCTTTCCGCTGCGGGAGGTGGTGGCCGAGCCGGTCAGGCCGATCGTCGGGAAGAGCTGCGCCCGGTCCTCGGCCACGATGGCGTGCGCCTCTCGATAGGCCGCCTCGGCGGCGGCCAGCGTCTGGTTGGAGATCTCGACCTTGCGCTCCAGCCCGTCGAGCACCGGATCGTTGAACACGCCCCACCACGCGCCCTTGTCGATCCCGTCGGCGGGATTGGCCGGGGTCCAGCCCTCGGCCTCCTTGAAATGCGGCGGGGTGGCGACGGGCGGGCGGCGGTAGTTCGGGCCGACCACGCAGGCCGACAAGGCGGCGCCGGCCAGCAGCAGGCCGGCCGCCAGGCGAACACGGGCCGAACGGACGATGATCATGGCGGCGCTCCTAGGCGGCGGGTTCGGGCGCGGGCGGCGTCGGCCCGTGCTGCAGATGGCTCAGCCGGCTTTCGTCACCCGTACGCCGCCGCCACCGATCGAGATAGAGATAGACCACCGGCGTGGTCAGCAGGGTCAGCACCTGGCTGACGAGCAGGCCGCCGATGATGGTGATACCCAACGGCCGGCGCAGCTCCGACCCCTCGCCCCAGGCCACGGCCAGGGGCAGCGCGCCCAGCATGGCGGCGAAGGTGGTCATCATGATCGGCCGGAACCGCAGCAGGCACGCCTGGTAGATGGCGTCCCGGGTCGAAAGGCCGTGCGCTCGCTCGGCGTCCAGGGCGAAGTCGATGATCAGGATGGCGTTCTTCTTGACGATGCCGATCAGCAGGATGACCCCGATCAGGGCGATGATGCTGAACTCGGTCTGGAACAGCAGCAGCGCCGTCACCGCGCCTACCCCGGCCGACGGCAGCGTCGAGAGCACGGTCAGCGGGTGGATGTAGCTTTCGTAGAGCACGCCCAGCACGATGTAGACGGCGATCAGCGCCGCCAGGATCAGCACCGGCTCGCCCGAAAGCGACTGCTGGAAGATCTTGGCCGTGCCCTGGAAGCTGCCATGAACGCTGGCCGGCATGCCGATCGCGGCCGCGGCCTGGGCGAGCGAGGCGTTGGCGTCGCTGAGCGACTTTCCGGGCGCCAGGTTGAACGAGAGGGTGGTCGCCGGCGAGACGTCCTGGTGGTTGACCGAGGTGGGCACCGAGGTCTGGCTGAACTGGGCGATGGCGGTCAGCGGCACGATCCGCTCGGCCGAGCCGCTGACGGCGACGCCGGTGGCGGCGTTGCGGCTGGGCGGCGCCACCGGCCCGGAGAGGGCGCTCACCGGCGCCGCGCCCGGCGCGCCGGCGGCCGTGGTGGCGGTGGCGACCAGGGCGAGGGTGTTGACGCTGGTCGTCGAGGAGGCCGTGGAGGCGCTCGACACGGCGGCCGACGCCGATCCCCCGCCCGAGCCGGTCGAGGTCTGGGCCGCCGTTTCGGTCGACAGATAGACGTTGGACAGCGCCGTCGGGTCCTGGGCGTAGGCCTGGGGGACCTCCATGATCACGTGGTACTGGTTCAGCGCGTTGTAGATGGTCGACACCTGGCGCTGGCCGAAGCTGTCGTACAGGATGTTGTCGATATTGGACGACGTCAGGCCGAGACGGCTGGCGGTGTCGCGATCGACCGTCACGAAGGCCTGCAGGCCGTGGTCCTGCTGGTCGCTGTTGACGTCGGTGAGGGTGGGATCCTTCTTCAGTTGGTCGGTCAGCTTGGTCGCCCAGGTGCGCAGGTCCGACAGGCTGTCGGCCTCCAGGGTGTACTGGTACTCGGCGTTGGACTGGCGGCCGCCGAAGCGGAAATCCTGCACCGCCTGGAGGAACAGGCTAGCCCCCGTCACGCCGGCGGAGCGCATGCGCAGCCGGGCGATGACCTGGTCGGCGTTGGGCCGCTCGGACTCCGGTTTCAGCGCCGCGAACATGAAGCCGCCGCTGGAGCCGCCGCCGCCCGTGAAGCCGACGACGGACTGGACGCTGGGGTCCTTGCCGACGAGGTCGGCGAACTGCTTCATCCGCGATCGCGAGACCTGGAACGAAGTGCTCTGGTCCATCTGCATGCCGCCCGCCAGCAGGCCCGTATCCTGCTGCGGGAAGAAGCCCTTGGGCACGACGATGAACAGGTAGATGTTCAGTACGATGGTCGCAGCCAGGATGGCCAGGATGACCGGCCCGGAATCCAGCGACCAGCGCAGCGCCCGCTCGTAGACGCGCGTCATGGCGTCGAAGCTGCGCTCGGCCGCCCGCGACCACCACGGCTGGCGATCGCCGGTCGAGGGCCGGCCGATGAAGTAGGCGCAGAGCATCGGGGTGGTGGTCAGGGAGATGGCCAGCGACACCAGGATCGCCGTCGACAGGGTCAGGGCGAACTCCCGGAACAGCCGGCCGATGATGCCGCCCATCAGCAGAATCGGGGTGAACACGGCGATCAGCGATATGCTGATCGAGAGCACGGTGAAGCCGACCTCCTTGGCCCCGAGCAGCGCCGCCTCGAAGCGGTCCATCCCGGACTCGAGGTGGCGGGTGATGTTTTCCAGCACCACGATGGCGTCGTCGACCACGAAGCCGGTCGAGACGGTCAGGGCCATCAGCGACAGGTTGTCGAGGCTGAAGCCCAGCAGGAACATCACCCCCAGGGTGCCGAGCAGCGAGACGGTGACCGCCACTGCCGGCACCAGGGTCGCGCGGCCGTTGCGCAGGAACACCGCGACCACCGCGACCACCAGCAGGATGGCGATCGCCAGCGTCCGCTCCACGTCGTTCAGCGAGGCGCGGATGGTGGTGGTGCGGTCGACGGCGACGGCCATGGCGATGTCGGCCGGCAGTTCGGCCTGCAGCAGCGGCAGGGTCTTCTTGATCGCATCGACGGTGGAGACGATGTTCGCGCCGGGCTCGCGGGTGATGCGCACCACGATCGCCGGCTCGCCGTTGAACAGGCCGAGGTTGTGGATGTCCTCCTGGCCGTCGGTGACCGCCGCCACGTCGGTCAGCCGCACCGCCGAGCCGTTCCGGTAGGCGATGACCAGGGGCCGGTAGTCGGACGCCCTGACCCCCTGGTCGTTGGTGTAGATCTGCAGCCGCCGCTCACCGTCCTGCACCAGCCCCTTGGGCCGGTTGGCGTTGGCCGAGGCCAGGGCCGCGCGCACGTCCTCCAGGCCGATGCCGTACTTGGCCAGGGCGTAGGGCTGGACGTCGACCCGGACCGCCGGCAGCGAGCCGCCGCCGATGTCGACCTCGCCGACGCCTTTGATCTGCGACAGCTGCTGCTGGAGGATGTTGGCGGCGGAATCGTAGATCTGGCCCGGCGTCTTGGTCTTCGAGGTCAGGGCCAGGATCAGGATCGGCTGGTCGGCCGGATTGACCTTCCGATAGGTCGGGTTGCTGCGCAGGGTGGCCGGCAGGTCGATGCGCGCGGCGTTGATCGCGGCCTGCACGTCGCGCGCCGCGCCGTTGATGTCGCGGTCGAGGTTGAACTGCAGGGTGATGCGCGTCTGGTTGAGCGAGCTCTGCGACGTCATCTCGTTGACGTCGGCGATATGGCCCAGCCGGCGCTCCAGCGGCGTGGCGACGCTGGACGCCATGGTGTCAGGGCTGGCGCCCGGCAGGGTGGCCTGGACCGAGACCACCGGGAAGTCGACCTGGGGCAGCGGAGCGACCGGCAGGAAGACGTAGGCCGCGATCCCGGCGATGGCGACGCCGAGGGTCATCAGCACCGTGCCGATCGGCCGGCGGACGAAGGGCTCGGACAGGTTCACGACGGCGCCTGCTCGGGACTGGGGGCCGGACCCGGGCCCGGCGTGTCAGGACCCGCCCCGCCGCCCTCGCGCTGGCCGCCCGAACCAAGCCGCCGCGCCAGCCGCTCGAACTGCAGGTAGATCACCGGGGTGGTGAACAGGGTCAGGAGCTGGCTGACGATCAGCCCGCCGACGATCGAGATGCCGAGCGGGTGGCGCAGTTCCGAGCCCTCGCCCCACCCCAGCATCAGCGGCAGGGCGCCGAACAGGGCCGCCAGCGTGGTCATCAGGATCGGGCGGAAGCGCAGCAGCGCGGCCTGGTGGATCGCCTCGCGCGGGCTCTTGCCCTCCTCGCGCTCGGCGTCGAGGGCGAAGTCGATCATCATGATGGCGTTCTTCTTGACGATGCCGATCAAGAGGATGATCCCGATGATGCCGATCACCCCCAGGTCCTGGCCGGCCATCATCAGGGCCAGGAGCGCGCCGACCCCGGCCGAGGGCAGGGTCGAGAGGATGGTCACCGGGTGGACGTAGCTCTCGTAGAGCACGCCCAGCACGATGTAGACGGTGACGATGGCCGCCAGGATCAGCCACAGCTCGTTGGTCAGCGAAGCCTGGTAGGCGCGCGCCGCGCCCAGGAAGGCGGTGGTGATGTCGGACGGCATGCCGATGTCGTGCTCGGCCTTGACGATCGACTTGACCGACGTGCCGAGCGAGACCCCCTGGGCCGTGTCGAACGACACGTTGGCGGCGGGGAACTGCGCCACGTGGTTGACCTGCAGCGGGCTCGGCTGGACCTGCACGGTGGCGAAGGCGGACAGGGGGGCGGAACCGCCGCTCGAGGTCGGCACATAGATCTGGCTGAGCGAGTCCGGGCCCTGCAGGGTGCTCGGGTCGGCCTCCAGGATCACCCGGTACTGGTTGGACTCGGTGAAGATGGTCGAGATGATCCGCTGGCCGTAGGCGTCGTACAGCGCCTCGTCCACCGTCTCGGCGGTGACGCCCAGGCGCGCGGCGGTGGCCCGGTCGATGACGATCGAAGCCGACAGGCCCTGGCTCTGGACGTCGGCCGAGACGTTCCGCACCTGGCGCGCGCCGGTCAGCTTGGCCACCAGCTTGCCGGCCCACAGGTTGATCTCGTCCTGGTTCGAGCCCTGCAGGGCGAACTGGTACTGGGTCGGACCGACATTGGAATCGATGGTCAGGTCCTGCACCGGCTGGAGGTAGAGGCTGACGCCGGCCACGTCGCGCGCCCTGCGGCGCAGGTTCTCCAGGATCTTGTCCTGCGAACCGGTGCGCTGGCCGCGCGGCTTGATGTTGATCAGCATCCGGCCGGCGTTCAGCGTGTTGTTCGTCCCGTCCACGCCGACGTAGGACGACAGGCTCTCGACGTCCGGGTCTTTCAGCAGGGCCGCGGCGAGCTGGTTCTGCAGCGTCGCCATGTGGGCGTAGGAGGTGGTCTGGGCGGCCTGGGTCACCCCCTGGATCACCCCGGTGTCCTGGGTCGGGAACAGGCCCTTGGGGATGACGACGTAGAGCACCACCGTCAGCAGCAGGGTCGCCACCGCGACGATCAGCGTCGCGGCCTGACGGTTCAGCACCCACTGCAGGGCGCGATCGTAGCGGTCGATCACCCCATTGAAGATCGCCTCGGCCCGGCGACCGAAGGCGCCCTCGCCGGCCGCCTGGTGGCTCTTCAGCCAGCGCGCCGACAACGTCGGCACCAGGGTCAGGGAGACCACCGCCGAAATCACGATGGTCACCGCCAGGCTGATGGCGAACTGGCGGAACAGCCGGCCGACCACGTCGCCCATGAACAGGAGCGGGATCAGGACGGCGATCAGCGAGACCGTCAGCGAGATGATGGTGAAGCCGATCTGCTCGGCTCCCTTCAACGCCGCGGCCATCGGCGTCTCGCCCGCCTCGATGTAGCGGGAGATGTTCTCGATCATCACGATGGCGTCGTCGACCACGAAGCCGGTGGCGATGGTCAGGGCCATCAAGGTCAGGTTGTTCAGGCTGAAGCCCAGCAGGTACATCACCCCGAAGGTGCCGACGAGCGACAGCGGCACCGCGACGCTGGCGATGAAGGTCGCCGGCGCGCTGCGCAGGAAGACGAAGATCACCGCGACGACCAGGAGGACGGAGAGGATCAGTTCGAACTCGACGTCGCTCACCGAGGCGCGGATCGAGGTGGTCCGGTCGGTCAGCACCGCGACCTGCACGCCCTCCGGCAGGCTGGCCTCGAGGCTGGGCAGCGATTTTTCGATCTGGTCGACGGTGGTGATCACGTTCGCGCCGGGCTGGCGCTGGATGTTCAGGATGATCGCCGGCTCGACCGAGGCGGCGTGGTCGATCGTCGCCGCCGCGCCCTTCCAGGCGCCCAGCTGGGTGTTCTCCGGCGCGCTGACCGCGGTCGCCACATCCCTCAGCCGGATCGGGGCGCCCGACTTGTAGGAGACGATCAGGTCCATGTACTCGGCCGCCGTGGCCAGCTGATCGTTGGAGTTGATCGCGAAGGACCGGCTGGGGCCGTCGAACGAGCCTTTGGCGCCGTTGGCGTTGGCGTTGCCGATCGCGGTGCGCAGCCCCTCCATGCTGAGGCCGTAGTTGGCCAGGGCGCGGCTGTTGACCTGGATGCGGACCGCCGGCCGCTGGCCGCCGCCGATGCTCACCAGGCCGACGCCGGCGACCTGGGAGATCTTCTGGGCCAGCTGGGAGTCGGCCAGGTCCTCGACCTGGGTCAGGGGCACGGTCTTCGAGGTCAGGGCGAGCGTCATGATCGGCGCGTCGGCCGGATTGACCTTGGCGTAGACCGGCGGCGCCGGCAGGTCGGACGGCAGCAGGTTGCCCGCCGCATTGATCGCCGCCTGCACCTCCTGCTCGGCCACGTCCAGGCCGAGGTCGAGGTTGAACTGCAGGGTGATGACCGAAGCGCCGCCAGAGCTGATCGAGCTCATGCGGTTGAGGTCGGTCATCTGGCCGAACTGGCGCTCCAGCGGGGCGGTGACGGTGGCGGTCATCACCTCGGGACTGGCACCCGGATAGAAGGTCTGGACCTGGATGGTCGGGTAGTCGACCTCTGGCAGGGCGGACAGCGACAGGAACTTGAAGGCCACCGCCCCGGCCAGCAGGATCGCCAGCATCAGCAGCGAGGTGGCCACCGGGCGCATGATGAACGGACGGGACGGGCTCATGACGCGCGCGATCCCTCATTCGCCACGCCCCGCGTGACGGCGTGCGGCGCCAGGCCGGCCTCCGCGCGATTGCCTACGATCAGGACCATCCGCTCATTGGCCCCCGCCGGGACCACCCGATCCGCCGGCGCGAGCCGCGCGGATCTCGTCCAGCTTGGCCTTCTGATCGAGCCGAAGGATGGCGCCGAGCTGGGCCATGGCCTCGCGCATGGCCGTGCGCCGGGCGTCGGGATCGTCGGAGCCCTCCGCCTTGGCCCGCGCCGCGGCGAAGATCGCCTGGGCCTTGGCCTGCTGGCCGGCGTCGAGGCCGAGCTGGTCGGTGAGCATCGCCAGGCGCCCACCCAGGCCGCCGCCCGATCCGGCGCCTGCGCCACCGGCGGGACTAGCGGCTGACGCAGCCGCGCTGGCGGCGGGATGGGCGCGAGGCGACGACGGGGCCGGCGCCACGCTCGGGGCCGGAGCCGG
>JARLIQ010000098.1 GCA_031291645.1 Caulobacteraceae bacterium | reverse complement strand
GGCCGCAAGTCCGGCGCCGCCCAGGCCGCCGCGCCCGCCGCCGGCGCGGCGGGATGAGGCCGAGGTGCGGCTGAGCGCATCCCTGCGCGCCGGCGTCGCCGCGATCTGCATCGCCGCGGTCGCCGCGCCGGCGGGCTTCGCCGAAACGCCGCCGGCGGCCCAGCGCCTGCCGGGCAGCGCGCTCTCGGTCTCCGTCGCCCAGTCGAACGACTTCTCGCGCATCGAGTTCCGCTTCGCTGGCGGGGCGCGGATGACCAGCCGCCGCAAGGGCCAGACCCTGGTCCTGCGGTTCAACCGCTACGCCAGGCCGGACATGACCCGCCTGAGGGTCGATCCGCCGCGCTGGCTGAAGACGGCGAGCGAACGCGACGCCGGCGGGCTCGAGATCGTCCTGACCCTGGCCGACGACGCCGACGCCCGGGTGGGCGAGGCCGACGGGGCCGCCTTCGTCAACCTGTTCGCCAGGCCGGCCGTGGCCCAGGCGTCGTCCGCCAAGCCCGCGGCGCCCGCCCAGAATACGCCCGCCCAGGACCCGCGCACCCAGACGGCGCTCTCGGTCCGGCCCGACCCGACGCCGGCCTCCGGCGTGGTCAGGATGCAGGCCGAGATGGTCTCCGGCCGGGTGCTGCTGCGCTTTCCCTGGAAGAATCCCCTGGGCGCGGCGGTGTTCCGCCGCGGCGAGGCGGTCTGGGTGGTGTTCGACGCCCCGGCCAGGATCGACGTCTCCAGCGCGCCGCACGGCTTTCGCCAGGTGCGGCAGATGCAGACGGCGGCCGGGCTGGACTTCTCGGCCGTGCGCATCGCCTCGCCCTCCGACGTCGGCGTCTCGGCCGTGGCCGAGGGTGCGGTCTGGACCGTCACGCTCGGGACCGGCCAGCCGCCGGCCAGCGAGGCGGTCAAGATCACCCGCGACACCGACGCGGGCTCTCCCAGCCTTTCGGCGAGCCTGGCCGGCGCCACGCGGGCGGTGTGGGTCGACGACCCGGCGGTGGGCGACAGGATCGGCGTGGTCACGGCCATGGCGCCCTGCAAGGGCCTACCCTCGCGCCGCGAATTCGTCGACCTGGCGCTGCTGCCCTCGGTCCAGGGCCTGGCGGTCGAGCCGATCGCCGACGGGCTGGCGGTCACGACCGACGGCGACAACGTCAGCATCGGCATGCCCAAGGGGCTGGCGCTCTCGCCCAAGGCGCTGCAGGCCCAGGCCTCGGCCAACGACCTGGGCCTGCCCCAGCCGCTGGTCCGGCCCGGGCTGGTCGACTTCGACACCTGGGGGCGGACCGGCTCGGGCGGTTACCTGCCCCGCTACGAGGCCCTGCAGATGGCGGCGGCGGAGGAGGGCAAGCGCGGCAAGGACGCCGGCTTCGCCGCCCGCCTGGGCCTGGCCCGCTTCCTGGTCGGCGAACAGCTGTCGTACGAGGCGATCGGCGTCCTGAACATGATCGGCAAGCAGCAGGAGAGCATGCTGGGCGACGCCCAGTTCCGCGCCCTGCGCGGCGCCGCCAAGGTGATGGCCGGCCGCTACAAGGAGGCGCAGACCGACTTCTCCGCGCCGGTGCTGGCGGACGACCCGGCGAGTTCCCTCTGGCGCGGCTACATCGCCGCCAGGCTGGGCCAGTGGACCGAGGCGCGCCAGCAGTTCGACGCCGGCCAGTCGATGCTGTTCCAGTTCCCGGCCAAGTGGCGCACCCGCTTCGCCACCGCCAACGCCGAGGCGGCGATCGCGCTGAACCAGTATCCGGTGGCCGAGGTCGCCATCGACAACGCCCTGCGCGACCAGCCCGACCCGGTCGAACAGCTCCAGACCCGCCTGGTCCAGGCCCGGCTGTTCGAGGCCGAGGGCGAGCACGACCGGGCCCTGCGGCTCTATCAGGCGATCGCGCCGGTCAACCTGGCGTTCCTGTCGGCGCCGGCGCTGCTGCACGCCACCGAGATCCGCCTGGCGGCCAACCAGATCACCCCGATGCAGGCGGCCGGCGTCTACGACGGCCTGCGCTTCCGCTGGCGCGGGGACGCGACCGAACTGGAGACCATCCGCGACCTCGGCCAGATCTATCTCGGCCTTGGCCGCTACCGCGAGGCGCTGGAGGCGCTGCGCTCGGCCGGCCAGCGCCTGCCCGACCTGCCCCAGGCGGTCCAGCTGCAGGCCGACCTGTCCAACGCCTTCCGCGCCCTGTTCCTCGACGGCCAGGCCGACGGCCTGCAGCCGGTCCAGGCCCTGGCCCTGTTCTACGACTTCAAGGAGCTGACCCCGATCGGGGCCGACGGCGACCTGATGGTGCGCAAGCTCGCCCGCCGGCTGGTCGACGTGGACCTGTTGGGCCAGGCCGCCGACCTTTTGAAGTATCAGGCCGACAACCGGCTGAGCGGGGTCCCGCGGGCCGAGGTCGCGACCGACCTGGCCATGATCGACCTGATGAACCGCCAGCCCGAGGCCGCGCTGGACGCGCTGAACAATTCGCGCACCACCCTGCTGCCCAGCGCGCTCAACGCCCAGCGCCGCCTGATCGAGGCTCGCGCCTGGCTGGGCCTTGGCCAGTACGACCATTCGACGGAGGTGATGCAGGCCGACAAGGGGCCGGACGCGGACGCCATCCGCGCCGAGATCTCGTGGAAGAAGCACGACTGGAGCCTCGCCGGCGGCCAGTTCGAGAAGCTGCTCGGCGACCGGTTCAAGGCCGCGGGCCCGCTCGGCCCCGACGACGAGGCCAGGCTGCTGCGCGCGGCGATCGGCTACAGCCTGGCCGGCGACGAGGCCAGCCTCGGCCGCCTTCGCGACCGCTACCAGGGCTTTGTGGCCCAGTCCCGCCAGCCCGACGCCCTGCGCGTCGCCCTGTCGGGACCCGACAAGATCCAGGTGGCCAACACCGACTTCACCCGGCTGGCGGCCGAGAACGACACCTTCGTCGGCTGGGTCCAGGCGATGAAGCAGCGCTTCCGCGACCGCCCGGCGCCGACCAGCCCCACCAGCGGCCTCAGTCCGCCGCCGCAGGCCGCCCCGGCCAAGACCGCGAGCGCGGGCGGACCCTCCCAGGGTTAGCCGCTCCAGGGCTCCAGGGCGCCCCAGTAGGCGAGCAGGGCCGAGAAACAGGCGAACACCAGGGTCGAGACGGTGAAGCGCAGTTTGCGCCAGGCCGTCCAGCTGTCGACCCGCCGGCCGCCGCGCCACACCGCGGGCGCCATCAGCACGGTGAGCCCGGTCAGAAGCGCGGCGACCAGGGCGCAGGCCGAGCCGACCAGCACGAACGGGCCCGGCCACGCGTACATCGCATAGGCCGGGTTCCTGGCCTCGAAGCCGTAGGCGGCGGCCAGCGCCATGGCCACCAGCCAGAGGGCGGCGATGGCGGTCTGCACCTGGCCGGCGCGGGCCTGCATCGGCGTCTGGCGGAACTCGCGCCGGTCGCGCGTGAACAGGCCCACGATCGTCGCGATCGAGGCGAGGGCGGCCAGGGCGGCGGCGATCTGCAGGGCCGGGAGCTGGCGCAGCGGTCCCACGCGGTCGTAGGCCACGACGCCCGAGGGGGCGTACCAGCGCACCGCGCGTCCGTTCTCGATCCTGAAGGCGCTGACCTCGGACCCCATCGTCTGGATGAAGCGGCCGGCCGGGCCGTCCGGAACCCAGGCGCCGGGGTTCTCGCCGCCCTCGGTGACGAGCCGCCCGTCGCCGGTCACCCTGACCTGCATCGGGCCCTTGAGCAGGGTGTTGAACAGGCCGAGCCCGCCATAGGGCCGCCGGGTGGTCAGGTAGGCGCCGTCATAGACTGCTCCCTGGGCCGCCAGCTCGGCCGAGCCGGGGCGGGGCAGGGCCTGCGGGGCGGCGTAGAACCGCTCGACGATCCGCTCCGGCAGGCTGGCCGCCAGCGCGCCGCCGGTGTCGGTGTTGGCGGTCACGAACACCCCGAGGTTCAGCGCCGGTATGGTGACCATCTCGGAATGGAACCACAGGGTGTCGCCGGCGTGACCCTGGCCGCGGAAGCCGCCCGGGAAGGCGAACTCCAAAAAGCCGTCGTCGATCCCGCTGACGCCCGGCGCGCCCGCCAGCCGGGGCGTGCGGAAGCCGCGCGCGGTGTCCGCGCCATAGATGCTGGCGGCCTCCAGCGATCCGTTGTTCAGGATCATCAGCATGTAGCGCGCCATGTCGCCCGCCGTGGACGAGGCCGAGGCCGCCGGCGCGACCTGGGTCAGGTATTCGAAGGCCTGGGGCTGGAAGCCCGCGCCGGTCCAGAGGTAGCCGCTCGAGACCCCGCCGGCCAGGGCGCCCGGCATCGGCGGCGGCAGGTCGCCGCGGGCCGGGTAGGGCTCGCGGAAGGTGGTGTGGGCCATCTGCAGCGGGCGGGTGATCTCGCCCTCGATGACGTCCTGGTAGGGCCGGCCCTCGACCCAGGAGACCGACTCGCCGGCAAGGGCGGCGCCATAGTTGGAATAGGTCGGCAGCACGCCCGGCTCGCGCACCCGGCGGGCCCGCTCCTCGCGCAGGAACAGGGCCAGGGGCCGCACCCGGTTCGGGTCCTTCTCGACCAGCACCCCCAGGATGCGGTCGGCGAAGCCGGCGCTGTGGCCCAGCAGGTCGCGCACCAGGACCGGCTGCCTGAACCCCTGGTCGCGCACCTGCAACGCCTCCGGCAGGTAGAGGTTGACCGGGGTGTCCAGGCGGATGCGGCCGGCCTCGGCCTCCTTCATCAGGGCGATCCAGGTAAAGGTCTTGGAGATCGAGCCGATGCGGAACAGGGTCGCGTCGGGATCGACCAGGCGGCCGGGCGCGGCGAAGCCGTAGCCCTTCTTCAGCACCACCTGGCCGGTCTGGACCACCGCGACCTCGACGCCGGCGATGTGGTCCCGCGCCATCGACTGGCGCACCACGCCGTCGACCAGGGCCTCCAGCTCGGCCGGCGGGATCGGCGTGGTCGCCGCCAGCCGCGCGCCGGGCAGGGCCGCGACGACCGGCGCGGGCGCCG
>JARLIQ010000010.1 GCA_031291645.1 Caulobacteraceae bacterium | reverse complement strand
CGATCCGCCGCCGCCGTGGTGATGGCGTCAAATCGACGATCGATCAGCATGTCGAGGACGGTCTCCGGCGCGACGATGTCGGCCGCGACCGCCCCCGCCGCCTGGGCCTGGCCGCGGTCGAGCAGGCTCAGGGCCAGGTCCCGCCAGAGAGGGTCTGCGCGCTCGAACGGGTCCCGCGGGCTCCAGCCCGCTTGGCGGAGGGCCTGGAGCAGGCTGAAACGGGCGTCGGATAGGTGTTCGTCCGCCCGCGTCTCGAACGCCAGTTGCATGATGTAGCGGTCGCTGAACCCGGCCAGGGATTTGGGCCAGCGGCTAGCGATCACCGTGAGGGACGCCAGCGCGTCCGTGTTGTCGTGCAGCGCCGCGTCCGCCTCGAGGCGCGGTCCCCATGTCGCGACGTCAGCCTCGGGGAAGGCCGTGGCGAGCCGCAACTGGACCAGGGCCTCTTGCGGCTGCTTGGCCGCGAGCAGCGTGCGGCCGTAGATCGTCCGGAAGACGTACTGCTCCCGCTCCGGCCGGGCCTTGAATTTCGGCGCGGCGACGATCGCCTTCAGCGCGGCCTGCGCCCCGGCCAGGTCGTTGCCGTCGAGCTTGACCAGGACATCCTTCAGTTCGGCGGACCGGTCGGCCGCATGGGCCGGCTGCTTGCCCGGATCGGCCTTGCCGTTCTCGGTCGCCGGCGACGCGCCGCTCCCCGCCGCGGCGGCGATCGCCGCCGCCAGCGCCAAACCCGCCAGCCTGATCATCGTCAACGCCCCCGAACTCGCACGCCCCAGCATATGCAAGCCGCGCGTGCAGCGCGAGGGTGCGCCATGCGCCATCTACTGCTGACAGGAGGGTGTCAGCAGGCGCCAGCTATGCCGGGCGCAAGGAGGCCGCCCATGTCCCTCGAAACCGTGCTCGACCGCTACCCGGTCCCGGCCTGCGCCCGCACCCTCGGCCTCGACATCCTGGAAGCCCGGCCGAGCCACGGCTGGGTGCGGATCGGCTTCGTCGGCCAGCCGGCGTTCTGCAACGCCTCGGGCTGCGTGCAGGGCGGGTTCCTGGCCGCCATGCTGGACGATTCGATGGGGCCGGCGGTGATGATCGCGACGGAAGGCGCGCTCTATCCGGTGACCATCGACATGACCGTCAGCTTCCTGGCGCCGGCGCGGCCGGGGCCGCTGTTCGGCGAGGCCGAGGTGATCAGCCTGGGAAAGACCATCGGCTTCGTCGAGGCGCGGCTGATGGACGGCGAGGGGGCCTTGCTCGCCAAGGCCAGCGCCAGCGTTCGGCTCTTGCCGACCAGCCGGCTGGCCGGCTGAGAACCGCCGTCGCCGTCGGCGATGCGCGACCTGTTCGACGCGGTCTCTCGCCCGGTCTAGACTGAGGCTCTGGGGAGAGCGTCGATGAGCGGGTCCTTCGCCCTTTTGCTGACCGCGGTCGCGGTCCACGTGCTGACCGGGGTGTTCTGGACCGGCAGCGCCTTCGTGCTCGCCCGGTTCGGGCCGCGCACCGGCGGGCCGAGGCTGCGGCGGGTGGCCTTGCTGGCCGCCACCGTCTCGGTGCTGCTCGGCGCCTGGCTGTGGCTGGGCCGCGGCGGCGGCTGGACGCCGCCCCAGGCCCGGGCGATGGCCCTGGGCGCGATCGCCGCCATCCTCGCCGCCGGGGTGCAGAGCGCTCTCGGCCTTCGCGCCTCGCGCCAGCTCGAGGGTCCCGACGGCGCCGCGGCCGGCCGGCGGCTGGTGGTGATCGACTGGATCACCGCCGTCCTGATGGCCATAGCCCTCCTGGCCATGGTCCTGGCCCGCTATTTGTGACGGTTTCGTTCCTGGCCAGGCGCGACTTGGGGGCACAGGAAGCGGCTCTGGCCTCGAAGAAAATATAAATGATTAAATTCAATAACTTACTAATAGGCGGTCGGCTTCGGCCGAGCCGCTTTCGGTCGAAAGCGCTGCTGGAATCCTAACGGTGAAGCTTGCTGCGCTGCAGCATGGCCTTGCGAATCGGCCACAAAGGCGCCACAAATGCCGGTACAAGGGACCTTCTCGGCCGATCGTGTACGGCCGAACCCACGTCGTTTCCGGTGTCTGGCGCATGTCCGGGCCGGGCGGCGTCGATGTCGGGGGGCGCATCCGCCCTCGCCGAATAGGACACGTCAGTTTGACTTATCACACTACGGCGCGCGCTGATGCGCGTGCGCTGACCGTCGGACTCGCCTTGGGCGCGGCCGTAGGCTTGGTGTTGGGTGGCGCATACGTGGCGGGCGGGATGGCCCAGGCCGCGGACGCGCACGGCAAGGCCGAGCGCATGGCGCGGGTCGCCCAGGCGGTCGCGGGCCAGGAGCTCGCCACGGCCAATGCTGCGCCGACGGCTTCCCAGGCTGCGGCTTCCCGGATCGGGACGCCCGCCTCCGGCAAGGCGCTGGCGGTGACCCGCGTGTCGACCGTCGCGGCCGTTTCGGCCAAGCCGTTCCACCTGGCCCAGAATTCCAACCGCGACCTCGATTGCCTCGCGGACGCGGTCTACTACGAAGCCCGTGGCGAGAGCGTCGCCGGCCAGGCGGCGATCGCCCAGGTGGTGCTGAACCGCGTGCGCCATCCGGCCTTCCCGAAATCGGTCTGCGGTGTCGTCTTCCAGGGCGCCAGCACCGGCGACGACTGCCAGTTCAGCTTCGCCTGCGACGGCTCGATGCGCCGGCCCAAGGACGGCGCGGCCTGGGCCCGGGCCGAGCAGATCGCCGCCCGCGCCCTTGCCGGCTCGGTCATGCCGCAGGTGGGCGAGGCGACCCATTTCCACGTCGCCGGCCTGCGCACCGGCTGGAGCCCCGGCCTGATGCAGGTGGCCCAGGTTGGCCTGCACGTCTTCTACCGCTTCGGCGGTCACGCCGGCCGGCCGTCCAGCTTCGACGGCGCCGTGCGGCCCTCGGCGCCTGACGATGCGACGCCCCATGCGGTCTACGCCAGCATGCTGCCCGGCCTGGGGATGAGCGGTGATCGCGCTCCGGCCGCTCCGATCGCCGCCGCGCCCGCCGCACCGGCAGCGGCTCAGCCGGCGCAGTCGGTGGCGTCCCGCGTCGCTGTCCAGGCCGCCAGCCCGGCCGACAGGGCCAGGCCGGACGCCGGCGCCTCCAAGCCGACCCAGGTCGCCTCGGTCTCCTGACGCCGGGATCGCCGCTCAGGCGCGGGCGGCGCGCCTGAGGGCCTGGGGCGGCTGGCCGAAGGCGCGCAGGAAGGCGCGGCGCATCCGCTCGGCGTCGCCAAAGCCCGCCGCCTCGGCCACCGTGTCGATGGGCTCGCCGCCCGCCTCGATCCGCTCGCGCGCCGCCTCCACCCGCAGCCGTTCCACCGCCTTGGCCGGGGTGACCCCGGTCTCGGCCAGGAAGGCGCGGGCGAAATTGCGCGGGCTCATGGCGACCTCCTGCGCCAGGCGCTCGACGCCCAGCGGCTGGTCCAGCCGCTCGCGCATCCAGCCCATCAGCCCGCCGAACCGCCCGTCCGGCCGGTCGAGCTCCAGCAGGGCCGAGAACTGCGACTGGCCGCCGGGCCGTCGGCGATAGACCACCAGCTGCTGGGCCGCGCGCTTGGCGACCGGCTCGCCCAGGTCCTCGGCGACCATGGCCAGCGCCAGGTCGATGCCGGCGCTGATCCCGGCCGAGGTCCAGACCGGCCCGTCGCGCACATAGATCCGGTCCGGCTCGAGCCGGACCTGGGGAAAGGCCCTGGCGAAGGCGCCGGTGCGGCTCCAGTGGGTGGTCGCGCGCCGCCCGTCCAGCAGTCCCGCGGCCGCCAGGACGAAGGCGCCCGAACAGACGCTGGCCATCCGGCGCACCCGCGGCGCCTGCTCGCGCACGAAGCCGACCAGGGACGGGTCCTGCGCCGCGCCCCGCACCCCGTCGCCGCCCACCACCACCAGGGTGTCGATCGCGCCGGCCGCTCCGAACCCCTCCGCCGGCAGGGCGACGCCGCTGGTCGAGGCGACCAGGCCCGGCTCGGCGGCGAACAGGCGGATGTCGTAGGGCGTCTCGGCGAAACGGCCGCCGACCTCGAAGGCCGCGACCGGCCCGGTCGCGTCCAGAATCTGGAACTGCGGGAAGAGCACGACGCCGATGGTGCGCTTCATGGCGTAAATCGAGGGAACATTGTCATTTCAGACAGACGCTAGGCCGGGCAGGATCGGCGCGTCAACCCGCGCCACAGGAGCCGCGCCATGAGCGACCAACCGTTCCGCATCGTCGAGGTGCTCTATCCGGGCCTGACCCAGCTCGACTTCACCGGCCCGCACACGGTCTTCAGCCGCCTGCCGGGCGTGGAGACGGTCGTGGCCTCCGAGCCGGGCGGGCCGATCGAGTCGGACGGCGGCCTGACCTTCGCCGGCACGCGGCGGATGGCGGAGATCGACGGCTGCGACCTGTTGTTCTTCCCCGGCGGGCTGGCGGCCACCGACGTGATCAACGACGAGGCCTTCATGGTCCAGGCGCGGCGGCTGGCGTCCGGGGCGCGCTACCTGACCTCGGTCTGCACCGGATCGCTGATCCTGGGCGCGGCGGGGCTGCTGCGCGGCCGCCGGGCGGCCTGCCACTGGGCCTGGCGCTCGCTGCTGCCGCTGTTCGGGGCCATCCCCGACGAGGGCCGGGTGGTGCGCGACGGCAACGTCATCACCGGCGGCGGGGTCACCGCCGGCATCGACTTCGCCCTGACCGTCGCGGCCGAACTGGCCGGCGAGACGGTGGCCCAGGCGCTGCAGCTCAACATCGAATACGCCCCGGCGCCGCCGTTCGACGCCGGCCGGCCGGAGACGGCGCCGGACGAGGTGGTGGCCCTGGTCCTGCGGCGCATGCAGAGCTTCCTTCCCGAGCGCTCGCGCGCGGCCGAGGCGGCGGCGGCGCGACTGGCGGCGACGGCTGGTTAGACGCGGCTCTTAAAGTCATGGAGCGGCTGCGCGGGAGTGCTAAGGTGCCGGCGGTGGGGGTTGGAAGTCGATCCAGAAGGTGATCGCGATGCGGCATCATGCTTTCCTCCGCACCACCGCCCTGGCCACGGGCGTCGCGGCGATGACGCTCTGCTTCAGCCTGCCGGCGACGGGCCAGCCGGCGCCGCCCGACCAGGGCCAGTACGACCAGGGCCAGTACGATCAAGGCCAGTACGGCCAGGGTCAGTATGGCGCGCCGCCTCCGCCGCCCGGCCAATACGATCAGGCCCAGCCCCAATACGATCAGGGCCAATACGATCAGGGCCAGTACGATCAGGGCCAGTCCAATCCGGGACGGTACAACGTGCCGCCGCCGCCGGGCTACCAGCCGCAGGACGAGCAGTACGACGCCTCCGCCCCGGCCCGCGAGCAGGACGACCGCTACGCCTACGAGGCCGAACAGTGGGCCGCCCGAAACTGCGTCGACGCGCACGCCCGGGACACCACCGCCGGGGTGGTGATCGGGGGCATCCTCGGCGCCATCGTCGGCTCGAACCTGTCGGGCCGCTATGACCGGGGCGCGGGCGCGGTGGCGGGGGGCGCGCTCGGGGCGGTGGCCGGCGGGGCGATCGGCAGTTCGGCGGCCGACAGCAACCCCAACTGTCCGCCCGGCTATGCGATGCGCGCCGGGGCGCCGGCCTTCTATCCGGGGCCGGTCTACGGCGACGTCGTCTACGCCGCGCCGGGCTGGTACGACCCCTGGATCTCGTACGGCCACCACTGGATCTACCGGCCCTACCCGTACCATCGCTACTGGTACCACAGCCACCGGCGCTGAACCCGCGCCCGGCGGGGACTCCCGCAGGGCTGGCCTTGACAACTTGAGATAGTCATCGCCGTTCACCGGGGCGAACGGCGGCGGAGTGCTTCGGCGCCGCCGCCGGCCGCGACACCAGCTCGCCAACTTGAAACTCAAGCAACGCGCAGCATTCTTTTCCTTAATGGGAAATTAATCAGGCTCGAATCCTGATTCGTTTCCATGTAAAGCTAAAACGTTGCGGTTGATAAATTTATTTCACAATCTGCTGACAGTTGAGATGCAATTAGCTAAAGCTCGACCTCTGAGGGTACAGGGGGCTGAGATGGGCAAATCATCACTCAAGATGGTACTTATGGGCGCGGCCGCGAGCTGGATCGTCGCCGGTTCGGCGAGCGCCCAGGGGACGACGGCCGATTCGGACCTGCGCGACGTCGTCGATCGGCTGCAACACCAGGTGGAGCGGCTGGAGGCCGACACCATCGAGGCCCGGCAGCAGGCCGCGGCGGCCCGCCAGGACGCGGCGGCGGCCAATGCGCGGGTGGCCGAACTCCAGAATCAGCTCGCGGCCAGGAACCCGGCCCTCGCGCCGGGCTATGACGCGACCAAGGCGGCCGCCAGCGCCTACGCCCATCCGGTGGTCGCCTCGGGGCCGATGCCGGCCGGCGACCTGCCGGCGGTCTCGGGCCTGAACTTCAAGCTCGAAGGCAGCGCCGGGGTGGTCGACGGCCACGCCACGGTCTCGGCCGGCCAGTCGATCGCCGCGCCGCTCGCGCACCGCTTCGGCCTGCAGATCGACGCGATGGAAGGCTTCGGCGACCGCAACGTCTACGGCGGCGGCGCCGCCCAGCTGTTCTGGCGCGACCCGCACCAGGGCCTGATCGGCCTGTACGGCAGCTATACGATGGACGAGCGGTTCGTCGACCAGACCGTCGGCGGCCCGGCGTCGCTGCGCACCATCGGCCGGCTGGGCGTCACCGGCGCCCTCTACCGCGGTCCGTTCACGCTCGAAGGCGTGGCCGGCTGGGAAGGCGGCCAGGGCCTGTCGAGCGGCGGGTTCGACTCGGTCGACCTGGCCTACTATCCGACCGACAACCTGAAGCTCAGCGTCGGCCATCGCTACAGCGACCACGCCAACGGGGCGGCGCTGGGCGGCGAATACCTGCTGCCGATCGACGCACCGTTCGGCCTGTCGCTCTTCACCGCGCTGGAGTACGGCGAGAAACACACCAGCGCGGCCATGTTCGGCGCCCGGCTGTACTTCGGCCCCGAGCAGAAGTCGCTGATCCGCCGCCACCGCGAGGACGACCCGAACAACTGGCTGACCCAGGACATCGCCCTGGCGGTCCACCCGCAAGGCCTGATCGGACCGGTCGGCCCGACCGGCGCCACAGGGGCGACCGGCGCGACCGGAGGCACGGGCTCGACGGGCGCCACGGGCTCAACGGGCGCCGCCGGCTCGACGGGGGCGACCGGCGCGACGGGGGGCACGGGTTCGACGGGCGCGACTGGCGCGACGGGCCCGGCGGGGGCCACCGGTTCGACCGGAGCCACGGGTTCTACGGGCGACACCGGTCCGACTGGCGCTACGGGTCCGTCGGGGGCCACCGGTTCGACCGGAGCCACGGGCTCTACGGGCGACACCGGTCCGACGGGGGCGACGGGCCCGGTGGGGCCCACCGGTTCGACCGGAGCCACGGGTTCCACGGGCGACACCGGCCCGACTGGCGCGACGGGTCCGACGGGCGCCACCGGCGCGACGGGCTCTACAGGAGACACGGGTCCGACGGGCGCCACCGGCGCCACCGGCGACACGGGCCCGACGGGGGCTACGGGCGTCACCGGTCCGGAGGGGGCGCCAGGGGTTACCGGTGCGACCGGCGACACGGGCCCGACTGGCGCCACCGGTGCGACCGGACCCACCGGTTCGCCCGGGGCCACCTAAGGCGCGGCAGCCGAACGCGTGCGAGCTTTCGGCGCCCGTCACGCCCTGACGTCCTGAATCAGGGCATGTCCTGTCGGATCAGGTGAGTCCGCCTGATCCGAACAGTTCCTAGCCGGCGGCCTGTTCGGCCAGCTTGGTCACCGCGAAGGCGCGGTTGGCCTCGATGCGTGGCCGGTCGGCCTCGGGCAGGGCCGGATTGGCGAGCAGCTGGTCGCAGGCCTCCAGGCATTCGGCATAGGCGCCGGCCCAATAGGCCGCGACGCCATATTCGTCCTGCATCGCGTAGTCGTAGATCCAGTTCTCGACGCAAAAGCCCCAGGTCGGCTTGGGCAGGGCGCGGCCGATCCGGGCGAACTCGAAGGCCAGGCGCAGCTTGTCCTGCCGCCGGTAATAGCTGGCCAGGGCGTGCAGGGGCTCGGCGCGGTTCGGCGAGGCCTGGAAGGCGTCCAGATAGGCGGTGACGATCTCGCCCGCCGGTCGGCCCAGCCTCTCGGCCAGGCGGCCGACCTGGAAATGGCTGTAGAACACCTCGTCGGCGGTGAAGCCCTGGGCCGCGCGAACGGCGTAGGCCTCGAGCGCCTCGGCCGGCCGGCCGGCGTCGCGCAGCGACTGAGCCAGGTAGAACTGGTAGCGGGCCTCAAGCCACGGCTCGTCCACCCCGGCGGCCAGCACCCGGCGCAGCATCTCGGCGTCGTCGTCGAACTTGCGCGGGTTTTGGCTGCGGGCGCCGTCCGGGGTCGGAACGTTCCACAGGCCGCGCGCCGGTCCCCGGGTCAGTTCGCCCTCGGGGCGCTCCAGGAACTCGTGCAGCACGCCGCGGAAGCTGAAGTCCAGCCGGTTCCTGAACAGCTGCGGCCGCGGATAGTTGACCCCGCCGTAGCGCGTGGTGATGTCGTAGAGGTCGTGCGACAGGCCGGCCTTGAAGGCCGCGGGATCGAAGTCGTCCGCATACTGCAGGACCTCGTCGGCGTCGATCATCAGGCAGTAGTCGATGTCCGCCTTCTCCCGCAGCCGGGCCAGGGCGAATGTCCGGTTGTAGGCGAAATCGACCCAGTCGCAGCGCGCGACCTCGCCGGCCAGGCCTTGCTGGGCGAGGTGGCGCTCGATCACGCCGATGGTGTCGTCGCTCGATCCGGTGTCGACGATCAGGACATAGTCCGTGATCGGCCGCACCGACTCCAGGCAGCGGACGATCACCTTCGCCTCGTCCTTGACGATCATGCAAAGGCCGATCGTTGGAATCATGGCCGCTTCTCCCCGCGATGGTGCGGTAATCTAGGGGCGCGCCGCTCTACGGCAAGCGGGCCTCAGACCGCGTCCAGCCCGATGTCCAGCACCGGAGCCGAGTGGGTCAGGGCGCCGACCGAGATGGCGTCGACCCCGGTGCGGGCGATGTCCCGCACGGTCGAGAGGTTCACCCCGCCGGACGCCTCCAGGGGGATGCGGCCGTCGACCCGGCCAACGGCCTCGACCAGGTCGTCGAGCGAGAAGTTGTCCAGCATGATCACGTCGGGCGCGAAGGGGATGGCCTCGTCCAGCTGTTCCAGGCTGTCGACCTCGACCTCGATCTTCATCAGGTGGCCGGCGGCCGCCCGGGCGCGCTCCAGCGCCTTGCCGACCCCGCCGCAGGCGGCGACGTGGTTGTCCTTGATCAGGATGGCGTCATCCAGGCCATAGCGGTGGTTGGTCGCCCCGCCGCAGCGCACGGCGTACTTCTCCAGGGCGCGCAGGCCCGGCGTGGTCTTGCGCGTGCAGACGATCCTGGCCTTCGTGCCCTCGACCGCGCGCACATAGGCGCGGGTCAGGGTGGCGACGCCGCACAGCCGGCCGAGGAAGTTCAGCGCCACCCGCTCGGCCGAGAGGATGGCCCGGCCGTCGCCCGCCACGCGCGCGATCACCCCGCCCCTGGCGACGTCCGCCCCGTCAGCCGCCACCACCTCGAACCGGGCGGCGGGGTCCAGGGCGGCGATGGCCAGGCGCGCGCAGGCCAGGCCCGCCACCCGCCCGTCGGCGCGGGCGGCGAACACCGCCTCGATGCCCTGGCCTTCTGGCAGCAGGGCGGCGGTGACGTCGCCGGCCCGGCCGAGGTCCTCGGCCAGGGCGGCGCGGACGGCCGGATCGATCAGCAGGTCGGGTAGGGGGACGATCATCGGGGACGCGGTCATTCGGCGGCCAGGCGCGAGGGGCGTTCGCCCAGGTCGGCCAGGCGGATGCGGGTGCGGCGCGGCTCGGCGTCCGTGGCCGGGAAGTCGACGCGATAGTGGCCGCCGCGGCTTTCCTCGCGGGCGAGGGCGCAGGCCGCGACCAGCCGCGCGGCGACCAGCGGCGGCGCGGCGCCGTGGCTTTCCTCCAGCCCGTCGATCAGGGCGATCAGCCGGCGAAGGCCCGCGCGCTCGCGCACGACCCCGGCGTGGCGGCTCATCGCCTGGCGCAGGCCCTGCAGCGCCTCGTCCGGCAGGTCGGGCGCCGGCGCGGCGGGTTGGGGCGCGGTGGCGGGATCGGCCTCCAGCGCCGCGGCGCGGCCGGCCCGGGCGCCGAAGACCGCCGCTTCGAGCAGCGAGTTGGAGGCCAGGCGGTTGGCGCCGTGCACGCCGGTCGAGGCGCATTCGCCCGCCGCATAGAGGCCGGCGAGGGAGGTGCGGCCGTCCGCGTCGGTGGCGATCCCGCCCATGTGGTAGTGGGCGGCCGGGGCGATCGGGATCGGCTGGGCGCGCGGATCGATGCCGCCGGCCATGCAGGCGGCGAACACGGCCGGGAATTCGTGCGGAAAGGCCTCGCCGACGGCGGTGCGCGCGTCGAGGAAGGCGCCGAAGCCCTGGGCGAGCTGGCTGTGGATCGCGCGCGCCACCACGTCGCGCGGCGCGAGGTCGCCCATCGGATGGCGCTGGCCCATGAACGGCGCGCCCTCGGCGTCGACCAGCGTCGCGCCTTCGCCGCGCAGGGCCTCGCTGGCCAGGGGCGCCGGGTCGGCGTCGACCGCGATGGCGGTGGGGTGGAACTGGACGAACTCCGGATCGGCGATCTCGGCGCCGGCCAGCGCCGCCAGCGCCAGGCCCTCGCCGCGCACGGCGCGCGGGTTGGTGGTCACGGCGAACAGGCCGCCGAGGCCGCCGGTCGCCAGGATGGTGGCCGGGGCGACGATCTCCAGCGTCCGACCCTCGTGCTCGGCCAAGACGCCCCGCACGCGGCCGTCCGCGTCCTGCAACAGGGCCCGCACGCGGGTCTCGGGCCGGATCTCGACGTTGGTCGCGGCCATGGCGGCGCCGGCCAGCGCGCGCATGATCTCGCGTCCGGCCTGGTCGCCGCGCACCCGGGCCACGCGGGGGCGGCTGTGCGCCGCCTCAAGGCTCTGGGCGAAGCCGCCGTCCTCGGTGCGGTCGAATGGCGCGCCGAGGTCGGCCAGGCGGCGGACGGCGTCCGGCCCTTCGCGGGTCAGGCGCTCCGCCATGGCCGGCTCGACCAGCCCCGCGCCCGCGGCGACGGTGTCGGCGGCGTGCAGGGCGGGGTCGTCGTCCGCCGACAGGGCCGCCGCCACGCCGCCCTGGGCCCAGGCCGAGGAGCAGCCGGAGAGCAGGGGCGCGGCGCTCAGCACCAGGGCCTTGCGCGGCGCGGCGGCCAGGGCCGCCGACAGGCCGGCCAGGCCCGCGCCGACGATCAGCACCCCATCGAAACGCTGGGAGGAAAACGAACGCGCCATCACTGAAGTCCCGCTTGCCGGATCGCGCCGAGGACGCCGGCCGCGCCGCCGCCCCCCACGCTGAACTGAAGCACCGCCAGGCCCAGGGCCAGGGTCGCCAGCCACAGGCCGATGGCGCCCAGCCATTCGCCGGTCGACAGCCGCACGGCCGGCGGCCGCTGACCCCGGCCGCGCAGGGCGGCCAGGCTGGCGATGGCCACGAAGGTCCCGAACAGGAGGCTGCCGCGATGGAAGGCCCAGAGCGCCGCGGCGCCCCCGACCAGGACCAGGGCGGCCCGCTCCAGCCAGGGGTGGATCCAGGCCAGCGCCGGGCCCAGCGCCTTGGAGCCGTCGAGCGGCGGGGCGGGCGCGAGGTTGACTAGGTTGAGCACGGCGATGAAGAAGGCCCCGCCCTGCCAGCGCACGTCCTGGGTGATCCCGGCGAGGATGAAGAAGGGCAGGCTGGCCGCCAGGCCCGCGAACGGCCCGGCCAGCGCGATCAGCACCCCGTGGAACTCGGTCCGCGGCGCCCGCTTCATGGTGGCCGCGCCGCCGAAGAAGGGGATGATGTGGATGCGGCTGGGCCCGCAGCCCAGGGCGTTGATCACCACTAGGTGGCCGGTCTCGTGCACCAGGATGCCGAAGACGCCGGCCAGGGCCCAGATCCAGCCCCACTGCCAGGCGATCCACAGGGCCAGGACAGCCGTGGAGACGAGGCCCCAGCCGAGCTCAGACGCCGCAGACCGCGGACGCGGGGCGCGCTCGTCGGGCTCCGGCGTCTCGCCGCCGGCGGGGACTGCTGTTCCGAACTCGGCCATGATGGGCCTCAGATCAGCTCCACGTCGACGTGGTGGCGGGCCTTGACCAAGTCGTAGCGGGCCGGCTGGGCGGGGGGCGGCAGGTCGATCATCCGCTGGACGGCCAGGCGGGCGCGCTCGGCCACCTCGGCGGCGACCGTCACCTCGAAGCGGTCCCCGGCCAGGGCCTCGTAGATGTTCTCCAGACTGATCCGCTTCATGTGCGGGCACAGGTTGCAGGGCCGCACGAACTCGGTGTCGGGCGCGTCGCAGGCGACGTTGTCGGCCATCGAGCACTCGGTGATCAGCACCACCTGGCGCGGCTTGCGCTGGATCACGTAGTCGTTC
Source organism: Caulobacteraceae bacterium (assembly GCA_031291645.1). Classification (GTDB taxonomy): domain Bacteria; phylum Pseudomonadota; class Alphaproteobacteria; order Caulobacterales; family Caulobacteraceae; genus Poindextera. The sequence goes on along the minus strand of JARLIQ010000010.1, from coordinate 26,093 downwards.
ATCGCCGCGGTCGAGCCGGCGAAGTCGGCCAGTTCCAGCACCTCGGTCGGGCATTCCGGGTGGGCCAGGATCTCGGCGCCCGGATAGGCGGCGCGCAGCTCCAGCATGTCGTCGCGGTCGAAGCGCTCGTGCACCTCGCAGCGGCCCTTCCAGGCGATGATCCCGACGTCTGTCTGGCGGGCGACGTTGCGGGCCAGGAACTCGTCGGGGATCAGGATCACCCGGTCGACGCCCCATTCGCGCGCCACGTGCTCGACCACCTGGACGGCGTTGGCGCTGGTGCAGCAGACGTCGGTCTCGGCCTTAACCTCGGCGGTGGTGTTGACGTAGGTCACGACCGGCAGGCCCGGATAGCGCTGCTTGATCAGCCGCACGTCGGCGCCGGTGATCGACGAGGCCAGCGAGCAGCCGGCGCGCAGGTCGGGGATCAGCACGGTCTTGTCGGGGCAGAGCACCTTGGAGGTCTCGGCCATGAAGTGCACGCCGGCCTGGACGATGATCGCCGCGTCCGAGCGGGCCGCCTCGCGGGCCAGGCCCAGGCTGTCGCCGACGAAGTCGCCCACCCCGTGGAAGATCTCGGGGGTCATGTAGTTGTGCGCCAGGATGACGGCGTTCTTCTGCTTCTTCAGCGTGTTGATCGCCGCGATCAGCGGGGCCTGGGCGCGCCACTCCAGCGGCGTGACCCGGGTCTTGACCTTGTCCCAGATCGGCCGGGTCTGAGCCTCGACCGCCGGGGTGAAATCCATCGCGGAAAAGCCGTCCGCCATCTGCTCCCTCCTTATGCTCAAAGTGAGCATTTTTGGGTCCTTCAAAAACGCCGCGCGTCGTAGCGGACGCCGGCGTCGCCCCCACTTATGCTAGTATTGAGCATAAGTCGTCAACACATATAATCCGGATGGGGAGGAAAGGGAAGGCTGCGGCGCGATCACGAAAACGCGCGCATTTCCGGGCGAACGGGCTGGGATCGTCTACCGCAACGGAAGGTCCTTTTGAACCCCCAAGGCCTATCGACGAGCGATCCCTCCCCCTTGCGGGGAGGGGCTTGGAGCTACCAGACGCCGATCTTGTTGGCCTCGTCGTGGCCGATCGGGTGGTGGGCCTTCAGATGGTCTTCCTCGGCCAGGAAGCGCACGGCCTCCAGCGCGGCCATGCAGCCCATGCCGGCGGCCGTGACCGCCTGGCGGTAGACGTCGTCGGTCACGTCGCCCGCGGCCCAGACGCCGGGGATCTCCGTCGCCGCCGCGCCCGCCTTGACCTTCAGATAGCCCTGGCGGTCCATCTCCAGCTGGCCCTTGAACAGCTCGGAGGCCGGGGCGTGGCCGATGGCGACGAAGACCCCGTCGCAGGGCAGCTCGGCGAGGGCGTCGGTCTTCAGGTTGCGCAGCGCCACGCCCGTGACGCCCATCGGGTCCTCCGCGCCCAGCACCGCCTCGACGGCGCTGTCCCAGACCACCTGGACCTTGGGATGGGCGAACAGGCGCTGCTGCAGGATGCGCTCGGCGCGCAGCTCGTCGCGGCGGTGGACCAGGGTGACCTTGGCGGCGAAATTGGTCAGGAACAGAGCCTCCTCGACGGCGGTGTTGCCGCCGCCGACCACCACCACCTCCTTGCCGCGGTAGAAGAAGCCGTCGCAGGTGGCGCAGGCCGAGACGCCGAAGCCCTGGAACTTCTGCTCGCTGGGCAGGCCCAGCCACTTGGCCTGGGCGCCGGTGGCGATGATCAGGGTCTCGGCCAGGTATTCCTCGCCGGAGTCGCAGACCAGGTGGAACGGACGCTTGGACAGGTCGGCCTTGAGCACGATGTCGCTGACGCATTCGGCGCCGACGTGCTCGGCCTGGGCCTTCATCTGGTCCATCAGCCAGGGGCCCTGGATGACGTCGGCGAAGCCGGGATAGTTCTCGACGTCGGTGGTGATGGTCAGCTGGCCGCCGGGCTGGATGCCGGCGATCAGCACCGGCGCCAAGAGCGCGCGCGCGGCGTAGATGGCGGCGGTGTAGCCGGCCGGGCCGGAGCCGATGATCACGCAGCGGACGTTGCGGGGGGCGTTGGCGGTGTCGGACATGGCGGACTTTCGAGGCTCAGGCAGACTATTTAGCGATAATTCCGCCGATCGCGAGCCTTCAGCGGTCAGCATGGCCCCGCGGGCGCCGTTCAGGATCGGGTCCGATCGGGCCGATATCGTCCGCGGTAAGAATTTCCACCGGTCTTACGCCGGCCACCACCACCAGGTCGCACAGGTCCGCGCCTGGCGGCCGGCGACTGGCTCGTCCAGGGGCGGATGGGTGGGCCCGGACTGCGCGGTCAGCCTTCGCGCCGCGCCGGTCCGCCTAGAGCCATTCGACCTTCATGATCTCGTAGGCCTTGACCCCGCCGGGGGTGTTGACCTCGAACACGTCGCCGACGTCCTTGCCGATCATGGCGCGGGCCAGCGGCGAGGAGACCGAGATCTTGCCCGATCGCACGTCGGCCTCGTGTTCGCCGACGATCTGGTAGCGGGCCGCCTCGTCGGTGTCTTCGTCCACCAGGCTGACGGTGGCGCCGAACTTGACCTGGCTGCCGGAGAGTTTCGAGACGTCGATCACCTGGGCGCGCGCGATCTTGTCCTCGATCTCGGCGATACGGCCTTCGATCCAGCCCTGTCGCTCCTTGGCGGCATGGTACTCGGCGTTTTCCGACAGGTCGCCGTGAGCACGCGCCTCCGCGATCGCGGCGATCACGCTCGGCCGCTCCTGCGTCTTCAAACGCTTTAGTTCTTCGTCGAGGACTACATAGCCCCCGCCGGTCATCGGCACTTTTTCCATTGCGGAGTTTAGCTCGGTAGGCCCTTTAGGGGAGGTGGTGATCCGGCCGCGGGCGCTGACGTCCGGGGGCTGGGAGGATAGGGGCGACGCCCTGCGACTTCAAGGGGGGCGGCGCGCAACAGCCGGCGCGGCCCCGGCCACCGCCGGCGCCGCCGTCACCTTTTCCACCTTTTTCCGGCCGCCCGCAGGGGCCGGCGGCGTTCAGCGGATCGAGATGCCGCCGTCGATCACCAACTCCGCGCCGGTGACGTAGCGCGACTCGTCCGACGCCAGCCACAGCACGCCATTGGCGATGTCCTCGGGCACGCCCTTGACGCCCAGGGGGACGGCCATGGCCGACATGGCGTCCAGGTCGATCGGCGCGTTGGCGCCCGGCTCGCGCCCGCCGGCGATGCCTTCCCAGATCGGGGTCTCGATCAGGCCCGGGTGGACCGAATTGACCCGCACCCCGTCCTTGTGCTCGCCGCACTCCAGCGCGATCGCCTTGGTGAACAGCCTGACCGCCCCCTTGGTCGCGCAATAGGCGGCCAGCAGGGACGAGCCCTTCAGCCCCGCCACCGAGGACATGTTGATGATCGAGCCGCCCTGGCCGACTTTGCGCATCAGGGGCAGGGTGTGCTTGATCCCCAGGAACACGCCCTCGACGTTCACCGCCTGCTGCCGCTTGAAGTCGGCGAGGGTCATGGTGGTGATCGAGGGGCTGCCCAGGCCGATGCCGGCGTTGTTGACCAGCACGTCCAGCCGGCCGAACCGGCGCTCGACCTCGGCGATGATCTCGATCCAGGCGTCCTCGCTGGTGACGTCGTGATGCAGGTAGACGGCCGCGCCGCCGATCTCGGCGGCCAGGGCCTGGCCCTTGGCGTCCTGCACGTCGGTGATCACCACGCTGGCGCCTTCGCGCGCCAGGATGCGGGCGCAGCTGGCGCCGATGCCGCTGGCGCCGCCGGTGACCAGAGCGACCTTGCCTTCAACCCGTCCCATACCGCGCTCTCCTCCCGTTGCGATCTTGCGGTGGTTCTACACGCAAGTCCGGCGACGCCAAGGGTGACCTTGGGTGAGCGTCAGGCGTAGCTCTGCAGCGCGCGCACTTCGAGCTCGCCCTTGGCGGTGATCGCCTGGGCGGCGGCCAGGGCGCCGGCGGTGGTGGTGAAGTAGGGGATCTTCATCATCAGGGCGGTGCGGCGCAGCGAGAAGGAATCGGCCAGGGACTGGCGGCCCTCGGTGGTGTTGAACACCAGCTGGACCTCGCCGTTCTTCATCGCGTCGACGATGTTCGGCCGGCCTTCCAGCACCTTCTTGACCGGCTCGGCGCTCAGCCCCTGTTCCTGCAGGTAGGCGCAGGTGCCGCTGGTGGCGATGATGCGAAAGCCCGCCTCGGCCAGCAGGCGCGCCGGCTCCAGCACCCAGGCCTTGTCGCTTTCCTTGACCGAGACGAAGACGCAGCCAGCCTTGGGCAGCACCGTCCCGCCGCCGAGCTGGCTCTTGGCGAAGGCGCGGGCGAAGGCGGGGGCCAGGCCCTCGCCGGGGCGGCGCCAGTCCAGCCCCATGACCTCGCCGGTCGAGCGCATCTCCGGCCCGAGCACGGTGTCGACGCCGGGGAAGCGGGCGAAGGGGAACACCGCCTCCTTGACCGCGATATGGTCGTAGGTGTGCTCGGACAGGCCGAAGCTCGCCAGGCTCTCGCCGGCCATGATCTTGGCCGCGATCGCCGCCACCGGCTGGCCGATGGTCTTGGCCACGAACGGCACGGTGCGCGAGGCGCGCGGGTTGACCTCCAGCACGAAGATGCGCGGGGCGTCGGAGTGCGGCTCCTCGATGGCGAACTGCACGTTCATCAGCCCGCGCACGTTCAGGGCGAAGGCCATGGCCTCGGTCTGGCGCTTCAGCTCGGCGATGGTCTCGGGCTTCAGCGAGAACGGCGGCAGCGAGCAGGCGGAATCGCCGGAGTGCACGCCCGCCTCCTCGATGTGCTCCATCACCCCGGCGACGAACACGGTCTTGCCGTCGCACAGGGCGTCGACGTCGACCTCGGTGGCGCGCGAGAGGTACTGGTCGATCAGGACCGGGCTGTCGCCGGAGACCTGGACGGCGGTGCGGATGTAGCGGTCGAGCTGCTCCTCGTCGCGGACGATCTCCATCGCCCGTCCGCCCAGCACGTAGGAGGGCCGGATCACCACCGGGAAGCCGACGCGCCGCGCGCCCTCGAACGCCTCCTCGGCGCTGCGGGCGATGGCGTTGATCGGCTGGGCGATGTTCAGCTGGTGCAGCAGCTGCTGGAAGCGCTCGCGGTCCTCGGCCAGGTCGATGGCGTCCGGCGAGGTGCCCAGGATCGGCACGCCCGCGTCCTCCAGCGCCTGGGCCAGCTTCAGCGGCGTCTGGCCGCCGAACTGGACGATCACGCCCAGAAGCTCGCCCTTGGCCTGCTCGACCGCGATCAGCTCCAGCACGTCCTCGGCCGTCAGGGGCTCGAAATAGAGCCGGTCGGAGGTGTCGTAGTCGGTCGAGACCGTCTCGGGGTTGCAGTTGACCATGATCGACTCGACGCCGATCTGGTCCAGGGCGAAGGCCGCGTGGCAGCAGCAGTAGTCGAACTCGATGCCCTGGCCGATCCGGTTCGGCCCGCCGCCCAGGATGATGGCCTTGCGCCGGCTCGAAGCGTCGGCCTCGCACTGGGGCGCCTGGCCGAGCGCGCCGCTCTCGTAGGTCGAATACATGTAGGGGGTCGAGGCGCGGAACTCGCCCGCGCAGGTGTCGATGCGCTTGAACACCGGGCGCACGTCCAGCGCCTGGCGGGCGGCGCGGACCTGGGCCTCGGTCTGGTCGGTCAGTCTGGCCAGGCGCGCGTCGGAGAAGCCGAGCGCCTTCAGCCGGCGCAGCCGGTGCGGCTCGGCCGGCAGGCCGTGGCGGCGAAGCTGGGCCTCCTCGGCGATCAGGCTCTCGATCTGGCGCAGGAACCAGGGCTCGTAGGCGCAGGCCGCCTGGATCTCCTCGACCGACAGCCCATGGCGGAAGGCCTGGGCGATCACCCTCAGGCGATCGGGCGTCGGCACCCCCAGGGCGCGGGTCACCGCGCTCTTGCCGGTGTCCGGATCGTTCGCGCCCTCGATCTCGATCTCGTCGAGGCCGGTCAGGCCGGTCTCCAGCCCGCGCAGGGCCTTCTGCAGGCTCTCGGCGAAGGTGCGGCCGATGGCCATCACCTCGCCCACCGACTTCATCGAGGTGGTCAGGTAGGGCTCCGCGCCCGGGTATTTCTCGAAGGCGAAGCGCGGGATCTTGGTGACGACGTAGTCGATCGACGGCTCGAACGAGGCGGGCGTGGCGCCGGTGATGTCGTTCATCAGCTCGTCGAGGGTGTAGCCCACGGCCAGGCGCGCGGCGACCTTGGCGATCGGGAAGCCCGTGGCCTTGGAGGCCAGCGCCGAGGAGCGAGAGACCCGCGGGTTCATCTCGATCACCACCATCCGGCCGTCCGCCGGATTGACCGCGAACTGGACGTTGGAGCCGCCCGTCTCCACCCCGATCTCGCGCAGCACGGCGATCGAGGCCGAGCGCATGCGCTGGTATTCCTTGTCGGTCAGGGTCAGGGCCGGGGCGACGGTGATCGAATCGCCGGTGTGCACGCCCATCGGGTCGATGTTCTCGATCGAGCAGATGATGATGCAGTTGTCCGCCAGGTCGCGGACCACCTCCATCTCGTACTCCTTCCAGCCGAGCACGCTCTCTTCGATCAGCACTTCGTGGGTCGGCGACAGGTCCAGCCCGCGCTCGACGATCTCGCGGAATTCCTCGACGTTGTAGGCGATGCCGCCGCCGGTGCCGGCCAGGGTGAAGGAGGGGCGGATGATCGCGGGCAGGCCGACGAAGTCGAGGCCGACCGTCGCCTCCTCCAGGCTGTGCGCCACGTGGGACTTGGGGCTCTCCAGGCCCAGCTTGTCCATCGCGTCGCGGAACTTCTGCCGGTCCTCGGCCTTGTCGATCACCGCGGCCTTGGCGCCGATCATCTCGACGCCGAACTTTTCCAGCACGCCCGACCGTTCCAGCGCCAGGGCGGTGTTCAGCGCGGTCTGGCCGCCCATGGTGGGCAGCAGGGCGTCGGGGCGCTCCTTCTCGATGATCTTGGCGACCATCTCCGGGGTGATCGGCTCGATATAGGTCGCGTCGGCCACGTCCGGGTCGGTCATGATCGTGGCCGGGTTCGAATTGACCAGCACGATGCGGTAGCCCTCGGCCCGCAAGGCCTTGCAGGCCTGGACGCCCGAATAGTCGAACTCGCACGCCTGGCCGATCACGATCGGGCCCGCGCCGATGATCAGGATCGAGGAGATGTCGGTGCGTTTGGGCATGTCTTCTCGCGCGCAAGGGCGAGGCCGCGCCCCAGCGCGCCCCTCACCGACAAATTGCAGGTTAAGGCGCTCGTCTAACGCCGGACCGGCCGGGACGCAAGCCGCTCGCCGCGCGACACGGCGCGGCGCCGGCGGTTCGGCCGGATTGTTGCGGCGCCGTAGTCTTGGGCGCCGCAGCGCCCCCAAAAGGACAAGGTGTGGCCATTTTGAGACGTTGCTGTGATCTCTGACACCGGTGTCGCTTATCGCGATTGAGACCCCGATCCAAGCTGCTAGCGTTCGCAGGTTGATTGGCGGGGGTTTTCGCGCCGGGCACGAGACGGCGCGCCCCCAGGGATTGTGGCTTGGGGGCCCGGACATGATTCTCAAACAAAAACTGTTGGTTGGCGCGGCTGGCCTGTTGTTGGCCGCAGCGGCGAGCGCGCCGGATATCGTCTGCGCGCAGACCGAATCCACCGGTGCGGCGCCGCCCGCGCCGGCGAGCGCGCCGAAGAAGGACAGGGAGCAGACCACGGTCGACGAGCTGGTAGTCACCGGCTCGCACCTGAAACATACGCAGTACAATTCGCCGGCGCCGGTGCAGATCATCACCACCCAGGATTCCAAGCTCGAGGGCCAGTTCGGCGCCGGCGCGATCCTGCAGGGCAGCACCGCGGCCGCGGGCTACGTGCAGATCAACAACCAGTTCAGCGGCTATGTCGTGAATGGCGGGGCGGGGGTCGATTCCCTGTCCCTGCGCGGTCTCGGCGGCCAGCGGACCCTGGTGCTGCTGAACGGGCGCCGGCTGAACCCCGCGGGGGTCAGCGGGACGGTCGCGGCGGTGGACCTGAACGTGATCCCGGACGCCCTGGTCGACCGCTACGAGATCCTCAAGGACGGGGCCTCGTCGATCTACGGCTCAGACGCCATCGGCGGGGTGGTCAACATCATCACCCGCGACAAGTTCGACGGGCTGAACATCGAGACCAACGACGCCCTGCCGACCACCGGGGCGGGCGACCAGTTCGAGGTCGCCGTCTCCGGCGGCCGCGTCCGGGACAACTACCATATCCTGTTCGGCCTGCAGTACTTCCAGCAGAATGCGTTGAAGATCAAGGACCTGCCCGGCGGCGCCTGCCCCTTGGAGCTGCAGCGGCTGCCGACCGGCGGCGGCTACAAGTTCGGCCGCAGCTATGCGGACGGCTCGGCCTACTGCGCCAACACCCAGACCAACTACGTCGAAGACTACAGCACCGGTGGGACCTGGGTCTACGACGCCTCGAAAGGGGCGCTGTTCCCCTATTCGCCGTTCCAGCAGGATTCGTTCGGCACGGTTCCGCGGCAGACCAACATCGCCACCGACCCGCGCACGGCCGACGTCGACGCGATTTCGCCCAGCCAGCGGGCGGCCTTCACCCTGATCGGCGGCGTCGACCTGCCCAACCACATGGAGTTCTACTTCGAGGACCTGGTGACCAACCGCCGCTCGCAGCAGGCGGCCTTCCTGCCGCAGCTGTTCCCGTCCTCCGATCAGGACATCGTCAATGTCTCCTACAGCCCCTTCAATCCGTTCGGCGACTATGTCGCCCCGATCCTGACCATGCCCGTGGCCCAGGACTCGCAGAACGTCTGGGCCGGCCGGGCGCTGTTCGGCCTGCGCGGCGACTTCGGCTCCCTCCTGCACGGCTGGACCTGGGACAGCTCGATCGTCTACGGCTTCTCGCGCGCGACCTACCGGACCCAGACCGTGCTGACCGACCGGTTCGAGAACGCGCTGAACGTGGTGGTGGCGCCGGCCGGCACCAACCCGGCGCTCGTGCGGACCAATCCGCTAGACGGGCTGGGCTACACCTGCGCGGTCAACGTCGGGAACCCGTCGTCCAACTGTCACCCGCTCGACATGTTCGAGAGCTCGGCGGCCCTGGCCACCGACCCGGCGCTGGCCTATATCCGCACCTTCGACAGCGGCTACACCAACTACGATCAGGTCGTCTTCGACGCGACCGCCAACGGGCCGCTGTTCAAGCTGCCGGCGGGCGAGGTCCAGGGCGTGGTGGGGATCGAGGCCCGCTACGACCAGATCTACGACTATCCGGGCAAGTATGCGGTCGCCAACGACTATTACGGCCTGTCGAGCGCCGGGATCACCAAGGGCAACGACGATGTGATCGAGCTCTATGTCGAGGGCGAGGCGCCGCTGATCAAGGGCGTCCCGCTGATCGACATGCTGACGCTGAACGCGTCCGGCCGGTTCACCGACTACCGCACCGGCGGCCAGGACACGACCTACAAGGTCGGCCTGAACTGGCAGATCGTGCCCTCGCTGCGTGTCCGGGCGACCTACGGCACCTCGTTCCGCGGGCCGGCCCTGTACGAGAACTACCTGGCGGCGCAGACCAGCTACACCTACGCCACCGACCCCTGCCAGAACTACGGCGCGTCCGCCTCGCCGACCTCGAACCTCTACAAGAACTGCGCGTCCGAAGGCCTGCCGACCAACTTCGTCGGCTATTCCAGCACGCCTGAGGTCTTCACCCAGGGCGCGCTCGGACGGCTGAAGTCCGAAACCTCGAAGAACCTGACCGTCGGCCCGGTCTGGCAGCCGTCGTTCGCCGACCTGCAGGTCAGCGTCACCTATTTCCACATCGAGGTCGACAACGAGATCGCCACCCTCGGCGCGGCCAATATCCTCAACCTCTGCTACGACAGCGCCCAGTTCCGCAACGGCTCGCCCTACTGCACCCTGGTCTCGTCGCGCGACGCCAACAACAACATCGCGCTGATCAACGACTCCTACCTCAATATCGCCGAGCAGATCGTCTCGGGCATCGACATGAGCGCCAGCTACCGGCGCAAGTTCAGCTTCGGCGAGTTCAGCTTCGACGGCGACGCCACCTACGCCATCGAGGACAAGCAGGAGCTGTTCCCGGGCAGCGGCTTCACCAACTACACCGGCACCTTCGGCGAGCCGCGCTGGGTGGCCAACGCCCAGTTCCGGTTCAAGCACGACGACTGGCTGGTAGCCTGGACCATGAACTACCTGGGCGACCAGAGCGAATATTCGCTGACCGGCGAGACCCCCGGCGGCCGGTATCTGGAATACCAGAAGGCCCAGCTCTACCACACGCTGTCGCTCACCTATGAGGGCGACAAGTGGCGCGCGACCGTCGGCGTGCGGGACCTGTTCAACACCTATCCGCCGGTGATCAGCAACAACCCGGACACCGCCTACGCGTCGCGCGTCGGTGAATTCGCCAACGGCTACGGCAACCTGAACCTGTACGGCCGCACGGTCTTCCTGACGCTGAGCAAGGACTTCTAGAGCATGGGGCCGGCGCGGCGGCCGGTTGCGCCGCCGGCCGGCCCGCCGGACTATCGCTCGGAACAGGCGCGAGCTGATCGCGAAAGCTGCGGGGAGAGTATGTTGCTTATCCGGAGGGGTTCGATGCGGCGCGGCCTGGCGCTCGCCGCCATGGCGCTTGGCCTTGCCGGCGCCGCCCGGGCGGCCGCGGCCGGCGCCCCCATACCCAGCGCGCACGACTTTGCGCGCGATGCGGCGATCTGGAACGTCTCGATCTCGCCCGACGGGGCCCACATCGTCGCCCTGACCTCGCCGGACGGCGTGACGCCGATCATCTCGGTCTGGCGCACCGACGCGCCGGGCGCCAAGCCGGTGAACCTGGGTTCGGCCCACATGCGCTTCCTGCGCGTGGGCTTCCTCAAGAACGACCGGCTGCTGGTCACCGCCATCCAGACCCTGACGGTCGGGGTGACGCGCGGCCATGTCACCAAACAGTACGTGACCGACCTGGACGGCAAGGTCTGGACGCCGCTGCTGCCCGAGCAGCGGGCGCTCCAGTCCGAGACAGAGGCCTTCGTCGACCGGCTGAGCGACGCCGAACTGATCTCGTCCCTGCCGCGCGATCCCCAGAACGTGCTGGTCGAGGACGAGCGCCTGGAGGGCCGGGGCGACATCTACAAGGTCGACGTCTACAGCGGCCGGGCCGAGCGGATCGAACAGGGCTCGGAGCGGTTCTCGAGCTACGCCGCGGACCTGAACGGCGAGCTGCGCGCCAAGGAGGAGCTGAACTACGACAACGGCCGGGTCTACATCGCCTTGTGGCTCAAGAGCCCCGACAGCGGCAAGTGGGAGGAGCATTTCCGCTCCTACGCCCGCGACCGCTCCCTGACACGGCTGGCGGCCTTCACCACCGATCCGAACGTCGTCTACCTGTCGACCACCAACGGCGGAGACAAGACGGCGGTCTACGCCTACGACATCCGCCAGCGGAAGCTCTTGGAGCCGGTGTTCGCCCACAAGCTGTTCGACGTCGGGACCAGCCTGCTCCCGGCGCGGGTGGTCCAGTCGCGCGACAAGGCCGACTACGGCGCGGTGCTGGGCTTCGGCGTGCTCGACCAGGGCTACGACATCTACTGGACCGACGAGCGGATGGACTCGATCGCCAAGGGCGTGGCCCAGGCGCTGGGGGCCAGGACGATGCCGGTCGACTGGACCGATCCCGGAACCGGCCTGCGGGCCACCATCGCCACGCCCGACGAGGCGGCGGTGACCCTGACCGGCTGGTCGGACGACCGCAGGTTCATCGTCGTCGAGAAGTCCGGCCCCAAGAATCCGGGCGAATACTATCTGCTGACGGGTGGGACCCAGCTCGCCCTCCTGGGCAAGGCGCGGCCGTGGATCGACCCGGCGGCGCTCGGCGACGGGCGCCTCGTCGAATATCCGGCGCGCGACGGGCTGATGATCCCGGCCTTCCTGACCACCCCGCCCAAGGCCGTCTATGGGCCGGGCCCCTATCCGACGCTGATCGAGCCGCACGGCGGGCCCTGGGCGCGGGACGAATACGGCTGGGACGTCACCGGCTGGACCCAGTATTTCGCCGCCCGCGGCTATGCGGTGCTGCAGCCCCAGTTCCGCGGCTCGGAAGGCTGGGGCCAGAAGCTCTGGCGCGCCGGCGACGGCGAGTGGGGCCAGAAGATGCAGGACGACAAGGACGACGGGGTCAAATGGCTGGTCGCCCAGAAGATCGCCGATCCGGCGCGGGTGGTCATGTTCGGCTATTCCTACGGCGGCTACGCCGCGCTCGCGGCCTCCATCCGGCCGAACGGCCTCTACCAGTGCGCCATCTCGGGCGCCGGGGCGGGCGACCTGGCCTCGCTGGAGCACGCCACCTTCGACAACCGCTTCCAGCGCGAGTTCCAGCACCCGACCATCAAGGGCCTGGACGCGCTCGAGCACGCCCGCGAGGCGCAGATCCCGGTGCTGCTCTATCACGGCGACCGGGACCAGACCGTCGACGTCGCCCAGTCGCGCAAGTTCGCCGCCGCGCTCAAGGCCGCCGGCAAGCCCTACAAGCTGGTGGAGATCCCCGACATGGGCCACCAGTTCGTGACCTGGACCCCGGCCATGGCCGAGCGCCAGCTGGTCGAGGTCGACGCCTTCCTGAAGGACGGCTGCAAGCCCGGGGGCCTATGAGGCGGCTTCGGCGCCGCGCTTGAGCGGGAGCAGCCCGACCAGGCTGATGACCGCGGCGGCGGCCAGGTAGAGGCCGACCCAGCGCAGGCCGCCGTGGTTGGCCAGGGCCTGGGCGATCATGGGCGCGAGGCCGCCGCCGATGATGCCGCCGACGTTGAAGGCCATCGACGCGCCGGTGTAGCGCACGCGGGCGGGAAACAGGCTGGGCAGCCAGGCGCCCAGCGGGCCGTAGACGAAGCCCATGACCAGCAGGGCCAGCGACAGGAACAGCCAGATCTGCAGCAGCGAGCCCGAGCCCAGCATCGGCGGGAGCAAGAGGCCGACGAGCACGGTCAGGCCGCAGCCGGCCACGAGCACGCGGCGCGGATTGCTCTGGTCGGACAGCCGGGCGGCCGCGACGATGCCGATGGCCAGGAAGACGATCGCCGCCAGCTCGACGCCCAGGAAGACCCGCCGGTCGTAGCCCAGGGTGGTCGTGCCGTAGCCGAGGGCGAAGGCGGTCGCCAGGTAGAAGATGGCGAAACAGGCCACCACCGCGAAGGCGCCGCCCAGCGTCTCGCGGGGGTAGAGGCGCAAGAGCTCGGCCAGGGGCACGCGCGGCGGCGGCGCGGCGTGCAGCGCGGCCTGGAAGGCCGGCGTCTCGGTCAGTTTCAGCCGCACCCAGAGGCCCAGGCCGACCAGGGCCGCGCTGGCCAGGAACGGCAGGCGCCAGCCCCAGGCCTTGAACTCCGCCGGAGTCAGCAGCAGCCCCAGCAGCAGGAAGAGGCCGTTGGCGGCGATGAAGCCGACCGGCGCGCCCAGCTGGGGGAACATGCCGAACCAGGCCTTGCGGTTCTCGGGCGCGTTCTCGACCGCCAGCAGGGCCGCGCCGCCCCACTCGCCGCCGAGCCCGAAGCCCTGGCCGAAGCGCAGCAGGCACAGCAGCAGCGGCGCCGCCCAGCCGGCCGTTGCGTAGCTCGGCAGAAGCCCGATCGCCACGGTCGAGCCGCCCATCAGCAGCAGCGAGGAGACCAGGGTCGACTTGCGCCCGATCCGGTCGCCGAAATGGCCGAACACGATCGCGCCCACCGGCCGGGCCAGGAAGGCGAGGCCGAAGCTGGCGTAGGCGGCCAGGAGCTGGGCCGACGGCGAGGCGGCGGGGAAGAACATCGGCCCGAACACCAGCGAGGCCGCCGTCGCATAGATGTAGAAGTCGTAGAACTCGACCGCCGTGCCGACCAGGCTGGCGAGCAGCACCCGATGATGGGACGGCCCGTCCCCCGGCTTGGTCGGCATCTGCTGAAATCCTCGTCGCCAGCGTCCGACATGGCGGCCGCGCGCCGCCAGGTCAAGCGCGCGGCGCGCACGGCCAAAATGCCGCCACCGGTGGCGTTCACCGACTGGAGCGGCGGCCAAATCGTGCTAGTCGGCGGCCGCAGCGGCGGGAAGCGGGAATCGTCATGACGGAAGCCATCGAGCGCCAGGACGTGGCGGACGGCGCGGGAGGCGGCGCGGCGTGGGCGCAGCTGCAGAGCGTCCTGATCAGCGGCGAGAGCGTGGTGGCCTGCGCCCTGCAGCACCGCCTCTACGCGCTCTGGCATCGCCGCCACCTCGCCGCCGCCACGACCGGCCGCTTCATCTTCCTGACCCGCCGCCTGCTCGGCGGCTACGACATGACCGACGTGCGCTGGCAGGACCTGAAGGAGGCGCGGCTGTCGGTCGGCATGATCTCGGCCAGCCTGACCATCGAGTACAGCGCCAACCTGTCCGACACCGCCGTCGGCGAGGGCGCCAGCCAGGACCTGCACGTCTCGGGCCTGCGGATCGAGCCCGCCCAGGCCCTCTACCGGGAATGCCAGGCCCAGGGCCAGGTCTGGCGCGAGAAGCGCCGCGTCCGCTCGCTGGAAGAGATGCGCGCCAACGCCGGCGGGGTGCAGATCGCCACCGGCCTCTATCCGCGGGGCCCTGCGGCCGACGTCCCGCTCGAGGGCGCCGCCCGGATCGAGCACCGCGCGGAAGACCCGGCGCAAAGGCTCGCCCGCGCGAAGGAGATGCTGGTCCAGGGCCTGATCACCGACGCCGAGTTCGAGGCGATCAAGGCCAAGATCATCGGCTCGCTCTGACGCCTGGAACGGGCTCCAGGGCCGTCGTCAGGCGTTCGAGGCGCCGTCCATCAGCCCGGCGAAGCGCTCGAACAGGTAGAGGCTGTCGGTCGGGCCGGGCGAGGCCTCGGGGTGGTGCTGGACCGAGAACACCGGCCGGTCCTTCAGCGCGATGCCGGCGTTGCTGCCGTCGAACAGCGAGACGTGGGTCTCGACCACCGCCTCGGGCAGGGTGTCGCGATCGACGGTGAAGCCGTGGTTCATCGAGACGATCTCGACCTTGCCGGTGGTCAGGTCCTTGACCGGATGGTTCGCGCCGTGGTGGCCCTGGTCCATCTTCACCGTGCGCGCGCCGAGCGCGAGCGCCAGCATCTGGTGGCCGAGGCAGATGCCGAACACCGGCTTGCCGCTGTCGACCAGCTTCCTGATCTCGGGCACCGCGTATTCGCCGGTTGCGGCCGGATCGCCGGGGCCGTTGGACAGCAGGACCCCGTCGGGGTTGCGGGCCAGGATCTCCTCGGCGGAGGTGGTGGCCGGCAGGACGGTGGCGCGGGCGCCGATGCTGGTCAGGGCGCGCAGGATGTTGCGCTTGATCCCGTAGTCCAGCACCACGACCTCGTACTTCGGCTCGCCGGCCTTGGCGTAGCCGTCCGGCCAGCGCCATAGGCCCTCGTCGAAGGTGAAGGGCTGCAGGCAGGTGGCGTCCTTGGCGAGGTCGAGGCCGACGAGGCCCGGCCAGGCGCGGGCCTGTTCGACCAGGGCGTCCAGGTCGAAGGCGCCGTCCGGATCGTGGGCGATCACCGCGTGCGGCATCCCCTTCTCGCGGATGGCGAGCGTCAGCGCGCGGGTGTCGACGCCGGCCAGCGCCACGACGCCGCGCCGCTTCAGCCAGGAGTCCAGGTCGCCGTCGGCCCGCCAGCTGGCCGGGGCGGTCGGCAGGTCGCGGAAGATCGCGCCGCGCGCCGAGGTCGCAGCGCCCTGGCCGAACTGTTCGATGTCCTCGACGTTGGTCCCGACGTTGCCGATGTGGGGGAAGGTGAAGGCCACGATCTGGGCCATGTAGGAGGGGTCGGTCAGGATCTCCTGATAGCCGCTCATGGCGGTGTTGAAGCAGACCTCGCCGACCGCGTGGCCGACCGCGCCGACGCCGTAACCCTGAAGGATGGTCCCGTCCGCAAGCGCCAGAACGCCTGTGGCTCCGGGCATCAGCGCCTTGGCCATGGGTGGGGCCTCCTTCGAGTCGGGATGGACGGGCATTCTTGCAAAACGGCGGGCCGGAGTCGCCCCCCGCCCGCCGTGCAAACGGCCGCGTATCTAGGGGGGCTGGGCAGGCGGGTCAACCCCGCGCGGCGCCGCGCGGGACGGTCGCAGGGCCGCCGCCCGCCGGCGCGCTAGAGACCGAGCGCGTCCAGGGTCTCGAACTGCATGTGCCGCTTGTAGGGGGCGACCATGTCCGCGGGCACGATCTCCAGCATGATGCGGTTCTCGATCCAGACCTCGATGACGCTGAACACCGGCGGCTGGCCCGGCCGGCCGCGGTTGAAGAACCGGGTCCGCCAGCCCACGCGCTCGCCGATCCGCTCGATGGCCTGCCGGTCCAGCGGCACCGACAGCAGGGCGTGGAACGGCGTAAAGCGCGCGTCCGCCTCCCCGGGACTGAAGACAACGGGGCCGTCCGCCTCGCCCGGCTTCAGCGTGATGGTCTCGGGATAGACCTCGATCATGGCGCCGTTGGGCTCGCCGCTCACCGCCATCCGGGCGCCGGCGAGCGGGCCGGAGAAGGGATAGTCCCGCCCGCCCATCAGCTCGGCGAGCACGGCGGCGACCAGCACCGGATCACGCGCGGCGATGGAAAAGTGGTGGATCATGGTCAGGCCTCCTCGATGGCGCGCGGCCGGGACGCCGCTGTCGGAACGGACGCAAGTGCGGCGGGATCGGTCTTCAGGGCCTCGACCAGGGCGCGGATGGTCCAGGCGGCGAGCGCCTGCGCCTCGTCCGGCCCAAGGCCGCAGTCGTCCCTCAGCCAGCGCCAATGGGTGGGCGTCCAGAAGGCCGCGATGGCCAGGGCGCCGCGCCGGCGCTGCTCGGGCGCAAGCCGGGGCAACGCCGCCCCGACCGTCTCGATCCAGGCGCCGCGCCGCTGCGCGCCGTCGGCCGCCCGCTGCCGGTTCCAGGAAGGCTTGTTCATCAGGTTGCGCAGCAGGGCGCCGTATTGCTCGTAGAGGGGAAACAGCCGCTCCGGCATCTGGTCGAGCCTGTCCAGCGGCGGCGGCGGCTCCAGCAGGCCCAGGCGCGGCTTCAGCCACTGGTAGAGGGCGGCCACCAGGTCGTCCATCACCGGGAAATGGGCATAGACCGCCGGCGCGGAGACGCCCGCCAGTTCCGCGACGCGCCGCAGGGTCAGCGCCTCGATGTCATGGGTCTCCAGGTGGTCCTTGACCGCCATGAGGATCCGCTCGCGGGTCATCGCCGCCTGTTGCTTGCGCAGGGTGCTCTGGTAGGCGCGGGAGATGGCGGAGATCCTTTGGTCTTGATATCGTAAATTCATCTTACAGATGGAAGATTAAATATCAAGGGTAGGCGGCCGTCCTCCGCAGGAGGGTGGGGGCGAGAATGCCCGACGCGATTTTTCCTCATCCATGCCGCGCGCCGCCGCGGCTGCTCCAGGGCCTGGCCTGGCGCGGCGTGGGCTGGGTCCGAGGCGGGCCGCTGCGGCTGGCGCGAATCAACGGGGCGCTCGGGGCCGTCGTCCAGGCCCCGGACGGCGCCCAGACCATCGCCTTCGAGGCGACCGGGGAGGGGCTGATCGGAGCGATCTACGTCGTGCGCAACCCCGAAAAGGCTAAGCCGGCTATAGGATTTCGCGGGGCGCCCAGATTGGGTGGCGCCAACTGCGGATGATTCGAACGTCGCAATCGAGACTTGGCGTCAACCGCGCTATGATAGGCGGGTGCGCTTCGACGAACGCTTCCTCGATGAAATCAAGTCTCGCCTGCGCCTCTCCGACGTGATCGGCCGCAGCGTGAAGTTGCGCCGCCAGGGTCGGGAGTTCGTCGGCCTGTCGCCCTTCGCCAAGGAGAAGACCCCGTCCTTCTTCGTCAACGACGACAAGGGCTTCTTCCACGACTTTTCCAGCGGCAAGCACGGCGACCTGATCAGCTTCCTGCAGGAGACCGAACGGCTGAGCTTCGTCGAGGCGGTTGAGAAGCTGGCCGCCGAGGCGGGCGTGCCGATGCCGGCGGTCGATCCGCGCGGGGCCGAGCAGGAGAAGACCCGTCAGGCCCTGTCCGACTGGCTGGAGACGGCGGCCAAATGGTTCGAGGCCGAGCTGCGCCGCCCGGCCGGCCTGCAGGCCCGCGCCTATCTCGCCAAGCGCGGCCTGCCGGAGAGCGAATGGGCCCGCTTCCGCCTGGGCTTCGCCGCGGCCGGCCGCACGGGGCTGAAGGACTACCTGGTCTCCAAGGGCGCGCACCCGCGCGAACTGGTGGAGGCCGGCCTGCTGATCGCGCCCGACGACGGCGGCGCGCCCTACGACCGGTTCCGCGACCGGATCATCTTCCCGATCACCGACGCGCGCGGCCGGGTGGTCTCGTTCGGCGGCCGGGCGCTCGATCCGCAGGCGCGGGCGAAATACCTCAACGGGCCGGAGACCGGCCTCTTCCACAAGGGCGCGACCCTCTATGGCCTGGCCGAGGCGCGCAAGCTGATGGCCGCCGCGAACGACGGCTCGGCCCTGGTGGTGGTCGAGGGCTATATGGACGCCATCGCCTGCCAGCGGGCCGGGATCGCCGCCGTCGCGCCCCTGGGCACCGCCCTGACCGAGGACCAGATGGAGGCGCTCTGGCGGCTGCATCCCGAGCCCACCCTGTGTTTCGACGCCGACGGCGCCGGCCAGCGCGCCGCCTCGCGCGTCATCGACCGGGCCCTGCCGCTGCTGAAGCCCGGCCGCTCGTTCCGATTCGCCCTGGTCACCGGCGGCAAGGACCCCGACGACGTGCTGCGCGAGCAGGGCGCGGCGGCGCTGAAGAGCCAGCTGGCGGTCACCACCCCCTTCGTCGAGATGCTGTTCACCCGCGAGCGCGAACTGGAGCCGCTCGACACGCCCGAACGCCGGGCGGGGCTGAAGGGCCGGCTTCGCACCGCCGCCGCCTCGATCCAGGACAAGGATCTTTCGGCCGCCTATCGCGACGACCTGTTCCAGCGGCTGGATGAGATCTTCGGCCGGCCCGCGCCGCAGCGGGCCGGCGGCGCCCCGGCCAGGCCCCCCTCGCGCCCCTACGTGCGACGAGACCCGCGCCGGCCGGCCTACGAGGACGCGCCCCTGACCGCCGAGGCCCGCGCCCAGCGCGGCTGGCTGCGCGGCGCCCTGGAGCCGGTGCCGGCGGCGCTGGCCAAGGCGGTGCTGTCCGAACCGGCTTGGCTGGACCCTCAGCTGGAGGCCTTGGAGGCCCACGGTTTCGGCGACCCGGGCCTCGGGGATTTGGCGAAAGAAATCATCCGCCTGCGACTAAATGCCGACGTGCTTGACTCCGAGGCCCTTGCACGCCATCTGGCGGCTAGAGGATTCGGCGCATTACTGGGTGAGATCGACAAGGCGGCACTGAAATCAGGCGCGCCTTTCCTAGATCCGGACATTCCACCCACGCTCGCCAGGTCCCAGTGGTCGCACGCCTTCGAGCAGGTCGCTCGGATGGCGGCGCTGGGTGTCGCCATCGAAGCCGCCAAGAGCGATCTTGCCGGCCGCGCTGGCATGGAAGCCATCGAGAGGATGAAGATCGAACGCGACGCCTTGCGGCGAGCGGTCGGAACGGGAACGGTTTGGACGGACGGCGGGTCTTATGGGTGAGGGACTGGCCAGACGTTTGCATGAGGCATTTGCCCGAGATACGCCGCCTGCGCCAGCGGCCTCGGGACCGGAGATATAGATGAGCAACACGGCTGAGACTGTAGAGGCCGAAACCACCACCGACGGACCGCTGCTGGACCTGACCGACGCGGGCGTCAAGAAGTTCATCAAGCAGGCCAAGGCCCGCGGCTACGTCACCATGGACGAGCTGAACAAGGTCCTGCCGTCCGAAGAGGTCACCTCCGAGGCGATCGAAGACACCCTCGCCATGCTGAGCGAGATGGGCGTCAATGTCGTCGAGGCGGAGGAGGACGCGGAAGGCGCCGAGGGCGGCGAGGTCGCGGTCCGCGAGGAGACCGCGGTCGCCGAAAGCGCGGCCAAGGAAAGCGCCTACGACCGCACGGACGACCCGGTGCGGATGTACCTGCGCGAGATGGGCTCGGTCGAGCTGCTCAGCCGCGAGGGCGAGATCGCCATCGCCAAGCGCATCGAGGCCGGCCGCGACACCATGATCCGCGGCCTGTGCGAAAGCGCCCTGACGTTCGAAGCCATCATGGTCTGGCGCGAGGAGCTCGGCGGCGGCCGCATCCTGCTGCGCGAGGTGATCGACCTCGAACAGACCTACGGCGGCTCGAACGCCGCCGGCCTGGTCGCCCCGGCCGAGGCCGAGGAGGCCGTCGAAGCCGAGGCTGAGGAGGCGGTCGAGGGCGAAGCGGGCCCCGAAGGCGAGGAAGACGATTTCGACGACGGCGCCGGCCCCACGGTCAGCGCCATGGAGGCCGAGCTGCGCGAAGGGGTGATGGCCACCCTGGACGCCATCGCCGCCGAGTTCGAGGCCTTCCGCGGCCTGCAGGAACGGCTGGTCCGCCACCGTCTGCAGGGCGCCGACCTGCCCGAGGCCGAACGGCGCGCCTACGAGGGCGCCACGACTACCATCGTCCAGCACCTCAAGACGCTGAAGCTGAACAACAACCGCATCGAGGCCCTGGTCGACCAGCTCTATGCGATCAACCGCCGCCTGATGGGGCTGGAGGGCCGGCTTCTGCGTCTGGCCGACAGCTACGGCATCAGCCGGGGCGAGTTCCTCAAGGCCTATTTCGGCTCCGAGCTGAATCCGCAGTGGCCCGACACGGTCAAGCAGCTGGGCGTGCGCTGGACCAAGTTCATCGAGAACGACAACGGCCAGATCGGCGAGATCCGCCGCGAGATCGCGGCCCTGGCCACCGAGACCGGCCTGCCGATCGACGACTACCGCCGCATCGTCCACACCGTGCAAAAGGGCGAGCGCGAGGCGCGTCAGGCGAAGAAGGAAATGGTCGAGGCCAACCTGCGCCTGGTCATCTCGATCGCCAAGAAATACACCAACCGCGGCCTGCAGTTCCTGGACCTGATCCAGGAGGGCAACATCGGCCTGATGAAGGCGGTGGACAAGTTCGAGTACCGCCGCGGCTACAAGTTCTCGACCTACGCCACCTGGTGGATCCGCCAGGCGATCACCCGTTCGATCGCCGACCAGGCGCGCACTATCCGCATCCCGGTGCACATGATCGAGACGATCAACAAGATCGTCCGCACCAGCCGCCAGATGCTGCACGAGATCGGCCGCGAGCCGACGCCCGAGGAACTGGCCGAGAAGCTGGCCATGCCGCTCGAGAAGGTGCGCAAGGTGCTGAAGATCGCCAAGGAGCCGATTAGCCTCGAAACCCCGATCGGGGACGAGGAGGACAGCCACCTGGGCGACTTCATCGAGGACAAGAACGCCGTCCTGCCGATCGACGCGGCGATCCAGTCGAACCTGCGCGAGACCACGACCCGCGTCCTGGCCTCGCTGACCCCGCGCGAGGAACGCGTGCTGCGCATGCGGTTCGGCATCGGCATGAACACCGACCACACCCTCGAAGAGGTCGGCCAGCAGTTCTCGGTCACCCGCGAACGCATCCGCCAGATCGAAGCCAAGGCCCTGCGCAAGCTGAAGCACCCCAGCCGCTCGCGCAAGCTGCGCAGCTTCCTCGACAGCTAGGACCGCCGCCGGGTTCACCGCGACGACACCACCAGGCCGGCCGGAAGTCCGCTTCCGCGCCGGCCTTTTTTGCGCTTGAAAGGCAACTAAATAGTTGCATATAGTCGCCCATGAGCATGGATGCGGTGTTCAAGGCCCTGGCCGATCCGGTGCGGCGGCAGTTGCTGGACAGCCTCCATGCGCGGAACGGGCAGACGCTCGGCGAGCTTTGCGAGGGACGCGGCATGTCGCGGCAGGCGGTGACCAAGCACCTGGCGGTGCTGGAGACGGCGAACCTGGTGGCCACGGAAAGGCGCGGCCGCGAGAAGCTGCACTACCTCAATCCCGTTCCCATCCACGAGATCGCCGACCGCTGGATCGGCAAGTACGAGCGCGGCCGGCTGGACGCGCTCGCCGCCCTCAAACGCGACCTGGAAGGACAGTCCGATGGCTGAGAGCCGCTTCGTCTACGTCACCTACATCCGCGCGCCCGAAGACAAGGTCTGGGCGGCGCTGACCAGCCCCGAGCTGAACCGCAGGTTCTGGTTCGGCTACCATCAGGACTCGACCTGGGAGGTGGGTTCGCCCTGGCGTGCGATCAGCCCGAAGGGCGAGGTGGCCGACACCGGCCAGGTGCTCGAATTCGACCCGCCGCGCCGCTACGCCGTCACCTGGCGCAACGAAGCCGAGCCGGCGCTGACCGCCGAGGGCCACACCACCGCGACCTTCGTGCTGGAGGCGGTGGCCGGCGGCCTGACCAAGTTGACCGTCACCCACCAGATCGACCGCGCGGCTTCCCAGATGATCGAGCGGGTCTCCACCGGCTGGCCGAAGGTGCTGTCCGGCCTGAAGAGCCTGCTGGAGACCGGCCAGGCGCTGGACGGCCCGCTGGGCTGAGGCGGGGGGCGTTTCAATCGTAGCGGTAGCGCGGCGGAAGGCGCAGATCCCCTGGGTCAGCGCCGGCCCGGCGGAGAATGTGCTTCGCGCCTCCAACCGACAGTTGCACCGATCCGCGATCCTAAAATATCGTGCGCCCGGGCTGTGTTTCCGGGGGCGTGATGTTGCGGTCAGTGGGCGTGTTGGCGTGCGTGTGCGCCACGTGGGCGGGCGTGGCGGCGGCGGCCGACCAGCCGGAGTACGCGCCGCCGCCGGCCTGGGTGAAGCCGGCGGCCATCCCCAAGACGCCGGCGCCCACCGACGGCTCGCCCACCCAGATGCTGCTGGTCGACGAGCAGTCGAGACTGGGCCCCGACGGCGACGAGATCTATGTCGAACGGGCGCTCAAGATCCTGTCGCCCCAGGGGTTCAACATCTCCGGCGCGCTGGCCAAGACCTGGGACCCCGACACCGAAACGCTGGTGATCCACCGGCTGAACATCATCCGGGGCGATACGGTCATCGACGCCCTGGCTGGCGGCAAGAAGTTCATCGTGCTGCGGCGCGAGAACAATCTCGAGCTGGCCATGCTGGACGGTCGCCTGACCGCCGCGATCCAGCCCGAAGGCCTCGAGATCGGCGACATCGTGGACATCGCGACCACCGTGCGCCGGCGCGACCCGGCGCTGCAGGGGTATTCCTCGGATATGGACCGGCTGACCCATACCGGCGTCGCCAGCCGGATCCGCATGCGGGCGGTGTGGCCGTCCTCCAAGCCGATCCGCTGGCGCACGACCGACGGGCTGGACGCCCCGAAGGTCACCAAGGGTTCGGATGGTTCTGAACTGGTCATCGACATGGCCGGCGTCGAGACGCCCAAGCCGCCCGCTGGCGCGCCGATGCGCTTCGCCGACCTGGGCTCGCTGGAGCTCAGCCAGTACGGCGATTGGAGCGAGCTGTCGCGGTCGATGGCGCCGCTGTACCAGAAGGCGTCCGTCCTGACCCCGGGCTCGCCCCTGGCGGCCGAGGTGGCCAAGATCGCCGCCGCCAGCCCCGATCCCAAGGCCCGGGCGACCGCCGCCCTGCGCCTGGTCGAGGACCAGACCCGCTACGTGTTCCTGGGCATGAACGACGGCGGCCTGGTGCCGGCCGAAGCCGACCAGACCTGGGCCCGCCGGTTCGGCGACTGCAAGGGCAAGACCGCCCTCTTGGTGGCGCTGTTGCGGGGGCTGGGCATAGACGCCGAGCCGGCCCTGGTCAGCACCGCCTTCGGCGATGGCCTGGACCAGCACCTGCCGATGGCCGACTGGTTCGACCACGTCATCGTGCGCGCCCGGATCGGCGGCCAGACCTACTGGCTGGACGGCACCCGCGTGGGGGACCGCAACATCGACGACCTGGTGGTCCCGCCCTTCCGCTGGGCCCTGCCGGTGCAGACCGACGGTGCGACCCTGGTGCGCCTGGAGCCTGCCGTCCTGACCCAGCCGAACTCCGAAGAGCTGATGAAGATCGACGCCTCCCAGGGCGGATCGGCCCCGTCCCCGGCGCATATCGAGATCCTGTACCGCGGGGAAAGCGCGGCGGCGAACCGCCAGGCGCTCGCCAGCGTGCCGCGCTCCGACTACGAGCGCTACCTGCGCGAATTCTGGACCAAGACCTACCCCTGGCTCACGGTGTCGAGCGTCAGCGCGGTCCAGGATCCGGTCGCCAACGTCTCGCGGCTGACCGCCGACGGCTTCGCCACCCTGGAGTGGGCCCAGAACCCTGACGGGACCCGCTACTACCGCGTGCCCTATACGACCATGGGCGCGGACGTGAGCTTCAAGCGCGAGCCCGGTCCGCACCAGGATGCGCCCTATTCGGTGATGTTCCCCTATTCCGACAAGCGGGTGAAACAGATCGTCCTGCCGACCAATGGCGACTTCGTGCTGGTCGGGGACGACATAGACAAGAGGGTCTCCGGCCTGGCGCTGCACCGCCACGCCAGGATCGACGGCGGCGTCCTGACGATCGAGATGACCACCGAGGCGCTCGACCGCGAGTTCCCGGCGCAGGAGGCCGAGGCGGCCGGCAAGACCCTGCGTGAGCTGGCCAAGAAGGACGTCTCCTTCACCTACAAGATCCGCAGCGGCCCGGCGCTGGCGGTCGGCGGGCCGCCGGCTCCGGCCGTGAACGCCGACCAGGCGGCCGCCGAACGCGGCGACGCGGCGGCGCAGTTCCGGCTGGCCCAGATGTACGGACACGGCCGCGGCGTCCCCTTGAACGCGGGCCTAGCGGTCTACTGGTTGAAAGCTTCGGCCGATCAGGGCTACGCCCCGGCCGAGACGGGCCTCGGCTGGAGCTATTTCAGCGGCGCCGGCGAGCCGCGCGACCTTGCCGCGGCCCTGGCCTGGATGCAGAAGGCCGCCGCGCAGAACAACCCCGAGGGCGAGGCGGGCCTGGCCTTCCTCTATTCGACCGGTTCAGGCGTCCCGCGGGACGACGCCAAGGCCATGGCGTGGGCGCAGAAGGCCGCGGACCAGAACCTGGCCTCCGCCGAGGAACTGCTGGGTCAGCTCTATGTGCGGCGCGGCGCAGCCGATCTGCCCCAGGCCATCGCCTGGTTTCAGAAGGCGGCCGACCAGGGTCTGCCCGCCGCCGAGGTGCACCTCGCCCTCGCCTACCAGCGCGGCCTCGGCGTGACCAAGGATCCCGCCCGCTCGCTCGCCTGGGCGCGCAAGGCGGCGGACGCCGGGGACGCGGGCGGCGAACTCTTCCTCAGCGACATGTACAAGCGCGGCGACGGGGTGAAACAGGACGGCGCCGAGGCGCTCGCCTGGCTGCGCAAGGCGGCCGACCGGGGCGATCTGCGCGCCGAACGCATGCTGGGGCAGGCCTATCTCAACGGCGACAGCGTGCCGGCCGACAAGGACCAGGCCATGGTCTGGTTCGGCAAGGCCGCCGCGGCGGGCGACGTGGTCTCGCAGCAGACCCTCGCAGCCCTGAGCGGTCATCCGGTTGTCACCGCCGCCACGCCCCCTCCGGCGCATTGATCCCCGGCCGCCGCGATCGACAAATGTCGTGATCGTCGCCTACGGTCGGCGCAGGCGACGTCCGCCGCTTCCGGATGGGCGCGCAGACCGGGGAGACGAACGATGCGACTGGAAGGCGGATGCTATTGCGGCGCGGTGCGCTACGTGGCCGAGGGCGAGCCGATGTTCAAGGGCCAGTGCCACTGCCGCGAATGCCAGTATTTCACCGGCGGCGCGCCCAATGTCTTCGTCGCCATGCCGATAGTAGGATTTTCTTACACCGAAGGCGAGGCGGCGCAGTTCGCGCGGGACGACCTGGAGCGGCCGGTGACGCGGGAGTTCTGCCCGACCTGCGGGACGCAGCTGGCGACCCGGCCCCAGGGCCTGCCGGCGGTCATCGTCAAGGTCGGGACGCTCGACGAGCCGGACCTCTATGGCGGCCCGGACGTCGCCATCTACACGGTCGACCAGCAGAGCTTCCACATGATCCCCGAAGGGGTGGCGCGGTTCGAGCGGCTGCCGGGCTAGAGGTTGGCGCGGGCGGCGCGGGGCCGCCCGCGCGCCGTGATCAGAATTCTTCCCAGTCCTGGGTGGCGAGCGCGGCGGCGCGCGAGCCGCCCGCGGCGGCGACACGGCGGGCTGGGGCGGGCGTCGGCCGGGCGG
>JARLIQ010000097.1 GCA_031291645.1 Caulobacteraceae bacterium | reverse complement strand
GACGCTGCCCAGCGAGGTCGAAACGTTGCCCAGGGTCGAATTCGTCCCGCTCAGCGAAGTGCTGACGCTGCCCAGCGAGGTCGAAACATTGCCCAGGGTCGAGGTCGTGCCGCTCAGCGAAGTGCTGACGCTGCCCAGCGAGGTCGAAACATTGCCCAGGGTCGAGTTCGTCCCGCTCAGCGAAGTGCTGACGTTGCCCAGCGACGTTGAGACGTTGCCCAGGGTCGAATTCGTCCCGCTCAGCGAGGAACTGACGCTGGCCAACGAGGTGCTGACCGCCGTCAGCGAGGTGCTCACCGAGCCGGTCGTGGCGGCGGCGCTCGAAAGGCTGGTGCTGATCGCGGCGAAGTTGGCGTCCAGCGAACTGCCGTCGCCGATCACCACCGGGACACCATGGAGCGTGCCGGACCCGGTCTTGACGTTCACGGCCTGGGTCGACCAGCCCTGGGTGTGGATCGTCGCGTAGGCTCGACCGGGCTCGATCGCCACGTCGACCGCGGCGCCGAAGGCCAGGGCCGCGCCCAGGCTGACCGCCGAGGCGCCGAGGTAAAGCGCCGAGCGGCGACGCTTGGTGAGGACCGCGTCGAACAACGGCTTAGTCAAGGCAGAATCCGGCATATCGCCCCATCCCCAGACGTCGGCCGCCGACGCGGCCGGCACAACACGCGGAAACAGGTCCCCCCCGCCTCCGGACCACGCCAACGCTGGGACTGCTCACCAACTCACCGCTGATGCGGCGCAAATCACATGGACACCATTTGGGTACAAACCCAACACAGAAAACACAACTGGATAGGAGAGAATTTTTTGCAACAATCTGCTGTTTTTTCGACCCCAGGACTAGACCAGAAACGGTTCGGCGCCGGCAGGATCCCTTAAAAATTTCTGAATAACTATAAAAGCTTAAGCGGCGACCAGCCAATCCGCCACGGCGCGGCCGTCTGACGGGCGAAACATGGCTAAATTATGTCCAATCCTGTCATGGAATGATTTAAATTGCGCCAGATTGGGAAGAAATTTCGACACTTGATTTGCAATATTCGAGATGACGATTCCGGCGGCCGAAACCCTCGCCCAGCCGCCGAGGGACCGCCATGCGAGCGATGGCGCCGGCGCCCCGTTCTGGACTAGTAAGCCGCTCGAACGAGCAGGACGGCGGCATGGCGCGGCGCGGCGAGACGAATCGGAACCGGACGGCCCACCCGCGGCTGACGCCGGACGCGCTCCAGGCCGCGTTGCGCGAGGCGGCGGCCCACCGCGTCGAAGGCCGCCACGGCGCCGCGGCCGAACTTTACGGCCGCATCGAGCGAAGCCATCCCGAGGCGGTCGACGCGACCTACTTCCTGGCCCTGCTCGACCTGATCGGAGAGCGGCCGGCGCCGGCGCTCGCGCGGCTGCTGAAACTGGCCCGGCGCCTGCCGCAGTCGTTCGACGTGTGGCAGGCCCTCGCCTATGCGCGGCGCGAACTGGGGCAGTGGCGCGAGGCGATCGAGGCCTCCCGCCGCGCGCTGCGGCTTCGGCCGACGAACACCCACGAGCAGTTCGAGCTGGCGGGCGCCCTGGAGGTGGTCGGCGCGCTGGACGAGTCGCTGGCGATCCTGCGCGACCTCGCCGGTCAGGAAGGCCAGCGCCTGGCGGCCCTGGCGCGGATATCGCGCCTGAAGCCCGACGCGATCGGGCCGGCCGAGCAGGACGAGATCGCCGCCGCGGCCGGGCGAACGGAAGAGAACGTCGAGGTCCGCATCTCGCTCTATTACGCCCTCGGCGAGATCCTGGAGCGCCAGGGCCGGTACGACGAGGCCTTTACGGCCTTCGCGGCCGGCGCGGGCCTCAAGCGCGAAACCCTGACCGGCGCGATCGAGCCGGCCGCCCGCCCCCTGTTCAGCCCCGCCATCCGGACGCTGTCCCCGCAGACGGTCGAACGCGAGGAGCGCGAGCTGATCGGCTTCATGAAGGCGGTCTTCACGCCCGAGTTCATGACCAAGCACGAGGGCCAGGGCCACCACCTGAACACGCCGATCTTCATCGTCGGCATGCCCCGCTCGGGCTCGACCCTGCTGGAGCAGATCCTGTCGAGCCACCCCCGCGTACAGGGCCTGGGCGAGACCGGGGCCCTGATCCAGACCGTGCGGGGCGAGTTCCCGATCAAGCTGTTCGCGCCCGATCCGCCGGGCCATTTCCGCAAGCTGGCCGACGCCTACCTCGCCGCCATGCACGACCGCGGCTGGACCAGCTCGCCCCGCTTCATCGACAAGATGCTCTACAACTACCCCTACATCGGGCTGATCCACCTGATGTTCCCCAAGGCCGTCATCCTGCACAGCGTGCGCGACCCGGTGGAGACCTGCCTTGCCAACTTCCGCATGCTGTTCATGACCGGCCAGGAGACCAGCTACGACCTGGCCGACATCGGCCGCCAGTACGTCCGCTACCGGGAGATGATGGATCACTGGTCCCGGCTCCTGCCCGGACGGGTGATCGACGTCAGTCACGAGGCCCTGGTGTCCGATCCCGCCGACCGGATCCGCTGGCTGGTGAGCGAAGCCTGCGGCCTGCCCTGGGACGAGGCCTGCCTTTCGTTCCACAAGACCAGGCGGGCGGTGCGGACGGCCAGCGTCGCCCAGGTGCGCCAGCCGATCTTCTCGACCTCGCTGCAGCGCTGGCGGCGCTATGAACAGCGCCTCGGCCCGCTGTTCGACGCCCTGGGCCCCTACGCGCCCATACCGGGCTGAGAAAGAGCGCGAGGCGGCTTTTCGGCGCGAAAGCATTGTGCCCGGCAGGCGGTTTGTGCTGCTTGTCCCCGCCCAAAACGGGTGAGTTCGGACTGGAGACGGGGCGTGCGGGGGCGAGCATCATGATTCCAGAGGATCCCGCCGCGCGCGTCGCCGCCCTGGTGGCCTCGATCGACCGGATCGAGCAGGCCATGGTCGAGCCGCCGGCGCTGGACGACGACGAGCCGGTGTTCCTGGCCTCGATCGGCTGGCGGTCCGGCTCGACGCTGATGCAGCGCATCCTGATGACTGACCCCGGGCTGCTGGTCTGGGGCGAGCCGCTGAGCCACCTGCTCTACCTGAACCGGCTGGTCGAGCCTCTGTTCGGCTTCACCGAGATCTGGCCGGAGATGAACCACTGGATCTCCCGGCTGCCCAAGCTCGACCTGACGCGCGACTGGATCGCCCATGTCGCACCGGACGCCGGCCACCTGAAGGGCGCCTATCGCGCCTTTCTCGACCGCTGGCTCGCCACGCCCGCCCGCGAGCGCGGGTTCAGCCGCTGGGGCGTCAAGCAGGTGCGCTGGTCGGGCGAGGAGGCGATCGCGCTGCGCTGGCTCTACCCGCGCGCGAAATTCATCCTGATGGTCCGCCATCCGGTCAGCGCCTACCAGTCGATGAAGAACATCGGCTTCGTGCCGAACGAGATGGGCTTCGTTCTGGAGTGGCCGGATCGGTGGATCGCCGACCTGGACGCCTACGCCGCCTACTGGGACCGCCTGGCGCGCAGTTGGGGCGCTGCGTCCGCCCGGATGGACGTCACCTGGGTGCGCTACGAGGACCTGATGGACGGCCGCACCGACTTCGACGCGCTCGGCCGCGCCACGGGCCTGGACCTGGAGCCTTCGACGGCGATGTCGGTGGTGGCCGGCGGACCGGTGATCCGTTCGGAGATGACGCCTGAGGAGCGGGACCGGATCAACGCCCTGACCGTCGAGGGACGGCGGATCTTCGCCTACGCCGAATAGGCCGTTCAGAACGGCTCGAACTGGCCGGAGAAGATGAATTTGAAGGCGGCGACCAGGGTGTCCATGAACCCGGGATCGGGCAGGTCGGCGCCGAGCCCGTCGGCCAGGGACTTCAGCATCGCCTCGTCCTTGTCGATGTAGAAGTAGTTGCGCAGCAGGAAGAAGGCGAGCGCCGAACGGCGGTGCTGGCCGCGATCCTCGATGGTCGAACCCGTCGCGGAGGCCACGTCCACCGCGGTCAGGAACGGCACGGTGCAGGCCGCCCTGATCCGGCCGTCGGCGACGATGGTCTTGAAGAAGACGTCGATCGGCGCGGTGGCGCCCTGGGCCAGCTCGGCCTCCATCAGGGCGAGCAGCTTCGGCCGAGCGTCCTTGCGCACCACATAGGAGGCGGTGGCGGCGAAGGAGGCGTGCTGCAGGTCCAGGTAGGTGAGGAACCTGGGCTGGGCCGGCGGCGCGCCCGGCGCCCGATCGAGCATGCCCGACGCCCGGTAGCCGTTCATCAGCGCCAGGAGCGTGTTCATGTCGCCGGGCACGAAGACGTCGGTGAACAGCATCTCGAAGTCCGCGAAGACGTCCTCGAGCCCCATCTCCAGGATGGGCAGGCTGCGCGGCCCGAAGACCACGTCGTCCTCGACCACGTGGACGTGGGCGTCCTCGGCCAGCGTCTGCTGGAGGCAACGGAAGTGGGAGGTGAAACAGCCCAGTTCACCCGGCAGGATGGTGGCCTGGCCACGCTCAAGGCGCCGGCCGTCGACGCCGGGGAAGCGCTGATAGCGGTCCGCGCAGCCGAGTCGCGCGAACTGCGCCTCCAGCGCGCGCCGGCGTTCCACGCTGGCGTCCATGTTGATGTAGCGGCCCAGGTAGGCCATGCCGGTTGTCGCCCCTCGCCCCCGTGGCCCGGCTTTAGCCCGGAGGCGGGGGCGCCGGCTACGGTCATTGCTATCGAACAACCGAGGCTGTTAGAGAGCCGGCCTTTCCAAGTCCGCGCATCCCCGAATCGCATGTCCCTCATCATCACCCTGGTCCTGCTGGCCGCGACGCTGGCGCTCACAGGCCTGTTCGGCTGGCTGGGCGCCCGCCCCAAGGTCCCCGGCCGCCCGCGCATGGCGCCCTGGCAGTTCCTGATGATGCTGTCGGCCTCCTTCGCGCTCCTGATGGCGGTGCACCTGCTGAACCTGTTCGGCCTTCAGACCGGCGGCCAGGCGCGCTGAGGCCCCGGCTCAGAAACTGGCCCTCAGGCCGAGGAAGACGGCCCGGGGCGCGGCGGGCCGCCGCGCGCGCCCTGGTCGAGCCGCTCGCCGCTCAGCATAGGTGGCCGAGGCCGCTTGCGCTGGCCGCGGCGGCGAGCGCCACGCCCACCGCACGCCTCATGCGTAGACCTGGGCCTTCCAGGCGGAGAGGCGGGCGGCGGCCGCGTCGGGTGCGATCGTGGGCTCGAACACCCGGTCGTAGCGGACGAAGGCCGCCGCGTCGGCCTGGCTGAGCAGGCCCGCGCCGCGCCCGGCGCAGATGGCCGCGCCGCAGGCGGTCGCCTCGCGGATCGCATGGCGCTCGACCGGCCGTCCCAGCAGGTCGGCCTGGACCTGCATGAAGGTCGCGTTGGCGGTCATGCCGCCGTCGACCTTGAGGGTTTCGGGCGGCGGCAATTCGGCGATGGCGTAGACCTCGTCGACGATCTCCCGCACGCGGAAGGCCAGCCCCTCCATCGCCGCGCGCGCCAGGTGGCCCTTGCCCACCGCGGCGCTCAGCCCGCCGATCATCGCCCGGCGCGAGGCGTCGCCGTGCGGCGCGCCCAGCCCCTGCAGCGCCGGCAGCACATAGGCGCCGGCCGCGTCGGGGACGCTGGCCGCCAGCGCCTCGAACCGCGCCCGATCGCCCAGCCCCAGGGTCTCGCGCATCCAGTCCAAGGCCGATCCGGCGGAATAGACCATGCCTTCCAGGCAGAACCGCGCCGCGCCGTCCGTCATCGACAGCACGAAGGGCGGCATCGAGCGGTTCTTGGCGATCAGGGCCGCGCCGGTGTTCAGGTTGACCACCGCCGAGGTGCCATAGGTGCATTTGGCCGCGCCCACCGCCTCGCCGTGGGCGATCAGGGCGCTCTGCTGGTCAGCGATCACGGCGGTGATCGGTACCTGGGCCCCCAGGGCGGCGCGGGTGGTCCGACCGATCAGGCCCCAGGTGTCCACCAGGGCGGGGAAGATCGCCGGATCCAGCCCCTGGGCAGCGATCAGGCCCTGGTTCCAGCCCATGGTCTGGAGGTCCAGATAGCCGGTCGGCCAGGCCTGGCTGCGGTCCGTGGCGTGGGCGTCGCCGCCGCTGAGCCGCCAGATCAGGAAGGCGTCGATGTTGCCGAAGGCGAGGCCCCCCGCCGCCATCCGCCCCCGCGCGCGCGGCGAGTCCGCGATCATCGACTCGAGCTTGGCGGCCGCCATCTGCGGCGCGACCATGTGGCCGGCCCGCCGCAGCTCGGCCGAGCGTTCGACGCCGCGCAGATCGCTCCAGACCACCAGCGGGCTCAGGGGCGCGCCGGTGTCCCGGTCCCAGATCACGGCGCTGGCCCGCTGGGAGGTGACGCCGACGGCGGCCAGGTCGGTCGCGGTGCGGCCCGCCTCGCTCAGCGCCTCGCCGGCCAGCCGCCGGATGGTCCGCCAGATGGCCAGGGCGTCCTGTTCGATCAGCCCCGGGGCCGGCGCGCGCGAGCGCGTCGGGCTGGACGCCAGGGCGAGAAGCTTCCCGTCCGGCGAAAAGACGCCCGCGCCGAGACTGGAGGTCCCGACGTCGAGGGCGAGCAGAAGCTCAGGCATGTGCGGCGCCGACCTGTCTGACGCTCAGCCCGCGATGCCGAGCTGGGCGCGGGCGAAGGCGGTGGCGGTCTTGTAGTCGGCCTTGCCGTTGGGCGCGCGCAGCGCGACGTCGGCGGCCAGCACCCGCTTGGGCGTCTTGTAGCCGGCCAGGCTCTGGCGGACGTGGCGGCGCAGCGCCTCCTCGTCCAGCCCCTCGCCGGGCGCCAGCTGGACCACCGCGGTGACCGCCTGGCCCCAGGTCTCGTCCGGCACCCCGACCACCAGGGCGTCCTCGATGGCCGGGTGGGTCTTCAGCGCCTCTTCGACCTCCTCGGGGAAGACCTTCTCGCCGGCGGTGTTGATGCACACACTGCCGCGGCCGAGCAGGGTCAGGGAGCCGTCCGGTTCGACGACGCACCAGTCGCCGGGAATGGAGTAGCGCACCCCGCCGATGGTGCGGAAGGTGCGCGCCGTCTTGTCCTCGTCCTTGTAGTAGCCCAGCGGATTGGGCGGACCGATCGCCACCACGCCGGAGACGCCGGAGCCCGGCGTGACCAGTTGGTCGTTCTCGTCGAACACCTTGCAGCGCTCGCCGAGCATGAACTTCGCGGTCGGCACCTCGCCGGCGCTGGTCATCACCGAGGTCCCCATGCCGATGGCTTCGGACGAGGAGAAGCCGTCCTGCAGCACCGCCTGGGGCATGTGGCGCAGCAGGCCGCGCTTGATTTCGACGCTCCACATCACGCCGGAGGAGACGATGCCGGCGACGCTGGAGACGTCATAACGGCCGGGCTCGGCGTCGAGCGCCTGGAGCAGGGGCCGGGCGAAGGCGTCGCCGACGATGACCAGGCCCTGCGGGCGATGCCGGTCGATCGCCTCCAGCATCTCGACCGGATCGAACGAGGCGTGCTGCAGGGTGATCACGCAGCCGCCGGCCACGTGGGCGCCGATCGCCGTCAGCAGGCCGGTGCCGTGCATCAGCGGCGGGGCGGGCAGCAACCTGGCGCCCGGGCCGACCGCCTTGATGCTCTCGACCAGCTCGTCCAGCGTCTCGGGCACGGGCCCCATGCGCCGCGCGGCCGAAAGGCTGACCTCGCGCAGGTCGTCGTGGGTCCACATCACGCCCTTGGGCATGCCGGTGGTCCCGCCGGTATAGATGAACAGCAGGTCGTCAGGCGAGCGGACGATATCGACCGGCGCGCCGTCGCCCTCGGCGACCAGGTCGTCGTAGCGGACCGCAAAGCCGGCCGGCTCGGCGTCGGTGATCTCGACGAACAGCCGCACCTTGGTCAGCCGATCCTTGAGCTGTTCGATGATCCCGCGGAACTCGGCGCCGTAGACCACCACCGTCGCGTCGGAATTGTCGAAGATGTAGAACACCTCGTCGGCGGTATAGCGGTAGTTGACGTTCACGTGGGTCAGCCGGGCCTTGAAGCAGGCGGCGACCGTCTCGACGTACTCCGGCCGGTTGCGCATGTAGAAGGCGACCTTGTCGCCCGGCTCGGCGCCCCGCGCCAGCAAGGCCCGCGCGAGGTTGTTCGACCGCCGGGTGGTCTCGCCCCAGGTGATCATCCGCTCGCCGTGGATCAGCGCCGGCGCGTCCGGCGGCAGCACCGGGGCGATGGCGTCGAGTATGTCGCCGAAGTTCCAAGCCATGACGTCCTCCCGGCTTGCCCGCTCGGTGATCCGGCGGGCCTTTTTCTTTGTTCAATAGGCCGTCGGCGCGGGAGGCGGCAAGCGGCGGACGCGTGAATTCAGGCCGGGCCGCCAGGGGACGTCCGGCCGGCCAGGCGGGCGACGGCCTGGCCGCGCTCGTACCAGCC
Source organism: Caulobacteraceae bacterium (assembly GCA_031291645.1). GTDB lineage: Bacteria > Pseudomonadota > Alphaproteobacteria > Caulobacterales > Caulobacteraceae > Poindextera. Next base: position 24,348 of record JARLIQ010000097.1, on the reverse strand, counting down.
CTTGGAGCGGTTCGCGATCGCGACGATGGTCAGCATCACCGGCACCTCGATCAGCACGCCGACGACCGTCGCCAGCGCCGCGCCGGACTGCAGGCCGAAGAGGCTGATGGCGGCGGCCACCGCCAGTTCGAAGAAGTTGCTGGCCCCGATCAGGGCCGACGGCGCGGCGACGCAATGCGCCTCGCCGGTCAGCCGGTTGAGCAGATAGGCCAGGCCCGCGTTGAAATAGACCTGCACCAGGATCGGCACGGCCAGGAGGGCGATGACCAGGGGCTGGGCCAGGATCTGGTCGCCCTGGAAGCCGAACAGCAGGACGAGGGTCGCCAGGAGCGCGGTCAGCGACAGCGGCCCGATGGCCCTGAGCGCGCCGGCCAGGGCATCCCCGCCCCGCGCCAAGAGGGCGCGGCGGACGAGCTGGGCGATGACCACCGGCGCGACGATATAGAGGCCGACCGACAGCAGCAGCGTCTGCCAGGGGATGGTGATCGAGGACAGGCCCAGGAGCAGGCCGACGATCGGGGCGAAGGCGACGACCATGATGGCGTCGTTCACCGCCACCTGGCTGAGCGTGAAGTGCGGCTCGCCTTCGGTCAGGTTGCTCCAGACGAAGACCATGGCGGTGCAGGGCGCGGCGGCCAGCAGGATCAGGCCGGCGATGTAGCTGTCGATCTGGGCGGGCGGCAGGTAGGGCCTGAACACCCCGCCGATGAAGACCCAGGCCAGGAGGGCCATGGAGAAGGGCTTGACCAGCCAGTTGACGCCCAGCGTCACCGCAACGCCGCGCCAGTGGCGGCGCACCTGCCCCAGGGCCGCGAAGTCGATCTTCATCAGCATGGGGATGATCATCAGCCAGATCAGGCCGGCGACCGGCAGGTTGACGTGGGCGACCTCGGCGGCGGCGATCAGGTGGAAGGCCGGCGCGAAGAGGTGGCCGAGCACGACGCCCGCCACGATGCAGAGGGCGACCCAAAGGGTCAGGAACCGTTCGAACAGGGACATCAGGTCGGGCCGTCTATGATTCAGGCGGTCTGTGATTCAGGCGGTCTGGGGCGCGTCATTGGACTGGCCGATCTCGTTCAGCCGCTCCTGCAGCGACAGGCGCGACAGGCTGGCGATCGGCAGGCTGGCGAACAGGCTGATGCGGTTGTTCAGCACCCGGTAGGCGTCGGCGAAGACCAGGGCGATCTGGGCGTCGCTGCCGGTCGCGGCGGCCGGATCGGGGATGCCCCAGTGGGCGGTCATCGGCTGGCCCGGCCAGATCGGGCAGACCTCGCCGGCCGCGTCGTCACAGACGGTGAAGACGAAATCGAGCGGCGGCGCGCCGGGCCCGGCGAATTCGTCCCAGGGCTTGGAGCGCAGCTCGGCCGTCGGATAGCCCATGCCGGCCAGCAGCTTGATCGCCGCGGGATGCACCGCCCCCTTGGGGTGCGATCCGGCGGAGAAAGCGCGGAACCGGCCGTGGCCCTGACGGTTCAGGATCGCCTCGGCCAGGATCGAGCGGGCCGAGTTGCCGGTGCAGAGGAAGAGGACGTTGAAGGGCCTGGACGGGGTCGCGTCGGTCATCGGGTTTCATCCTCGAGTACGGGTTGGGGCGCGCAGCAGGCGGCGCGGGCGGTGATCTCGGCGAGCGGCGCGCAGATCTCCGGCGCGCCGGCGCAGCAGTCCTCCATCAGGAAGCCCAGCAGCGCCCGCATGCCCTCGTAGTCCGCGGCGTAGAGGATCGAGCGACCCTCGCGCCTGGAGGTGACGAGGCCGGCGTGGGCCAGCAGGTTCAGATGGGTCGAAAGCGTGCTGGGCGGAACGGCCAGGCCGCGCGCCAGCGCGCCGGCGGCGAGGCCGGACGGCCCGGCCCGCACCAGCAGGCGGAAGGCGGCCAGCCGGCTCGGACTGGCCAGAGCCGAGAGGGCCTCGACGGCGGCCTGGCTTTCCATCACGCGCCGCAGCAGGCGGAGGCCTTGGGCGCGGCCGCCGCGGCGGGGGCTTCGGGGATGGCGGTGTCCTCGCCATAGGTCGCGTTGTCGCCGTGGGTGAAGAAGGTCTCCCAGCGCACGCCGGCCGGGTCGCTGACCCAGCTCTTGTCCGACACCGCATAGCAGCAGCGCGCGGCGGCCTGGTCGAAGGTCTCGGCGCCGGCGGCCTTCAGGCGTCCGGCCAGATCGGCCAGCTCGCCCGCGCTGTCGGTCTGCAGGCCCAGATGGTCGACGCCGGCCGCGCCGCCGCGGGTCGAAATGGCGAAATTGATCCGCGGGTCGTCGAGCATCCACTTGGCGTAGTCATCCTTGACCACGCTCGGCGGCGCATCGAACAGGGTTTCGTAGAAGCCGATCGCGGCGGCTAGGTCCGGCACGCCGAGGTGAAGATGGAAGCGTTTCATGGCTCAACTCCATTCCGTTATATTTCGATTATTCCCGAAATATAGAAGAGTCAAGCCGCAAGCGGAGGCCTGCCCGAACGCGCGTCGGAGCGGCGGCGGTCAGTCCGCGAAGCTGGGGGCGCGCTTCTGCAGGTTGGCCATCACCGCCTCGATCTGGTTGGGCGAGCCGATCAGCTGGCCCTGTTCGATCGATTCGGCGACCAGGCCTTCCTCGACGCTCTGGTAGGGCGCGTCGTTGTAGATTCGCTTGGCCGCGCGGATGGCGTCGGGGCTCTTGCCGGCGATCTCGCGGGCGACCGCCAGCGCCTCGGCGCGGGGATCGGCCACCACGCGGGTGGCGAAGCCGATCTGGCCGGCCTCCTCGCCGGAGAAGATGCGGCCGGTGTAGGTCAGCTCGCGCACCACGTCCTCGCGCACCAGGTGGCGCATCAGCTGGGTGCCGGCCATGTCGGGCACCAGGCCCCACTTGATTTCGAGGATCGACAGCCGCGCGTCGGGCGCGATGTAGCGCATGTCCGCGCCCAGCATCAGCTGGAAGCCGCCGCCGAAGGCGACCCCGTGCACCGCCGCGATCACCGGGACCGGCACCTCGCGCCAGACCCAGACGGCGTACTGGGCGCGATTGGCGGGGCCGTGGGTCCGCGCGCCAAGCCCGCTGGTCACCGAGCCGCCCTCGGCCTCCTCGCGCTTGTAGCGGCCGGAGCCCTCGGCCATGCGGCCGAAGTTGCCGGCGTCGAGGCCGGCGCAGAAGGCCCGCCCGTCGCCCGACAGCACCACCGCGCGCAGGCCCTTCTCGGCCTTCAGCCGCAGGCCGGTGTCGACGAGGGCCTGAAACATGGCGTCGTCCAGGGCGTTCATCTTGTCCGCCCGGACGAGGCGAACGTCGGCGACCCCATCGGTGATCTCGACCGCGACCCGCTGTTCCATGCCCCGTTCCTTCCCTCGGGAGGCGGTTTTCCCCGCCCCGGATGTGACCAGATCCATTGTCGGGGAGCCGGTCAGGCCGCGCAAGCCGGACCCAGCGTCACCCTTGGCCGATCATCGCCGAGACCTGGGCGGCCGCGACGCCCTGCGAGGCCGCCTCGCGCGCCTGGACCGCCTTGGCGCGCTGGAAGCCCTCGCGGGCCTGCAGCCGGGCCCAGTAGGCGGCCGTCGGCTCGGCGAAGCGGTCGGCGAGGCCCAGGGTCTGGGCCAGCAGCAGGGCGTAGCCGACGGAGATGTCCGCGCCGGTGAACCGCTCGCCGAGCAGGAAGGGCGCCTCGCCCACCACCGCGTCGACCGCGCGCAGCCGGGACAGGAACCATTTGGCGTAGTCCTCGGCCACCTGGGGCTGGCGGCGTTCGGCCGGCTCCAGGCGCGTGTAGCGCAGCACCAGGGTTTGGGGGAAGGTCAGGGTCGCCTCCCCGAAATGCAGCCAGTTGAGGTAGGCGCCGAAGGCCGGATCCTCCTTGCCCACGCCCAGCCGCGCCTCGCCGTGGCGGGCGATCAGGTACTCCACGATGGCCGCCGACTCGGTCATGCGGGTCTCGCCGTCGAAGAAGGCCGGGATGGTGCCAAGCGGGTTGACCTTGAGGTAGTCCCTGGACAGCACCCGCGGCGGGAAGGGCAGCATCTTCAATTCGTAGCCCAGGCCCAGTTCCTCGAGCGTCCAGAGCGGCCGGAACGAGCGCGCGTCGCTGCAGTGGTAGAGGGTGATCAAGCCGTTTCCTTCCCCGTTTTATTTTGGCCTCGTGGCGCGAGCGGGAGCGCCAGTCCCCTTATTCGGGATAACCCGCCAGCGCCTTTATCTCGTCGACCGGCGTGATCGCGATCCAGTGGCAGTAGTCGTGCACCTTGGTGATATCCAGGTCGCTCACGTCGTAGTCGGCGTAGACCCCGTTGCGGTGGTCGATCTTGGACCAGTGCTCGCCGATGACGTGGACGGCGTGGATGTGCACCACGTGGGACTGGATGATGTCCGACCACAGCACGGTCTCGTAGTCGAGCACGTTGTGGAAGCCCAGGCGCAGGAAATCGACCCAGTAGTGGTTGGCGACCAGTTCGGCGGCGTACATGGTCAGCACGTTGCGGCACCAGCCCGGCCACTGCCCCGGATCGTCGCGGAACTCCTCCAGCAGCAGCTCGCAGAGCTTGAGCTGCTCCTTCAGGAAGAACAGCACCGCCTGGCTGTTGGACAGGAGCGAGTGGCCGCAGTTGAAGACCCCATGGTGCTGCAGGCCGTTGCGCTCGGCGAACGCCGCCATCTTGACCCGCACGTCGGCCCGCTCGGCGTAGCGGCCGCGCCCGTGCACGGCCACGTTGGGCCGGAAGTTGACCAGGTTGCTGGTCAGGAACACGTCGGCGTCGGTGCGCAGGAAGTGGGTGTAGCGGTCGGCCAGGGCGTCGGTGTGCGGGCCGGACAGGCAGGCGATGGAGTTGATGAACGGATAGTCGCGCCAGCGGCTGCCCGGGACGCTGAGCGGGGCGATCGGGAGCCTGACGATGCCGCTGTCGTCCGGGATCTGGTCGATCACTGCGGGGTTGCAGCAGACGATCAGGTCGGAGGTGCGCCAGTTACCGCTGTAGATCCAGCTCTTGTACAGCCACGAGAAGTCCTCGAGCATGTTCGCGGTGGCGTCGATGTAGGTCAGGATGCCGAGCGTCTTGTCGCCCATCGCGGGGGCCCTTCCCTACCGGCCCATCGCCGCGCGCAGCCGCCTCAGCTTGTGGTCGGTCGCCTCGCCCACGGGTTCGAGGTCGAAACGGCTGAGAGGGAGCGCCTTCTCGTGCGGCACGGCCAAGACGTTGGACGAGAAGCCGTCGCTGAAGAACGGCTGGGCCTGGCCGCGGAAATTCGCCGGCTCGTGCAGCGAGCGCACGTCCCAGTAGAGGTCGTATTTCCGCTCCCTGAGCCAGCGCAGCACGGCGACGGACTCGGCGACCGGCTCCGGGTTGTTCTCGACGTAGAGCAGGGGGCGGCAGGCCTGGATGGTGCCGGCCGCGCCCTCGAGCACCTCGAGTTCCATGCCCTCGACGTCGATTTTGATCAGCGAGGGCCGCAGGGCCATGCTGTCGATGGTGCGCACCTCGATCTGGCCCTCGGACTGGGCCCCGACCAGCGAGACCGAGCCGACGTTGCGGTGGGCGCGGTAGTCGACCGTCGGCACGCAGGCGACGCCCGGCGCGCGCCCGGCGGCCGCGAGCTGCACCTCCACCCAGCCGATCGCGTTGAGCGCCAGGTTGGCCTCCAGCAGCATGGCGGCCACCGGCTGGGCCTCGATCGCGACCAGCCGGCCCAGCGGGCTGACCCGGCGGGCCAGCGGAATGGTGTGGGTGCCGATGTTGGCCCCGACCTCGATCACCGTGTCGCCCGGCTGGATCAGGGCGCACATCAGGGTGATCTCCCAGTCGCAGAACTCACCGTAGTAGGCGAGCAGGGCGCCGATGCCGGCGGAGTCGCCGGCCAGGACCAGGAATTCGCCGTGCTTGGCGTGGACGCGCCGCAGCGCGCCCGTCTGCAGGCGGGAAAGATCGTACATGCGCACACTCGCTGCGGCGGACCCCAGGCCGCCCCCTCGGGGCCTGGCGCTGCGAGTGTTAGCCGACCGGCGCGGCGCGCGCCACGGTCACGCGCGGCTGCCGCTTTTAGGGACTTCGGTTCGGCGGCGAGCGCGCCAATCCGGGATGCGTTCAGGGATGCGCACCCGGCGCGAGGAAGCTAAACCATCGAAAGGAATGGTGGACGCGGCTGGGATTGAACCAGCGACCCCTACGATGTCAACGTAGTGCTCTCCCGCTGAGCTACGCGTCCGTTCCGGGAGGTGCGGCTATAGCCATACTTGGCTGGCCTCGCAAGACCACACCGCACCGAGACGCACTCGCCGCGCCTCTCAGCGGACCCACATGCGCCGCCCGGGCAGGTCGAGGGTGAGGATCAGCCCCTCCCAGGCCGGCCCTCCGATCAGCCCGCCATAGCGCGGGCCGGCGTCGTCCGGCGGGGCCGAGGTGTCGGCGAAATTCACCGCCAGCGGGGCGATGCGGCGGCCAGCCACCTCCAGGGCGTCGATCGACCCGCTTTCGACGGCCAGCCGCCCGCCCGCGCCCACGCCGACGTCGCGCCGGGCCGGGGCGTCGCCGAACTTCGCCCGCGCGAACGGCCGCCAGAAGACGACCGCGGTGTTGGAGCCGGTGTCGATCTCGAACTCCCCATCGGCGATGCGGTCGCCCAAGACGGCGCGCGCCTCGACATAGGGGGTGGCGCCGAAGCGGATCGGGGTGGCGTCCGGGGGGTCCTGGACCGACCGCGCGAGCGCCACGCGCCGGTCGCGATAGTCCAGGGTCACCACGAACGAGCGCAGGACGTCCTCGCCCAGGACGCCGGCGATCGGCACGCCCATGGCCCGCGAAATCCCCGACAGGTCCGCGACCAGCGGCGCGATGCGCGCCGATGACCCTCCCGCCAGGGAGAGCTCGACGACCTCGGCCTGGCGCGCGCCGACGTCCCCGCCGGTGGCGTCGATCCGCCGCCGGCGGCCCAGGCGAAGGCCGGACGCCTGGGCGAAGCCGGGGGTGAGCACCGTGGCGGCGGCGCCGGTGTCGAGCACGAAGACGCCGGGCGAGCCGTTGACCTCAGCGTCGACGAAGATCAGCCCGTCCTGGAAGCGCGCGCCGACATCGTCGGGCGGGGCGGCGGCGTTCGCCGCGCCACCCGGCGCCCCGACGCAGAGGGCCGCGCTCAGCAGCGCGATGCGCCATGTCGACAGCAGGGCGCGGGCGTCCGTCAGGGTGGCCATGGAACCGACCTCTGTCCGACCCGAGAGGCCTTTTCGTGGCGCTCATCAACCGTTACGAACGTTGCACGTTCGACTTTATTGAGGCGATCAATTCCCGTGCAAGTCTCTTCGTCGGTCGCCGTCATTATCTTGAACTACAAGCGCCCCCAGAACATCCAGGCCATCACCGCGGCCGCGAGGGCGGGCCTGCCGGATGCGCCGATCTTCGTCCTCGACCAGGCCGAACGACCCGAAGACCGCTGGCGGGACGACGACGCCGCGGCGGGGGTCTGGGTGCACCGGTCCAAGGTCAACGCCGGCGCCGGGGCGCGCGTACCGCTGGCGAGCCGACTGCCGTTCGACTTCTACGTCGCGATCGACGACGACATCTTCCTCCAGCCGGCGCAGATCGCCCGGCTGGCGGCGATCGTCCGCTCGGCGCCCGGGCGCGCCCACGGCGTCTGGGGCGAGCGGCTGGAACTGAACGACGGCGCCGTCGCCTCGAACGGCTTTCGGACCCGCGTGGACATCGGCGTCAGCATGCTCAACCGCGTCTACGCCTTTTCCAGGGCCCAGGCGGCGGGCGCGCTCGCCCTGGCGCAGAAGCTGGGCTTCGCCGCCTGGGCCGACGTCGGGCCGACCGACGACATCCTCCTGAGCTGCGGGGGGCTGAACCCGCCGCGCTGCCACGACCTGGGCGAATTCGGCGAATGTCCGACCAGCAACACGCCGGGCGTGGCGGTCTGGAAGTCCCAGGGCTTCACCAATCGGCGCGTCGATGTCGTGACCCGGTTGATCGACGCCAAGGCGATCGCCGTCTACCGGCCTGCGTGACCGACACGGGGGGGCGGGGCCAGAAACCTAGAGCATTTGCCGGTTCGCTCGAACCGGCAAATGCTCATAAGATCTTATAATTAGACCATTTTCTACGCCGAACCGGTATCCACTTCGGCGGAAAATGGTCTACGCCGCGACCATCCGTTCGACCTCGGCGACGATCTCGCGCAGATGCACCGGCTTGGACAGCACCTTGGCGCCGGCCGGGGCCCGATCGCCGGCCGAGAGGGCGACGGCGGCGAAGCCGGTGATGAACATGATGCGCAGGTGGGGCTGGCGCGCCGCGGCCTGGCGGGCGACCTCGATGCCGTCGATCCCCGGCATGACGATGTCGGTCAGGAGGACATGGAAATGCTGGTCCAGCGCGTCGACCGCGGTCTCGCCGTCCGGGCAGGCGACGACCTCATAGCCCGCCCGCTCCAGCGCGCGGGCCAGGAAGCCGCGCAGCGAATCGTCGTCTTCGGCGAGCAGGATGCGGACGATGTCGTCGGACTTGGGCATGGGGCTCGTTAGATCTGGAAGCGAAGACTGCAGACTAGGCGGTCATGTGTAAACCGCCGATAAAACGCGCGCGCCGGCCGCGTTGACCGCGCCCGGCCGCTCGCCAATAGTGCGAGGCATGAGCGTCGGCCTCGCCCTGCCGGCGGCGGAGCCTGGGCCGGCCGAGCCGCCCTTCGTCCTGCACCGTCCCGCAGGCGCCCTCGCCTCGCCCCTGGTGTTCGCCTCGCCGCATTCGGGGCGCTTCTATCCGCCCGACATGATGGCCGCTTCGGCCCTGGACGCCGCGGCCATCCGCCGTTCGGAAGACGCCTTCGTCGACGTGCTGATCGAGGGCGCGTCGGCCCACGGCGCGGCGGTGATCGCCGCCGGCTATGCGCGGGCCTACGTAGACGTCAATCGCGAGCCCTACGAGCTCGATCCGACCATGTTCGAGGACGAACTGCCCGATTTCGCCCGCGGCCGATCAGCGCGGGTGGCGGCCGGCCTGGGCTCGATCGCCCGCATCGTCGCCGAGGGCCAGGAGATCTACGCCCGCAAGCTGACCTTCGATGAGGCCCGCCGGCGGATCGAGACCGTGCACCAGCCCTATCACGCGGCGCTGGAGGCCCTGCTGGCCGAGGCCTGCGGCCAGTTCGGCGTCGCCGTGCTGGTGGATTGGCATTCGATGCCCTCGGCGGCGGCCCACACCCTGGGCCAGAGCGGCGATTTCGGCGGGGCGGGCAGCTGCGACCTGGTGCTGGGCGACCGGTTCGGGACCGCCTGCGACGGGGCGATCACCGACGCGGCCGAGCGGGCGCTGGAGGTCATGGGCTATCGCGTGACCCGCAACGCCCCCTACGCCGGCGGCTTCACCACCGAATTCTACGGCCGGCCCGCCCGCCGGCGGCACGCATTGCAGATCGAGATCAACCGCAGCCTCTACCTGGACGAGGCCAGCCTGGCGCCCCACACCGGATTCGAGCGGCTGAAAGCCGACCTCGAGCAGGTGTTCGCCGCCCTCGCCTGCTGCTGCGCGGAGGCCCTGGGCTAGCGCGACCGCGCTTGCGACCGTGCCGGAAAAATTCTCAAGAATCTTGACGTTAGGCCCATATCGGCGGCGTATGCGCGGGCCATAAAAAAAACGGCCGCACCCGAAGGTGCGGCCAGTTCATAGGGAGGAAACGCCCAGGAAGGGCAGAGGCGTCAGCGACGCCTCACACCTCATATATACGGTGCAGCGCACAATGCCGCAAGCGAAAAATGGCCGGCGCACCGGCTTTTTCGGGTCGAAGCGCCCAGATTCCTTGTGCGCCAAGGCAATTTTGCTATAAGCGGGCCGCGTTCCCATATGTTGCGCCGCACAACGCTTCGTCCGTACGCGGTCGGCGCTTTGCAGCGTGGCCCAAAGCCAAGCCCGGCCTAGCCGGGCTGGTCTTCCAGTCCAGGCTCGCGTACAAGCGCCCGCCCCTCCCCGTCAAGGTTCAACCGTGTCCATACCGCTTCGCAACATCGCGATCATCGCCCACGTCGACCATGGGAAGACCACCCTGGTCGACCAACTGCTCGCCCAGTCCGGCGCCTTCCGAGCCAACGAGGCGACCGTCGAGCGCGCGATGGACTCCAACGACCAGGAGCGCGAGCGGGGGATCACCATCCTCGCCAAGTGCACCTCGGTGCTGTGGCATGGCGCCGCGGGCGAGACCCGGATCAACATCATCGACACCCCCGGCCACGCCGACTTCGGCGGCGAGGTCGAACGGATTCTGGGCATGGTCGACGGCTGCGTCCTGCTGGTCGACGCCGAGGAAGGGGTGATGCCCCAGACCAAGTTCGTGCTCGGCAAGGCGCTGAAGATGGGCCTCAAGCCGATCGTGGTGCTGAACAAGGTCGACCGGCCGCACGCCGATCCCGACCGGGTGCTCAACGACGCCTTCGACCTGTTCGCCTCGCTGGGCGCAAGCGACGAGCAACTCGACTTCCCCCACCTGTACGCCTCGGGCAAGCAGGGCTGGGCGGTGACCAACCTGGACGACCCGCACGAGAGCCTCGCCCCGCTCTATGAGAAGATCGTCGAGCACACCCCCGCGCCCAAGGCGATGGCGCGAGCCGGCGAGCCGGCGGCCATCCTGGCGGTGCTGATCGAGAGCGACCCCTTCCTCGGCCGGCTGCTGACCGGCCGGGTCGACGCGGGCACGCTGACGCCCGGCATGACCGTCCACGCCCTGTCGCGCGACGGCAAGGAGATCGAGAAGGGCCGCATCACCAAGCTGCTGGCCTTCCGCGGCCTGAAGCGCCAGCCGATCGAGTTCGCCGAGGCCGGCGACATCGTGGCGGTGGCCGGCCTGTCCAAGGCGACGGTGGCCGACACCATCTGCGCGCCCGAGGTCACCGAGGCCCTGCCGGCCCAGCCGATCGACCCGCCGACCATCTCGATGACCGTCTCGGTCAACAACAGCCCCCTGGCCGGCCGCGACGGCGACAAGGTGCAAAGCCGGGTGATCCGCGAACGCCTGCTGCGCGAGGCGGAATCCAACGTCGCCATCAAGGTCAGCGAGACCGACGACAAGGACGCCTTCGAGGTCGCCGGCCGCGGCGAACTTCAGCTGGGCGTGCTGATCGAGAACATGCGCCGGGAAGGCTTCGAAGTGTCGATCAGCCGCCCGCGGGTGGTCTACCAGACCGGCGAGCACGGCGAACGGCTGGAGCCGATCGAGGAAGTGGTGATCGACGTCGACGACGACTATTCCGGCGTGGTCATCGAAAAGCTGTCGGCCCGCAAGGCCGAGCTGAAGGACATGGGCCCGTCGGGCGCCGGCAAGACCCGTGTGACCATGATCGCGCCCTCGCGCAGCCTGATCGGCTACCAGGGCGAGTTCCTCACCGACACCCGCGGCTCGGGCGTGCTGAACCGGATCTTCTCGCACTACGAGCCCTACAAGGGCGCGATCGAAGGCCGGCGCAACGGCGTCCTGGTTTCCACCGGCGACGGCGAGACCGTGGCCTACGCCCTGTGGAACCTGGAGGACCGCGGCATCATGTTCGTCGGCGCCGGCGAGAAGACCTACCAGGGCATGATCATCGGCGAGAACGCCAAGCCCGACGACCTGGACGTCAATCCGCTGAAGGGCAAGCAACTGACCAACGTGCGCGCCTCCGGCAAGGACGAGGCCGTCCGGCTGACCCCGCCGCGGCGCATGACGCTGGAACAGGCCATCGCCTACATCGCCGACGACGAACTGGTCGAGGTCACGCCCAAGGCGATCCGCCTGCGCAAGGCGGTGCTGAACCCCAGCTTCCGCAAGAAGCGCATGCGCGAGGACGCATAGGGGCCGCGCCCCAGGGGTGTTTTGGTTCGGGCGCGGCGTTGCTATGAGACGCCATGCCCAATCCGATCTTCGCCAGCCTGCCGACCACCATCTTCGAGGTGATGTCGGGTCTTTCGCGCGAGCTGGGCGCGATCAACCTCGGCCAGGGGTTTCCCGACGAGTCGGGCCCCTTGGCCATCCGCGAGGCGGCGGCGCGCGCCTGCGTCGACGGGCCGAACCAGTACCCGCCGATGGCCGGCCTGCCGGAGCTGCGCCAGGCGGTCGCCGAGCACTACAACGCCCGCCAGGGCCTTGATCTCGACTGGGCGCGGGAGGTCACCGTCACCTCCGGGGCCACCGAAGCCCTGGCCGCCTGCTTCCTCGGCCTGATCGAGCCGGGCGACGAGGTGGTGGTGATCCAGCCGGTCTATGACGCCTATCTGCCGATGATCCGGCGCGCCGGCGGCGTTCCGCGACTGATCAGCCTGACCCCGCCGCACTGGCGGCTGACGCGCGAGGCGCTGGAGAGCGTCTTTTCCGAAAAGACCCGGCTGGTCGCGCTGAACAACCCGCTCAACCCCGCCGCCGTCGCCTTCGCCGAGGAGGACCTGGCCCTGCTGGCCGAGTTCTGCGTGCGCTACGACGCGGTCGCGGTCTGCGACGAGGTCTGGGAGCAGGTGGTGTTCGCCCCCCACCTCCACCGCCCGCTGATCGGCTTTCCGGGCATGCGCGAGCGGTGCGTCAAGATCGGTTCGGCCGGCAAGATGTTCGCGCTCACCGGCTGGAAGATCGGCTTCCTCTGCGCCGCCCCGGCCCTGACCCAGGTGCTGGCCAAGACCCACCAGTTCCTCACCTTCACCACCCCGCCCAACCTGCAGGCAGCGATCGCCTGGGGCCTTTCCAACAGCGACGACTGGTTCGCGCGGATGCCGCTGGACCTGGCCCGCTCGCGCGACCGCTTGGCCGCCGGCCTGACGCGGGAAGGCTTCAAGGTGCTGGAAAGCCAGGGCACCTATTTCCTCAACGTCGACCTGCCGGCCTCGGGCATCGAGGAAGACGACGTCAGCTTCTGCATGCGGGCGGTGAAGGACCACGGGATCGCGGCCATCCCGGTCTCGTCCTTCTACGAGACGGGGCCGGTCACCACCATCGCCCGCCTCTGCTTCGCCAAGGCCGACGCCACGCTCGACGAAGGCGTCCGTCGCCTGGCGCGGGCCCGGGCGGCGGTGGCGCGGTGAGGGCCTGAGGACGCCGCCTCAGCTCGTCGAGCCGCCGTCGATCACGATGGTCTGGCCGGTCATCCAGCCGCCCGCGCGCGAGGACAGGAAGACGGCCGCGCCGGCGATGTCGTCCGGCTCGCCCAGGCGGCGCAGGGGCGTGCCCTCGCTGGCGCGCTTCTCGCCTTCCGGCGTGTCCCACAGGGCCTTGGCGAAGTCGGTCTTGACCAGGCCCGGCGCGATGCAGTTGACCCGGATGTTGTGGGGCGACAGTTCCTGGGCGAGGTTGCGGGCGAGCTGCATGTCGGCCGCCTTGGAGATGGCGTAGGCGCCGATCACCGGGGTGCCGCGCAGGCCGCCGATCGACGAGATGATCACGATCGCCCCGTCCTTGCGGTCCTGCATCTCGGGCGAGACCATGTTGATCAGCCAGTTGTTGGCGATGATGTTGTTGTCCAGGATCTTGCGGAAGGCGTCGTCGCTGATCCCCGACATCGGGCCGTAGTAGGGGTTGGAGGCGGCGTTGCAGATCAGGATGTCGACCTTGCCGAACGCCTTGCGGGTCTCGTCGACCAGCCGCTGAAGATCGTCCTTGGACGAGATGTTGGCCGGGACCGCGATGGCCGCGCCCGGATGTTCGGCGTTGATCGCCGCCGCCACCTCCTCGCAGGGGCCGGCCTTGCGCGAGGAGACCACCACCTTGGCGCCGTGCTCGGCCAGCCGCTCGACGATGGCCTTGCCGATGCCGCGCGAGGATCCGGTGACGATGGCGACCTTGCCCGTCAGATCGAACAGAGTCATGGCTGGGCTTCCCCTTAAAACGTTTGTTTGATTTCGGCCGCACCCTGTCGCGGACCTAGCGCAAGGTCAAGCGCGCGCTCATCGGCACGGACCCCACAGGCCCATGTCCAGGTGGAAGTGATCCCTGTGCTCGGGGTTGAAGTCCGGGCCCAGGGCGTGGCCGAACACCCGGCAGGCCTGGCCGTGGACGCGTCGCAGGAAGGCGCCGTCCGGACCCGGATCGCGATAGTCCTTCAGCACACTGATCAGGCGGCCGTCCGACAGGCGGAAGGCCGAGACGTCGATGGCGTCGGCGAAGGCGTGCTCGCTCAGGCCCCGGGTCTGGCCGCGGATCGGCCGGCAGGCGTAGGTTCCGAAATGCTCGATCTGGACCGCCGGCCGGCCGAACGCGGCGCGGGCGGCGGGCTGGACCGCGTGGCGCTCCCAGGCCGCGAACGCCAGGGCCTCCTGGCAGCTCATCATCGGGGCGGCCGGTTTGAGCGGCGCCAGCCCCTCGCCCAGGCGCACGCCGTTCAGCACGTGGCAGTCGCCCTCCCGCCGCGGGGCGACCGGGGTGAAGTCGACGTCGCCGGCGGCCAGGGCCGCCTCGCAGGCCGGCTCGTCGTAGCCGATCCGGGCCAGCTGGAAATGGGTGAAGGCGCCGATCGGCCGGTTCAGGCTGAACGGCTTCCAGGGCAGGTCCTGGGCCGGCGCGAGGCGATCGGCGGCGAAGCCCGCCGCGACCAGGGCCGCGAGCACGACGGCCAGCCCCCAAGGACCGCGCCCGGACGCGCGCCGGCGACGGCGGCTCATGAACGGCGGGGCTTGTTTCGCGTCCGGCTTTCGACGCACGATCCGCCGTGAACGGAACAGGGCAAGGCGGTCATGGCGCGGGTAGGCAACATCGTCCTCGGCGTGGTTGGGGTGGTCGCCATCGGCGCGGCCATCGTGGCGGTGCGCACCGCAACCTTCAAGCCGCCCACGCAGGCGAATGCGGACGCCGTGCGGCTGGCGCCGTCCATCCCGATCGACAACGCCCGGGCGGCCGAACACCTGGGCGAGGCGGTGCGCATCCAGACCGTCTCGCACCAGGACCCGGCCGAGGACCAGCCGGCCCAGTGGGAGGCGCTGCACCAGTGGCTGCAGGCGACCTATCCGGCCGCGCACCGGGTCATGACCCGCACCATCGTCGCCGAACGCACCCTGGTCTACGAATGGCCGGGCGCGGACCCGTCGCTGGCGCCGATCATCCTGATGGCCCACCAGGACGTGGTGCCGGTGGCCGACGGGACGGAGAAGGACTGGCGCCATCCGCCCTTCTCGGGCCAGGTCGCCGACGGCGCGGTCTGGGGCCGCGGTTCGATCGACGACAAGGGCTCGCTGGTCTCGATCTTCGAGGCGGTCGACGCCCTGGCCGCGCGCGGCTTTCGGCCCAGGCGGACGGTCTACATCGTCTCCGGCCAGGACGAGGAGACCCTGGGTCGCGGGGCGCGGGCGGCGGCGGCCTGGCTGGCGGCCCGGGGGGTGATGGCCGAGTTCACCCTCGACGAGGGCCTGCTGGTCATCGGCGACTATCCGGTGACCCACGGCCCCGTGGCCCTGATCGGGGTCGCGGAAAAGGGCTATGCGACGCTGAAGGTCACCGCTCGGTCGGCCGGCGGCCATTCGTCCATCCCGCCGAAGGAGACCGGGGTGATCACCCTGGCCAAGGCCCTGGTCGCCATCGCCGCCCACCCCGACCCGATGCGCTACCAGGGCCCGGCGGCCCAGATGATGGAGGCCATCGCGCCCCACGCGCCGACCCTGGTGCGGGCGGCGGTGGCCAACGCCTGGCTGTTCCGCCCGCTGCTGACCCAGGTGATCGGCTCGACCCCGGCGGGCGCGGCCGTGCTGCACACCACCACCGCCCCGACCATGCTGCAGGGCTCGCCCAAGGAAAACGTCCTGCCCCAGGCGGCCAGCGGCTGGATCAACTATCGCATCGCGCCGGGGGACAGTTCCGTCCAGGTGATGGCGCGGGCCAGGCAGGCGGTGGGGAGCCTGCCGGTCGAACTCGCCTGGACCCGGCCGCCGATGGAGCCGACGCCGGTCTCCTCCACCCGCTCGGAGGGCTGGACGCTGGTCGCCGCGGCCGCCGCCGCCAGCTCGCACGCCCCGGTCGCGCCGGCCCTGGTGGTCGCCGGCACCGACAGCCGCGCTCTGCAGCCGGTCTCCAAGGACGTCTACCGCTTCCAGCCCCTGGTGCTGTCGGTGAACGACACCGAGATGATCCACGGGACCAACGAGCACATGACCCTGGCCAACCTGGCCCTGATGACCGACTTCTACGCCCGGCTGATCGCCACCGCGGCGAGGTGACTTGCTTTGCATCAACGCCCGCGGCTTGCGCGGGCCGCACAGAACCGGTCGCGATTTGGCTCTGTGGCGGATATGTAGGGGCATGGCGGAAGGCGAGGCCAAGACCGTGGAGTTCCCAGCCGAGGCGCACCGCTTCGGGCGCGGCTTCCTGCGCGACATCTGGTACTTCGCCGCCTTGGCCGGCGACCTGAAGCCGGGCAAGCTGCAGCGCTACGAGATCCTGGGCGAGCCGGTGCTGATCGGGCGCACGCGCAAGGGCGAGGTCTATGGCCTGCGCGACGTCTGTCCGCACCGCGCCGCGCCGCTATCGGCCGGCCGGCTGGTCGCCGAGCCGGGCGGCGGCGAGGCGGTGGAGTGCCCTTATCACGGCTGGCGCTTCCGCACCGACGGCGCCTGCTCGGCCATCCCCTCGCTCGCCGGCGACCAGGCGGTCGATATCGGCCGCATCCGCGTGCGCCGCTATCCGGTGGTCGAGAGCCAGGGCCTGGTCTTCGTCTGGATGAGTTCCGACCCCCGCGGCGAGGGCGAGCCTGACCAGCCGCCGCCGACCTTTCCCGGCATCGTGGGCGGCGCGCCCAAGCTGGTCGACCGGATGGTGTTCGACAGCCACATCGACCATGCGGTCGTGGGCCTGATGGACCCGGCGCACGGGCCTTACGTGCACCAGAACTGGTGGTGGCGCTCGCCCGCCTCCCAGCACGAGAAGGCCAAGATTTTCGAGCCGCGCGAGGCCGGCTTCGCCATGGTCCGCCATCCGCCGTCCAAGAACAGCTACGCCTACAAGGTGCTGGGCGGGGCGCCGGCGACCGAGATCGTCTTCCGCCTGCCCGGCCTGCGCTACGAACACATCGAGGTCGGCCCGCGCCAGGTGCTGTCGCTGACCTGCCTGACCCCGCTGAACGAGACCGCGACCCGGATCACGCAGATCATGTGGTCGGACCACCCGGCCTTCACCCTGCTGCGCCCCTTCATCGCCCAGGGCGCGCGCAAGTTCCTGCGCCAGGACGCGGCCATGGTGAACCTGCAGAACCAGGGCCTGGCCTACGATCCCGCCCTGCTGTGGATCGACGACGCCGACCGCCAGGCCAAGTGGTACCAGGCCCTCAAGCGCGAATGGACCGCCAGCCGCCGCGAACACCGCCCCTTCGCCAACCCGGTCGAGGGCGGCGTGCTGAGGTGGCGAAGCTGACAGCCGTCAGGGCGACGCAGCCGCCGCCTGCTTGACCGGCGTCGCCGGTTCGGGGTCGGGTGGGTTGTATTTCAGCACGAAGTCGAGCGAGGCCTGGGCCATGGCCAGGCGGGTGTCCTCGCGCAGCAGCCAGTGGTCGGCGCTGTCCAGGGTGACGAGTTCGACCGGCTTGCTGGCGGCCTTCAGCGCGCGCGCCATCTCCTGGCTCTGGTCGAGCGGCACGACGGTGTCGTCCTTGCCGTGGACGAGCAGCAGGGGGGCGTCGGCCTTGGCCGCCTGCTTGACCGGTGAGATCGGCCCGAGCTCGCTCTCCCAGATGCTCTTGGCGCCCATGAAGGTCTTCCAGTAGCGCACGGAGTCGCTGTCTTCGCCGGTCTTGTCGCGGACGTATTCCAGGAAGGCCGGCAGGTCGGAGATTCCGGCCATCGACACCGCGCATCGATAGAGGCCGTGCTGCACCGTCACGCCGGCCTGGGCCGCGTAGCCGCCGTAGCTCCAGCCGACGATGCAGGCGCGCTTTGGATCGACGATCCCCTGTTTGACCAGCATGTCCAGCCCGTCGGAGACGTCGGTCTCCATCTTGCGGCCGATCTGGCCGAAGCCGGCGTCGCGGAAATCCAGGCCGTAGCCGGACGAGCCCCGGAAATTGGGCTGGAACACCACATAGCCCCGCGACGCGAAGAGCTGGGCCCACCAGTCGAACACCGGATAGTCCCGCGCCTCGGGTCCGCCATGCGGCATGACGATCACCGGCAGGTTCTTCGGATCGCGTCCCGGTGGCAGGTTCAGCACGCCGCGCAGGGCCAGGCCGTCGGACGCCTTCCAGTCCACCATCTTGATGGTTCCGACATAGTCGGGGCCGATCTCCGGCCGCTCGTACGCCAGCGGGTCGGCCTTGTGCGTGGTCATGTCGACCAGCCAGTAGGTGCCGGAATCGCCCAGGCCCGAGGTCTTGACCACGATCCGGTCGAGGTTCGAGGTGCGGCTCTCCAGGCTCACCGACTGGCCCGGAAACGCCTTGAACACGCCGCGGATGCGCGCCTCCGCCTGGGCGGCGAAGAACTTGGGCGTCGGCTGGTCGCCGCGGCTGAGCGTGCCCACCCACAGGCCCGTGTCCCGATCGGTCACGAGATCGTCGGCGTTGTCGTCCTCGGGCGACTTGCCGGCCGCCTCGCCCGAGAGCTTGAGCTCCTGGACGCTCGCACCGTCCCCGACCGGGCGATTGACGACGATGGTGTCGGGCGTGCGCCCGCGCGCCAGGGCGTCGACCCCGCCGAGCTTGGACTTGCCCGAGGCGAGCACGCGTCCGGCGAACGACCCGGTGATCACCTGCCAGGCGCCCGAGGTCTGGTCGTAGGTCGTGCGGGCGATGATCTCACCGTCCGGGCCGACCAGCCAGCTGTCGGCGATCTCGCTGCCGTGGGCGGCGATTTCGATCGCACCGCTGTCGAGGTCCACCCGATAGAGGTCCGCCCAGCTGTGTTCCAGGTACGGGCCGGTCGGGCTGCTCCCATAGGTGATGCCGCCGAAGAAGCCGTACCAACGGCCCTTGATCTGGGCGACGCCATAGTCGCCCATCACCGCGGTGGAGACCGTGGGATGGCGGTCGAAGACGGCGAAGGCCTTGCGGGTCTGAAGGTTGATCACCACGACCGTGCTCATCTCCAGCTTGGAGACGGTGAAGCCGAAGCCGAGCGGGACGGTGTGGCTGATCTCCACCAGCAGGTGGTCCTCGCCCGCCCACGACACGCCGACGACCTTGGCGGTTCCCACCTCGCTCGCGAGCAGGATCTTCGATCCGTCCACGGTCTCGGCCACCAGCCGCCGCTTGTCGCCGACCACCGCGATGAAGGCGTAGCGCTGGCCGGAGGGTGAGAGGCTGAGGTGCTCGACGGCCGGCAGCTTGCCATAGGCCTCGATCGGCGGTGGGGCGGCCAGCGCGGGCCCGAACGCGAACAGCGACAGCACGCTCGACACGACGAGCGCGACACTCAAGCGAAACATCGGAACTTCCCCCTCCAGGTTGCGCCATCTTGCGGGCCGCCCGGCTTGGGTCAATACGCAGTCGCCCAAGCTCGGCGGAAAAAGGGTTCAAATCCATGCGGATCGTCGGCGGCGCCTATCGTGGCCGCGCCATCATCGCCCCGCCGGGCGCGTCCACCCGCCCGACGTCGGACCGTGCGCGCGAATCGATCTTCAACGTGCTGGAGCACGCGCCCTGGTCGGCGGGGCTGCGGGACGCGCGGGTGATCGACCTGTTCGCCGGCTCCGGCGCCCTGGGGCTGGAGGCGCTGTCGCGCGGCGCGGCCTTCTGCCTGTTCGTCGAGACCGACGCGGCGGCCCGCGGCGTGATCCGCGAGAACGTCGAGGCGCTGGGGGCCCAGGGCGAGCTGTTCGGCCGCACCCGCATCCATCGGCGCGACGCGGTCGACCTGGGCGCCAGGCCCGGCGCCGATGGGCCAGCCTTCGACATCGCCTTCCTGGACCCGCCCTACGGCAAGGGGCTGGGCGAGCAGGCGATGGCCCAGCTGGCGGCCGGCGACTGGCTGGCCGAGGGGGCGCTGGCGGTGTTCGAGCGGGGCGCGGACGAACCCGCCCCGCAAACGCCCGGCTTCGAGACGCTGGACGAGCGCCGCTACGGCGCAGCCAGGGTGCTGTTCGCCCGATGGTCCGCGGGCTGAGGCGGCTGCGTCCCGTCCAGGACCGCCCCCTCCAGGTCGAGCCCGGTCCAGCGCCGCAGGGGGGCCCAGCGCGCGACCAGTTCGATCACCACCACCGCGCCCAGGCTGACCGCGACGTTCGCCGCCACCGCCAGGGGGTTGGACACCGCTGACGGCTCGCTCTGCTGCAGGGTCTGGGCCAGCACCAGGATGATCAGGTTGTTGGCCGCGTGGATGCCGATGCCGAGCTCCAGCCCGCCGGTGCGCAGCACGCCCCAGCTGAGCGCCATACCCAGCACGGCGCGGCTGAGGTTGCGGCCCGGGTCTGGATCGACGTGCAGGAGCGCGAAGACCAGGCTGTTGCCCAAGAGGATCGCCGGCAGGCTGCGGGTGAAGGCGGCGGTGACCTGCAGCAGCCAGCCGCGGCACAGGACCTCCTCGAAGGCGGCGGCCACCGGCAGCGACAGGGCCATGACCAGCACATAGGCCATCCGCATCCGGACGGTTTCGTCCGTCTTCAGGAACACCGGCCGGTCCGGCCAGCCGTGCAGGGCCTCGGGGATCGACGCCACCACGCCCAGCGCCAGGCCGAACAGCGCCAGGCCGGCCCAGAACAGCCGCCAGCGGAAGCGAGGCGCGGCCGTGATCCAGCTCATCGCCGGCCGCCGGTAGATCAGCACGGCGCTGGCCAGCACCGCGATCATGCAGCTGAGGGAGATGACGGCGACCATCACCGTGGTGGTCATCCCGCCCAGGAGGCAGCCCTGGCAGTCGGCGGTTCCCGACCGGGCGGCGGAGATCAGGTCTCGCGGCCAGGTCGGCGGCTGGCGCAGCACCACGACCTGGACCAGCCAGCTGTTGATCAGGCCGCTGACCAGATAGCCGACCAGGCCCAGGGCGAAGGCCCCGGGGATCATCAGGCCGAGAGCCGCCGCCGGGCGCCAGCCGTGCTCGTTCGATCGGACCGCCCGCAGAAACGCGGGCTGGCCGACCAGGTTCAACCAGCGATCAGCCCGCACCTGCCCCATAGCCCCCAGCCTCACCGTCGCCCGAACAACCGCTCGATGTCCGCCAGCTTGAGCTCCACATAGGTAGGCCGGCCGTGATTGCACTGGCCGGAATGCGGCGTGGCCTCCATTTGACGCAGGAGGGCGTTCATTTCCGCCGCGCTGAGCCGGCGGCCGGCGCGGACCGAGCCGTGACAGGCCATGGTCCCGCACACCGCCTGCAGCCGCTCGGCCAGGGCCAGGGCCGCGCCGTTCTCGGCCAGGTCGTCGGCGATGTCGCGCACCAGCCCCGCCGCGTCGGTCTCGCCCAGCAGCGCCGGCGTCTCGCGCACCAGGACGGCGCCCGGCCCGAACGGCTCGATCACCAGGCCGAGCTGCGCCAGCTCGTCCGCCCGGGCCACCACGCGCTCGGCCTCGGCCGGGTCGAGATCGACCACCTCGGGCAGCAGCAGCGCCTGGCGGGCGACGCCGCCGGCCTCCATCTCGGCCTTCATCCGCTCATAGACCAGGCGCTCGTGCGCGGCGTGCTGGTCGACGATGACGATGCCGTCGCGGGTCTGGGCGATGACGTAGGTCTCGTGCAGCTGGGCGCGGGCGGCGCCGAGCGGGAAGACGGTCGGGTCGACCAGGTTGTTCGGCGCTTCGGGGCTCGGTGCTTCGCCACGCGCCGCAGCCCAGTCGGCGGGGGCGGCGCCGGCCTGGACCGGCGCCTCGTAGCGCGCCGAGACCTCGGCGACGCCAGGCAGGTTGGGCGTCGCGGCGTTCGGCCGCCAGCCGCCCGCGCTCCAGGCCGAGAAGTTCGCCGCCGAGGGGGTGTTGGGCCTGAAGCCGCCGGGACTGACGCCATCGGGCCTGAAACCGCCCAGGGCGGCGGCCGCCGCCGTGGTCGAGGCCCTGTGGCCGGCGCCGGCCAGGGCGTGACGCAGGGCGCCGATGATCAGCCCACGGACCAGGGCCGGATCGCGGAAGCGGACCTCGGCCTTGGCCGGGTGGACGTTGATGTCGACCTCGATCGGATCCAGCTCGACGTAGAGCACGGCGGTCGGGTGCCGGTCGCGGGCCAGGAAGTCCGCGTAGGCGGCCCGCAGCGCGCCCTGCAGCAACCGGTCGCGCACCGGACGGCCGTTGACGAACAGGTACTGATGACTGGCGTTACCCCGCGAGTAGGTCGGCAGGCCCGCATAGCCGCTCAGCCGAACCCCCTCGCGCGCCTGGTCGATCAACAGGGCGTTGGCCTCGAACTCGCGGCCGAGCACGGCGGCGAGCCGCTTGAGCCGGCCCTCGGGGCCCGGCCGCTCGGCCGGCAGGCGCAGGGCGCGGCGTCCGTCGAGGTCGAGGGAAAAGCCCACCGCCTCGTGCGCCATCGCCTGGCGCTTGACCTCCTCGGCGATGGCCATGGCCTCGGCCCGGGCCGACTTCATGAACTTCAGCCGCGCCGGTGTGGCGTAGAACAGGTCCCGCACCTCGACCCGCGCGCCGTGCGGGCCGGGGAAGGCCGAGGGCTGGATAGCCCCCTGGGCGCCGCCGTCAACCACCACGGCGAAGGCGTCGGCCTCGCCCTGGGCTCGCGCGCTCAGCGTCAGCCGGGCCACCGAGCCGATGGACGGCAGGGCCTCGCCGCGGAAACCCAGGCTGGCGATGCGCAGCAGGTCGAACACGCCGTCCGGGCCGGGCGCCAGTTTGGAGGTCGCGTGCCGCTCGAGCGCCAGGGGCAGTTCCTCGGCCGACAGGCCCTTGCCGTCGTCGGCCACCAGGATGCGGGCGAGGCCCCCCTCGTCGGCCTGCACCTCGATCTGGCCGGCGCCGGCGTCGATGGCGTTCTCGACCAGCTCCTTGACTGCGCTGGCCGGGCGCTCGACCACCTCGCCGGCGGCGATGCGGTTGACGGTCTCTGGCGGCAGACGGCGGATGGTCATCGTGCGGCCAGTCTAGCCGATTCCGCGCCGCGGCGCCGGAGGTCATCGTCCGCGCGCGGCCGTCGTGTCATCAACGCGCGATTGCGCCCAAAGACCGGCTCGGCGAAGATCACGCCATGGGCAGGATTTCACCGTTGCTGATCGCCGCCGCCGGCCTGCTGGCGGTCGCTTCGGCCCTGGCCTCGCCCGCACGCGCGGCGGCCTGGTGGCGGGTCTCCGACGGCCGGTCGGACGTCTGGGTGCTCGGCGCGCCCCAGGTCGCGCCCAAGGACTTCGCCTGGGACACCTCGGGCGTGCAGCGGCGGTTGGCCGGCGCCAGCCAGCTGATCATCGGCGCCCAGCCGCGCGACCAGCTGAAGGCCTTCGCGGTGCTGGTCAGCAACGCCGGGTCGCGCACGCCGATGGAGGTCGGCCTGAGCCCGGCGCTGCGCCGGCGGTTCGACGCGGTCAGCGCCAGCGCGGGCAAGGACCCGAACCACTATGCAAATTGGAAGCCGGCCGTGGCCGGGGTGATGCTGGCCGGCGACTTCTACAAGGCCTCGGACCTCAAGCCCGGCGAGATCGAGGCGGCGGTGCGCAGGCTGGCCCGCAAGAACGGGGTGCGCGAGGTCGCGGCGGCCTACTACGACGCCGCCGAGATGGCCGGGGCGGCGGAAGCCCTGTCGCCGACCGGCCAGCAGATCTGCCTGGGCGCGACCCTGCACGGACTGGAGGCGGGCGCGCCGCGGCTTCGGTCCAATGCGGCGGACTGGGCGCGCGGCGAGCCGAGGCCGACCGCGCCGGACGCCTCGGACCTCGCGTGCCTGGCGGCCGTGCCGCAACTGAAGGCGCTGAACGAGCGCAACCTGACCGCAGACGCCGCCGCGGTCGCCGAGGCGCTGAGGGCGCCGGGACGGACGGTCGCGGTGTTCGACCTGCAGCAGCTGACCATGCCCGACGGCATCCTCGAACGCCTGCGCGCCCGCGGCCTGACGGTGTCCGGTCCTACGCCCTAAAGGCCAGGCAGCTTGACGTGGTGCGGCTGATCGCGGTCGATCACCACCGGCTGGTTGGAGGTGAGTTTCTGGATCCGCGCGGCTTCGACCGAGGGGTCGATCGGGGCCGGGGACGCGGCGCCGGCCTCGTTGGCCGTCATGGCCGCGCCCTGGGTCTCGGGACGGCCCTTACGCCAGAACATCACGCGATCGGCGAAGCTGGTGTCCTTGTGAGCCAGGTCGCCGAACTCGTCGTCGACGACGAAACGGATCAGCGGGTCGGCCTTGTCGGCGCCGGCCTTGGCGGCCAGCAGCCGCTCGCCATCCGAACGGGCCTCGGCGGCGCGCTCGTTCAGCAAGGCCAGGCGCGCCTGGCTCTCGGGCTGCAGTTCCTGGGGCCGCGGCTCGCCCGGCGACGGCGGACGCAGCGCGTAATCCGGCGGCACGACCAAGGGCGCCTTGGTCACCACGGCGAATTCGTCCGGCACCACCTTGGTCAT
>JARLIQ010000096.1 GCA_031291645.1 Caulobacteraceae bacterium | reverse complement strand
GGGTGCTTGCCCTCGCCCTTGACCACGATCTTCTCGAACATCGGGAACTTGATGTTGAACCGGGTCTCGCAGAACTCGGCGATCTCGGCGTTGGAGCCGGGCTCCTGGCCGGCGAACTCGTTGGCCGGAAAGCCGGCGACCACCAGGCCCTGGCCGCCATAGGTCTCGTAGAGCGTCTCCAGGCCGTCGTACTGGGGCGTCAGCCCGCATTTGGAGGCGACGTTGACCACCAGCACCACCTTGCCGGCATAGTCGCCGAGCGAGGCGGGCGTTCCGTCGATGCGGTTGACCGGGATGTCCTGCAGGCTTGCCATGGCTTTGCGCCCTCGTGGATGGTGGGGCCACGACGCTAGACCGGCGGCGCGGCCGCCTCAAGCGCGCCGCCGTCGGCCATGGCCGACGGGGCGGCTATGCATCGGTTACCGACCTGCTAACTTGTCTCGGGGACGAAATGAACCAGGAGACGTCGATGAAAGCCCTGACCCTGGCGGCGATGGCCGCAAGCGCGCTGATGGCGCTGGCCGCGCCCGGCCTCGGCGCCGCCCAGCCTTATGACCACCATGACTGGGGCGGTCCTGGCCCTGGCCCCGGCCCCGGTTATGACCGTGGCCCCGGCGACCATGGCCGGCCGGGCGGCTGGGACCTCGACCGGCGCATCGACTGGATGCAGCAGAGGATCAACCGCGGCCGCGCCGACGGCTCGCTCGACGGGCGCGAGGCCTGGCGCGCGCAGCGTTCGCTGGACGGCATCCGCCAGGACGAGCGGCGGATGCGCTATCGCAACGGCGGGTGGCTGAACGACCGCCAGCGCGGCGTGCTGCAGGACCGGCTGGACCGGCTGAACGACCAGATCCGCTGGCTGCGCCACAACGACGAACGCCGGCCCTGGTAGGGGTCAGCCCGCCACGTCCGCGTATTCCGGATGGCGCTTCAGCCAGGCCGCGGCGTAGGGGCAGAGGGGGATGATCTTGACACCCTCGGCGCGGGCGTGGCGGGCGACGCCCTCCATCAGCCGGCCGGCCGTCCCCTTGCCGCGCAGGGGGACGGGCGCCTCGACGTGCGGGATGACCAGGGCGCCGGCCCGGCGGCTGTAGCTGGCGAAGGCGGTCAGGCCCTCCTCGGTCAGCTCGAAGCGGCCTTGGGCGCGGTTGTCGACGACCGGGTTGTCGGTGGCGGGCGCGCCCATGACCGTCAGACCAGTTCGACCGCCATGGCCACGGCCTCGCCGCCGCCGATGCACAGGCTGGCGACGCCGCGCTTTCCGCCGCGCGCCTCGAGGGCCGAGAGCAGGGTCGCCATCAGCCGCGCGCCGGACGCTCCAATCGGGTGGCCGAGCGCGCAGGCGCCGCCGTTGACGTTCAGTTTCTCGTGCGGGATGGCCAGCTCCTGCATGGCGATCATGGCCACCACGGCGAAGGCCTCGTTGACCTCGAACAGGTCGACGTCGTCGACGCTCCAGCCGGCCCGCTTCAGCGCCTTGCGGATCGCCGGCACCGGGGCGGTGGTGAAGAGGCCCGGTTCATGCGCGTGGGCGGCGTGGCCGGTGATGCGGGCGACGACCGTCATCCCCAGCGCCTCGGCGACCGAGGCCCGGGTCAGGACCAGGGCGGCCGCGCCGTCGCTGATCGAGGACGAATTGGCGGCGGTGATCGCCCCGTCCTTGGCGAAGGCGGGCTTCAGGGTCGGGATCTTGGCCGGATCGGCCTTCAGCGGCTGTTCGTCCTGGGCGACCGTCTCGGTCCCCTTGCGGGTGGCGACCTGGACGGGGGTGATCTCGCGGGCGAAGGCGCCGCCCTCCACCGCCGCGCGGGCCCGGCGCAGGCTTTCGAGGGCGAAGGCGTCCATCGCCTCGCGGCCGAACTGGTAGTTGCGCGCGCTCTCCTCGGCGAAGACGCCCATCAGCTTGCCCTTGTCGTAGGCGTCTTCCAGCCCGTCCAGGTACATGCTGTCGGAGACCACGTCGTGGCCGATGCGCGCGCCGGCCCGGTGCTTGGCCAGGAGGTAGGGGGCGTTCGACATGCTCTCCATGCCGCCGGCCACGATGACGTCGACCGAGCCGGCCGCGAGCGCGTCGTGCGCCATGATCGTCGCCTGCAGGCCCGAGCCGCACATCTTGTTGACCGTGGTCGCCTCGACCGACTTGGGCAGGCCGGCGCCGAGGGCCGCCTGGCGCGCCGGGGCCTGGCCGAGGCCCCCGGGCAGGACGCAGCCCATCACGATCTGCTCGACCTGCTCGCCGGAGATCCCGGCCCGCTCGACCGCCGCCTTCACCGCCGCGGCGCCCAGGTCGGTCGCCTTGACCGAGCCCAGCGCCCCCTGGAATCCGCCCATCGGCGTGCGGGCGTAGGAGGCGATGACGACGGGATCGGACGCGGCGGTCATGTGGAAGCTCCTTGGATCCGCTAGAGGTGGGCGCCTGGGTCCGCAAACGCAACGCGCTTGTCAACCCCGCGGCGGGCGAGCACGATCCGCGCGATGGGCCGCACCGCCGACTATTCGCACCAGGTCTGTTCCGTCGCCGCCACCCTGGAAGTGGTGGGCGACCCCTGGACCCTGCTGATCCTGCGCGACGCCTTCCTGGGCGTGCGGCGGTTCGAGCCGTGGCAGGAGCGGCTGGGCGTCGCGCGCAACGTGCTGGCCGCGCGGCTGAAGACCCTGGTGGCGCACGGGGTGCTGGAGCGGCGCGCCTACTGCGAGCGGCCGCCGCGGCACGAGTACGTGCTGACCGAGAAGGGCCGCGACCTGCACGGGGTGCTGCTGACCCTGGCCGCCTGGGGCGACCGGCACGTCTACGGCGGCGCCGGCGGACCGGTGCGCTATGTGCACAGGGCCTGCGGCGAGCGCTTCTCGCCGGGCCTGGTGTGCGAGGCGTGCGGCGAGCCGGTGGCCCCCGGCGACCTCATCCCCGCCGAGGGCGAGACCTGCGCCACGGTCGGCGAGGCGCTGGCGGAGGCGAAGGCCGACTAGACGCCCGGTGGGTGGCGACGAGGGCCAGACCCTAGACCGCCGCCGTCGTCCCGGCGATGAAGCCGCCGCCCAGCACCCGGGTCGGGTCGGCGGGGTCGTAGAGGACGCAGGCCTGGCCGGGGGCGACGCCTTCTTCGGGGGCGTCGAACACCACCCTGGCCTCGCCGCCGTCCAGCGCCAGCCGGCCGGCGGCGGGCTCGCGGGTCGAGCGCACGCGGGCGAGCACCCGCTGGCCTTCGGCCGCGGCGGCCACGAGGCTCGGCTGGTCGCCCAGCCAGTTGGTTTCCTTCATCGTCAGCGCCCCGGCCAGCAGCGCCTCGCGCGGGCCGACGATCACCCGGCGCGCGTCCGCGTCCAGCCGCACCACGAACAGCGGCTCGCCCACGGCGATGTTCAGCCCGCGCCTCTGGCCGACGGTGTAGCGGGTCACCCCCTCGTGGCGGCCCAGGACCCGGCCGTCCAGGTGGACGATGTCGCCGGGCTCGGCGCCGTGCGGGCGCAGGCGGTCGATCACCGTGGTGTACCGGCCCTCGGGCACGAAGCAGATGTCCTGGCTGTCGGGCTTGTCGGCCACCGACAGGCCGAGCTCGGCCGCCACCCGGCGCACGACCGGCTTCTCCAGCCCGCCCAGCGGGAAGCGGACGAAGTCGAGCTGCTCGGGCGTTGTGGCGAACAGGAAGTAGGACTGGTCGCGCGCCGGATCGACCGCGCGGTGCAGCTGCGCGCGCACACCCTCGCCCAGCGCCCCCGTCCTGCGCCTTACATAATGTCCCGTGGCCATGGCCTCGGCGCCCAGGTCGCGCGCGGTTTCCAGAAGGTCGTGGAACTTGACCGTCTGGTTGCAGCGCACGCAGGGGATCGGCGTCTCGCCGCGCAGATAGGCGTCGGCGAACTCCTCGATCACCGCCTCGCGGAAGCGGCTTTCGTAGTCGAGGACGTAGTGCGGCATGCCGATCGCCTCGGCGGCGGTGCGCGCGTCGTGGATGTCCTGGCCGGCGCAGCAGGCGCCCTTCTTCTGGATCGCCGCGCCATGGTCGTAGAGCTGCAGCGTCACGCCGACCACGTCGTAGCCGGCGCGCTTGAGCAGGGCGGCGGTGACGGTGGAATCGACGCCGCCGGACATGGCCACGACGATGCGCGTCCCGGCCGGCAGGCCGACGGCGGCTGTCGCCGCGTCGACGGCGCTCGGGTCTGCGATGTCCAGGGCCATGGGAGCGGTCCGCGTGCGAGGCCCGCAATCTAGGGATTTGCGCCGGGTTTTGCGAGCCCGGGCGGCCGCGGCCCGCTAGACCGCGCTGTTGATCGCGTTGGCGGCGCCGTTGATGACGCTGGTGGCGTGCTGGCCGAAGACGGTCATCGAGCCGACCACAACCAGGAAGATCAGCGAGACGATCAGGCCGTATTCGATCGCGGTGGCGCCGGCCTCGTCACGCCAGAAGCTCAGAGCAGATCGCGCAGCCAGGCGACCAAGGGCGCGTCGGCCGGCGGCATGGGATAGTCCGCCATCTGATTTGGTCTGACCCACGCATGCGCCTCGTGCTGCCTGGTCTGGACCACACCCGTCCAGCGTCGGCAAAGGAACAATGGCATCATCAGGTGAAACGAATCGTAACCGTGCGAGGCGAAAACGAACGGCGCGAGGCAGGATTCCGCAACCGTAATGCCCAGTTCCTCGTCCAGTTCGCGGATCAGGCAGGCCTCGGGCGTCTCACCCGGCTCGAGCTTGCCGCCGGGAAATTCCCACAGGCCCGC
The DNA here is from genome assembly GCA_031291645.1 of Caulobacteraceae bacterium. GTDB lineage: Bacteria > Pseudomonadota > Alphaproteobacteria > Caulobacterales > Caulobacteraceae > Poindextera. Next base: position 1,516 of record JARLIQ010000096.1, on the reverse strand, counting down.
CAGCGACTTGCCCTGCGGCCGCTTGCAGATCAGCACGCGCCCGTCGCCGTCGACCAGGGCGGCGGCGGCGACCAGCAGCAGGGTTTTGCCCGGCCCGGTCAGCTGCGGTAGTCCCCGTTGATCTCGACGTAGCGCTTGGTCAGGTCGCAGGTCCAGACGCTGGCCGAGGCGCGGCCGACGCCGACCTCGACGGTGACCTCCAGCTCCGCGCGCTTCATGTAGGCGCTCATCTTGGCCTCGTCGTAGGTGCGCGAAACGGCGCCGTCCTCGGCGGCCACCAGGTCGCCGAACTTCACGCCCATCCGCTCGCGGTTGACCGGCTCGTCCGCCCGCCCGACCGCCATGACGATGCGGCCCCAGTTGGCGTCCTCGCCGGCGAAGGCGGTCTTGACCAGCGGGGATTCGGCCACGGTGCGGGCGATCTTGCGGGCGGAGAGCGCGCTCTCGGCGCCGTTGACGGTGATCTTGACGAACTTGCTCGCCCCCTCGCCGTCGCGCACCAGTTGCTGGGCCAGGTCGAGCATCACCGCCTCCAGCTTGAGCCGGAAGTCCGCCAGCCGCTTGTCGCCCGCCCGGCTGATCCGCGGCGCGCCGGCCTGGCCGGTGGCGAAGAGGAGGCAGGTGTCGTTGGTCGAGCGATCGCCGTCGACCGTCACCACGTTGAAGGTCGAGCGGGTGTAGAGCGAGACCAGGGTCTGCAGGGCGCCGGCCGAGATGGTCGCGTCGGTGACGATGAAGCTGAGCATGGTGGCCATGTCCGGCGCGATCATGCCCGAGCCCTTGGCGATGCCGGCGATGCGCACCGGGGTCCCGTCGATCTCGGACTCGGCCACCGCCCCCTTGGGGAAGGTGTCGGTGGTCATGATCGCCCGCGCGGCGGCGTCCCAATTGTCCGCTTCGAGCCGGGCGGTGATCTCCGGCAGGTGGTGGATGATCTTGGCGTCGTCGAGCACCACCCCGATGACGCCGGTCGAGGCCAGCATGACGTCGCGCTGGCGGCAGTCGAAGCGCTTGGCGATCGAGGAAGCCACCCGGCGGGCCGCGTCCGCGCCCAGCTTGCCGGTGAAGGAATTGGCGCAGCCGGCGTTGACCACCAGGGCCCGCACCGCCTCGCCGCCGGAGGCCTCGAGCTGGCGCTTGCACCAGTCCACGGGCGCCGAGCCGACCCCGTGCCGGGTGAAGACGCCGCCGCAGGTCGAGCCCTCGGCCAGGCGCATGACCAGCACGTCGTCGCGCACGTCCTTGTAGAAGCCGGCCCGGCCGGTCGCCAGCCCGACCCCGGCGATCGGCGCGATGGTCGGAAACGGCACGGCGAGCGGCGAGACCAGGGCCGCGGGCTTGGCGTTGGCTGGGGCGGCCGCGCCAGCGCCGGCGCTGGCGAACTGACGGCTCTGCTTGTCGGCGCGCTTCAGCGCCGCGCGCTTCAGCGCCGAGGCCAGCGGATCCAGCGCGCGTTCCAGCGTCTGGCCGACGATCTCGGCCGGCTTGGCAGCGGCTTCCAGCGCCTTGGCGGTGG
>JARLIQ010000095.1 GCA_031291645.1 Caulobacteraceae bacterium | reverse complement strand
GCGCCCAACTGACCGCGCTGCAGACCAAGCAGCAACTCGGCATCCAGGCCCTGTCCATCGCCAACCAGTCGAGCCAGACCCTTCTGAGCCTCTTCCGGTAAACGAACCTGGCGTAGGAGGCGGGTCTTGGCCCGCCTCCGAACGCTCACGGAGACGCCGGCCGATCCCGGCGTGAGGGAGATATGACCTCTACCGTCACCAACGCGAGCGCCGTTCCCGATCCGACCTATGGGTCTTCGCCGCCTGCGACGCCCGCCGCCACCCCGGCCGACGCGCCGCAACAGGGCGAGCCGAGCGCCCCGAATCCGGCCGACCTGCGGTTGGTGATCGAGGAGGATCTGAAGGCCGGCTGCTTCGTCTACAAGACCGTCGATTGGCGCACCGGGAAGGTCGTTCAACAGCTTCCGCGCGCACAACTGGTCAAGATGCGTGAAGCCGAGAATTACGCCGTCGGCGCCGTGGTCGACACGAGCGCCTGACGGCCAAGGGCTTTGCGGACTGAGGTCCGCACCGCAGATGTCAGCCCCCGCCGATGGTCGGTGCGTGGGTTCGTTCGTATTGCGTTAACCATGCGCATACGATGGCGGCCTAGGCTGCGACGCGAATCTGCGAGTCTTCCGCTAGGCTGGTCCCGGCGGAGGGCCAACTCCGAAGGAGTCCGACATGTCGATCAGCGTGAACAACAATTCCAATAACGCCGCGCGGATCGCGTTGCAGGACCTGGCCAACACCCAGGGTCAGCTCACCCAGACCCAGAACACGGTCTCCTCCGGCCTTTCGGTGGCCAGCGCTCAGGACAATCCCGACCTGTGGTCGATCGCGCAGAACCAGCAGCAGAGCGCCACCGGCCTCGACGCCGTGACCCAGAGTCTGAACCGCGCAACCTCGATCTCGGATGTGGCGACCGCCGCCGGTCAAAACGTCCTGACCCTGCTGAACAAGTTGAAGAACGACGCCACATCGGCGAGCGATCCGTCGCTCGATGCGACCTCGCGGCAGGCCTACAACGCCGACTTCAAGACCGTGCTGAACCAGATCTCGAACACGGTGAACAACGCCACGTTCGACGGCGCCAACCTGCTCAACGGCTCGTCCACCGGCAACCTGAGCGTCCTGGCCTCGGCTGACGGCAGCTCGTTCCTGACCCTGAGCAGCACCGATCTTTCGCTGGGCGGCTCGGTGATCACCCTGGGGTCGACCGCCAGCCTCGGTACGGCGAGCGCCGCCTCGACGGCCCTGTCCCAGATCAACAGTTCGCTGACCAACGTCACCACCGCCCTGTCCAACCTGGGCGTCCAGGCCGACCAGATCTCGGCCCACACCGCCTTCGTCAGCCAGCTTTCCGACAGCCTGCAGACGGGCGTCGGCGACCTGGTCAACGCCAACATGGGGGCGGAGAGCGCCAAACTGCAGGCCTTGCAGGTCCAGCAGCAGCTCAGCGTCCAGTCGTTGTCGGTGGCCAACCAGGCGCCGTCCGTGATCCTGTCGCTATTCCGCTAGAGCGAAGGGCGCGAGGGCCATGCGGCCCGGCCCGCAGGGGTGTAAAGTCTCGGCATGATCGACCTGCGTCCCTTGTCCGAAGACGACTGTGAACGGCTGTTCCGCTGGCGGCGGGAGCCGGAAGTGGATCGCTGGATGAGCGATCTGCCGGCGCTCACGCTCGATGAGCACCGGCGCTGGTTCGACGAGTTCCGTGGCGACCCCGATCGCCGGGGCTGGATCATCACCCACAACAGCGGGCCGGCCGGCTTTCTGACCCTGACGGGCCTGCGCAGCCGCCATCGCCGCGCCGACTGGGGCTGGTACATCGGCGACGCGGCCGCGCGGGGCCGCGGCGCCGGGCGCGCCGCCCAAGCCCTGGGGCTGGATCTGGCGTTCGACGGCCTGGGGCTGGAGAAGGTCTGCGCCGAAGTGCTGGCCGACAACGACGTGGCGCTGAAGGCCCAGGCGGCGGCCGGCTTCCGCCGCGAGGGCTACCGTCGCCGGCACGTGCTCAAGGACGGCGTGTTTCGCGACGTGGTGCTGCTGGCGATCCTGGCCGAGGAGTGGCGCGAGCGGCGCGAGCAGGTGCGCCGAGGCCTGGCCACCGCCAATCTGATCGCCGCCTGAGCGGCTTGACCGCTCAGCTCGAGCTGGTGCTGGACAAGCGCGCCAGGGCGTTCTGGTAGCTGGCGATCTCTGCCGTCAGATAGGCCGGGGCCGACCCGCCGGAATTCGAGCCCTTCGAGGTCGAGGCCGGAGTCGTCATGTCGCTGTAGATCTGCTTGATCGTGGCCACCGCCGCGCCCAGCACGGCCTGGGCCTGCTTGACGCCGGCCGCGGTGGTCAGGTTCAGCGTCGAGGGCATGCCGAGCGCATAGTTGGCCTGCAGCGAGTTGCTGGAGGTGGCGGTCGTGGCGGCGCCGGCCTTGGCCGCCTTGGCTGTGGCGTTGGTGGTGACCACGCCCTCGGACAGGCCGAGCGCGGGCAGGGCGTTGGCCCCGGCCGGCCCGGCGCCCAGGGTGATCCTCACCCCCGGGAAGTTCGGCGTGATCTTCAGGGCCTGGACGCCGTTGGTGGTGACCACCGTCGCATTGGCCTCGAAGCCCGAGGCCTGGCTGATCTTGGACGCCAGGCTCTGCAGGGTGTCGGTGGCGGCGATGGTGATGGTCTGGGCGACGCCGCTGTAGTTGGTGTCGATGGTGAACTGCTCGCCGGCCCGCAGCGCCGAATTGGCCACCAGGGTCTGGCCCGCCAGGGCCGGTGTCACCACGTCGGACAGGTTGGCGGTCGGGGCGACGGTCTGGGTCGGGGCGAAGTCCAGCGTCCCGGTAGGCAGGCCCAGGGCGTCGAGCGCTGAGGCGCCGTTGGCGCTGACCGCGATGGAATTGGGCGCAACGTTGTTGTCGAGGCCCGTGTACTGGTCCCACCAGCCGGTCGCGCCGGTCTGGGGATCGATCTGGGCGGCGAAGCCGTCGTAGGTGGTCGAGCCGGAGCTGGAGCCGACGATCTGGCCGGCGATATAGGCCTGTCCGCCCGAGGCGGTCACCGCGCTCACCCGCACGTCGCCCGACCCGCCGTAGTAGGCGAGTGTGTCGCTGCTGGAGGGCGTCAGGTTTGCCGAAAGGTTGGCGACCCAGCCCTCCTCGCCGCTCGAATAGGCGTTGGTGATGGTCCCGGCGTTCAGCGCGCCGTTGTGGGTCGAGCCGGCGACGATGATCGAGCCGTCGGGGTTGACGGCGACGCCGGCGACGTTGCCGCCCTGCAGGGCGCCGAGATCGCGCGCGGCGGTGAGGGTCGGCGAGCCGCTGGCGGGGATCTGATAGCTCTGGACCACCGCATCGCCATTCTGCGTGCCCACAGTGACGATCTGCGAGCCGCTGACCGCCAGCCCGGTGATGGCGTTCTGACTGGCCGAGCCCAGCGAGGTCATGAACTTCTGCGTGCCGGTCGAAGAGAAGCCGGCGAGGAAGTTGTTGGTGATGCTGGTCCCGCTGATGGTGGTCGTGCCGGTCGCATAGACCGAACCGTCGGCGCCGAAGGCGACCTGGTTGACCTGGCCGGCCGAGCCGGAGCCCAGGGTCTGGGTCCACAGGGGCTGGCCGGCGGCGCTGAACACGCTGATGAAGGCGGTCGAGGTGGTGGTGCTGCTCGAGGTCCCGCTGCTGGTGACCACGCCCGTCGCCGTGCCGGTGACGGCCACCTGGCTGCCGTCCGCCGAGACCGCCAGGCCGTAGCCGGCAGCCGAGCCCGAGGCGCCGACCACCTGGCTGGTGAGAAGGTTGCCGGCCGAATCGTATTTCAGCAGCGCGACGTCCTGAGAGCCCAGGATGCTCTGGCCCGCGCCGACCTCGCCCGTCGGCGTCGCGCCCGTCACGTTGGCCAGCACATAGACCGAGCCGTCCGGCGCGGCCTGGGTGGCGATCGCGTTCTTCTCGACCGAGGCGAGGGTGTCGGAGAACACCTGGTCGCTGCTGGCGCTGGGGTCGGTGGTCAGCTTGACCAGCTGCTGCTGGGCGTCGGGCGTCGTCCCGGTCGTGGTTCCGACCGTCTGGGTCAGATACACCGCGGGCGCGCTGGCCGGCGCCGAGAAGGACAGCTGTTCGACCGAGTTGCCGTTGATCTGCAGCGAATAGGTGTTCGGGCCCGCCGGCGTGGTCAGGGTCTGGCCGTTGACCTTGGTGGTGGTGGCCTGGCCCTGGGTCATCTTGACCGAGAAGTTGGTGGTGACCCCGGCCGCCTTCAGCTGGCTGTTCAGGTAGGTCACCACATTACTGAGGGTGCGCGGGGTCGAGCCCATGTCGTTGAGGTTGAAGTCGACCGTCTTCTGCGTGCCGGAGGGCAGGGTGACGGTCATGCCGAACTGCACGTCGCCCTGGAACGCCTGGACCACGGTGTTCGAGCTGCCGGTCACCAGCACCCCGGTGTTGTAGGTGTCGGTTTCGGTCGCCACCCCGGCCTTGGTGGTCGCCTGGGCGCTCACCGAGCCCTGGGCCACGTTGAAGCCGCGGAAGGGCGAGGCGTTCAGATAGGTCTGCAGCTGGCCGAGGCCGCTGGAGAAGGCCGTCTGCAGCTGGGCCAGCTGGCCCGCGGTCTCGCCTGACGTCGCGGCCTGGTTGGCCAGGTCCTGCAGGGCGGTGACGCCCTGATAGAGGGCGAACAGGTTCTTGTAGTTGGGGCTGACGTTGGGGACGCTCAGCGTGACCTTGTTCGGGTTGAACAGCGACTGGCCGCCCAGTGCGTTCTGGATCGCGGAATTGATCTGCTGGGAGGTCTGGGTCTTGGTCCAGGGCGGGGTGGGATTGGTCGAGCTCGTGCTGCTCGACGACGAGCTTCCGGACGAGCTGGAACTCGACGTGCTGATCCCGGCCAGCGACTGGTAGTAGCCGAGCAGGGCGCTCGACGAAATCGAAATGCTCATGACCGGCCCAGTGGAATCATCTTCCGTCTGCGATTCTGGGTGGGCAAAGCTTAAACTTGCTTAACCTGTCGGGAAATCGCTCCCCTCCGACGGGTCCGGCGGCTTGCCAGCCGGCCCCGGGCGCCGTAGCTGACAGCCATGGCCGGCCCCCCTGATCGCAGGTTGATCCTGACCGTCGGCGGCGGCGCCGTGGTCCTGGCCGTGGCGCTCGGCGCCGCGGTTTTCGTCGTGCGCCATGATCGCGGCCCCAAGGCGCGGCCCCCCGCTTCGGTCGGCGGGCTGGTCGTCCAGATGGGGCGCACCGAGGACGCCAAGCTCGACCCCAAGAAGCCGCTGCGCTGTTTCGTCAACGGCCAGTTGGAGGGACTCGAGACCCTGGGGGACTGCGCGAAGAAGAATGGCGTGGCGACCGAGGCGCTCGACGTCGGCGTCGACCAGACCGGCGCCCTGGCCGCCGCCCAGCAGGGCGGATCCAACCTCACCCCCCTGCCGCCGGCCGAAGGCCAGGGCGCCGCCGATCAGAGCCTCGCCGACGGCGGCTCGCACCGGCCGTCGGGCGAATGCTGGCGCTATGCGGGCGGCGCCTGGCGCAAGGCCGGCGACGGCCTGGCGCTGAACGCCTGCGTGCAGCTGCTGTTCGCGGGTCATTGCGAGAAGCCGGGGGGCGCCAGCTATGGCCGCTGGATGGGCCAGACCGTGCGTCTGGTCCCGCACCGGGTCGAGATCTCGGCCGACAACAAGAGCTTCCGCCCCGTGGTCGATCAGGCCGACGCCACCTGCCAGATTCCCGACTTCTGATCCGGCTCGCGCCCGGCCGATCGACAGTGTAGCCTTTTCGGCATGACCCTTCCCGCCACGATCAAGGCCGCCTCCCTCGCCGCGCTGGCCGCCGTCGCCGCGCTAGCCCTGGCAGGCTGCCAGAAGACCAACCCCGCCCCGGTCGACGCCGGCGTCTGCTTCCAGGCCGTGTTCCTCAAGGACGGGGGGGTGAAGTTCAACAAGCTCAGCGAGCACGAGGCGACGATCGAGAACTGTGCGGCCTCGCTGGAGGGCATGCGCGTGAGATTCGCCGCGCTCGGCGGCGCCGAGGAGATCGTGGGCGCCTACCAGGGCAACTATATCTTTCTGCTCAAGACCGGCATCTTCCGTTCCGATTCCCTGACCGGCGCGCGCTATCCGATGCTGGTCCGCATCGGCGGCGGCCAGCTGGCCCAACCTGGCGCGGTCCCGCAGAACCTGCCGCAACAGGCGCAGTAGGCGACGAAAATCGCCGGCGAACACAACGAGAACATTGAATGGCCGCGCGACCTTCGCTAGGGTTGCGGGTCGAACGCTCAAACACGAAAGCGAAAAGGTGAAGGTCCGATGGCGGGGAGCGTCAACAAGGTCATCCTGGTCGGGAATCTGGGCGCGGACCCGGAAATCCGCACGCTGAATTCCGGCGACCGCGTCGCGAATCTGCGCGTCGCCACCTCCGAAACCTGGCGCGACCGCCAATCGGGCGAGCGCAAGGAGAAGACCGAGTGGCACCGGGTGGTCATCTTCAACGACAACCTACTCAAGGTCGCCGAGAGCTACCTGAAGAAGGGCGCCAAGGTTTACATCGAGGGCTCGCTGCAGACCCGCAAATGGACCGACCAGTCGGGCCAGGAGAAGTTCTCGACCGAGGTGGTGCTGCAGAAGTTCCGCGGCGAGCTGACCATGCTCGACGGCCGCGGCGCTGGCGGTGACGACGATTCAGCCGGCTACGGCGGCGGCGGCTTCCAGCCGGCCGGCGCGCGCACCCAGCCGTCCGGCCCGCGCGAGAGCTTTTCGGCCGATCTGGACGACGAAATCCCGTTCTAATCGGCGCGGCTGCGGAGCGCGGTGCGAAAAGGGACGGCAAAGCGTCCGGCGCGGTCTCTATTTTTTGCACTGCACCGCGCCGGGTGCTAACAATGACCATGACTTACGCGCCCGATTCCCGCGGCTGATCCCCCCTTGAGCGACGATTCGACACTGCCCCCGGACGATGGCCGGCGCGGGGGGATTGCCCCCATCGCCATCGAGGACGAGCTGAAACGCTCCTACCTCGATTACGCCATGAGCGTGATCGTCAGCCGGGCGCTGCCCGACGCGCGCGACGGGCTCAAGCCGGTGCACCGGCGCATCCTCTATTCGATGAACGAGCAGGGCCACACGCCTGACCGCTCGTACGTCAAGTCCGCCCGCATCGTCGGCGACGTGATGGGTAAGTACCATCCGCACGGCGACACGGCGATCTACGACAGCCTGGTGCGCATGGCCCAGCCCTTCTCGATGGGCCTGGTGCTGATCGACGGCCAGGGCAACTTCGGCTCGATCGACAACGATCCGCCGGCGGCGATGCGCTACACCGAATCGCGCCTGGCCAAGGCCGCGATGCCGCTGCTGGCCGACATAGACAAGGGCACGGTCGACTTCAGGGAGAACTATGACGGCTCGGAGAGCGAGCCTTCGGTCCTGCCGTCGCGCATCCCCAACCTGCTGGTCAACGGCGGCGCCGGCATCGCCGTCGGCATGGCGACCAATATCCCGCCGCACAACCTCGGCGAGGTGATCGACGCCTGCCTGGCGGTGATCGACGATCCGAACGTCGGGCTGGACACCTTGCTGGACATCGTGCCGGGCCCGGACTTCCCGACCGGCGGCGAGATCATCGGGCGCACCGGCGCCCGCCAGGCCCTGATGACCGGCCGCGGCTCGGTGATCATGCGCGGCCAGGCGACGATCGAGACGGTCCGCAAGGACCGCGAGGCGATCATCATCACCTCGATCCCCTACCAGGTGAACAAGGCCGCCCTGGTCGAGCGGATCGCCGAACTGGTGCGCGAAAAGCGCATCGACGGCGTGGGCGACCTGCGCGACGAAAGCGACCGCGACGGCCTGCGGGTGGTGATCGAGCTGAAGCGCGACGCCTCGGCCGAGGTGCTGCTGAACCAGCTCTACCGCTACACCCCGCTGCAGAGCTCGTTCCCGGTCAACATGCTGGCGCTGAACCGCGGCCGGCCGGAACAGATGGGCCTGCGGCCGCTGATCGACTGTTTCGTCGAGTTCCGCGAAGAGGTGGTCGTCCGGCGCACCAAGTTCGAGTTGGCCAAGGCCCGCGACCGCGGCCACGTGCTGGTCGGCTTGGCCATCGCCGTGGCCAACATCGACGAGGTGATCCACATCATCCGCTCGTCGAAGGACCCGGCCGAGGCGCGCGAACGCCTGACGGTCCGCGACTGGCCGACCGGCGACATGATGCCGCTGATCGAGCTGATCGCCGACCCGCGCACGGTGCTGGTGAGCGGCGACCGCGTGCGCCTGACCGACGAGCAGGCGAGGGCGATCCTGGCCCTGACCCTTTCGCGCCTGACCGGCCTCGGGCGCGACGAGATCCTGGAGGAGGCGCGCGAATTGGCGGCGGCCATCCAGGCCTATCTCGACATCCTCTCCTCGCGCGAGCGGGTGATGGCCATCGTCCGCGAGGAACTGGTCGAGGTGAAGACCGCCTTCGCCATCCCGCGCCGAAGCCCGATCGTCGAGGGCGACGCCGACGTCGAGGACGAGGACCTGATCGTCCGCGAGGAGATGGTGATCACCGTCACCCACGGCGGATACGTCAAGCGCACGCCGCTGGCGACCTACCGCACCCAGCATCGGGGCGGGCGCGGTCGTGCGGGCATGGCGACAAAGGACGAGGATGCGGTGACCCGCGTCTTCTCCGCCTCGACCCACGCGCCGGTGCTGTTCTTCTCGTCCGGCGGCAAGGTCTACAAGCTCAAGGTCTGGCGCCTGCCGGTGGGCCTGCCCAATTCGCGCGGCAAGGCGTTCGTGAACCTGCTGCCGATCGAGCCGGGCGAGAGCATCACCACCATCCTGCCGCTGCCCGAGGACGAGGCGACGTGGGACGGGCTGGACGTGATGTTCGCCACCCGCTCGGGCGGGGTGCGGCGCAACAAGCTGTCCGACTTCGCCCAGATCAACCGCAACGGCAAGATCGCCATGAAGCTGGACGAAGGCGACAGCATCATCGGCGTGGCGCTCTGCACCACGGCCAACGACGTGCTGCTGACGACCGCGGTCGGCCGCTGCATCCGCTTCCCGGTCGACGAGGTGCGGGTGTTCGCCGGCCGCGAGTCCACGGGCGTGCGCGGCATCCGCCTGCCCGAAGGCGACAGCGTCATTTCCATGGCCATCCTGCATGGGGTGGACGCCAGCCCGGCCGAGCGCACGGCCTATCTGAAGCTGGCGAACGCCATGCGAGCGACCAGCGGCGCAGAGGGCGAAGACGTTCCGGCCGCGCCGGACGACGAGGACGAGGCCGGCGAGGAGCAGGTCGACCTGTCGCCCGAACGCCAGGCGGCGCTGGCGGAGGCCGAGGAATTCATCCTGACGGTCTCCTCCGAGGGCTTCGGCAAGCGCACCTCGGCCTACGACTATCGCCGCACGGGCCGCGGCGGCCAGGGCCTGATCGCCCACGACCTGTCCAAGAAGGGCGGGCGGCTGGTCGCCTCCTTCCCGATCCAGGACTCCGACGAGATCCTGCTGGTCACCGACACGGGCCAGCTCATCCGCTGCCCGGTGTCCCAGGTCCGGATCGCCGGCCGCAACACCTCGGGCGTCACCATCTTCCGCACCGCCGAGGACGAACATGTGGTTTCCGTCGAGCGCCTGGAGGGGGACGGCGAGGCTGACGAGGCCGAAGAGCTGCAAGGCGATTGACAGCGGCGCGAAATCCACGTCCATCGGCGACGCCGTAACCGTGGGGGGCGTTGAATGACGCGCGTCGGTCTTTACCCGGGCACTTTCGATCCGATGCACAACGGGCATCTGGATATCCTTGCCCGGGCGGTGAAGCTGGTCGACAAGCTGGTCATCGGCGTGGCCATCAACACCGGCAAGGGGCCGCTGTTCTCGCTGGAAGAACGGGTGGAGATGGTCCGGCGCGAGACGGCGCACCTTTCGGCCATCGCCGAGATCGAGGTCCGGCCGTTCGAGACCCTCCTGATGCACTTCGCCCGCTCCATCGGCGCCGGCGTCATCGTGCGGGGCCTGCGGGCGTTTTCGGACTTCGAGTACGAGTTCCAGATGACCGCGATGAACCAGCAGCTCGATCGCGAGATCGAGACGGTGTTCCTGATGGCCGATCCGCGCCACCAGGCCGTCGCCTCCAAGCTGGTCAAGGAGATCGCCAGCCTGGGCGGCGACATTTCCCCCTTCGTTTCCAAGGGGATCGCCCAAGAAGTCTTGCGCAAGGTGCGCGGGGCTTGAGCCACGATTTGGACCACATCGTCCCCAACAGTCCGGCGCCGAGACGCGGGAGGGTCGCACATCACATGAAGCGTTTGGTCTTGTCCCTTGCGGCCCTTCTGGCCGCCGCCACACCGGCGCTCGCGGCGGAAAAGCCGCTGCCGGCCGCCGCCTGGCGCAACGCCGACGCGGAGAACACCCTGGTCATCGACACCAACCAGGGGCGGATCATCGTCGAGCTCGTGCCCGAGGCGGCCCCGGACTCGGTGGCGCGGGTCAAACAACTGGCCCGCACGCACTTCTATGACGGCCTGACCTTCTTCCGCGTCATCGACGACTTCATGGACCAGACGGGCGATCCGCGGAACAACGGCCAGGGCGGCTCGGTGCTGCCCAACGTCAAGGGCGAGTTCACCTTCAAGCTCGCCCCGAACAGCAGCCTGACCGTAGTCGACCATCCGCAGGGGCAGGACGCGGGCTTCATCGGCGCCCTGCCGGTGCTGGCCCAGCCCGCCGCCATGGCCGCCCTGATGGTCGACGGCCGGGTCACGGCCTATCCGACCTTCTGCCAGGGGGTGATCGGCATGGCCCGGGCCGAGGATCCCGACACGGCCAACAGCCAGTTCTTCCTGATGCGCCAGCCGCGTTCCTCCCTCGACCAGCACTACGCCGCGTTCGGCCGGGTGATCGTCGGCGAGGACGTGGTGCGCCTGATCAAGACCGGTGAGCCCGTGCCCGATCCCCAGGACCGAATGACCCGCGTCCAGGTGTTGGCCGACATTCCCGAGGGCGTGCGCCCGACGGTCAAGGTGGTCGACGCCAAGAGCGCCTACTTCAAGGCCCTGGTCGCCCGCACCCGCGCCGAGGAAGGCGAGGGCTTCAGCCTCTGCGACATCGACGTGGCGGGCCAGGCGAAGTAGCGGATTTCGCGGCGCGCCGGCGAACGGATGGCGCGGGGTCTTGAAATGAAGGCAGGCGGAGGGTGGCCAGGGGGCGCCGCCGCCGGGTCTCGCGCTAGCGCCGCCCGACGCCTGCAAATCTTGACAACCCCACCCCGCCGTGCGCCCTTCCGCGCCTTTCCAAAGCCTGACTCCAACGGATCGCGGTTAAGACCATGCACGCCTATCGCACCCACACCTGCGGCGACCTGCGGCTGGCGGACGCGGGCTCGAATGTGCGCCTGTCGGGCTGGATCCACAGGAAGCGCGACCACGGCGGGCTGATGTTCATCGACCTGCGTGACCACTATGGCCTGACCCAGCTGGTGCTGAGCCCCGGGACGCCCGGCTTCGAGATCGTGGAGCGCCTGCGCGCCGAGAGCGTGATCCGCATCGACGGCGAGGTCGTGGCCCGCTCGGCCGAGACGGTGAACACCAACCTGCCGACCGGCGAGGTCGAGGTCCGGGTGCGCGAGATCGAGGTGCTGTCCGAGGCGGCCGAGCTGCCGGTGCCGGTGTTCGGCGAGCCGGACTATCCGGAGGATCTGCGCCTCAAGTACCGCTACCTCGATCTGCGGCGCGAGACCCTGCACAGGAACATCGTCCTGCGCTCCAAGGTGATCAGCTCGATCCGCAAGCGGATGATCGACCAGGGGTTCACGGAGTTCCAGACCCCGATCCTGACGGCCTCGAGTCCCGAGGGCGCGCGCGACTTCCTGGTGCCCTCGCGCCTCCACCCCGGCGAGTTCTACGCGCTTCCGCAGGCGCCTCAGCAGTTCAAGCAGCTGCTGATGGTCTCGGGCTTTGACCGCTATTTCCAGATCGCGCCCTGTTTCCGCGACGAGGCGGCCCGCGCCGACCGCTCGCCCGGCGAATTCTATCAGCTCGACATGGAGATGAGCTTCGCCACCCAGGACGACGTCTTCGCGGTGATCGAGCCGGTGATGGTCGGCGTCTTCGAGGAGTTCGGCGAGGGCAAGGCTGTGACCCCCGCGCCGTTCCCGCGCATCCCGTTCCGCGAGGCGGTGGCCAAGTACGGTTCGGACAAGCCGGACCTGCGCAATCCGATCGAGATGCAGGACGTCTCGACCCACTTCCGCGGCTCGGGCTTCAAGGTGTTCGCCAACATCCTGGAAAATCCCAGGGCGGCGATCTGGGCGATCCCGGCGCCGGGCGGCGGCAGCCGCGCCTTCTGCGATCGGATGAACGACTGGGCCAAGGGCGAGGGCCAGCCAGGCCTGGCCTACATCTTCTGGCGCGAGGGCGAGGGCGACGAGACGGCCGCCGGGCCGGTCGCGCGCAACATCGGGCCCGAGCGCGCCGAGGCGATCCGCCAGCAGCTGGACCTGAACATCGGCGACGCGGTCTTCTTCGCCGCCGGCGAGCCGTCCGCCTTCTACAAGTTCGCCGGCGCGGCGCGGACCAAGGTCGGGACCGACCTCGGCCTGATCGACGAGAACCAGTTCAAGTTCTGTTGGATCGTCGACTTCCCGATGTACGAGTACAACGAGGAAGACAAGAAGATCGACTTCTCGCACAACCCCTTCTCGATGCCGCAGGGCGAGATGGAGGCGTTCAAGGCCAACGATCCCCTGGATATCCTGGCCTACCAGTACGACATCGTCTGCAACGGCATCGAACTGTCCTCGGGCGCGGTGCGGAACCACCGGCCGGACATCATGCTCAAGGCCTTTGAACTCGCCGGCTACAGCCGCGAGGAGGTCGAGGAGAAGTTCGCCGGCATGATCAACGCCTTCCGCTTCGGCGCGCCGCCGCACGCCGGCGTGGCGCCGGGGATCGACCGCATCGTCATGCTGCTGGCCGGGACCAGCGCGATCCGCGACGTGATCGCCTTCCCGTTCAACCAGCAGGCTCAGGATCTGATGATGAATGCGCCCTCGCCGGTGACGGACAAGCAGCTGAAGGAGCTGCACATCCGCATCGTGCCGCCGGTCAAGGTCTAGGCGAGGGCTGACCGGGCGACGGTTGGGCCTGCTCGCGCTGGAGCAGGCCCGCAGGTCGTGTCAGCGCACCCAGCGGCAGACGCGATGATGGTGATGGGTGGTGCACACCTTGTGCGCGTGCGGGCGGGCGCTGGCGGCGCCAACGGCCAGCAGTGACAGGGCGAGGGCGCCGGCTAGAATGCGTTTCATCGTACTCTCCTTTGTCCGGCGCCACATGCGCCGTTCGGACATGACAACGGCCCGAACCTAGCAGCGGCGGCGGGGCGCTGGATTGCAGGAGAGAAGCGAAGGCGGGATTGGCGGCGGAAGCGAAACCTCGGCCGCAACAATGCGACCGCCTATTTGCAGGCTGGGAGCCGCAGGCCCTTGGGCAGGGTGGTCGAGGTGTCGCCGCAGGCGGCGTCGAGCTGGCGCTGGGTCAGGCCCACCGCGCGGTCCATCTCGGAGCCCGAGAAGTTGACGCCGGTCAGGTTGGAGCCGCGGAAGTTCGCGCCCTGCAGCAAGGCGCCGACGAAGGTCGCGTTGGTCATGTTCGCGCCGGCGAAATTGGCGCTGGAGAACAGGGCGCCATAGCCGTTGACGTCGCGCAGGTCGGCGCCGCCGAAGTCGGAATGGTTGAACACCGAAAGGCTCAGGTCCGCCTGGCGCAGGCGTGCGCCGGCGTAGTTGCGGCCCTTCTGGGTCATGTTGCTCATGTCCGCCTGGAACAGGTTGCAGTGCGGGCAGTTGGCGCCCGCGCGCGCCCGGTCGATCTGGGCGGCGTTCTGCGCCAAAGCGGGAGCGGCGGCGAGGCTCAGCGCGATCACGAGCGCGGGCAATTTCATTTCGGCACACCTCATTAGGGCCGGGGGCGGCGCCAGCGTAGCCGTCGCAAGCTTAAAGCCAAGTTGTCGTTAAGCCTGTGCGTCAGACCCAAGGCCAGGGCGCTCGGGCGCAGCGCCGCAGGTCTCGCAGACCAGCCGGCCGCCGCGCCGGGCCAGCGAAAGGTCGCCGCAGGCGGGACAGACGTCCTGGCGGGCCCCGCCGTCCGGATCGCTCTTCCGCCCGCGCGAACCCGTCGGCAGAAAGACCAGGTTGTCCGGCGCCGCCCCGCGCGAGAAGCCCTTGGAGATGAACTTCGAGGCCGGCAGGGGCTCGGCGGCCTCTTCAGGAACCGCGCCGTCGGCCATGCCGCGCCCCAGGCCGTCGGCGTTGAACTCGTCCGGGTCGCCGTTCGAGAGGTCGCTGCGGTCCAGGTAGGACACCGCCAGCTCGCGGAAGATGTAGTCCAGGATCGAGGTGGCCGAGCGGATGGAATCGTTGCCGGTCACCGGTCCCGCCGGCTCGAAGCGGGTGAAGACGAAGGCGTCGACGAATTCGTCCAGCGGCACGCCGTACTGCAGGCCGATCGAGACCGCGATGGCGAAGTTGTTCATCAGCGAACGGAAGGCCGCGCCCTCCTTGTGCATGTCGATGAACAGCTCGCCCAGTTCGCCGTCGTCGTATTCGCCCGTGTGCAGATAGACCTTGTGCCCGCCGACGGCGGCCTTCTGGATGTAGCCCTTGCGCCGGTCCGGCAGGCGGCGGCGGGTGCGTTCGCGCTCGATGATCTTCTCGACCACCCTCTCGGTGACGACCGGAGGCGGCGCGGGCTGGGGCCGTCGCGGCGCCTCGTCGGTCGCCGGCAGGTCCAGCACCAGGTCGGCGGGCGGGCCCGCCCGCCGCAGCCTCACCCCGCGCAGTCCCGCCCGGGCCGCCGCGGCCTGCAGGCGGGTGGCCGCCACGGGTTCATACCACCACGCCAGCGCCATGGGGGCCGTCGACG
>JARLIQ010000094.1 GCA_031291645.1 Caulobacteraceae bacterium | reverse complement strand
GGCGGCCCTGGCCGTCGCCGCGCGCCTCGTCGTCGCGCCCGTCAGCCGCTTCGTGGCCTTCGCCGTCTTCTTCGTCGTCCTCGCCGTCGTCAGCCGCTTCGGCGCCGCCCGCGGCGCGTTCGACGAACTCCTCGCCGCGCCGTCCGCGGCGGCGACGCCGGCGACGGCCGCGGCCTGGGCCTTCTTCCGCGCCGTTGCGATCGGCTCTGCCGGCGGCCGCGTCGTCGTCGGTGTCCTCGGCCTCGATCTCCTCTTCGAGTTCTTCTTCCTCGACGGGGCTCAGCTCTTCTGGCTCGACGTAACTCAGCGCCTGCGGCTCGGTCGCGGGGATGTGCTCGCGCGATTCGGTGCGCTCGATCTGGTGGGCGTCGTGGGCCAGCGTATCGTCGATCGCCACCGTCACGTAGAGGCCGTGGCCGCGATGCACGCGCTCCAAATAGGCGCGTTTTTCGTTCAAGATATAGAGGCCCACCGTGGCCGGCAGGCGCAGGATCAGGCTGCCGCCGCCGCCACTGACCGCCTCCAGCTCGATGGCCCTGAGCGCCGCCAGGGCGCTCGATTCCGTCGCGCGCACCCGTCCGGTGCCGGCGCAGTGCTCGCAGACGTGGGTGGTGCCTTCCAGGACGCCGGTGCGCCGCCGCTGGCGGCTGATCTCCATCAGGCCGAAGCCCGAGATCTTGCCCATCTGGATGCGGGCGCGGTCGTCCTTCAGGGCGTCCTTCACCTTCTTCTCGACGGCGCGGTTGTTCTTGGCCTCGTCCATGTCGATGAAGTCGATGACGATCAGGCCGGCCAGGTCGCGCAGGCGCAGCTGGCGCGCGGCCTCCTCGGCGGCTTCCAGGTTGGTCTTCAGCGCCGTCGCCTCGATGTTCCGCTCGCGCGTGGAGCGGCCGGAGTTGACGTCGATGGCGACCAGGGCCTCGGTCTGGTTGATCACCAGGTAGCCGCCCGACTTCAGCGGCACCACGGGGGTGTAGATCTGGGCGAGGTGGTCCTCGACCCGCGAGGCCACGAACAGCGGCGTCGGTTCGCGGTAGTGCTGCACCTTCTTGGCCTGCGAGGGCATGATCATGCGCATGAAGTCGCGCGCCTCGCGGAAGCCGGCGTCGCCCTCGACCCAGATGCCTTCGAGGTCCTTGTCGAACATGTCGCGGATGGCGCGTTTGACGAGGTCTTCCTCCTCGTAGATCAGCGCCGGGGCGATCGAGTGCAGGGTCTTCTCGCGGATGTCTTCCCACAGCCGCATCAGGTATTCGTAGTCGCGCTTCAGCTCTGCCTTGGTGCGCTTGGCGCCCGCGGTGCGGACGATCAGCCCCATGCCCTGCGGCACTTCCAGGCTCTGGACCACGGTCTTCAGGCGCTTGCGGTCGGTCGCGGTGGTGATCTTGCGGCTGATGCCGCCGCCGCGCGGGGTGTTCGGCATCAGGACGCCGTAGCGGCCGGCCAGCGACAGATAGGTGGTCAGGGCCGCGCCCTTGTTGCCGCGCTCTTCCTTGACGACCTGGACGAGCATGATCTGCCGGCGGCGGATCACTTCCTGGATCTTGTAGCGGCGCATCAGCCGGCGCGTGCGGCGCGCGACCTCTTCGCCCATCACGTCGTCGTCGTCGTCCTCGATCTCGGCGTCGTCCTCGTCGCCGTTCGCCGCGCGGGCCCGGACCGGATGCTCTTCGGCCTCTTCCGCCTCTTCGCGCAGCAGGGCTTCGCGGTCGGCCAGCGGGATCTGGTAATAGTCAGGGTGGATTTCATTGAAGGCCAGGAAACCGTGCCGGTTTCCGCCGTACTCGATGAAGGCCGCCTGCAGGCTCGGTTCGACCCTGGTCACCTTGGCCAGGTAGATGTTTCCCCGAAGCTGCTTCCTTGACTGGCTTTCGAAATCGAAATCTTCAACCCGCGAGCCATCCACAACCACCACGCGCGTTTCTTCGGCGTGGGTGGCGTCGATCAACATTCTCTTCGACATTTAAACGATCTCCACGGCGCGCGCCGGAACCGTGTTCCGGGGGCCGTATGCATGTGGGGGCGCGCGCGATGAGGTCCGTCGCGCCGGAAGGGGCGAAGCGGACCATCAGCCATGAGGGGGCGAGAGCGACGCTGCCCATGAGGTTTATTCCCTGGTGCGCCGGAGGGCGCGTTCGAGTGCGCGAAAGGCGCCGCGTTGATGTTGATGCGGCGGCCATCGCAGCCTTCGCCGGTCACCTGATGTTGAAGGCGTCCTCGGCGAAGTGGGAAGTTTGCAACAATCGGGCGAAAAAAGAAAGCGGCGAGGCAGGGCCATACGCCGCTATCCGTTGCGCAAAGGCCTCAGCGGCGCCTTCTCGCCTTGCGGGCGAAGCCGAAACCGCCCGTTGTCAGCATCTGGTTAACTGTTTGTCGACGGAGAGGATTCGATAAAGCAAACCGGTATAAGGTGAACGCCGTGCGTAAGGGCGAACAATGCAGGTGGGGCTAAAAGGCTTGATCGGATCCACATGGGTCCGCCTCGCGGCGGGCGTGGGGGCCTTTCTATGCCTGGCGGCCGCCGCCACGTCCCAGGGCGCGACGTCGCCCGACGGGGTGCTTAATGTCCGCTTCGGCGGCGACCGCACCCAGACCCGCGTGGTGATCGAGCTGGGCCGTTCGGCCAAGGGCCGCCTGATCGACGACGGGACCGGTGGCAAGCCCGTGACCCTGGCGCTGCCCGGCGTGCCGGTGCCCAGCGACCGGCAAGGGCAGGGACTGGGCCTGGTCAGCGGCTGGAGCCTCGACAGCGCGGCGGGCGCCGCGCGTCTTCGCCTGCAGCTCGCCGGTCCGGCCCAGGTGCGCCGCCGCTTCCTGTTGCCGCCCTCGGACGGGGTCAGCGTCTACCGCTATGTGATCGACCTGGACACCGGCGCGGCCGCGCCGCCCCAGCCCGCTGCGGCGCCCGTCGTCGTCGCCAGCGCGCGGCCGGTCCGCGCCAACCTCGCCGCGCCCCTGGCCGTGACCCCGGTGGTCAACGCAGCGCCGCTGCGCAAGCGCAAGGTGATCGTCATCGACGCCGGCCACGGCGGCCACGATCCCGGCGCGCTGGGCGCGGACAGTCGCGAGAAGGACATCAACCTCGCCGCCGCCAAGCTGCTGAAGGCCAAGCTCGAGCGCACGGGCCGTTACCGGGTGGTGATGACCCGCGATTCGGACACCTTCATCCCGCTGGAGACGCGGGTGCAGATCGCGCGGCGCGCCGACGCCGACCTGTTCATTTCGCTGCACTCCGATTCGGGACCGGACCCGTCGATGCGCGGAGCGACCGTCTACACCTTGTCGGACAAAGGCTCGGACCGCGTGGCCCGCAACGTGATGAGCGATAACGACTGGTTCATCAACGTCAACCTGCCGGGCCGCGACCGGGCGGTGAACCAGATCCTGCTCGACCTGACCCAGCGGGCGACCCGCAATCATTCGGCGGCCTTCGCCGAGGGCGTCCTGGATCACATCGCCGACCGCGCCCAGGCGCACCGCAGCCACCGCGACGCCGGATTCGTCGTGCTGCTGGCCCCGGACGTGCCGGCCGTGCTGCTCGAGATGGGCTACATCACCAACCCCGAGGACGAGCGGCTGCTCAACGATCCGGGCCAGCGCGGCCGGATGATGAGCGAGGTCGCCGACGCCATCGACGACTATTTCGACCAGCAGACCCGGCTCGCCGCGCGCTGACGCCGCGGTCTTTGGCCGCCCCGAAATCGCCGCCGGTCGGCCGCCTTGGCGCCTTTGCGGGCGCGCCAACACACGCTAGAGCGTAGACCCGGAGCGGGTGGCAGGGCGTCCCGCGGAGGTCCTAAGCTTTGCAGTCCCCATCACGATGGATCGCGGCGGCCGGCGTGGCGGTGCTGAGCCTGATCGCGGTGGCGGGCTTCGCGCTGGCCGTCTATGCGGCCTGGCTGTTTCACGACATGCCCGACGCCTCCGAACTGGTGGACTACCGTCCGCCGACCGCGACGCGCGTCTACGCCTGGGACGGCACCCTGATCGGGGAGTTCTCGCAGGAACGCCGGATCTTCGTGCCCTATGACCAGATTCCGCCCCAACTGGTGCACGCCTTCCTCGCCGCCGAGGACCACAACTTCTTCGAACACGGCGGTGTCGACCCGGTGGGCATGGCGCGGGCCATGGGCAAGAACGTCATCAACCTGGCGCAGGGCCGCCGGCTGGAAGGCGGCTCGACCATCACCCAGCAGGTGGCCAAGAACGTCCTCTTGACCAACGAGGCGACGTTCGGGCGCAAGCTGAAGGAAGCCATCCTGGCCCAGCGGATCGAGCAGACGCTGACCAAGGAGCACATCCTCGAGCTCTATCTGAACGAGATCTGGCTGGGCTACCGCTCGTACGGGGTGGGGGCTGCGGCCTACAACTACTTCGGCAAGCCCTTGTCCGAGCTGGACCTGGCCGAGTCCGCCTATCTGGCGGCCCTGCCCAAGGGGCCGGACAACTACCAGCCGGTGCGCAACAAGGCCGCCGCGATCCGCCGCCGCAACTGGGTGCTGGGCCAGATGGCCGACATGGGCTGGGTCAGCCGCGCCCAGGCCGAAGCGGCGATGAAGGAGGACCTGGTGGTCCAGCAGGCGCCGATCCGCGCCCGCTATCACGACGCCGACTACTTCGTCGAAGAAGTGCGCCAGCGCGCCCTCCTGACCCTGGGGCCGAAGCTGAACCAGGGCGGCTACTACATGCGCACGACCCTAGACCCGCGCCTGCAGACCGCCGCGCGCGAGGCGCTGATGAAGGGTCTGGAGAACTATGACCACCGCCATGGCTGGCGTGGCGCCTGGGGCCATGTCGACAGCACTCAAGGCTGGCAAAAGGCGGCCCAGGCCAAGTCGCCGCCGTCGGAGCGGCGCGGCTGGCGCGCGGCCCTGGTGGTGTCCGCCGAGGGCGGCTCGGTGCGCGTCAGTCCGATCGACGGCCAGGCCGAAGGGGCGCTCGACGGGGCCGACGTCGCCTGGGCGCGGGCCGGCAAGGGCCTCAAGACGGGCGACCTGATCTTCGTCGAACCGACCGGTCCCGGCCGCTACGGCCTGCGCCAGGTGCCGGTCGTCAACGGCGCCCTGGTGGCGATCGAACCGCGCTCCGGCCGGACCCTGGCCATGGTCGGCGGCTATTCCTTCTCGCTGTCGAACTTCAACCGCGCGACCCAGGCGATGCGCCAGCCGGGCTCTTCGTTCAAGCCGTTCGTCTATGCGACCGCGCTGGAGAACGGCTACACCCCGGCCTCGACCGTGGTCGACGGGCCGATCACCCTGCCGGGCGCCCTGCCGGGCCAGACTTGGTCGCCTGAGAACTATCACAAGGGCTTCATGGGTTCGCAGCCGCTGCGCCGGGGCTTGGAGCTGTCGCTCAACACCATGACCGTGCGCCTGGCCATGGGCGTGGGCATGCCCAAGATCGTCGATATGGCCAAGCGCGCCGGCGTCGTCGACAACATGGATCCGGTGCTGGCCATGGCTCTGGGCGCGGGCGAGACCACGCCCTTCCGCATGACCGCGGCCTATTCGGCGTTCATCAACGGCGGACGCCGGATCAACCCGCACCTGATCGAGGTCGTCGAGGACACCGACGGCCGGCCTGTGCTGAACGCCGACCAGCGGCCTTGCCAGCGCTGCGATGCGCCCTTCGACGGCCAGGAATCGCCGCGCGTGGCCGAGACCGGGCCCCAGGTGATGGACCCGATCACCGCCTACCAGATCACCACCATGCTCGAGGGGGTGGTCCAGCGCGGCACCGCCTATCAGGCCCATATCCTGGGCCGGCCCGTCGGCGGCAAGACCGGCACCACCAACGACTTCCGCAGCGCCTGGTTCGTCGGCTTTACGCCCGACATCGTGGTCGGGGTCTTCGTCGGCTTCGACGACAACCGCTCGCTGGGCCAGAACGAGACCGGCGCGGTCGACGCGGTGCCGATCTTCATCGACTTCATGCAGACCGCGCTCGCCGACACCCCCGTGCGCGACTTCACCCCGCCCAAGGACGTCAAGTGGGGCATGGTCAACGGCATCCGCGAGGCCTTCCGGCCGGGCACCGAGCCGAGGCCGTTCGCGCCGGCCAATCCCTTGATCGGGCTTCCGGGCGCTGCGCTGGCGCCCAACGGCCAGCCCATCGCGCCGGGCAAGGCGCCCGCGGCCGCCGGCGCACCGCCGCCCGCCCCGCCGAAGAAGCCGCCGGCGGACCTGAACGGGCTTTATTGAGCCTGCCATTGTGTCCGCCTGCGCAGCGCGCTAGACCGCGCGCCCACCCCTTCGGGAGAGACCCATGAGAGCGGATGTCGAGGCCAGCGCGGCCGACATCGAGCAGTCGATCGGACTGCTCAGGAGGCGACTTTGACTGGGATCCGGCGTTAAGGCGGCTCGACGAGTTGGACGCTCGGGTCGAGGATCCGACTCTTTGGGACAGGCCTGAGGAGGCCCAGACCCTGATGCGCGAGCGCACGCGCTTGGCCGGGCAGGTCGAGGCGGTGCGCAGCCTGGAGCGCGACCTGGCCGACGCGGTCGGCTTCGCCGAAATGGCCGACGCCGAGGGCGACGAGGCCTCGCTGGAGGACGCCAGGGCCCAGCTCAAGGCGATCAAGGAACGCGCGGCCCGCGCCGAGCTCGAGGCGCTGCTGTCGGGCGAGGCGGACGGCAACGACGCCTATGTGGAAATCAATTCCGGCGCCGGCGGCACCGAGTCCTGCGACTGGGCCGGCATGCTGCTGCGCATGTACACCCGCTGGGCCAGCGCCCACGGCATGAGCGTCGAGGTGATCGAAGAGACCCCCGGCGACCAGGCCGGGATCAAGTCCGCGACCCTGATGATCAAAGGGAACAACGCCTACGGCTGGCTGAAGACCGAGGCGGGGGTGCACCGGCTGGTGCGCATCTCGCCGTTCGATTCCAACGCCCGGCGGCACACCAGCTTCGCCTCGGTCTGGGTCTACCCGGTGGTCGACGACACCATCGAGATCGAGATCAACCCCTCGGACGTACGCACCGACACCTACCGCGCGTCCGGCGCAGGCGGTCAGCACATCAACAAGACCGACAGCGCCGTGCGCCTGACGCACATCCCGACCGGGATCGCCGTGGCCTGCCAGGCCGGCCGCTCCCAGCACCAGAACCGGGACGAGGCGTGGAAGATGCTGCGCGCGCGGCTCTACGAGGTGGAGCTGCAGAAGCGCGAAGAGGCGGCCCAGGCCCTGAACGACCAGAAGACCGACATCGGCTGGGGCCACCAGATCCGCTCCTACGTCCTGCAGCCCTACCAGATGGTCAAGGATCTGCGCACCGACGTGGAGACCTCCGACACCGCGGGCGTGCTGGACGGCGACCTCGATCCCTTCATGGGCGCCTCGCTGGCCCAGCGGGTCGGGGTGACGCGGGACGCGGAGGCCACGGCCTAGCGGCGCTGCAATTGCGCCTGTGTCCCAGGCGCAACACCAGCGGGCATCTCGATCACAGGTCTTAACTCGGCCGGTCCGCCTCCCATCTTCACTTTGAAGAGGGCAGCGCCAGCCGGGATTGACCCGGTTCAGCGGCGCCTGCCGGAGCAAGATCATGGCTGTCTCGCGCCTGAGCGCGGTTCCGAATTCCGCCCCGTCCGTCGAACCCCTCGGCGAAGTCTTCGGCCTCGGCCGCGAGCCCGAGACCGGCGTCCAACGTATCCGCCGCCTGCAGCGCGAAGCCCGGATGCTGGCGCAGGAGCAGCTCGCCGCCTTCGCCCGTGACCTGGGCGCCATGGCCGAGCGGGCGGCCGAGATCGCCGATGGCGGCGACGCCTATCCGGTCGGCGCGCGCGAACTGGCCTCGCGCCTGGCCGAGGACCTGCCGCACAAGGCCCAGCTGATGACCGTCATCACCGGCCGCACGGCCCAGGCCTGAACCTGGCCCGCCGCGCCGAAGGCGCGGTCAGCTCGCCGCGCTGATGTCGATCACGTCGCCCGTCACCGGCAGCGGCGTGCGCTGGAACTTCAGGCTGCGTCCTTCGAAGAAGGCGCCGGCCTCCATGGTCAGCTGCTCGTGGGTGATGTCGCCGTCGACGTGGGCGGAGGCGTGGAGGCGGACCTGTTTGGCCGTGACCGCGCCGAGCACCCGCCCGCGCACCTCGACGCTCTCGGCGTGGATCAAGCCCTCGACCTGGCCGCTTTCGCCGATGGTCAGCCGGGCGACGGACACATCGCCACGGATCACCCCGTCGACCTGCAGTTCGCCGTCGCCGCGCAGGTCGCCTTCTATGGAGATGTCGCTCGCGATCAGCGAGGCGACCCTGGGCGACTTGCGCCCGTGACCTGGCTCGGACAGGACCGCCAGATCGGATGACGACAAGCCGGAGGCGGCCGGCTTAGCCTGATGTTTGCTGAACATAGTCACCAGCCCTCACAAAGCGCTCAGGGTTCTGTGGACGACCGTCCACCCAGACTTCGTAGTGCAGATGCGGGCCGGTGGAGCGGCCTGTCGAGCCGATGCCGCCGATCCGCTGATGGACCCCGACGTGCTCGCCGACGCTGACCGAGATGGCGGCCAGATGGGCGAAGCGGGTTTTCAGGCCATGGCCGTGGTCGATCTCGACCGTATTGCCATAGCCGTTTCTCACGCCTGTGAACGAGACCACGCCCGGCGCGGTCGAATAGACCGGGGTCATGATCGGGCCGGCGAAGTCGAGGCCGGGGTGGAAGGCCGGTCGGCCGGTGAAGGGGTCGATGCGCACGCCAAAGCCGCTGGCCTGGGACGTGTCGGTGGTCGGGCGGGCGAGGGGCAGGGCGTTGGAGGCGTCGGCCAGGGCGTGCATGCCGGACAGGTCGTCCGCCGCATGCTGGATCCGCGCGGCGAACTCCTCGTCCACGTCCAGCACTGCGGCGAGGGCGCGCGGGTCCTTGGCGTCGATCAACGGGCCGCCCAGGCTGTTCGGATCGGCGTGGCTGAAGGCGTCGGGGTCCAGGCCCGCCAGGCGGAAGGCGAGGCGCAGCCGGTCAGCGCGCGAGCGGGCGAAGGTCTCGGCCTCGGCGATCAGACGGTCCTGGTCGGCGCGCACGGCGCGCAGCTCGTCCGCCGGCCCGTGGCCGCCCAGGGTCTTCATCGAGGCCGGCGCCAGGGCCTGGGCCGCGCCGGGCGCGCCCTTGATCTCGCTGAACAGCATCGCCAGGGCCGCGTGCCGCTTCTCGGTGGCCTGGGCCATCTCCTCGAACGAGCCGTTGGTGTCGCTGAGCTGGGCCACGGCGCTGTTGAGGCGCGCCTGGCGGTCGGCGATCAGCCGCTCGTAATAGGCCTTGGTGCGCAGGGTCTCCTGGCTGTTGGCCCCGCCGGACAGGGCCAGGACCGCGATCGCCACCCCGCCGAGGCTGGCCCAGAGGCCCACCGCGCCGACGCCCGCCGCGAGGGCCACTTGGTGGCCCGTGGTGAGCACCACGCCGCGCATTTCGCCAGACGATCGGATGTAGATGTGACGCTCGGGAAACAGCGCTTCGAGGAAGCGCCGCCAGCGCGCCAGCCTGGCAGTGATCATCGATGCGGGACCCTGGTTCAGGTTCCGCGCGATATGCCTTGATCCAGCGCAAGGACGCAACCCAAATCCCGCTCCTTGGCCGGAGCGGGATGTGCAGGCGCCTGCAAAACGTCAAACCATGACGCGAGTCGCGGCGCCTGGCGAGACCTCCGGTCAGGAAGCGGCGAGCCTCCTGATCATGGGAACGCTGCGTAAGGCCGGACGGATGTGCGACGGGTTGTCGCAGTCCGGCTCCTCGTCCGGCGGGCTCAGAGCGCCTGGGCGGCCGCCAGCACCTCGGCGACGTGGCCGGGCACCTTCACCTTGCGCCAGGTCCGCGCGATCCTGCCGTCGGGACCGATCAGGAAGGTCGAGCGGTCGATGCCCATGTACTTGCGGCCATAGAGGCTCTTTTCGACCCAGACGCCGTAGGCTTCGACGACCACGCCGTCCGCGTCCGAACCCAGCGGGAAGGTCAGGCCATACTTGGCCTTGAACCGATCGTGGCTCTTGACCGAGTCCTTGGAGGCCCCGACCATCGCCGTGCCGGCCTTGGCGAACGCCGCGGCCTGTTCGGTAAAGCCCTTGGCCTCGTTGGTGCAGCCCGAGGTGTCGTCCTTGGGATAGAAATAGAGCACCAGCGCCTTGCCGGCGAAGTCGGCCAGGCGCACGCGCCCGCCACCGTCCGCCGCCATGTCGAAATCGGGCGCCGCGTCGCCGGCCTTCAACTCCACCGTCATCATCTTCTCCCGCCTGTCGAGGCCCGGTGCTGATCGTCTTGAGACTTGATCGTTTCAGATTTGATCGCTTCAGACTGGCCGCACCAGCACGATCTTCTTCTTGCCAGCGGCGAGCTTGATCACGCCGTCGGCGCCCACGTCGGCCAGGGTGACGAGCCGCTGGCCGTCGGTCTCCTGGGCGTCGTTGAGCCGGAGCCCGCCGCCCTGGGCCAGCCGCCGCGCCTCGCCGCGCGAGGACGCCAGGCCCGCGTCCGCCGCCAGGGTCGCGAGCGGCGCGCCGGCCTCGAGCACCGCGCGGGGCACGTCGATCGACGGCAGATCGGCCGAGACGCCGCCCTGTTCGAACGCCGTGCGGGCGGCCTCGGCCGCCGCGTGGGCGGCCCCGGCGCCATGCAGCATGCGCGTGGCTTCGTTGGCCAGCACCTTCTTGGCCTCGTTGATCTCGGCGCCCTCCAACGCCTCCAGCCTGGCGATCTCGTCCAGCGGCAGCTCGGTGAACAGCCGCAGGAAGCGGCCGACGTCGGCGTCCTCGGTGTTCCGCCAGAACTGCCAGTAGTCGTAGGGGCTGCGCATGTCGGCGTTGAGCCAGACCGCGCCGGCGGCGGTCTTGCCCATCTTGGCCCCGGAGGCGGTGGCGATCAGCGGCGAGGTCAGGCCGAACGCTTCCTTCTGGTCCATGCGCCGGATCAGCTCGACCCCGTTGACGATGTTGCCCCACTGGTCCGAGCCGCCCATCTGCAGCACACAGCCGTAGCGGCGGTGCAGCTCCAGGAAGTCCGTCGCCTGCATCAGCATGTAGTTGAATTCGAGGAAGGTCAGCGGCTGCTCGCGCTCCAGCCGCAGCTTCACCGAGTCGAACGCCAGCATCCGGTTGATGGTGAAGTGCGGGCCGTACTCCCGCAGGAACTCGATGTAGCCCAGCTTGGACAGCCATTCGTCGTTGTCGACCATGACGGCGTCGGTCGGGCCCTCGCCGAAGACGAGGAACGTCTCGAACACCGTCTTGATGCTGGCGATGTTGGCCGCGATGTCGGCCTCGGTCAGCAGCTTGCGGCTCTCGTCCTTGCCGGAAGGATCGCCGACCTTGGTCGTGCCGCCGCCCATCACCACGATCGGCTTGCCGCCTGCCTGCTGCAGCCGGCGCAGCAGCATGATCTGCATGAGGCTGCCGACGTGCAGGCTGGACGCGGTGGCGTCGAAGCCGATGTAGCCGGTGACGACGCCCGCCTTGGCCGCCGCGTCCAGCTCGGCCGGATGGGTGACCTGGTGGATGTAGCCGCGCGCGGACAGGGTGCGCAGGAAATCGGACTGGAAGGCGGGGGCGTCGGTCATGGGCGGTCTCCTAGCATCGAGACCGGCGGTCGTCTTGAGGGAAGAAGCCGCCGGAAGTTGGCGGCGTGCGATCGCAGCCGCTCGTCAGTACGAGCGGGCGTAATACCGGGCGGTCAGGGCGCGGGCGGCGATCATGGGCGCTAGCTAGGTCGCCCGGGGCATGGCAGTCAAGGGCCATGCGCGTTCTGGGATTCATGACCGGCACCTCGCTGGATGCGGTCGACATGGCGGTGCTCGAGACGGACGGGGCGGCGATCGCCGCCTTCGGACCCGCCGGCGAGCGCAAGATGACGGCGCCGACGCGCGAGGTGCTCCTGGCGGCGACCGGGGCCGCGCTCGAGTGGCCGTGGGACGCGGAAAGGCCTGCCATCTTCGCCGAGGCCGACCGGGCCATCGCCGACGAGCACCTGGCGGCCGCGCGCAGCTTCATGGCCGCAGAGGGGCTTTCGGCAGCGGACCTCGACCTCGTGGGGTTCCACGGCCAGACGGTGCTGCACCAGCCGCCGGGGCCGGCGCGCAAGGTGGGCCGGACCGTCCAGCTCGGCGACGCCCGGCGCCTGGCCCAGGGGCTTGGTCTGCCGGTCGCCTATGACTTCCGCACCGCCGATGTGGCCGCGGGCGGGCAGGGGGCGCCGCTGGCGCCGATCTACCATGCGGCCCTGGTCGCCTATTCCGGGCTCGCGGCCCCGGTCGCGGTGCTGAACCTGGGCGGGGTTGGCAACGTCACGCTGATCCGCTCGGATGGGGCGATCGAGGCCTTCGACACCGGCCCGGCCAACGGCATGATCGATCTCTTCATGCAATCGCGAACGTCCCTGCGCCACGACCCCGACGGCTGGTACGCCAGCGCCGGGCGCATCGACGCGGCGGTGCTCGACGCCTACCTCGGCCATCCCTATTTCGCGGCGCGTGGCCCCAAGTCGCTCGACCGGTTCGATTTCTCGCTGAAGCCGGTGGAGCAGCTTTCCCTGGAGGACGGCGCGGCGACCCTGACCGCCTTCGCGGCGGCGGCGGTGGCCAAGGGGCTGGAGGCCGTGTCCGAGCGGCCGACCCGGCTGATCGCCACGGGCGGCGGCCGGCTCAATCCGGTCCTGATGCGGGCCCTGCGCGACCGGCTGGGCATTCCGGTCCAGTCGGCGGAGGACGTCGATTGGCGCGGCGATTCCATCGAGGCCGAGGCCTTCGCCTACCTCGCCGCGCGCACGCTGAAGGGGCTGCCGATCTCGTTCCCGGCGACCACGGGCGTTCCCGCGCCGATGACCGGCGGGCGAATCGTGGAGCCGTAGGTTCGGATTCTAGAGCACGTTAGGCGAAAGTGTAGGCGGTTTCGCCGCCCGAACGTGCTCTAAATGTTTGATTTAGAGCCCTTTTCGACGGGTCAGATGATTCCATCTGACCCTAAAGGGCTCTAGGCCGGGTTGGCCGCCAGGCGCTTGTCCAGGTAACCGCCGACGTGGCTTTCGACGTCGGCCAGGTTGTGGGCCCAGAAGTGGTCGGCGCCCTCGACGATGTCGTAGTCGATGACGATGCCCTTCTGGGTGCGCAGCTTGGTCACCACCCGCTCGACTTCCGGCGGGGGCACGACGCCGTCGACCGAGCCGTGCAGGAACAGGCCGGACGCCGGGCAGGGGGCCAGGAAGCTGAAGTCGTACATGTTGGTCGGCGGCGAAACCGAGATGAAGCCGTCGGTCTCCGGCCGGCGCATCAGGAGCTGCATGCCGATGTAGGCGCCGAAGTCGAAGCCGGCGACCCAGGTCTGGGAGGCGGTCGGATTGGTCGCCTGCAACCAGTCGAGCGCGGTCGCCGCGTCCGCCAGCTCGCCGATGCCGGCGTCGAACTCGCCCTGGCTGCGGCCGACGCCGCGGAAATTGAACCGCAGGACCGAGAAGCCGCGCTTCATGAACAGCAGGAAGAGCTGAGCCACGACGGGGTGGTTCATGTTGCCGCCGGCCCTGGGATGCGGGTGCAGGATCAGCGCGATCGGCGCATTGTCCTTCTTGCCGGGTGAATACCGGCCCTCGATCCGCCCGGCCGCGCCGGTCAGAACCACTTCAGGCATGTCCGCTCCTGGCATGAGGCGGCGAGCAAATACTTGACCACCGCGCTCGGTCTTCATACATCCGGCCTGCCCAGACAGGGGCGGCCCTGCCTGAGAAGGCGCGGTTCTTAGCACAGGCCGCGTTGGATGCGCGCGATTTCTGCGAACGGACAATGACGCAAGCGGGCCAAAACCGATGCAACTGAGCACAAAGGGCCGATATGCGGTGATGGCGATGGCCGACCTGGCCGGCCAATCCGTGCGCCCGGCGGTGTCGCTGGCCGAGATCGCCGAGCGGCAGCAGCTTTCCCTCGCCTATCTCGAACAGCTCTTCGCCCGCCTTCGCCGGCGCGGCCTGGTGGTCAGCGTGCGTGGCCCCGGCGGCGGCTATCGGCTGGCCAAACCGGCCGAACAGACCAGCGTGGCCGAGGTGGTCACGGCGGTGGACGAGCCGCTGCGCGCCACCCGCTGCGGCGGCAAGGGTCCGGCCAGGGGCTGCATGAAGGGCGGCGCGCGCTGCCTGACCCACGACCTGTGGGAAGAAACCGGCCGGCAGATCTTCGAATACCTCTCCAGCGTCTCCCTGGCCGACGTCCTGGCCGGGCGGCTGCGTCCTCAGGAAGCGAAGGCGGCCTGACGGCATGAGCGGCGTCTACCTCGATTATAACGCCACAGCGCCCATCCGGCCGGAGGCTGCGCATGCGGTCGCCTGTGCGCTGGCCATCGGCGGCAATCCGTCCTCGGTCCACGCCGCCGGCCGCACCGCCCGCGCGGCGGTCGAGAAGGCGCGCGCCGAGGTCGCCGCCCTGGTCGGATCGCGCGAGGGCTCGGTCACCTTCACCAGCGGCGGGACCGAGGCCAACGCCCTGGCGATCGAAAGCGCCGTGGCCGCGGGCGCCCGCCGGCCGCTGATCGGCCTGGCCGAACACGCCAGCGTCATGGAGAGCGCGCTCGCCACCGGCTTGATGGTCGAGGGCTGGCCGGTCCGCCCCGACGGGACCGTCGACCTGGACTGGCTGCAACAGAGGCTCAAGGCCTGGTCCGTTGAGGACGGTCGGCCGTTCGCCGCCCTGTCGTTGGCCAACAACGAGACCGGGGTGATCCAGCCGGTGGCCGAGGCCTCGCGCCTGATGGTCGAAGCCGGCGGCTGGCTGCACGTGGACGCGGTCCAGGCCGCGGGCAAGATTCCGGTCGATTTCAACGCCCTTGGCGCAGACACCCTGTCGCTGTCGGGCCACAAGCTGGGCGGGCCGCAAGGCGTCGGCGCGCTCGTCTCGGGCCAGCGCTCGACGCTCAGCCGTCGGCTGCACGGCGGCGGCCAGGAACGCGGCCGGCGCGCGGGCACCGAGAACGTCCCCGGCATCGCCGGTATGGGCGCTGCCGCCGCTGCCGCCCTGCGCGACCTCGACCGGTTCGCCGCCCACGCCGCCTGGCGCGACGCCGCGCAGGCGCGGCTGGTCGAGGCGGCGGGCGTCACGATCGTGGGCGAGGGCGCGCCGCGCCTGCCCAGCGTGCTCTGTTTCGCGACCGAAGGCTTCGAGGCCCAGCGCCAGGTGATGGCCCTGGACCTGGACGGGGTGATGGTCAGCGCCGGCGCGGCCTGCTCCTCGGGCAAGGTCTCGGCCAGCAAGGTCTTGATCGCCATGGGGTTCGGCCCCCTGGCGGGTTCGGCGATCCGTGTCTCCGGCGGCTGGGCGACCAGCGCCGAGGACTGGGACCGGTTCGCCCAGGTGTGGCTCTCGGCCCATGCGCGCCACCAGGCGCGCCGGGCGAGCGCGGCGTGAGGAGTTAGGGTATGGCCGCCGTCAAACAGACGATCGAGCACGTCGAGGCGCTGGAGGCCTACAAGCACGGCTTCTCGACCGACATCGACCAGGAGTTCGCGCCCAAGGGCCTGTCCGCTGACACCATCCGCTTCATCTCGGCCAAGAAGGACGAGCCGGAATGGATGCTGGCCTGGCGTCTGGAGGCCTTCGAACGCTGGCAGAGCCTGGAGCAGCCGACCTGGGCCAAGGTGGCCTTCCCGCCGATCGACTACCAGGACGCCTACTACTACGCCGCGCCCAAGGCCAAGGACGGTCCGGCCAGCCTGGACGAGGTCGACCCGGAGCTGCTCGCCACCTACGAAAAGCTCGGCATTCCGCTCAGGGAACAGGAAGTCCTGGCCGGCGTGCAGGGCGCGCCGCGCTACGCCGTGGACGCCGTGTTCGACAGTGTCTCGGTGGTCACCACCTTCAAGAAGGAGCTGGCCGCGGTCGGGGTCATCTTCTGCTCGATGAGCGAGGCGATCCGCGAGCACCCGGAGCTGGTGAAGAAGTACCTGGGCTCTGTGGTGCCGACCTCGGACAACTATTTCGCCTGCCTGAACAGCGCGGTCTTTTCCGACGGCAGCTTCGTCTACATCCCGCCGGGCGTGCGCTGCCCGATGGAGCTGTCGACCTATTTCCGCATCAATGCGGCCGAGAGTGGCCAGTTCGAGCGGACGCTGATCATCGCCGACGCCGGCGCCTACGTCTCCTATCTCGAAGGCTGCACCGCGCCCATGCGCGACGAGAACCAGCTGCACGCCGCCGTGGTCGAGCTGGTGGCGCTGGACGACGCGGAGATCAAATATTCCACCGTCCAGAACTGGTATCCGGGCGACAAGGAAGGCCGCGGTGGGATCTACAACTTCGTGACCAAGCGGGCCGACTGCCGCGGCGCGCGCTCCAAGGTCAGCTGGACCCAGGTCGAGACCGGCTCGGCCATCACCTGGAAATATCCCTCCTGCGTCCTGCGCGGCGACGGCTCGTCCGGCGAGTTCTATTCCATCGCCATCACCAACAACCGCCAGCAGGCCGACACCGGCACCAAGATGATCCACCTGGGCCGCGACACCCGCTCGCGGATCGTCTCCAAGGGCATCTCGGCCGGGCATTCGTCGAACACCTACCGCGGCCTGGTTTCGGCCCACCCGAAGGCGGCGGGCGCGCGCAACTTCACCCAGTGCGACAGCCTGCTGATCGGCAAGTCGTGCGCGGCGCACACCGTGCCCTACATCGAGGCGCGCAACGCCTCGGCCAAGTTCGAGCACGAGGCGACGACGACCCGCCTGTCCGAAGACCAGCTGTTCTACGCCATGCAGCGCGGCCTTTCGCAGGAGGAGGCGGTGGCCCTGCTGGTCAACGGCTTCGTGCGCGAGGTCCTGCAGGAACTGCCGATGGAGTTCGCCGTCGAGGCCCAGAAGCTGGTGGCCATCAGCCTGGAAGGCAGCGTGGGATGACGCTTCAGGCCATCGATCACGTCCAGGCCGCCATGCCGGCGGGCGAGGAGGACAGGGCGCGGGCCTTCTACGGCGTGCTCCTGGGCCTGCCCGAACAGCCCAAGCCGGCGGAATTGGCGCAGCGCGGGGGCTGCTGGTTCGAAAGCCCGCAGGTCAAGGTGCACCTCGGCGTCGAGACCCCGTTCACGCCCGCCCGCAAGGCCCACATCGCCTTCCGCGTCGACGACGTGCAGGACTTGGCCGCCAGGGCCCGCGCGGCCGGCTACCAGGTCGTCGACGACGAGGATTTGCCCGGCCATGAGCGCGTCTACATCTACGACCCCTTCGGCAACCGGTTGGAGTTCCTGAAGCCGGTGGAGGAAGGGCGATGAGCAACCCTCAATCACCCTTCCCCCTTGAGGGGGGAAGGGGCGGGGATGGGGGTGCTACGGCGCCCCAGCCGCAAGGACGGCCGGCTGCGGGCGCTGTCAAACGGGCCCGTCGACTCCGCAGGGAAGCGACGGTCGCCGAGCGCGTGCTCTGGTCGTCTCTGCGCGCGTTGAAGCTCAACTTCCGTCGCCAGGTCCCGATCGGCCGATACATCGCCGACTTCGCGCATCACGACTCGAAGCTGCTGGTCGAGATCGATGGCCATTATCACGATGTCGCGGGCGCGCCCGAGAGGGATGCCGGGCGCACGGCCTGGCTTGAGTCCGAAGGCTTTCGTGTCCTCCGCTTCTCGGAAAAGGACGTTCGCGAGAACCTCGACCAGGTCGTCGAGCGCATCGCGGCGGAAACCGCATCACCCCCATCCCCGCCCCTTCCCCCCTCAAGGGGGAAGGGAGAAGAGGCTGCCAGTGCTTAACATCCAAGACCTGCACGTCCGCGTCGGCGAGACGGAGATCATCAAGGGCCTGTCCCTGTCGGTGCCGGCCGGCGAGGTTCACGCGATCATGGGGCCGAACGGGGCGGGCAAGTCGACCCTGTCCTACGCCCTGGCCGGGCGGCCGGGCTATGAGGTGACCGGCGGCTCGATCACGCTCGACGGCGAGGACCTGACGGCGCTGGAGCCGAACGAGCGGGCGGCCAAGGGCGTCTTCCTGTCGTTCCAGTATCCGCTGGAGATTCCCGGCGTGCCGGGCCTGACCTTCCTGCGCACCGCCCTGAACGCCCAGCGCAAGGCGCGCGGCGAGGACGAGGTGGCCGCGCCGGCCTTCCTCAAGCTGATCCGCGAGAAGGCCGCGGCGCTGAAGATCGACTTCGAGATGCTGAAGCGGCCGCTCAACGTCGGCTTCTCCGGCGGTGAGAAGAAACGGATGGAAATCCTTCAGATGGCGGTGCTTTCGCCCCGCTTCCTGATCCTTGACGAGACCGACAGCGGCCTCGACATCGACGCCCTGCGCATCGTCTCCGAAGGCGTCAACGCCATGCGTTCGTCCGACCGCGCCATGCTGGTGATCACCCACTACCAGCGGCTCCTGGACTACATCCGCCCGGACAAGGTGCACGTGCTGGCCGCCGGCCGTATCGTCGCCTCGGGCGGGCCGGAGTTGGCGCAGGAACTGGAGCGCAGCGGCTACGACCAGTACGCGAGCGCGGCATGAGCCTCGCCGCCGCCATCCGCACCGGCGAGGTCGCCGAACTGCCCAGCCGCCGGGACGAGGACTGGCGCTGGACGGACCTGCGCGGGCTCTTGCGCGCCGTCCCGCCCGCTTCGCCGCCCGGCGACGCCGCGGCGCTGGCGGTCGGGCCGTTCGCCGTCCTGGCCGAGGACGAGGTGGTCTTCCTCAACGGTCGGCGGCTGATGGGCCTGGACGCCCTGACCATCGAGGCCGGCGCACCCCGCGTCCTGGCCTTGCGATTCGTCTCCCAGGCCGAGGGAACCGCCCACCATTCGGATTTCGCCCTGACCCTGGCGCCGGGCGCGGTCCTGACCCTGCTCGAGAGCCATGAGAGCGCCGGCGAGGCCTATGTGGCCGACAGCGCCCTCGACATCCGGCTGGGCGAGGGCGCCCGCCTGGAGCGGATCGTGCTGATCGACGAGGCCGCCGACGCCATCGCCGTCGACAGCGCCGAGGTGTCCCTGGCCCCGAACGCGGTCTTCGCCCAGGCGGTGCTCACGCGCGGCGCGCGGCGCCAGCGCAGCCAGACCCGGGTGCGTCATCCCGGCGGCGGCGCCAGGGTCCGCCTCGACGGTCTCTACCTGCCTGCCGGCGCGCGCCTGGCCGATCTGACCACCGAGGTGCTGCACCAGGGCGTGGACGGGACGACTTCTCAACTGACCAAGGGTGCGGTGCGCGGTCAGGCCCGCGGCGTGTTCCAGGGCCGCATCGTGGTCGAGGAGCGCGCGGACCGCACCGACGCGCGCATGGGCCATCACGCCCTGATCCTCTCTGAGCGCGCCGAGGTCGACGCCAAGCCCGAGCTTCTGATCCACGCCGACGACGTCGCCTGCGCGCATGGGAACACCGTCGGCGCCCTGGACGAAGAGGCCCTGTTCTA
Source organism: Caulobacteraceae bacterium (assembly GCA_031291645.1). Classification (GTDB taxonomy): domain Bacteria; phylum Pseudomonadota; class Alphaproteobacteria; order Caulobacterales; family Caulobacteraceae; genus Poindextera. The sequence goes on along the minus strand of JARLIQ010000094.1, from coordinate 5,335 downwards.
CGCCGAACAGCGCGGCATCCCCGAGGCCGAGGCTCGGGCCATGCTCACCGAGGCCTTCCTGGTCGAGGTCGTCGACCGGATCGAACACGCCGGCGCGCGGGACGTCGCGCGGGCCTGGGTGGCCGAGCACCTGAGGGAAGAGGCATGAGCGCCCCGCGCATTTCCCCTCCCCCTTGCGGGGAGGGGTCAGGGGTGGGGGTGTCGCCTCCGCCTCTGGGACTGATCTCCCGATCCGCAACGTCTCAAATCGGGGCGCCGGCGTTGGCGCCCCCACCCCACCCCCTCCCCGCGAGGGGGAGGGGCTCGATGGAACCCGTCCATGACGTTTGATCCGGCGGACATCCGCGCCCAGTTCCCGATCCTGTCGCGCCAGGTGAACGGTAGGCCGCTGGTCTATCTCGACAGCGCCGCCTCGGCCCAGAAGCCGCGGGCGGTGATCGACGCCATGGTGCGGACGACGGAGACCAGCTACGCCAACGTCCACCGGGGCCTGCACACCCTGGCCAACGAGACGACGGAAGCGTTTGAAGGCGCGCGTGAAAGCGTACGCCGGCTGATCAACGCCGAGACCACCGCCCAGGTCATCTTCACCAAGGGCGCGACGGACGCGATCAACCTGGTGGCCTCGTCGTTCGGCCTTTCGCTCGTGGCCGGCGACGAGATCGTGCTGTCGGAGATGGAGCACCACTCCAACATCGTGCCCTGGCACTTCCTGCGCGAGCGCAAGGGCGTGGTGCTGAAGTTCATCCCGGTGCTGGACGACGGCAGCCTCGACATGGAGGCCTTCCAGGCGCTGCTGGGCCCCAAGACCCGCCTCGTCGCCGTCTCGCACATGTCCAACGTGCTGGGCACGATCAATCCGGCGCGCGCCATCGTCGAGATGGCCCATGCCGTGGGCGCCCAGGTGCTGCTCGACGGCTGCCAGGCCATCGTCCATGCAGAGATCGACGTGCAGGCCCTGGACGTCGACTTCTACGCCTTCTCCGGCCACAAGCTGTACGGGCCGACGGGCATCGGCGTCCTCTATGGCAAGGCCGAGCGGTTGGCCGCCCTGCCGCCGTACCAGGGCGGCGGCGAGATGATCGGCTCGGTGGCCCTGGACGCGATCACCTATGCCGACCCGCCGCACCGGTTCGAGGCCGGCACCCCGCCGATCATCGAGGCCATCGGCCTGGGTGCGGCCGCCGAGTGGGTGATGAGCCTGGATCGCGAGGCGGTGATGGCGCACGAGCACGGCCTCTACCGCCGGATCAAGGAACGGCTGAACGGCGCCAACTGGTTGACCGAGATCGGCACGGCCCCGGGCAAGGGGGCGATCTTCGCCTTCAACGTCGCCGGCGCCCACGCCCACGACATCGCCCAGATTCTGGACCGCTACGGCGTTGCGGTGCGCGCCGGGACGCATTGCGCCGAACCTTTGATGCGCCGGTTCGGGGTGACCTCCACCGCCCGGGCCTCCTTCGCCCTATATAACACCCTGGAGGAGGCTGACGCCTTCGCCGACGCCCTGAGTCGGGCGCAGACTTTTTTCGCCTGAGCCCTCATGTGTTTGAGACAGTGAAGCCGATGGACGCCGTCACGCCGCAGACCGAACCCACCGCGATCAGCCAGACCGAGCTGGACGCGCTGACCGACCAGCTCGTGGACAAGCTGAAGACGGTCTACGACCCGGAGATCCCGGTCGACATCTATGAGCTGGGCCTGATCTACAAGGTCGACGTGTCCGACGACAGGGACGTGGCGATCGACATGACCCTGACCGCCCCCGGCTGCCCGGTCGCCGGCGAGATGCCGGACTGGGTGCGCGAGGCGGTGATGAGCATCGAGGGCGTGCGCTCGTGCGACGTCAACCTTGTGTTCGACCCGCCGTGGGACCCTTCGCGCATGAGCGACGAAGCCAAGCTGCAACTGAACATGTTCTGAGGCCCGCCATGGACAACATCATCCAGTCCCGAGCCCGCCGTCCCCGGCCCAAGGTCGTCACCCTGACCGACGCGGCCGCGACCCGCGTGCGCGAGATCATGTCCAGGGCCGAGAAGCCCTATGCGGGCCTGCGCGTCGGGGTGAAGAACGGCGGCTGCGCCGGCCAGGAATACGTCCTCGAATACGCCGACAGCGCCGATCCCCTGGACGAGGTGGTCGAGGACAAGGGCGTGAAGATCCTGATCGAGCCCAAGGCGATCCTGTTCCTGATCGGCTCGGAGATCGACTACGAGACCAGCCGCCTGTCCGCCAAGTTCGTGTTCCACAACCCGAACGAGACCGACGCCTGCGGCTGCGGCGAGAGCGTGACGATCCAGCCGGCTGCGGCGGCGGAATAGCTAGCTACGCGGCTGCGGCCACCGAGGGCGCCAGGGTGATGCGGTTGCGGCCCGTGCGCTTGGACGCATAGAGCGCCGCGTCCGCCCGCTCCAGCAGGGTCTCGACGCTCTCGCCCGGCAACATCTCGGCGAAGCCGGCCGACACCGTCACCGCGCCCAGGTCCTCGTTGGTCGAGCGGCGCTTGAGCATGCGCGAGGACACCTCGACGCGGATCTCCTCCAGGGCGCTGGAGACGTCGTCGACGCGTTCGCGCGGGAAGATCATGGCGAATTCCTCGCCGCCATAGCGGGCGGCGAAGCGCGGCGGCGGCGCCATACGGCCGATCACGCTGGAGACGTAGCGGATCACCTGGTCGCCGGTCTGGTGCCCCCAGGTGTCGTTGAAGCCCTTGAAGTGGTCGATGTCGATCACCGCCAGCGACAGGGGCTCGTTCTTCTGGACCGCCTCGGCGCAGGCGCGGCCGAGTTCCTCGTCGAACGCCTTGCGGTTGGCGAGGTTGGTCAGGGCGTCGGTGGTGGCGTCGCGGCGCACCTGTTCCAGGTGCTCCTTCAGCCGGGTGACCTCGGCGGCCGATTCCGCCAGCTTCTTCTCCAGGCTCGCGTTTTCGCGCTGGACCCGGCGGGTGGCGGCCGAGAGCCCGTCGATCGTCTGCTTCAGCGCGACCGCGTCCAGGTCCGCGCCCAGCGTCCTGCCGGCGCCGGCCAGGGTCTCCCCGTAGGTCTGGTTCGAGCGCTTGGCCTTCTGGATCGCCTCGGCGACCGAGGCCAGCTGGCGGTTCAGCACGTCGCCGGCGTCGCGGATCTGGTCGTTCAGCCGGGCCTTGGGCAGATAGGCCGCGGCGAGGCTTTCGCTGATATCCTCGGTGATCGCCTCGCCCATGGAAAGAAGGCGCTCGATCTCCTGGGCCAGGGCTCCGCCCGGGTGGCCGATGTAGTGCAGCCAGAGTTCGTAGTTCAGCGGGGTCGGCCAGACCCGGTGGCGTTCCATGGCCTGCAGCGCCTGTCGCGCCAGATCGTAAGCTTGCGGTGCGCGCAGCGCGCTCTCGACGTCGCCCGTCATGGATCTTTCCTGACCTTCCGACGCCGTCGGGAGGCGCGGCGTCCGAGCATTCAGCTCCGGGCCAAGCTAGACCGCAGACTCGAAACGAGCGGTTAAAAGAAGACCCGTGTTCGCTCTGCCGGCGCTTGCGTCGCGTACGTTCTCATTCGAAACTCCCGGCCGCGATAACAAATACGAGGAAACGCGCGATGGACGGCAGCCAGAGCTTCAACGCCTCGGCCATGCAAGCCCTGCTGGAAAAGCAGAAGGCCGCGCATCTGCGCGACGGCGCACCGTCGGCCGAGAAGCGGATCGAGCGGATCGACCGATGCATCCTCCTCTTGGTCGAGCACCGCAAGGCGATCGAAGAGGCGCTGGTGGCCGACTTCGGCGCCCGCTCGCCCACCGCCACCGCCTTCACCGATATCGCCAGCTCGATCGGGCCGCTGAAACACGCGCGCGACCACCTGCGCAAATGGATGAAGACGGAAAAGCGCAGGACGACGCCCGCCATCCTGGGCCTGTTCGGCGCCAAGGCCGAGGTCCGCTACCAGCCCAAGGGGGTGGTGGGGGTGATCAGCCCGTGGAACTTCCCGGTCAACCTGACCTTCTCACCGCTGGCGGGGGTGCTGGCGGCGGGCAACCGGGCGATGATCAAGCCGTCCGAGTTCACCCCGGCCACCTCCGAGCTGATGGCCAAGATGTTCGCCAGCGCCTTCTCGGACGAGGAGATCGCGGTGATCACCGGCGGGCCGGAGGTCGGTCAGGCCTTCGCGGGCCTGGCCTTCGACCACCTGATCTTCACCGGCGCGACCTCGATCGCGCGCCACGTGATGCGCGCGGCGGCCGACAACCTGGTGCCGCTGACGCTCGAACTCGGCGGCAAGAGCCCGGTGATCGTCGGCCGCTCGGCCAACATGGCGGTCGCCGCGGCGCGGATCATGAACGGCAAGACGCTGAACGCCGGCCAGATCTGCCTGGCGCCGGACTATGTGCTGACGCCGGCTGAAAAGCTGGAGAGCTTCATCGGCGAGGCGGAGGGCGCGGTGCGCGCGATGTTCCCGACGATCAAGGACAACCCCGACTACACGGCCATCATCAGCCAGCGCCACTACGACCGGATCACCGGCTATATCGAGGAGGCCAAGGCCAGGGGAACCCGTGTGGTCGAGATCAAGCCGGCCGGCGAGGACTTCACCCAGCAGGAGCACCGCCGCATTCCGCCGACCCTGATCATCGATCCGAGCGACGACCTGAAGGTGATGCAGGAAGAGATCTTCGGGCCCGTCCTGCCGGTCAAGACCTACCAGTCGGTCGATGAGGCGGTTGCCTACGTCAACGCCCACGACCGGCCGCTGGGGCTCTACTACTTCGGGACCGACGAGGCGGAGCGCGAGAAGGTGCTGGCGGGCACGACCTCGGGCGGGGTCTCGGTCAACGACGTGATCATGCACGTAGCCCAGGAGGAGCTGCCGTTCGGCGGCGTCGGCCCGGCCGGCATGGGCAGCTACCATGGCCTTGACGGTTTCCGCGAGTTCAGCCACCGGAAGGCCGTGTTCAGCCAGATCAAGAACGACATCGCGCCCTTGAAGCAGATGCGCCCGCCCTATGGGCCGGGCATCCGCAAATATCTCGAAGGCCAGATCAAGGCCTGAGGCCCAAATAGGGCCTGAGGCGCTGCGCGCTACTCCTCGCCGCCGAAGCGGGGGGGCGCGCGCAGCAGGAAGGCGGGGGTGTCGGCGCCGAAGCCGCGGACCGGACGGTCCTCGCGATCCTCGCGTTCGGGACGCGAGGGCCTCGCCTCGCGGGCGGCGGGCTTGGGCGCCTCCGTGCGGGGCCTGCGGGCCGGGCGAGCCGGCCGTTCCTGGCGCGGTTCGGCCGCAGACGCGGCGGCCTCGGCCGGCGCTGCAGCAGTGGCTTCAGGCTCGGCGCGGGGAGCGGCTTCGCGCCGCGGGGCGCGGGGCGTGGGCGCGCC
>JARLIQ010000093.1 GCA_031291645.1 Caulobacteraceae bacterium | reverse complement strand
CGTTCCGCCGGCTCCGGCGGCCCCCTACGCCCCGCCGGCAGCGCCGCCCCCCGCCGCCGCGCCGCAGGCCGGCGAGGGCCCGATCCCCACGGCGCCGGTCCCCGCGGCGCCCGCGAGCGCCGGCCAGCCGGCCGCGGCTCCGGCCGCCTGAAGTCGTCAGGATTTGCGGGCTGTGAGGTGCAGGCCGCCGAAGGTGGCCAGCGCGGAGATGGCCAGCACCGCGCCCAGCACCAGGGCGCCGTGGACGTCCCGCTCGCCCACCACGCGCGAGGCGAGGAAGGGGCCAAGCGCGCCGCCGAACAGCTGGGCGCCGCCGCTCTGCACCGCCGCGCGGCGCGACGGGTCGGCCTCGATGGTCATCGGCACCAGGAAGGGCGTGGCCAGCAGGCCGACGAAGCCGGTGACCATGGCCGCCGCGATGAACAGCCAGGCCGGCGGCCAGAACAGGTAGACCGCCCAGCAGGCCAGCGTCACCAGGGTCGAGCCCAGGAAGATGGTGAAATAGTGCACCCGCCCGGCCGCCACCGTGGCCAGGGCGCTGCCCAGGACCTGGACCGCCAGCGAAGCGGTGATGGCCCGCCCCGCGACCTGGGGGCCGAGGCCGGCCTGATGAGCCAGCGGCGCGATGTAGACGGCCACGGCGCCGCCGGCGGCGGCGAACAGCACCGTCCCGCCCAGCGCGACCCAGCCGCGCCCCGGCGGCGTCCCGGCCAGGTCCCCTCCGCCGGGCAGGGCCGCATAGCGGTCGCGGCCGAGCAGGGCGACCGGCGCGCAGACCAGCACCAGCAGGCCGCCGAAGACGAAGGCGCCGTTGGCGTGCAGGCTCGGGATCACCAGCTCGCTCAGGGCGGCGGCGACGGCGAACTGCGTCAAGGTCGAGGCGGCGAAGAACACGCCGGCCCAGCGCTCCGGCGTCTCCGTGCGGGCGATCATGCCGATCGTGATCCAGAGCAGCACGCCCTCGGGCAGCCCGGCCAGGGCCCTCAGCGCCATCACCCCGAGGCCGCTGGTCTTGATCATGGCCACGTCGATCGCCGCCACGGCCAGTCCGGCGACCAGGCCGATAAGCCGCAGCCGGGCCGGCCGGATCACCGCCCCCGAGAACCCCGCGGCCAGGCCCATGGTCAGGGCCTCCAGCATGGCCGTGTCGCCGATCCGGGCGACGGCCAGCCGGTGCTCGTCGGCCAGGGCCCCCAGCAGGAGCGGCATGGCGCCGGCCAGGATCAGCGAGACCACCCCCAGGCCGATCGCGACCCCGGCCTCGAGGCCGCTCAGCGGCGGCCCCACGACCTCGTGGACCAGGTGCGCCCCGGCCTCCTGGGGCGTCGGCGGATCGATCGTTCCAGTGCTCATTACGGCCAAGCCTAAGCGATCCCGCGCGGGCTGACATGCAGGAAGATGCGACGGCGAATTAATTCTCGTTCAGGCTGAGCGCCGCCCCGGCTCGACCCCGGCATAGCGCGGCGCATCGTCGTCCAGCGCGGCCCAGGCCGGCAGGTCGGCGACATGGATGTGGGCCTGAACCTTCAGGTCCTCGGGCGCGGCGTCGAGCGAGCCCAGCCGAAGCCTCAGGCCCGCGGGATCGGCCACGCGCCGCGAATAGAGCGGACTGCCGCAGACCCCGCAGAAGGCGCGGATCTTTCCGGGCGAGGATTCGTACTCGCGCACCAGATCGGCGCCCTGGGTAAGTTCGAACCCGGCCGCCCGCGCCGGGGCCACCGCGGCGGCGAGGCCCTGGGCGCGCCGGCATTGGCCGCAGTGGCAGACCGTCACCGCGCCCAGCGGCCCGCCGAGCGGTCCGGCATAGCGATAGCGCACGCCGCCACACAGGCATCCGCCGGTCAGGCATCCCCCAGTCAGAACCTCGCTCATGGCTTTCCCGTTCGATCAGGCGCGGGCGCAGCCCCGCGCACCACAGACTGTAACAATTCGCGGTCATGGTCGCGCGCCATTGATTCCGCCGCCCACAACGAGGCTCCATGACCCCCGGCCGCTTTCGTCTCAGCCTGATCCTCGTCGTCGCGGGCCTGGCCCTGGTCGGCGCCGGCCTGTGGGTCCACGCCGCCCGCCGGCCGCACAATGTGATCATCTTCGTCGCCGACGGCCTGCGCTCGCAGGTCGTGACCCCGGACACCGCCCCGGCCCTGGCCCTGGTGCGCGACCAGGGCGTGGATTTCCGCAACAGCCACTCGCTGTTCCCCACCGTGACCACGCCCAACGCCTCGGCCATCGCCACCGGCCACCGGCTGGGCGACACCGGCGACTTCGCCAACGTGGTCTACACCGGCGGGCCGCCGCTCGGCGCCGCCTACGGCAGCCTGACCCCGACGCTGGAGGACGATCAGGTGCTGGCCGACATGAACCGGCGCTTCGACGGCGACTACCTGGGCGAGACCAGCCTGCTGGCCGCCGCGCGGGCGCAGGGATTCTCCACCGCCGTGGTGGGCAAGCTGGGTCCGGCGCGGGTGCAGGACGTGACCGCCGATCCGGCGACCCAGACCATCGTCGTCGACGACGAGACCGGCGCGTCCGATGGCCTGCCCGTCCCGCAATGGCTGCTGCAGGCGATGAAGGCCGCGGGCCTTGCCACCACCGCGCCGGACCGGGGGCTGAACACCGATCCGGGCGACTACATCCGCTCGGGGGTCAAGGTGGCCAACGTCGAACAGCAGAACTGGTTCGCCGACGTGGCGACCAAGGTGCTGCTGCCGCGGTTCAAGGCCGCGCACAAGCCGTTCGTCATGGTCTTCTGGTCGCGCGATCCCGACGGCACCCAGCATAACCAGGGCGACAGCCTGAACACCCTCTCGCCGGGGATCAACGGGCCGACCACCCTGGCCGCGATCCGCAACGCCTCGAACGACCTCCAGCGTCTGCGCGACACCCTGCGCGCGCTCGGCCTGGACAAGACCACCGACGTGGTGATCACCGCCGACCACGGCTTCTCCACCACCTCCAAGCAGAGCGCGACCAGCCCGGCGGCCCGCATCGCCTATCGCGACGTGCCCAGGGGTTTCCTGCCGCCCGGCTTCCTGGCCATCGACCTCGCCCAGGCGCTCGGCCTGCCGCTCTACGACGGCAGCGGCCTTCCGGTGGAGCTGAACGACGGCTTCCATCCCCGGCACGGCGGGGCGGCCCTGGGCGCGGACCCGGCGCATCCCGAGGTGGTGATCGGCTCCAACGGCGGGGCCGACCTGATCTGGCTGCCGCGGTCCGACGCCAGGGCGCTGGCGCCCAAGGTGGTCGCCGCCCTCGTCGCCCAGGACTACACCGGCGCGGTCTTCGTCGACGACGCGCTCGGCCCGGTTCCCGGCGCCCTGCCGTTCAGCGCGGTGGGACTGGAGGGCTCGGCCCGCACGCCCAGGCCCGCGATCATCGTCAGCTTCCGGAGCTTCGCCGGCGACTGCGGACGGCCGGAGGTCTGCGGCGTCGAGGTGGCCGACACCGACCTGCAGCAGGGGCAGGGCATCCACGGGACCTTCGGCCGCGCGGACACCCACAACTTCATGGCCGCGATCGGCCCGGACTTCAAAGCCGGCTTCGTCGATCCCGACCCGGTCAGCAACGCCGACCTCGCCGTCACCATCGCCAAGGCGCTGCGCCTGAAGGTGGCGGCGCGGGGCGCCCAGCGCGGGCGGGTGCTGAGCGAGAGCCTGAAGGGCGGGGCGCCGGTCCCGTTCAGCGCACGGACGGTCCGCTCGGCACCGGGGGGCGGCGGCTTCGTCACGGTGCTGAACGCCCAGGACGCCGGCGGCGCGCCCTACTTCGACGCGGCCGGCGCGCCGGGCCGGACCCTGGGACTGAAGCCTTAAGGTCAGTCGAGCCGGCGGCGGTAACAGGCGATGGCCGCCACGGCCGCCACCGCCCCGAACGCCGTGACCGGCGCCATCTCCGACCAGATCGCCGAGGCCGGCGCGCCGCGCAGCAGCACATCGCGGGTGGCGCGGATGTAGTGGGTCAGCGGCAAGGCCTCGCCGATCCACTGGGCCCAGCGCGGCATGCCGTTGAACGGGAACATGAAGCCCGACAGCATCAGCGACGGCAGGTAGCAGAACACCGCCGCCTGCACCGACTGGATCTGGGTCTGGACGATCGCCGAGATGGCGAAGCCGAGGATCAGATAGGACCCGGCGAACAGCGGCGTCGCCGCCAGCAGCGCCAGGGTCGAGGGCGGCAGCGGCACGTGGAACAGCACGTGGATGATGACCAGCATCATCGCCGTCTGCATCAGGCCGATGACCAGATAGGGGGCGAGCTTGCCGGTCAGGGCCTCGGACGGGCGCACCGGCGTCGCCAGCAGGGTCTCCCAGCTGCCCCGCTCGCGCTCGCGCACCAGGGTCAGCGCGCCGAGGAACAGCATGGTCATCATCACGATCATGCCGATCAGGCCGGGCGCGATCATCCAGGCGTCGGCGGCCTTGGGGTCGCCCATCCACCGGACCTCGACCTCCGGGGTCTGGTCCTGGGCGTAGACCTCGGCGACGTTCTTCCACAGGCCGGTCTGCAGCACGCCCAGCGCCGGCCGCACCTCGGCCGGATCGCCGCCGTCGGCGATGATCCGCACCTGGACGGCGCGGGTCTGGGGGTCGCGTCCCACCTCGACCCCGACCTGGGCGCGGCGGTCCTTCACGGCCTTTTCCGCCGAACCCGCCGGGCCGACCGGCTTGAGCAGAGTCAGAACCGGGGTCGAGGCGATGGCGTCCAGCGCCGGGTCCACCAGGCGCGGCTCGTCGGTGGCGACGGCCAGGGTGACGTGCCGGGGCTCCAGGCTGATGGCGTAGCCGTAGAGCAGGATCTGGAAGATCGGCAGCAGGAAGATCAGCACCAGGCTGGCGCGGTCGCGCATCAGCTCCAGGGTCTCGACCCCGGCCACGGCGCCGATCCGCCGGAGCCGGCCGTTGCTCAGTCCAGCGTCCAAGACTTCGCCTCCGGATCGTGGACCAACACGAAGGCCGCGTCCTCCAGCCGCTTGCGGGTGTCCTCCGCCCGCGCGCCGACGGCCGCGGCCTCGGCCCGGATCGCCTCGCCCGCGCCCGGCCGCACGAGCAGGCGCAGCCCATGCCCTTCCGGCGAGGCCGCGATCACCCCTGGAGCCGTCTCGAAGCGGGCGAGCAGGGCGCGCACGTCGCCGCCGGCGATCACCATCGCCTCGAACGGCGCGTGAAGGACCAGGCGGGCGGGGTCGCCGCGGGCCAACACCCGGCCGGCCGAGAACAGGGCCACGGTGGTGCAGCGCTCGGCCTCGGCGAGGTCGTGGGTGTTGATCACCACGCTGCCGCCGTCGTGGGCGATCTCCAGGATGCGTCGCCAGACGTCCTGCTTGGACTCCGCGTCCAGCCCCGCGGTCGGCTCGTCCAGCAGCACCAGGCTGGGCCGGTGGATCAGGGCCGCCGCGAGCTGCAGCCGCCGCGCCCAGCCGCCCGACAGCCGGCCGGCCTTCAGCTTGCGGTAGGGCCCGAGATCGAAGTCGTCGATCGCCGCCTCGACCGCCGCCCGCGGCGAGGCCAGGCCATAGACGTCGGCGCGGAACCGCAGGTTCTCGGCCACGGTGAGCTCGCCGTAGAGCGCCAGGCGCTGGGGCATGTAGCCGACCGAGGCCGCCACCGCCCGCCGGTCGCCCATCAGGTCGCGGCCCAGCACCTGGCCGGCGCCCTGGTCCGCCTTCAGCAGGCCGGCCAGGATGCGCAGCGAGGTGGTCTTGCCGGCGCCGTTCGGCCCGACGAAGCCCAGCACCTCGCCCGGATGCAGGGCCAGGGTCAGGTCCGAGACCACATAGCGGGCGCCGAAGCGCTTGCCGACGCCCCGCACGTCGAGCACCGGGGCGTCGGACGCCGGGGCCGGCGCGCCCGGCTCAACCATCGGCGCGCCCGCTCGCATCCGCGCCGCTGGCTGCCGGGCGGCGCGCGATCCCCTCGAGCGGGCCTATGCTCCGAGCGCTTGCGCCCATGCCTTCCCCTGAAACCCGACGCCCGAGCGACCACGCGGACCGTCGGCGGGCCGATGAGACCGGACGACAGGATATCGGCGCCGACCGGAAGTCCACAACCAATGCCGGACCCGCCATCCGGCCGGTCGCCGAAGCTGACAGTCCGGTCATCAACCTGAACGGCGGGTGATCAACAAGGTTCAGCCCGAGTTCAACGCGCCCTTGCGATGGTGGCGACGTTCGAGGGGCGGCCGCGCGGTGCGACCAACCCGGACAAGGAAGGTTCGAAAGGACGACATCGCCATGAACATCAAACGCAACGCCCTGCTCGCGCTCATGGGCCTGGTCATGGCCGGGACCGCCGTCACCGGCGCTTCGGCCGAAACCCTGCATCCGCGTCGTGAACAGGTGAACGAACGCACGGTTCACCAGATGCATCGCATCCACGAAGCGCGTCGCGACGGCCAGATCAGCGCCGGGCAGGCCTGGAGGCTCGAAAAGGCCGACTATCGGGTGCGGATGCAGGAGCGCCGCATGGCCTATCGCCATCACGGCCACATCACCCGCGCCGAACAGGGCCGGCTGAACCATGAGGAAAACCGCATCGGCCACCGCATCCCCGGCTGATCCCGCGGCTCCCCCCTGACCTAGGCCAAAGACCGGGAGCCTTTCCCCACAAGGCTCCCGGTTTTCCGTCGCCGGATCAGCGGCCGGGTCGAACGCCCCGGCAGGCGAGGTCGCGGCCGTGCAGGCGGCAGGTGGCGACGACCTTGTCGTCGAGGTCGCGAAAGGTCCCGACCCAGTCCGCGCCCGTCCGATCCATCAGCAGATAGCCGAACCGCTCGAAGCTCAGCCCCTTCGCCCGCAGCCCGTCGAGGTCGGGCGTTTCGGTACGGACCCAGGCGGTGTCGGCGTCCGAGCCGATGTCGCCGCCGGTGCCGGCGATCAGCTGGGCGGGGCGGGACGGACCGAAGGAATAGGCGGCGAAGTGATGGACGTGGCCCGAGACCACCATCCGCACCGCCGAGAGGTCCCGCCCGCGGACCGCCGCCTGCTGGGTGGCGTTGAGCGGCGCCTCCACCGGTCCAAGCGCCCCCAGCCGGATGAGGGGCGCCAGGCCCCAGATCGGCCGGTGGGTGACGATCCACCCCGGCCGCCGCGCCAGGTCCGGCGAAAGCGCCCGCAGCTGGGCCGAGAGGGCGGCCACGCCCGCCGCCGGCGCGCGGGTGTCGTCGGCGTCGGCGCTGTCCAGCACATAGAGGGCCAGGTCGCCGAGATCGACGCGGAACGGCGCGCTCTGCGCCGGGCAGGCCAGCGGTTCGGGCCCCGCGTCCAGCAGCTGGAACCAGCCATGGCCGCCCCGGTCGCAGGACTCGTGGTTGCCGCGCGCGAAGACGAACGGCGTCGTGGCCAGCAGCGGCGCGGCCGGATCGAAGAACTCCGCCCGCCAGGTCGCCCAGGCGTCCCCATAGGGGCTGCCCACGCACTCGGCATGGAACATCGGGCAGGGGCTTTCGCGGTAGTAGTAGTCGCCGACGTGGATCACCAGGTCCGGCCGCCAGGCCGCAGCACGGCGGGCGATGGCCGCGAAGGGCCAGAGCCGAGGATTGTTGCAGTCCTGCACCGTCAGGCCCTTCACCCGGCAGCCGGTGTCGCCGAAGATCAGGATCCGACGCGGCGGCCCGTGGGGCAGAGGCAGCGGCCGGCCGTCCAGCCTGGCCTGCCTGGCCCCCGGCGGGACCGGCAACTGGCAGATCGTCGCCGGAAAGGCCGCGTCGGGCCGGCCGCGCGGCCGCATCGGGGTGGCGACGCCGTCGATCTCGACGCTGGGGCAACGGCCGTTGTCGGCCACCGCGCGGATCTCCGCCCCGCGCGGACCCAGCTGCACCCAGGCCGGCGCGGGCGCGGCGGACGCCGCCGTGGCGGCAAGGCAAAGGATGAAGGTCGCGAAGACGGGAAGGGAGATCCGCATGACGCCTGGATAGCAGTCCCCCCAGACGCGCAAAAGGGCGGCCCATCGGACCGCCCTTAAGCTGGCTCTGCCTGGTTCCGCGGCGAACAGTCTGGCGCATCATACGCCGCCTGCCGCAAGCCTCCGCGGGACTCCCCTCACCCCAACGAGGTTCCCCACGAACCCCGTGAAGCTCTAATTGAGGTCATTGTGTCTCATCACGATCGGCGCGCAACCGCGATCAGCGGCCAAGGTTACGATCATGACCAAGTGTGGCCCCGTGGGCACATCTGCGCCCCCGGGCGGTCCTTCGGCACGACGGGACGGGCCATCAAATGGCCCCAATCTGGTCTCGACCGCGCCCCATCGGCCGGCGAAAACAGACAGGTCGGCTGATTGGCTCTCTTGCGGATCCCGGATCCTGAACAGCCCCCCCAGCCCCCTGGATCGGCGCCGCCGATCGGCCGACGCCCCTCCTTTCAACAGACCCCGACCTACGAACGGCTTCCGCGTCTTTACGGCCACGCGGCCGGCGGCGCGCGTATTCGTGGCGCAGCCTTATCGATTCCTCCATCAGTTGCGATGAATACCCGGACCATCGGCCCGATCCGCCGATATTCAGCCACGCGATCGGCGAATATAGACAATCAAGATCGTTCGATCTCCCGATTATAAACTAGATTTATTTTATCGTTGTTTAACTACGACCACGTAGTGAATATCGAATAACCAACTAAATTAGCCAATTGATGATAATCCAAGCTTAGAACGGCTGTCGGCGCAGAAGGGCGCGGGGCGGGCCGATCGGGCTGTGACATGCGAAACCGTTGGATCAGGCGCTTGTGGGCGCCGCTTCGTCGCGTCCTGACCGATCGCCGGGGAGCCATCTCTCCCATCTTCGGCCTGATGATCGTGCCCCTGGCCGTGGCGGTCGGCGCCTCGATCGACGTGGGCCGCGCGGTCTCGGCCCGCAACGACCTGCAGGACGCGGTGGACTCCACGGCGCTCGCCCTGGCCCACCTGCCCAACTCGACGCCGCTGGCGACGCTGCAGTCCGACGCGACGACCTGGCTCTCGGCCGAGTTGTCCAACAAGGACCTCGGCCCCCTCACCGTGACCGTCACCCCGACCACCGGCCAGATCAGCGTCTCGGCGTCCAGCAACGTGGCGACCACCATCGCCGCGGTCACCGGGGTCAGCCGGATTCCGATCAGCGCCAGCTCGACCGTCAAATGGGGCCTGAGCCACGTCGAACTGGCCCTGGTGCTCGATAACACCGGCTCGATGGCCCAGAACAACAAGCTGCCCACCCTGATCTCGGCCGCGACATCCCTGGTCGACACCCTGTCGACCTCGGCCGGAACCGATCCGGCGGCGCTGAAGATCTCGGTGGTGCCCTTCTCGATGACGGTGAACGTGGGCTCGGCCTACCAGTCCGCCGGCTGGATGAGCGGCGCGATGCCGACGGCCTACGGAGCGGACATCTTCAACACCACCGGCGTCGATCGCTTCGCCCTGTTCTCGCAGATGAACCAGACTTGGGGCGGCTGCGTGGAGAGCCGGCCCGCGCCCTACGACGTGCAGGACACCGCGCCGGACAGCAGCAATCCGGCCACCCTGTTCACACCCTATTTCGCACCGGACGAGCCGGACACCGGCGGCTTCTACAACAACTACCTGACCGACGGGACCTCGGGCGGCTGGCAGCAGCGCCAGGGCGCCGTGGCCAAGTACTCGGGCTCGCCCAAGACCGGGACCAATTCCTCGACCGGCTACGCCTACGGCCCCAACGCCGGCTGCGCGCTCACCTCGCTGCTGCGGCTGACCGACAACACCAACCAGATGGCCGAGGTGAAGGCCAAGCTGAACCAGATGATCGCCGTCGGCGACACCAACATCCCGATGGGCCTGATGTGGGGCTGGCACACCCTGTCGCCGAACGCGCCGTTCGCCGACGCGACCGCCTACAACACCCAGGGGGTGATGAAGATCGTCGTGCTGCTGACCGACGGCTGGGACCAGAACACCGTCAACAGCGACTCCGACACCTCGTTCTACTCCGGCGACGGCTATGTCTGGCAGAACCGGGTGTCGGGCCTCAACACCACCAGCCAGACCAGCCGCAACGCGGCGCTGGACGCGCGGATGACCGCGGTCTGCAACAACATGAAGGCCGACAACATCATCATCTACACCGTGCGGATCGACGTGACCGGTGTCGCCCCCACGGTGCTGCAGAACTGCGCCACGAACGCCGCGGACTTCTTCGACGTGCCGAACGTGCCGGACCTTCCGGGGGTGTTCGCCAACATCGCCGGCGACATCAGCCAGCTCAGGATCTCGCGCTGACGACGCGCCGCGGCGCGCTGTCGCAAGGGGCTTGACGCTCACCCGCGCTTAAACTCAAAGCGGCGCATGGCCGCCACGGACCTGACGACCTGCACGGGCGCCCCGCTTCCTGTCGGAATGCGGCCGGGCGCGCTCAGCCGCCCCGAGGCCCAGGCCGCCGCGATCATCGCCGCCTTCCTGGTCCTGCGCTGCGCAGCCGCGGCGCTGATCGGGCTCGGCATCGACGAGTCCTACTCGGTCTCGGTGGCGCGCGCGCTGCATCTCTCCTACTTCGACCATCCGCCGCTTCAGTACTGGATGGTCCACGCCGCCGCGCCGATCGTCGGCTGGGGGCAGGCCAGCCGCATCCCCTTCCTGCTGCTGTTCGTGGGAACCTGCTGGCTGATGTTCCTGCTGACGCGGCGGCTGTTCGGCGCCCGCGCGGGGGTCTGGGCGGTGCTGGCGCTGAACCTCAGCGGCTTCTTCACCCTGGCGGCGGCGAGCTGGGTGCTGCCGGACGGGCCGCTGGACTTCTGGCTGACGGGGGCGGGGCTAGCCCTGGCCTGGGGCTGGTTCGAGCCGGCGGCGGCGCCCGCCGACAAGCCGGCGGCGCCGCTGGGCGCCTGGCTGGCCGTGGGCGCCTGTATCGGCCTGGCCGCGCTGTCGAAGTACCAGGCGGCCCTGTTCTGCCTGGGCCTGCTGGCGTTCGTGCTCACCGCCCCCGGGCGCTGGCGCGAACTGACCCGCCGTGGCCCCTATCTCGCCGCCGCCCTGACCCTGCTGGTCCTCGCCCCGGTGATGGTGTGGAACGCCCGCCACGGCTGGGCCTCGTTCGCCTTCCAGGGCGGGCGCGGCGCGCCGAACCACCGGCTCGACCTCTCGGCCCCGCTCGTCGCCCTCGCCGGCCAGGCCGGGGTGCTGGCCCCCTGGGTGTTCGTCGTCCTGGCGGCGGCGGCCGTGGGCGCGCTCAAGGCCGGGCCGCGCGACCAGCGACGGTGGCTCTGCCTGATGCTGGCCGCCCCGCCGATCTGCGTCTTCACCCTGGCGCCGCTGATGGCCAAGCACACCCTGCCGCACTGGGCCAGCCCGGGCTGGTTGATGCTGTTCCCCCTGGCCGGGGAGCGGCTGGCGGCGGCGGCCGAAACGCGGGCGTGGCCCCGGATCTGGGCCGGCGCCTCGGCGGCGGCGCTCGTCCTCCTGGGCGGGCTGTTCACCTGGGACGCGTCCAGCGGCTGGATCGGCGCCTCGCTGACGAGCCTGGGAAGCCGCAGCGATCCGACGCTCGAAACCCTCGCCTGGACCCAGGTGCGGGAGGCGCTCGGCGCGCGCGGCCTTCTGCGGGGCGAGGCGAGCCCGGTGGCGGCGCTGCGATGGAACGACGCGGGCAAGCTCGCCATCGCCCTCGGTGGCCTCGCCCCGGTGACGGTGCTGTCACCCGACGCGCGGGAGTTCGCCTACCAGGGCGATCCGGGCCGGCTGGTCGGGCGCGACGTGCTGATCGTGGCGCGGCCGGGCGCCCTGGACGAGTCGATGGACGATCTTCGCCCCTACTTCCGCTCCATCACCCCGCTCGCCCCGATCAGTGTCGGCCGGCGGGGCCGCACCGAGATCAGGCTGAACGTCGCCATGGGCCACGCGATGTTGCGGCCCTACCTCGAAGGCGACTGGGCGCGCGCGGCGCGAAGCCGCGGCGGCGCCCCGGCCTCGCCCTGAACGCCGAATTGTGTCATAGAGCGCCTTCGTACCGTCCCATTCGAGGGGCATGGCCCTTCGCCCGGCGCCGCCGGGCTTCGGCGGGCGACAGCCGCCAGCGCCGAGCGCTTCAAGGATCCTGCATTGCCGACCATCGAAACGCCCGCCCCGACCGCCGCCGCCAGTCCGGCCTTTGCGGACGTCGAGGCGCTGAAGGCGGGCATCCGCGAAGGCGTGCGGGGCGGCGCGCGATCGGACGAGCCCTACCGTCACTGGACGATCGCCGACATCTTCGATCCGGCGACCACCGCGGCCCTGGCCGACCTGCCCTTCCCGGCGCCCGAACTGGGCGGGATTTCCGGCGCGCGCGAGCTGCACAACGACACGCGGCGCTATTTCGACCCGGCCAACATCGCCGCCTTCCCGGTCTGCCGCCAGGTGGCCGAGGCCTTCCAGGACCCTGAGACCGTCGCCCTGTTCGAGGACGCGACCGGCGCCGACCTCGAAGGCTGCTGCCTGCGCATCGAATACGCCCAGGACCTGGGCGGCTTCTGGCTCAAGCCGCACACCGACCTCGGGGTCAAGAAGCTGACGCTGCTCGTCTATCTGGCCGACGAGGCGGGCCAGGAGGACCTCGGCACCGACATCTATCGCGACGCCGAAACCTGGGCCAAGCGCTCGCCGTTCGTCCGGGGCGCTGCGCTGCTGTTCGTGCCGTCCGACCGCACCTGGCACGGCTTCGAGCCGCGCCCCTTCGCGGGCGTGCGCAAGTCGGTGATCATCAACTACGTCACCAGCGAGTGGCGGGCGCGCGAGCAGCTCGCCTATCCGGACGCCCCGGTCCGCGCCGCCAGCATCCGCCGCACGGCCTGAGCCGCCACGCCGGTCGAATCGACCGGCGCGCGCGCTGGCGGCGCCGCCGGATCGCCCTCGAACCGCCGCACCAGCCCCCGCGCGACCAGGCCGGCGACGAACTCGGCCTGTTTGCGGCCGCCCTCGGGGCCGAAGACCTCCACCCCGGCCGAGGTCGCCAAGGCCTCCGAGATCATCGAGACGCTGTCGGCGGTGGCCACGATCCGGCGCGATAGCGCCAGGATGCCGAGGTAGGGGTTCTCGCCCTCGAAATCCCAGACGTAGGCGTCGGGATCGCCGGCCAGCCGCTCGGCCAGCAGGGCGCGGACCTGCGGCGGCGTCCGGCGCGACGGCGTCACCGCCAGACGCGCCCCGGAGCCGGCGCGGGCGCGGGCCAGACCCTGAAGAAGCCGTTCGGCCTGCGCGGCGGTGAAGGGTTCGTGGCGGGTCGAGCCGCCGAGCAACACGCCGAGCAGCGGCCGACCATCGGGCGCCAGGCGGCCGCGCCAGGCCTCGGCGGCGGCGGCCAGCCGCTCGGCCGTGACGTCGTGCAGCGCGGTCGGCAGGCTGATCACGTTCGGCCCGGCGATGCGGTCGTGGTCCATGGCGACGACGAGGTCGAAGGCCGAGAGCCGGGTCAGCGGATTTTGTACGTGCACCGTGGCGGTGCGCCCGCCGCTGGCCCGGCGGATGGCGATCGAGAGCGCCGTGGTGCGCCGGCCGCAGGTGACCAGCAGGTCCGGCCAGGGCGGCGCCGGCCGGTCGCGCGCCGGATCGAGGCCGGCGAGCGCGAACGGGGCCATCGCGCCGGGCAGCCACCGCCACGGCCCGCGCAGGTCGACCACCAGTTCGCGCGCGTCGGGGCTGATGGCGCGCGCCAAGCCCCGCGCCTGGGTGCGATAGCCGGCCTCCCCGGTGGTCATGAACCAGACGTCCAGCGCGCTCATGAGCGGGAGAAGCCTCCAAAGGTCGCGCCCCGGCTATAGCCGAGATTTGCGCGCCGGCCATAGAACCGCCATCTGATGATTCAATTCCGCCGGCGCCGGTTGTAGGCTGCGCGCCGAGCCGGCGGACTTCTCGCCTCTGGAGACTCCATGAGCCTTCTCGATCTGGACGCGCTCGCGGCCACCCCGCTGGTCCGCGATCCCTACGACTACCTGGTGGTCAAGGACTTCGTGCGCGCCGGCGCGGCGGCCGACATCGGGGCCGACTATCCGGTGGTGACCAAGCCGGGCTCCTTCGCCCTGGACGACGTCGAGGTGAAGGGCGCCTTCGCGGCCCTGATCGAGGAGATGAGCGGCGAGCGCTTCCGGCGCGAGATCGAGGCCAAGTTCGGCGTCGACCTTTCGGGCCACCCGACCACCTTCACCGTCCGCGGCGTCTGCGGCGCCGGCGACGGCCAGATCCACACCGATTCCAAGACCAAGATCATCACCATCCTGCTCTATCTGAACGAGCCCTGGGCGCCCGACGGCGGCCGCCTTCGCCTGCTGCGCAGCGGCGAGGACCTGGAGGCCGTCGCGGCCGAGGTGCCGCCCGATTTCGGGACCCTGCTGGTGTTCCGCCGCTCGGACAACTCCTGGCACGGCCACAAACCGTTCGCGGGCCCGCGCCGGGTGCTGCAGATGAACTGGGTCACCTCGCAGCGCGTGGCCGGCTGGCAGATGTTCCGCCACCGGCTGTCGGCGGCGGTCAAGCGGCTGACCCCGGGCGAGCGTCCGAAGACCGACGCGGCCTGAGCCGGAGCGGGGGGTGCGCGGCCGCGCGACCAGCGCGCCGGGCGGCGGAGCGCCGGCCTGGCTGATCGCCTTCCTGGTCGTCCTGACCTGTGCGCGGCTGGTCGCCGCGGCGGCGACCCCGCTCAGCGAGGACGAGGCCTACTACCGGCTCTGGGCCGGCTCGCTGCAGCTCGGCTACTACGACCACCCGCCGATGATCGCCTGGTGGATCCGCGCCGGCATGAGCCTGGCCGGCGACAATCCGCTGGGCGTGCGCCTTGTCCCGACGCTCGCCTGCGGCCTGACCGGGCTTGTGATCTTCGACCTCGCCCGCCGGCTCGGCGCCGAGGTCGCGACCGCCGCGCGGGCCAGCGTCTGGTACAACGCCACCCTGACCGTCGCCATGGGCGGCAGCCTGGCGACGCCGGACGCGGCGGCGACCCCGTTCTGGGTGCTGACCCTGTGGTGCCTGGCGCGCACCGACACGCGGCGCGGCGCGGCCTGGTGGCTGGGCGCCGGGGTCGCGGCCGGCCTCGCCTGCCTGTCGAAATACTCGGCCCTGTTCATCGCGCCGGGCGTCCTGATCTGGCTGGCGCTCAAGCCGGGCGGGATCGCCGGCCTGCGCCGGCCCTGGCCGTGGGCCGCCGCCCTCGTCGCCGCGGCGATCTTCGCCGTGAACGTCGCCTGGAACGCCCAGCACCACTGGGAGACCTTCGACAAGCAGTTCGGCCGCATCGCCGGCCATGGCCTCAAGCCGGGGTTCGTGGTCGAGCTGATCGTCGGCCAGCTGCTGCTGCTCAATCCGCTGATCGCCGTCTTCGCCGTCCGCGGCGCGCGACCGCCGTGGCGTCCGGCCGAGCCAGGCCGGCTGGATGCGACCCTGCTCCTGGCGTCAAGCCTGCCCTTCGCCGCCTATCTGGTCGCGCACAGCCTGCACGACCGGGTGCAGGCCCACTGGCCGGTGCCGATCTATCCGGCCCTGGCGATCGTCGCCGCCGGCGCCGCCGAGCGCGTGCGTCCCGGCGGCTGGCTGGCGGCGATGCGGGCGGCGGCCGCGCCGCTGGGCCTCGGCCTGGCCGGGCTCGTGCTCGCCCACCTGGCGCTGCCGGCGACCGACGTCCGGGGCCTGAAGGACCCGGCCGCGGCCGTGCGCGGCTGGCCGGCCTTCGCTCAGGCCGTCGACCAGCTTCGCCAGGCGAACGGCGCGGCGTGGATCGGCTCGGCCAGCTATGGCACGACGTCGGAACTGGCGGCCGCGCGCGTCGGCGCCCCCGTGGTCGAGGTCTTCGAGCGCGACCGCTATCCGCCGGGCGATCCCTCCTGGCGCGCGGCCCTCGGCCGGCCGGGCCTGATCGTCGACCTCGACCGGCGGCTGAACGCGGCGACGCTGGCGCGCTGCTTCGCCGATGTCGCGCCGCTCGGCGAACTGCAGCGGGGCGAGGGCGCCAGCCAGCGCCAGCGCTACGCCGTCTTCCGTGTGAGCCGCCCCCGGCGGGACGTCCTCGGCCAGGGCTGCGGCGACGCGCGTTGACCTCGCCAACCGAGTATTGTCACGACCGGCGAGCGGTTGCGTCGCATCGCGCTGGTTGAGTACTGTCGATCAAGGCGACCAGTGGATGTTGCAGGCGATCCATGCTCGCTATAGTCCTGGGCGGGCCGACTCAATTCCGCCGACATCAATAAATCTTAATCGACCGCAGCCATTCTATCGGGCCGAAACCGCTTCCGGGGGACGTAATGAAGCGACTTGCATCGATCGCAGCATGGGCGGCCGCCATCGCCTTGGGCGTGGCGGGCGTCGCCTCGGCGCAGGCCGTGACCGTGTTCCGCTCGGGCAGGGTCTTCCACGTCCAGGCCTGCGCGGCGGGGATCGCGGCGGGAACGGCCCGCTGCCATGCGCACATCGTGACGGACAGTCGCGGCAACCACATCGTCTGGGCCGCGACCCGCAACACCCAGCCCTCGGGCTACGGCCCCAGCACCCTGCGCTCGGCCTACAAGGTTTCGGCGACCGGCAGCTCGAGCACGAAGATCGCCATCGTTGACGCCTACGGCTACGCCAACGCCGAGGCCGACCTGGGCGTCTATCGCTCGACCTTCGGCCTGCCGGCCTGCACCACGGCCAACGGCTGCTTCGCCAAGTACAACGAGAGCGGCCAGCAGACCAACTATCCGAAGACGAACCTCGGCTGGTCCGAGGAGACCGCGCTCGACCTCGACATGGCCAGCGCCATGTGCCCCAACTGCAAGATCATCCTGGTGGAGGCCAATTCCTCCAACCTCGCCGACCTGGCCGCGGCGGTGAACACCGCCGCGCGGCTAGGCGCCCATGTCATCAGCAACAGCTACGGCGGCGGCGAATCCGGCTCCCAGGCCTATGAGTCGGCCTACAACCACCCGGGGGTGGCCATCACCGTCAGCTCGGGCGACAGCGGCTATGGCGTGCAGTTCCCGGCCTCCTCGCCGCACGTGATCGCCGCCGGCGGAACCAGCCTCTACGCCGCCAGCAACGCCCGCGGCTGGACCGAGGCCGCCTGGTCCGGCGCCGGCAGCGGCTGCAGCCGGATCTACGGCAAGCCGACCTGGCAGAGCGACGCCCTTTGCACCATGCGCATGGAGGCGGACGTCTCGGCCGTGGCCGATCCCAACACGGGCGTGGCCGTCTACGGGCCGATCCGGATCACCACCTCGGGCTGGCAGGTGTTCGGCGGAACCAGCGTGGCCGCGCCCCTGATCGGTGGCATCTATGCGGCGAATGGCGGCATGGTGACCTATGGCAGCAACCCCTACCAGAACCTGAGCTGGCTGTTCGACGTCGTGTCCGGTTCCAACGGCTCGTGCGGCTCGACCTATTTCTGCACCGCGGGCTCGGGCTATGACGGGCCCACGGGCCTGGGCACGCCGAACGGCGTGGCCGCGTTCTAAGACGAGCGGCGGGCGTGGGGCCGCCGCGATCTGGCGCGATTTGGGGATGAGCCGACCGTGATGGCTGTGACACTGGCGACGTGGCTGCGCCGAGGGATGGGCGGGCTGCGGCCGTTGGCGCCGACCCTCGCCGTGCTGGTCCTGGCCATTTTGTTCGGATCGGGCGACCGCGCATGGGCCCAGATCCAGCCGCCGCCGCCACCCGCCGTCCTGACGGACATCTCGGCCACCGACGCCGGCGCCGGCGCCGGCGCGACCCAGGTCCTGCTGACATTCGCGCCCCAGGCGCCCCGGTTCTCGGTCATCGGCGACGGCACCGCCCGCCCGTCGATCGCCTTCGCCCTGTCGTCCCGGGGCTCCAGCGCCCGGCTGGCCGCCGGAGCCCACGGCCTGCTGCGCGGCGTCGACTTCGAGCAGAGCGACACCGTCCTGATCCTCCACCTGGCCGCCGCATCCAGGGCGAGGCTGGTCGCGACCCCCGTCGGGGGCCGGACCATCAGCCTCACCCTGACGCCCGACCAGACCACCCACGCCGCCGGACCCGGCGGCCCGGCCGGGCCTCTGCCCCGCGCGGCGGTCCGCGACCCCGACCAGGACGGCTTCGAGGTGGTGCCGCTGAAATACGCCGACGTCAGCGAGGTGGTGGGCCTCCTGACCGAGGGCCTTACGGTGAAGTCCAACGACACCTTCGTGCCGCACGAACCCGCCTTCGGGTCGGCCGGCATGAACGGCGGCGCCAACTTCGCGCCGGCGGCGCCCGCCGCCAACGACGTCGACAACGAGCCGCTGGCGCAGTCCGTCGACGACACCATCGCGGTGGACCGGCGGCTGAACGCCATCATCCTGAAGGGACCGCCGGACGTGATCGCCCGGCTCAAGCAGAAGATCGCCCAGATCGACGTGCCGGTGCAGAGCGTCCTTCTGGAGACCGTGTTCGTCGAGCTGGACGAGTCGGGCGCCAAGAACGTCGGCCTGGACTTCAACAACACCAGTTCGCAGATCGGCGTCGCCACCTTCCAGACCGGCGCCTACATTCCCAGCGGCGAGCCGCTGTCGTCGTCGCTCACCAGCGTTTCGCTGCAGGCGGCGCTTTACGCCCAGGTGCGCACGGGCCACGGGCGCATCGTCTCCAAGCCGCGCATCGCCGCCCAGAGCGGCTCGACCGCCAAGATCATCACCGGCGACGCCTTGCCGATCCTGACCTCGATCGCCCTGTCCGGGGTCAATGCGGTCTCCCAGCAGGTGCAGTACGTCAACGTCGGGGTCACCCTGCAGATCGCCCCGCGGGTCAGCAGCGACGGCTTCGTCACCTCCCACGTCTTCTGCGTGGTCTCCAGCGAGACGGGCACCTCCCAGGGCTATCCCACGATCAGCCAGCGGGAGGCCGAGACCTCAGCCACGGTGCGCGACGGTGAGACCTTCGTCATCGGCGGCCTGACCGAGGAGAGCGAGAGCACCTCCAACAGCCGCGTGCCCGGCCTGGGCTCCCTGCCGCTCGCCGGCGAGCTGTTCAAGCTGCACAGCGCCAGCAGCTCCAAGACCGAACTCTACATCGTCGTCACCCCGCACGTGGTCCAGCACGGGGTCCCGGGCCCGGACGTCCCGCCGGTGACGCCGGCCGGTTAGACCCCATGGGGTCTAGGACGCGGCCGCACGCGGGGTGACGCGATAGGCGCAGCGGCGGGCGCCGGCCAGGATGTGGCTGGTCCGCTCGACGCTGCAATCAGGCCCCAGCGTGCGCCGGAAGGCGTCGAGTTCGGAGCGGCAGAACCCTTGGCAGACCGAGGCCGCGGCGCAGATCGGACAGTGGTTCTCGATCAGCAGCAGGCCGTCCGCCGCCTCGCGCACCTCGGCCATGTAGCCCTCGGCGGTGCGCGCCTCGGCCAGCCGCTCGACCCGCTCGCGCAGGCTGGCCGCCCCTTCGACCGCCTCGGCGTAGGCGCGCAGGCCCGCCTGCTCGCGCCGGGCCACGAGCCGCTCCAGTCCCGCCTCGCCGAACTCCTGGCGCACCGCCGCGATCAGCTCGAGGGTGAGCTGGGCGTGGGCGTCGGGGAAACGGGCCTGGCCGAGCCCGGTCAGCGACCAGACGCGCCTGGGCCGGCCGACCCCCCGCCGTTCGTCGCGCGGGTCCACCAGGCCGTCGGCGGCCAGGCGTTCGAGCCGCTGGCGCGCGCCCTGGGGCGTCAGGCCGAGCGCCGCGGCGACCTCGGCGGTGCGCAGCGGCCCGCCGGTCTTGATCAACAGCAGGATGCGGTCGGCGGCGGCCATGCGGACAGGTCTAGGTTTAACAACGACGCCATTGTTAAATTCCAGATGACGAATTAAGACAACCGGAAAATTTTAAAACAGAAATGTTTCTAAATGCAGCGGGAACATGCTCCAAAGGCCACGTCGCGGTGGCGGGACCTGATCGCCGATGACCGGTTGCCCAAGTTCGCCCTGGTCTGCGCCGGCACCTGGCTGACCGCGGCGGACGAGCTGACCACCGCCACCATCATGCCCAGCGTGGCGCGGGACATCGGCGGCTACGCCTGGTTCGGCTGGGCCGTGGCGGCGTTCCTGCTGGGCTCGATCCTCGGTGGCGCGACCGCGGGGCGGCTGTCCGTGCGGTTCGGGCTGCGGCCGGCCCTGACGGTCGGCGGCGGCGTCTATGCGCTGGGCTGCGCGGCCAGCGCCCTGTCGCCGTCCATCGGCTGGTTCCTTCTGGGACGCCTGCTGCAGGGCCTGGGCGGCGGCTGGGTGGTCGGCCTGTGCTATGTGGCGGTGAGCAGCCTGTTCCCGCAGTCGATGTGGGCGCGGGTGTTCAGCGCCCTGGCGGGGGTCTGGGGCGCGGCCACCCTGGTCAGCCCGCTGATCGGCGGCCTGTTCGCCGAGGCGGGCGTCTGGCGCGGCGCCTTCTGGCTGTTCGCCGCCCAGGGGCTGGCGTTCATCGTCGCGGGCGCCCTGCTGATCAGGCCAGGAGCCGGCGCCGCCGAGCCGCAGGGCGAGCGGCCGCCCTACGCCCAGGTGCTGGTCCTGACGCTCGCGGTGGTCGCCATCGGCGCCGCCGGGCTCTGGCCGACCGGCGGCGAGGCCGCGGTCTCGGCGATCGTGGGCCTGGCGCTGCTGGGGCTTTTCCTCAGGCTTGACGCCAGGGCGTCCGCCCGGCTGCTGCCCCGGTCGGCCGGCGATCCGCGGACGGTCGCGGGCGCGGGCCTTCTGATGATCTTCTGCCTGCAGGCCGCGACCATCGCCTTCTCGGTCTATGGCTCGGCCCTGCTCCAGACCCTGCACCACGCCCGCCCGATCCTGGCCGGCTATATCCTGGGCGGCTCGGCCTTCGCCTGGACCGCGGCGGCGCTGGGCGTCGCGGGCCGCGGACCGGACGTCCTGTTCATCCGCCTGGGGACCGGCGTCATCGGCCTGGCGCTGATCGGCCTGGCCCTGACCATCCCGCACGGCCCGCTGCCGGTGATCGTCGTCTGCGTGATGGCCCAGGGCGCCGGCTTCGGCCTCGCCTGGTCGTTCAGCGCCGCGCGCATCGTCGCCAACACGCCGGAGCCCGAGCGGGCCTTCGCCTCGTCGTCCATGCCGACGGCCCAGCTGATCGGCGCGGCGGTGGGCGCGGCGGCGGCGGGCGCGATCGCCAACCTGCTGGGCTTCGGCCACGGCGTCACCACCGCCAGGGCCAGCCTGGCGGGGTTCTGGCTGTTCGCCAGCTTCGTCCCGCTGGCCGCGGTCGGCTGGCTCGCCGCCTTGCGGCTGACCGCCTCGGGCGCCTCGGGCGCGACCCTGACCGGCTCTGCCTGATCGGGCACGGCTGGCGGGCGCCATTTGTTAACCATACGGGAACCGACGCCGGTCATCTCTACCGGTCGGGCGAGTACGGAGACCACACGCGCATGGCCAGCGACGCAGCGAGCCGATCGGGCACGCATGGGCGGCTCGACCCCGCCGACTGGCAGGCCTTCCGGGCCCAGGGCCACCGGATGCTGGACGACATGCTGGACCACATCGAGCGGCTGCGCGAACAGCCGGTCTGGCGGCCGATGCCGGCCGAGGTCCGCGCCGGCTTCCGCGCGCCGCCGCCAGCCGTCGGCGAGGACCTGGCGAGCGTGCACGAGGACTTCCTGCGCAACGTCCTGCCCTACGCCGGAGGCAACCTGCATCCCGGCTTCATGGGCTGGGTCCAGGGCGGGGGAACCCCCGTCGGCATGCTGGCCGAGATGCTGGCCGGCGGCCTGAACGCCAACCTGGGCGGACGCGACCACGCCCCGATCCAGGTCGAGCGGGAGGTGGCGGGCTGGGTGCGCGACCTGTTCGGCTTTCCCGAGGCCGCCGGCGGCCTGTTCGTCACCGGCGCCTCCATGGCCAACTTCATCGGCGTCCTCGCGGCCCGCACCCGCGCCCTGGGGCGCGAATCGCGCCGCACGGGCCTGAGGGACAGCGAACGGCGGCTCACCGCCTATGTCTCGCGGGCGGCCCATGCCTGCGTCGTGCGGGCGATGGAGATGAGCGGCCTGGGCTCGGACGCGCTGAGGGTGATCGGCTTCGACGCCGACCAGCGGATCGACCTTGCGGCCCTGCGCGCGGCGATCGCCGCCGACCGCCGCGCCGGGATGACCCCGTTCCTGATCGTGGGCAACGCCGGCACGGTGGACGTGGGCGCGATCGACGACCTCTCGGCCCTGGCCGACATCGCCCGCGAGGAGGGCGCCTGGCTGCACCTCGACGGCGCCTATGGCGCGCTCGGCGTGCTGAGCCCGAAGGTCGCGCCCAAGCTTGCAGGCTTGGAGCGGGCCGACAGCGTCGCCTTCGACTTTCACAAGTGGGGCCAGGTCCCCTACGACGCGGGCTTCCTCATCGCCCGCGACGCGGAGAGCCTGCGCGCGGCCTTCGCCACGCCCGCGGCCTATCTGCAGCGCGAGCAGCGGGGTCTTGCGGGCGGCGACTGGTGGCCCTGCGACTACGGGCCGGACCTTTCGCGCGGTTTCCGGGCGCTGAAGACCTGGTTCACCCTGCGGGTCTGCGGCCTGGACGCCATCGGCGCGGCGATCACCGCCAGCTGCGACCTGGCGCGCGCCCTGCAGGCCCGGATCGAGGCCGAGCCGGCGCTGGAGCTGCTGGCGCCGGCCCAGCTCAACATCGTCTGCTTCCGCTATCGCTGCCCCGACCCCGACCCGGTCAACCGCAGCATCGTCATCGAGCTGCAGGAGGAGGGTCGCGTCGCCCCGTCCCTGACCGAGATCGGCGGCAAGGCCGCCATCCGCGCGGCCCTGTTCAACCATCGCACCACGATGCAGGACGTCGACGCGCTGATCGAGGGCGCGGTCCGCTTCGGCCGGGCCGCCACGCAACTCGCCGGAGCCGCCTGATGAACCACCAGCCCTTGCCGGCCGAGCCGCCGGCGATCATCGGCCTCGCCAAGCTGGCCCGGATGGTGTTCGAGCGGGTCGATCTCCAGCCCCAGTGGAACGCCCTGGTCGAGCGGGCCAACGCCGATCCGAACGACGCGGCGGCCCTGCTGGACCTGGCCACCATGCTGCTCCTGACCGGGAACAGCGAGGGCGGGCTGGACCTGCAGGCCAAGGCCCTGGCGCTGCAGAGCGGCTATCGCCGGCCCGCCGAGGGCAAGGCGGGCCTGAAGGTGCTGGCGGTGATGACGCCCGGCGACATGATGGCCAACACCCCGCTCGACTTCCTGCTGGCGGGCTCGGACATCGAGCTGATCAGCCTCTATGTGGCGCCGGGCCTTCGCATGCCCGCGCCCCTGCCGGCGCACGACGTCGCCTTCCTGGCGATCGGCGAATCGGAGGCGAGCCGCCCCCTGCTCCAGTCCCTCGCCCCCTTGATGCCGCAGTGGCCGGCGCCGCTGCTGAACGGCGACGCGCTGAAGATCGCCGCCCTGACGCGCGACGGGGTGTGCCAGCGGCTGGCGGGCGCGCCGCAGCTGCTGGCGCCGCCCGCCGTGCGGATCGACCGCGAGGGCCTGGCCCGCATCGCCGCCGGCGAAGCGGCGCTGGCCGCGGCCCTGCCGGACGCGGCCTTCCCGATCATCGCGCGGCCGATCGGCTCGCACGCCGGGACCGGCCTGGAGAAGCTGGACGACGCGGCGGCCCTCGGCGCCTATCTGCAGGGCCAGCCGGGCGAGCTGTTCTACATCTCGCCCTTCGTCGACTACGCCAGCCAGGACGGCCTTTTCCGCAAGCAGCGCATCGCCCTGATCAAGGGCAGGCCCTATGTCTGCCACCTGGCCGTCTCCGCCCACTGGATGGTGCACTATCTGAACGCGGCCATGCTGGACAACGCCGAGAACCGGGCGTTCGAGGCGCGGTTCATGGAGACCTTCGACCAGGACTTCGCGGTCCGCCACCGCGAGGCCTTCGCCGCCATGGCCGAGCGCATCGGTCTCGACTATTTCGCCATCGACTGCGCCGAGACCCGGGACGGGCGGCTGCTGCTGTTCGAGGCGGACGTGGCGATGATCGTCCACGACATGGATCCGCCGGACCTGTTTGCCTACAAGAAGCCGCAGATGCGCAAGGTGTTCGACGCCTTCCAGGCGATGCTGCGCGAGGCCGCGGGCCGGATCTAGGCCCGGGCGGCTTCGACGGCGGCGTCGAGGGCGTCCAGCGCGCGGGCGATCACCGCTTCGGCGCCGGCGCCCCCCTCGCCCAGGGCCTCGACCGCCAGGCGGGCGCTGGCGCACAGGCGAAGGGCGCTGACCGGCGCGCCGTCCGGAGCGCCGCAGGCCACGGGCTGGCCGAGCCGCACGCCGGCGTCCCGCAGCGCGCGATAGACGGCCTCCGTCTCGGCGAGCGACAGGAAGCCCGCCCCGGGCGCCGCGCGCAGGCGGAACGGAAAGATGGTCGGGACCGCGTCCCAGCCGCCCGCCGCGCCGATCGCCCGGCGATCCAGCGGCCGCGTGGCCACCGGCTCGAGCTGGGGATCGACCGCCAGCCGCGCCTCGACCGCGTCGGCGAAGGCCGAGAGGAAGCCGGCGACCCTGGCCTCCGGCAGGGCGCGGAAGGCGGCGAGTTCGGCCACCGCGGCGCGCCAGCGCAGGAGCAGGCCGAAATTGGCGGCGTCCGGCAGGGCCGCGCCCGCGACCCATCCTGCCGGCCATTCGGCCCGGGCCGAATAGAGGGCGAAGCCGGGCTTTAGCAGCCGCGCCCTGAGCCGCTCGCCCGCCGCCGCGGGGACGAACAGGGCGCCGGAGAAGGTCGGGCCGGTCAGGAACTTCGAGCCGGTCACCGCCACCATCAGGCCGGCCTCGAGATAGGCGCGCAGGGTGGCGGGCGCGAGGCGGAACTGGCAGGCGTCGACCAGCACCTCCAGGGTCCGCGGGAAGCGCCGGCGCAGGGCCATCACCGCCGAGAGGCCCGGCGCGATCAGGCCGGTCTTGGAGACGTCGGCGACGGTCAGCAGCACCCGCCGGCCGGCCTCGGAGGCCTCCAGCACCAGGGCGTCCAGTTCCGCCTCGATCTCGGCTCCGTCGCGCAGTTCGCCCGCCGCGTCGCGGGCCGGGACGGCGACGAAGGTGCTGGCGGCCGCGCCGACCGCCGCGCCCGGCGCCACGGCCGCGCCCAGGGCGGCGCGATCGCTGAAGTGGCGGCCGCACAGGGCCTGGGGCACGCCGCTGCCGGTCTCCTCGGCCTCGACGGCCAGGCAGGTGAGCGGATGGGCCGGCTCGCCGCCGACCAGCTCGGCCACCATCAGGTGCAGGTCGGTGCCGGAGGCGGCGAAGGCGATCTCAAGGCCCGAAAGGCCGAAAAGGCCTTTGAGCGCCACAAGCTCGCCGCGCAGGCGGTCGAGTTCCAGCGCATAGGCCGCGGCCGCGGGGACGGCGGACCGCGCCAGGCGGTCCCTCAGCGCGTCGGCCTCGGCGAAGGCGGCCTTCGAGATGACCGAGGCGGTCGAAGAGGCGAAATCGAGCCTGGATGTAACCGGGGCGGGGGGACAGCCGTACTTGTTGAGGCCGGTCGCGGGGTCGAGCGTCAGGCGGGCGTCGCCGCCCTGGGCCAGAAGCTCGGAGGTGGCGCATAGTGGCGACGATACGGGCGCGAGCCCCGGCGACGTCGAGAGTTCTAGCGCCTTGCCCATGCCCCGGCCCCGCCTGATCCGGCCGCCGAGGAATCGGCGCGGGTCTCAGGTGAGCCCAGCCTGCCGGCTGGGCCTTGAAAGACGATTAATCCGCTCCTCGCCGGGAGCGGACGCATGCTGGAGCGGCGAGGCCTGCGGGCCGGGCCGAAAATGGGGTTCCGGATGAACCAGACCACCGCCCAGATCGACGTGCGCCCTTCGGCGCCGCACCGCCGCCGCGCCCAGGGCCGGGAGGTGATCCACCGGCACGGGGTGGTGGTGCGCGTCACCCATTGGATCAACGTCGTGGCCGTCAGCCTGCTGCTGATGAGCGGGCTGCAGATCTTCAACGCCCATCCCAACCTCTACTGGGGCCAGTACGGGGCGGACTTCGACCGGCCGCTGCTGGAGATGAGGGCGGTCGGCGCCGGGACCGACCATCCCGTCGGCGTGACCGAGATCGCGGGCCACGTCCTGCGCACCACCGGCCTGTTCGGCGTCTCCGGCGGGCGGGGCGGCCAGCCGGAGGTCCGGGGATTTCCGCGCTGGGCCACCCTGCCGAGCTGGCGCGACCTGGCCACCGGCCGGCGCTGGCACTTCTTCCTGGCCTGGGTGCTGGTGATCAACGGCCTGGTCTATCTGCTGTCGGGCGTGGCCAGCGGCCACTTCCGGCGCGACCTCGCGCCGACCCGAAGCCAGCTGCGCCCGAGCCACATCCTGCGCGACATCTGGGACCACGTGCGCCTGCGCCATCCGACGGGCGAGGCGGCCAAGTCGTACAACGTGCTGCAGAAGTTCGCCTATATCGCGGTGGTGTTCGTGCTGCTGCCGGCGATGGTGGCGACGGGCCTGACCCTGTCGCCGGGCTTCGACGCCTTCGCGCCCTGGCTGCTCGACCTGTTCGGCGGGCGCCAGTCGGCCCGGACCCTCCACTTCATCTCGGCCAACCTCATCGTCCTGTTCGTCCTGGTCCACGTGGCCGAGGTGTTCATCGCCGGGGTGTTCAACGAGGTCGGCTCGATGATCACCGGCCGCTACGCCATCCGCACGGAGGCCGGGCGATGACCTTGACCGGCTTTTCCCGCCGCCGGCTGATCACCAGCGGCACCCTGGCGCTCGGCGGCCTGTCGCTGGCGGGCTGCGACCGGCTTTCCCGCGCGCCCGACTTCCAGGACTTCATCGGCCGGGCCCAGGGCCTGACCCTGGGCAGCCAGCGGCTCCTGCTCTCCGGCCAGCCGCTGGCCCGGGAGTATGCCCGCAAGGACCTGTCGCCGGTGTTCAAGCCGAACGGCTCGGTCTCGCCGTCCGATCCCGCCTACCAGGCCGCCGCCGAGACCGGCTTCACCGGCTGGCGGCTGCAGGTCGACGGCCTGGTGCGCCGGCCCTTCAGCCTGTCGCTGGCCCAGCTCAAGGCCCTGCCGGCCCGCACCCAGATCACCCGCCACGACTGCGTCGAGGGCTGGAGCGCCATCGGCCAGTGGACCGGGGTCCAGCTCGGCGGCCTGCTGCGGGCGGCGGGCCTGCTGCCCAACGCCCGCTACGTCGTCTTCCACTGCGCCGACGACCTGGGCCCGGCCAGGGACGGGTCGGACCGGTATTACGAGAGCGTCGACCTGTTCGACGCCTTCCACCCCCAGACCATCCTGGCCTATGCAATGAACGGCCAGCCCCTGGCCGTCGCCCACGGCGCGCCCCTTCGCCTGCGCGTCGAGCGGCAGCTGGGCTACAAGCAGGCCAAGTACGTCATGCGCGTCGAGGCGGTGGAACGGCTCGACAACATCGGCGGCGGCAAGGGCGGCTACTGGGAAGACCGCGGCTACGAGTGGTACGCCGGGATCTAAGGCCGGCGGACGGTGAAGCGGGCCAGCTCGGCCTTCGGCGCGGCCCAGGCCGGCTTGAGCTGCGCCGCCTTCAGGTAGTCGAAATAGGCGTCCTTGACGTCGTCCAGCGCCTCGTCGGCGATGGCGCGGTTGTAGTAGGCCTTCTCCGGCTCCTGGGGTCCCAGCGGCAGGCCGCGGTCGATGTCGGCGATGCCCTCGGCGTAGCGCCGCTGGGCGATCAGCGCCGCCCCGTGATTCACATAGGCCTCGCCCAGCGTCGTATCGAGCTTGAGCGCGGCCTCGAAATCCGCCTGCGCCGGCCGGTAGCGGCCGTGCAGCATGTAGATCACGCCGCGGTTGACGAAGGTGCCGGCCAGGTCGTGGTCCGACATGGGCGCGCCGCCGATCGCCTGGGTGCAGTCGTCGAGCCCGGTCTGCGCCAGGTCGCCCAGTTTGGCCGCCAGGTAGCAGGCATGGGCCTGGTCGTTGGCGAACACGGTGACCGCGCTGCGCGCCTGGCCCGCGGCCAGCAGCGCCGCCAGTCCCAAGATAGACGCCGCCGCGGCGCCGGCCCAAGCAGTTCTGGTCATCGCCAGCCTCCTGCGCCCGAAAGTATCTCTCGGACGCAGGATACGCCTGTTTGCCGCCGTGCGCAGCAATCGTCGCGGCGCGCCTTGCCGACTACAGGCCGAGCGGGGCGTAGGGCCCGATGATCAACTGCTCGAATACGCCCAGCCCCTCGATCGGAGACTGGCCGTCCTCGCTCAGCGTGACCTTGGAGATGGCCTGGATGTGCAGGTTCTCGAAGGCGTTCGGGTCCAGCCCGGCCAGGGCGATGTCCTCGCGCTCGACCACCAGTTCGCCCTGGTAGCGGCCGTGGCCCCACTTGGGATGGATGTAGCCGATGCCGCGCATCTGGAACTTGGTTCCAGGCTCGAAGGCGATGGTGACGGGCGCCTTGCCGGGGACCGGGATGGTCAGCACGGCGGAGGCCGCGTGGCGCGTGCCGGGCGTCAGCACCGTCTCCATGGTCGCCTGGCTGGTCTCGTAGAAGCCTTCGGGCCCGGCGCCGTCCGGGCAGATCACCGCCCGGGTGTTCCAGGGATGGCCGTCCGCCTCGGCGTTCAGGTGGAAGAAGACGCTGCGGTCGGCGAAGTTCAGCGGCGTCCACTGCCAGAAGAAGCTCGGCGCCACCGGCGGGACCACCGGCTGGGCGTCGGGCGCGCCGATCGAGCGCACGCCCCAGGACCGGTCGCGGGTGCCCACCGCGCCGGGCGCCAGGGCGTGGCGCTGGCCGTCCACCTCGACCCAGCCCGTGTAATGGCCGTTCTGGGTCAGGCGGGTGTAGTCCATGAAGGTGCGCGGGCCGTTGCGGTGGATGAACCGCGGCTCCTCGATCGGGAAGGCGCGGCCCTCGAACACCACCTCGGCGGCCAGGCCGTCGGTGGGCGCCAGGGTGACCTTGAGTGTCTTCAACGGCTCCAGCACCTCGATGCGGATCGGCCCGACCACCAGGTCCCAGCGCTCCATGTAGAGGATGCGCGAGGCGTGGATGCAGTGTTCGACCCCGTCCACGATCACCGAGAAATGGGCGTCGGCGATGTTCAGGTGCGGATAGACCCCGAAGGCGGCGGCGAAGAAGACCGAGCCGTCCGGGTTATAGCCGTTGAAGAAATAGCGGTCGTAGAAGTTCCGGTCCGTGCCCGAATAGGCGATCGGCTCCGGCGTCTGGTGGATCGGAAAGTCGTCGGCCTTGGTAAGCATCGGTCAAAGTCCCGCGAATTCGGCCTTGCGTGGCCCCATGTACCCGAAGAGGAAGGCCGCCACCTTGCGCATCTGGATCTCCTCCGAGCCCTCGGTGATCCTATAACGGCGATGATGACGGTAGATGTGCTCGAACGGCTTGTGGCGTGAATAGCCGATGCCGCCGTGCACCTGCATGGCCCGGTCCGCCGCCTCGCAGCACAGCCGGTTGCCCCAGTAGTTGCACATCGAGACCTTGTCCGAGATCTGCCGCTCGACCTCCTTGTGCGGCATGTGGTCCATCTGCCAGGCGGTCTTGCGGATCAGCAGGCGCAGCATTTCGGCCTGGGTGGCCAGTTCGACCAGCGGCCACTGGATCGCCTGGTTGTCGGACAGCGGCTTGCCGAACGGCTTGCGCTGGCGCGCGTAGCGGACGCTCTCCTCGATGCAGAAGACCGCCGCGCCCAGCGACGAGGCCGCCTGGCGGATGCGGTTCTGGTGCACGAAGCTCTGGCCGAGGCCCAGCCCCCGGCCGACCACGCCCCAGATCGCCTCGTCTGGGACCCACACGTCGGTGAAGCTGACGCGAGGGTGGTCGGTGGGCATGTTGAAGGTCCACATCCACTCTTCGATCTTGACCCCCGGCGCCTTGGACGGGACCAGGAAGACGGTGATGCCCGAGGCGTCGCCGTCCTCGCCGCTGGTGCGGGCGAAGACCATGCAGTGGGTGGCCACGTGCATGCCCGTGGTCCACATCTTCTCGCCGTTGATCAGCCAGCCGGCGACCCCGTCGCGGGTCTCAGGGACAGCCCGGGTCTCCATGAAGGTGGCGTCGGAGCCGTGGTTCGGCTCGGTCAGGCCGAAGCCGGTGCGGATCGCGCCGCTGCGCACGTCGTCACCATAGCGCTCGAACTGCTCGGGGGTGGCGAATTCCTTGAAGGTCAGGATGAAGGGGTTGTTGCCGACGATCGAGTGCTCGTTCTGCAGGTCGTTGTGCAGGCCCAGGCCCTTGGCGGCCAGGTGCTCGCGGATCACAGCCATGGCCACGTTCGAGCCGCCCTTGCCGCCCATGTCCTTGGGCCAGGCGAAGCGCAGGTGGCCGGCCGCGTCGGCGCGGCGGCGGGCCTCGGCCAGCAGGGCCTCCCATTCCGGCCGCGGCAGGCCGTTGTTGTCCCAGTCGGTGCGGGCGTGCTCGCGGCGGTGGTCGAAGAACCGCTCGTTGTCGTCCTGGGCCTGGAGCGGCTTGATCTCGCGCTCGATGAAGTCGTCGAGCTCGGCCAGGTAGGCGACGAGGTCGGGGGAAAGGTCGAAGTCCATTCAGGTCTCCCTTGATCCTTCGGCGCCGGCCCGCTGGGCGAGTTCGGCGCGATAGGCGGCGTAGGTCGGCTGGTCGACCGCGAGCTTGGCCAGGGTCGTGGCCCACAGGTGGTCGGACAGGCCGGGGGTCGTCAGGTCCATCTCGCCGGCGGCGATGCGGCGCGACAGTTCGGCGTTCAGCGCGAGCAGCGAGCCGTCCCGGCCGAGCAGGGCCTTCAGCCGGTCGTGCTCGGCGGCGTCCTCGGCGGGCGCCAGGTCCAGCTCGCGCCGCATCATCTCCAGCGCGTTGGCCGCCACCCGGGCCTGGAAGGAGACCGCGCCGGTGGTCTCGGCCGCGACGACGGTCTTGAGGAACTGGGCCACGGCGCCGATGACTTCGGACGGGGTCGGTTGGTCTTGCATGTCAGCTCGCCAGCAGCCGGAGCAGGTCGATCTCGTTCTCGGAGGTGCGCCGGGCGATCACCGCCCGCTCGACCGAGGGGTCGGCGCCGCGGAAGGCCACGGTCATGCCGGCGCACATCACGCCCCAGCGCATCGAGCCGTAGACCTCCCACCAGTGGGCGTGCTCGCGCCGCACCGGCGGTCCGCCCGCGGCCTCGTAGCCAGCCCACAGGTCCTCGCGCTGGCCGAAGCCGCCGACCGGCTTGTCCACCACCCCGAAGCGCCAGGCGTTGGTGCAGATCCAGCCCAGGTCCTCCATCGGGTCGCCCACGTGGGCGATCTCCCAGTCGAGCACGGCGCGGACCCCGTCCGGCCCGATCATCAGGTTGCCGTTGCGGAAGTCGCCGTGGACCAGCTTCATCTGTTCGGGCGGCGGCGGGCAGTTGGCCTCCAGCCAACGGAACGCCAGGTCGAACACCGGCCGGGGCCAGCCCGAGGCGGCGTAGGCGGCTTTGTACTGGGCCACCAGCTCGGCCGGAGTCGCGCGGCGCAGCTGCAGGAAGGCGTCCGGGTCCATGGCGTGGATGCGGGCCAGCACCTCGCCGCACTGGCGCGCCAGGAACGCCCTGGCCGGCGCCAGGGCCTCGGACTTGGCGATCCGCCCGCCCAGGGTCTCGCCCTCGACGAACCCCATGACGAAGCCGTGGCCCAGGCCGTCCTCGGGCTGCAGCACATAGCGCACCGGGGGAACCGGCACGCCCGCCTCGGCGGCGGCGGCCAAGAGCTGGGCCTCGGTCTCCAGCCCGACGGCGGTCTCCGACACCCGCACGCCGCCCGGCGCGCGGCGCAGGATCAGGGGCGTCGGCCCGCCGGGTCCGGTCAGCTCGAAGCGCCAGACCTCCTGGGTGGCGCCGGCGGTCAGGCGGCGAAGGTCGGCGGCGTGCGTCGCGCCCTCGCCCATGCGCGGCGCCAGGCCGTCCAGGCCGCGTTCGAGTTCAGCTTCGGCGGAGGAATCCATGAGATCGTGGTCGTCTCTTCCCAAGGCGCGCCGGTCATTGCTCCCCGCCGGCGTCTCGCCTATCAAAACAGCGATAACTTATAAGACAAGGAGGAGACGCGGCATTTGCCGTTGAGGAAGGCAAGCCTTTCTTGATGGCCCGCGCGAAAACCCCGATGGCGAACGCCGATATCGAGATTCCCGCCGACATCGCCCACGCCCTGGTCGATCCCACAGCCTACGCCAGCGAGCGCATCCACGAGGCCTATGCGTGGCTGCGGGCCAACAATCCGCTGGGCCTGGCGAAGGTCGAGGGCTTCGATCCGTTCTGGGTCGTGACCCGCCACGCCGACATCCTGGAGGTCAGCCGCCAGAACGACCTCTTCCACAGCGGCGACCGGGCCACCACCCTGACCAGCCAGGCGGCCGACGCCAAGGTGCGCGAGATGACCGGCGGCAGCCCCCACCTGGTGCGCAGCCTGGTGCAGATGGACGCGCCGGACCATCCGAAGTACCGCGCCCTGACCCAGGCCTGGTTCATGCCGCAGAACATCCGCAAGCTGGAGGACAGGATCCGCCAGATCGCCCGCGCCTCGGTCGAGCGGATGGCCGCCACCGGCGGGTCCTG
Source organism: Caulobacteraceae bacterium (assembly GCA_031291645.1). Classification (GTDB taxonomy): domain Bacteria; phylum Pseudomonadota; class Alphaproteobacteria; order Caulobacterales; family Caulobacteraceae; genus Poindextera. Next base: position 21,867 of record JARLIQ010000093.1, on the reverse strand, counting down.
CGACTTCGTGCGCGAGGTCGCCCTGCACTATCCGCTGCACGTGGTGATGGATATCCTGGGCGTGCCCGAGGCCGACGAGCCGCGCATGCTGATGCTGACCCAGGAGCTGTTCGGCGCCGCCGACCCCGAGCTGAGCCGCGAGGCCAGGCAGCCGCAGACCCAGGACCTGGGCGCGATCCAGGCCGTGATCGCCGACTTCTACAACTACTTCGGCAAGATCAGCGCCGACCGCCGCGCCCATCCGGCCGGCGACCTGGCCACCGTGATCGCCAACAGCCGGATCGACGGCGAGCCGATCTCCGAGTTCGAGGCGCTCAGCTACTATGTGATCGTCGCCACCGCCGGCCACGACACCACCTCCTCGACCACCGCCGGGGCGATGTGGGCCCTGGCCCAGCACCCCGACCAGCTCGCCTGGGTGAAGGCCGACCTCGCCCGCATCCCGCAGCTGATCGAGGAGGCGATCCGCTGGACCACGCCGGTCAAGACCTTCATGCGCTCGGCTGTCGAGGACACTGAACTGGCCGGCCGCCGGATCGCCAGGGGCGACTGGCTGATGCTGTGCTACGCCTCGGGCAACCGGGACGAGGCGGTGTTCGACGAGCCGCAGCGCTTCCGGGCCGAGCGCACGCCCAACCGCCAGCTCGCCTTCGGCTACGGCGCCCACCTGTGCCTCGGCCAGCACCTGGCGCGGATGGAGATGCGGATCCTGTACGAGGAACTGCTGCCGCGGCTGAAGTCGGTGGCGCTGGCGGGCGAGGGCCGGATGTCGCTGTCGACCTTCGTCAACGGGCCCAAGACCCTGCCCATCCGCTTCGAGATGGCCTGAGGTCCGGCGCCGATGGCCGAGCTTTCCGAGGACCGCATCGCGGCCTACGCCGCCAGCCGCCTGCCCGGCGCGCGCGACGTCGCCGTGTCCGGCCTGGCCCGCATCTCGGGCGGCGCCTCGCGCGAGACCTATCGCCTGCGCCTGCGCTACGTCGACGCCGACGGCCGCAGCGTCGAGCGGCCGCTGATCCTGCGGCGCGACCCGCCCGCCAGCCTGATCGAGACCGAGCGTCACATCGAGTTCGCCGCCTACCGCGCCTTCCACGGCAGCCCCGTGCCGGTGCCGCAGATGCTGTGGCTGGAGGAGGATCCGGCCCACCTGGACTATCCGTTCTTCGTCGCCGAGGAGCTGACCGGCTTCGAGAGCAGCCCGGGCGCGCTGACCGGCGAGGCCTACGACCCGGTCCGCGAAAAGCTCGGCCGGCGCAAATGGACCATCCTGGGCGAGATCTCGCGCGCCGACCCCGAGGCGCTGGGCCTGACAACGGTGATGGCGAAGGTCGCGCCCGAGGACTGCTGGCGGCGCGAGCTGGACTATTGGGAAGGGGTGCTGGACGAGGACGAGGTCACGCCCCAGCCGATCATCCGCGCGGCGATCCGCTGGCTGCGCGCCAATCCGCCGCCGCCGGCGCAGAAGATCAGCGTGGTGCACGGCGACTTCCGCACCGGCAACTTCCTCTACGACGCCGCCGGCGAGATCCACGGGATCCTGGACTGGGAGATGGCCCACCTGGGCGATCCGCTGGAGGACCTCGGCTGGGGGCTGAACCGGATCTGGTGCTGGGGCCAGAACGACCTGCGCGGCGGCCTCCTGCCGCGCGATCAGGCGATCGCCGTCTGGGAGCAGGCCTCGGGGCTGAAGGCCGACCCGGCCGCCCTGCACTGGTGGGAGCTGTTCAACTGCGTGAAGGGCCAGGGCATCTGGGTCTCGGGCGCCAAGGCCTGGAGCGACGGGGAGACACGCGACCCGATCCTGATCATCTCCGCCTGGCGCATGTTCAATCCCCAGGACCGCGCGGCGCTCGAACTGATGGGGCGGCTATGAAACCGGATCCGGACGCCGTCCTGGGCTATCTCGCCGGACTGATGGTCCAGACCATCGCGCCCCAGGTCCAGCCGCAGTACCTGGCCGGCGTCATCGGCATGTCGGGCATGCTGCTCGGCATGGCCGCCCAGGAGTGGGACCGCGCCGCCGACCGGCTGGTCAAGGAGAACCGCGCCATCCGCGGGCTGTTCCGCCAGGCCGAGCGGGTGGGCCTCGATGCGGACCTGGCCCAGGAGGTGCGCGCGCTGGCCGGCGGCCAGGACGACGACCTGCGGATCTCGGCGCTGGAAAGCGTCAACACCGGCCTTCGCGCGGCCCTGATCTCGCTCCATGCGGCGGTCGAGACCCGCACGGACGCCGCCTCGCGCGCGCTGAACGACGCCATCTGGGCCGAGCTTTCCGCCTCGACCAGCCGCCGCGCGTACACCGGCTCGCCCTTCTAGGCGGTCAGGCGAGTTCCTCGGTCGCCCGCCAGGCGTCGGTCACGTAGTTGACGATGATCGACTTGCGCACCCCATGGATCGGCCGGGGGGTGAAGCCGTGCCAGGTGTCGCGGCCCGGGATGAAGATCAAGCCGCGGTTCAGGGCGTAGTCCGCGCGCCCGGCCGGCCGGTGCTCGGGACTGGCGTCGTAGATGTCGGTGCCGGCGTCGGCCAGGGCCGGATCGTCCGACAGGTAGATCAGGAGGGTGAAGAGCTTGACCGGGATGTCCACATGCGGTTCGAGCCAGAAGCCGTCGACGTCCTGGCAGTACTCGATCCTGAGCCGGCCCGCCGCCAGCCGGGCGCCGGTCAGCACCTCCAGCGCGGCGATCACCCGCGGGTCGCGGAAGCCGTCGGCCAGCTTGCGGCAGACCGGAAACCGAGCCTGGACCTCCGGCGAGACATAGACCCGGCTCGAATTGTTGGTCTCGCGGCGGCCATCGAACCGGGCGCCCGTCGGCGGGTCGAACGGCAGGGCGGCGATGGCGGCCGCGACGCGCGCCGGCAGCGCGTCCTCCAGCAGCCAGTGGGCGAACGGCTGGTCCGCCCGCTCGGCCTGCTCCAAAGAGGCCAACAGGGCCGAGGCGACGTCCGTCCCGCCGTAGGCAAGGTCGCCGTCAGCGGGCATGGAAGGGATCCAGCCGCTTGACCACCGCCGAGAGCTTGTGGCGGCCGACGTTCTTGGCCAGCGCCGCGTCGGAGCGCAGCCAGTTGAACATCAGATAGCGCCGCCGGCCCTCGAACGGCTTGTGGCCGTGCCAGGAGTTGTCCGTGCGGCGGAAGGCGACCAGGGTCCCGCCCAGCGGCGGAACCTCGGTGATCACGTCGTCGACGTCGCCGCTGCGCAAGAGGCGCAGCCGCCCGCCCGGCTCGTCCCAGCCGGCCTCGTTCAGATAGATCAGGCCGGTCGCGATCTTGTCGTGGGAGTCGGTGTGGCTGCGCCCGTCGCGCCGGGCGCAGAAGCCGCGCACCGTGATCATCATCGGCCGGTCGACCAGGTCGACGCCCAGCTTGCGCTCCATCAGGATGGCGAACTCGCGCCGGCGCAGGTCGGCGACCAGGCGGCGGAACGCCGGCCCGTAGGACAGGTCGGACAGGGGAAAGAGGCCCGGCTGGTCGATGGCCGGGAAATCCTCGGCGACGTCGGCCAGGGCCGCCGGATCGATCAGGTCCGAGACCGTGAAATGGGCGAAGGGCGCACTCTCCACCGGAGCCGCCGCCAGCCGCGCGAGATTGATCACCGATGAGGCTCCCTGCAACGCCGCGGGGATCGGCATGGCGCCGCCGCCGCCGCGCGTCGCTGATCTGCGTTAATCGAGCGCCCTCCTCGCCAGGGGGCGAAAAAAAGCCCGGGGCTCAGGGCCCCGGGCCATAGGTTCACAGCCGTCGCGGGGGAGCGACTATTCGGCTGCGTAGGCGACGTCGGGCTTCAGCGGGGCTTCCAGCGCCTCCCAGTCGATCTGACCGTCATGGCGCAGGTTCTCGAACTTCAGCACGCCCAGTTCCTCGAACTTCGGCCGCACCGCATCGGTCAGCAGGCCGACCCGCTTGAGGTTGGGGATCATCCGCTCAAACAGGAAGTCGTTGAACGAGCGCCCGCCCTGGCCGACGGCGTTGACCTCGCGCGCCTCCTCGGCCGTGAAGCCGAACTCCTCGGCCACGTTGGTCGAGAACAGCCGCTCGCGCATGATCACGCAGGCCTGGTAGGCGAACTCGGCCCGCTCCTCGATCTGGTCCTGCGGCAGGCTGCGGATCCAGTCCTCCAGGTAGTTGACGCCGAAGGCCACGTGCCGGCCCTCGTCGCGCATGACCAGCTGGATGATGTCGCGCAGCAAGGGATCGCGCGTGGTCTGGGCGATCGACTGGAAGGCCGCCAGCGCCAGGCCCTCGATCAGGATCTGCATGCCGATGAACTTCAGGTCCCAGCGCTCGTCGGTCAGGACCAGGTCCAGCAGCTGCTTCAGGTTGGGGTTGATCGGGTACATGATCTTGCACCGCTCATGCAGGTAGCGGTGGAAGACCTCCACGTGCCGGGCCTCGTCGAAAGTCTGGGACGAGGCGTAGAGCTTGGCGTCGTAGGTCGGCGCGCAGGAGACGAGCTGCGAGGCGACCAGCATGGCGCCCTGCTCGCCGTGCATGAACTGGGCCATGGTCTGGGCATGGCTGCGCCAGGCGAAATCGAGCTTCTGTTCGGGCGTCAGGGCCTCGTACTTGGGGTGACCCTCGAAGGCGTTGAGGCCGGGCTGGTTCGGGCTCTCGGTGTGCGGGAAGGGCTGGTTCCAGTCCACGTCCAGCTGGGCGTTCCAGTTGAACTTCTTGCCCAGCTCGTAGAGCCGCCGGATCTTGGCGTTGGCGTCCTCATAGTCCCAGTTGAACGAGCCGGTCAGCGGGGTGTGGAAGATCTCGCGGATGGTTTCGACATCCTGCGCGGTCAGCTTGTCGGTGAGCGCCTCGTCGTTGTCGAAGCGGCGGATGTCTTGCGGCGGGCCATCCACCAGGCGGACGTGCAGCATCTGGGTCTCCCTGTCTTGTCGCCGGGCTTCCAGAACCCGGGCTTGAGCGGGAGAATAAAGTTGACGGGGGCGTCAACATTGATCTGGATTAAGAGGTCCGCCCGCGCACCCCCGGTCACCCAGGGGTGCGGAAAGGGTCAGATCCCCAGGCTGGCGAACGCCACCCCGCCATCGACGGCGACGGTGAAGCCGACCACATAGTCGCCGGCGCGCGAGGCCAGGTAGATGGCCACGCCCTGCATGTCGGCGTCGACGCCGATCCGGCGCGCCGGGATCCGCCGGGCCACCTCGTCGCCATGGTCGCGGGCGTCGCGGTTCATGTCCGAGGCGAAAGCGCCCGGCGCGATGCCGCTGACCACGATGTTGTCCTCGATCAGCCGCGCCGCCATCCGGCGGGTCAGGTGGATCAGCCCGGCCTTGCTGGCGTGGTAGGAGTAGGTCTCCATCGGGTTCGGCCGGATGCCGTCGATCGAGGCGACGTTGATCACCTTGGCCGGACGCTCGGGGCTGGCGGCGGCGCGCAGCGACCCGGCCAGCGCCTGGGTCAGGAAAAACGGCGACTTGACGTTCAGGTTCATCACCTTGTCCCAGCCGCTCTCGGGGAACTCGTCGAACGGCGCGCCCCAGGCGGCGCCGGCGTTGTTGACCAGGATGTCCAGCTTGGGCTCATGCTCGGCGTAGGCCGCGGCCAGCGCCCGGCAGCCCTCGACCGTCGAGACGTCCTGCGGCAGCGACACGCAGGTTCCGCCGCCGGCGGACAGTTCGGCCGCCGCCTCGTCGCACGCCGCGGGCTTGCGCGACGAGATGTAGACCCGCGCGCCCTGGGCGATGAAGCCGGCGGCGATCATCTTGCCGATCCCGCGCGAGCCGCCGGTGATCAGCGCGGTGCGCCCCTCGAGTGAAAACAGATCGTTGGCCAAGCTCGCCTCCCCGGATGTCGTTGCCCCGCCGCAGCGGGCCCGGCTGTCATAGCGGCCGGCGGCGAAGCCGCAAAGCGCCCCGGCGCGGCGCGTCCCTTGAGGCCCCTTGATCCAGAGCAAGGCGTCGCGCGGGCGGCTGATCGATCGTCACGGGCAGACGATCGGGCGGGTTCCGCTTGCGGCCACAGTTGCGAATGATTATCAAGAAAAGAAATGGACATCCTGCAGGCCGCCGCGTGCTGACAGCCGAAACCACGCGCCCCCGCGCATTCCGCGCCCGCCACTGGCTGGCCGTGATGGGGCCCGGCCTTCTGGTCATGCTGGCCGACACCGACGCCGGCTCGATCATCACCGCGGCCCAGAGCGGCGCGCAGTGGGGCTACAAGCTGCTGGCCCTGCAGCTGATCCTGATCCCCGTCCTCTATGTCGTGCAGGAGCTGACGCTGCGGCTGGGCCTGGTCACCGGGCGCGGACACGGCGAGCTGATCCGCGAGCGGTTCGGCAGGGGCTGGGCGTGGCTGTCGGTCTCGACCCTGATGGTCGCCTGCATCGGCGCCATCGTCACCCAGCTCAGCGGCATGGCCGGGGTGGGCGCCCTGTTCGGCGTGCCCGCCTGGCTGACCATGGTCGTGGTGGTGGCCCTGATCCTGACCATGGTCTGGACCGGCTCCTACCGCTCGATCGAGCGGATCGCGATCGTGTTCGGCCTGTTCGAGCTGGCCTTCGTCTTCGTCGCCTGGCGCGCCGCGCCCCAGGCCCCGCAGATCGCGGCCGAGCTGACCCAGATCCCGCTGGCCAATCCGAAGTACCTCTACCTGGTGGCGGCCAACCTCGGCGCGGTGATCATGCCGTGGATGATCTTCTACCAGCAGTCCGCGGTGCTGGATAAGCACCTCGACGTCTCCGACCTGAAGGTCTCGCGGATCGACACGGCGATCGGGGCGGTGATCACCCAGCTGGTCATGGCCGCCGTGCTGATCGCCACCGGGGCCACCATCCATCGCACCCAGGCCAACGCCTCGCTCAACACCGTCGAGCAGATCGCCCACGCCATCACCCCGTTCCTGGGCGATGCGGTCGGGCGAGTGGTGTTCGCCGCGGGCATGACCGGAGCGGCGGTGGTGGCGACCATCGTGGTCTGCCTGACCGCGGCCTGGGGCGTGGGCGAAGTGGCCGGCTACAAGCGCTCGCTCGAGGACCACCCGCTGGAGGCGCCCTGGTTCTACGGCATCTTCAGCGTCTGCCTGATCGCCGGCGGGGTCCTGGTCGCCTCGGGCGTCAACCTGGTCAACCTGTCGGTGGCGGTCGAGGTGATGAACGCCCTCCTGCTGCCGATCGTGCTGGGCTTCCTCTACCTCCTGGGCCTCAAGGCCCTGCCCGATCCCTACCGGCTGAAGGGCGTCTATGCCTGGCTGGTGGGCGCGATCGTCGTGGTGACCGCCGGCTTCGGGGTCTACGCCGGCCTGACCGGGGCGATCGCCGGGGGTTAGAGCCCGCTACCAGACCGCCGCGGCGGTCGAGACATAGTTCCACAGCGCCGCGAACAGGGCGCCGGACACGCCGGCCAGCCACCAGACCGGCACGTACTGGAAGATCATCGACGACACGGCCAGGTTGGCGGCCAGGCCGATGCTGCACAGGGCGCAGAACTTCATGTACCCCAGCAGCAGCTTGAGCCCGCGCTGGCGGCGGTCCCGGTAGGTGATCTCGTTGTTGATCAGATAGTTCGAGGTCATCGCGACCACCGAGGCGCCGAACTGGGCCAGGGTGAACTGGGCGTTGGTCGCCTGGACGTGCTGGGCCTGGGTGAGCGCCGTCTCGATCGTCAGGAAGGCCTTGAGCGCGACCAGCTGGACCACCAGGCCGCTGCCGCCGACCAGGCCGAACAGCAGCGCCCGCGTGGGCACGATCCCGCCGCTGAGCTTGGACAAGAGCAGGCCCAGGTAGTCGACCACCACCCGGTTATCCAGCTTGCTGCCGCCGGCCTCGCGTTCGCGGAAGCTGTAGGGCAGCTCGGCGATGCGCAGGGGCTCGGGCTGGGAGGCGATCAGGTCGAACAGGATCTTGAAGCCTTCGGTCGCCAGCCTGGGCGCCACCCGGTCCACCAGCTCGCGCCGGGCCATGAAGAAGCCGCTGACCGGATCGCTGACGTCCTGGCGCAGCACCAGCCGTCCCAGCCAGTTGGCGAACCGGCTGCCCAGGCTGCGCATCGGGCTGAGGCCCTCGGCGACTTCGGTCGCGTCGATGTAGCGGCTGGCGATCACCAGGTCGGCCTGGCCCGAGCGCAGCACCTCCAGCATCTTGGGCAGCAGGGTCTCGTCGTGCTGCAGGTCGCCGTCGATCACCCCGACATAGGGCGAGGCGCTGGCCAAGACGCCCTCGACCACCGCGCCGGCGAGCCCGCGGCGGCGGACGCGGCGGATGCACTGGACGCGCGGATCGGTCGCGGCGATCTGCTTGACCGCCTCGGCCGTGCCGTCGGGGCTGTCGTCGTCGACGAAGATCACCCGCCAGGCGAGGCCGTCCAGCACCGCGTGCAGGCGTTCGACGACGCGCGCGACGTTGGCCCGTTCGTTGAACGTCGGGACGATCACGGTGAGGATGCAATCCGGCGCGGGCGCGGCCTGACCGACCGGTTCGGCCGGAACGACGGCCGCCTGTTCGCGCGCGCTCGATGCTCTCGACAAAGACAATCTCCCAGGCGCCCGATGCGCGCCGCGCCCCCGCGACCGCGCTCGATTACCACGCGCGGCTTAACGAGTCGCCCCTCCGCCGGAACCGCCCGGTCCGCGCCGCTGCGACAATGGAGCGCGCGCGCAAAAGGTTTACGGCCGGCCTCAAGACGCCAATGGTTCGCCCGCCCGGTTGGTCAGGTCCGGGCTTGAGGTGATCCTTGGACGAGCAAACGGCGCCTGGGACGGCGGAGGTCGTCGATGGACCCGACGTCGGCGACCATGCCGACGCTGGCGATACGCGCGATGGTGGCGACGGCGTGGACTTCACCTCCCGCCAGGCCGAGCGCGGCAAGATGCGCCTGTGGCTGACCGCCTTCACCGCCGCCGCCGCCCTGGCCGTCCTGGCCGTGGTCTCGGTCAGCGCCATGCGCGCCGGCTAGACCAGCCTCGGCCGCGTTTGCGGCTTGCGGCCCAAATCCCCCAGCGCGCAAGATCGGCCCGGGCCGCGGCAGGTGCGCCGCAGAGCCCCTATGGCCAGGGATGAGACGCGTCGATGTCGGACGAGATGATTGCTTTGGGGGAAAAGCTGGGCCGACGGGCCCGGGCGACGCCGGACGCGCCGGCGGTCAGCTGCGGCGAGCTGACCCGAAGTTGGGCGGCGTTCGACGCCAGCACAAACCGCATCGCGCGCGGGCTGGAGCGGTTGGGCGTCAAGCTGGGCGACCTGGTGACCATCGGCCTGCCCAACGGGGTGGAGTTCATCGAGGCCTGCTGGGCCGTCTGGAAGCTGGGCGCGACCCCCCAGCCCGTGTCGTTCCGCCTGCCCCAGGCCGAGCTGCAGGCCATCGTCGACCTGGCCGACCCGCCGCTGGTGATCGCCCTGCCCGGCATGGAGACCGACCGGCCGCGCTACGCCATCGAGGACATCCTGGCGCTGGGCGAAGGCGACGCGCCGATAGAGCCGCGCATCGCCCCGGTGCTCAAGGCGCCGACGTCCGGCGGCTCCACCGGCCGGCCCAAGCTGATCCTATCGGGCTCGCCCGGCGTGACCCTGGCCGAGCCGCCCGATCCGGGCGGCTGGCGATTCGGACGGGACGAGACCGCGCTGATCCCCGCGCCGCTCTATCACAACGGCCCGTTCATCACCGCCCTGACCGCCGTCACCCACGACGCCCACCTCGTGCTGATGCCCCGCTTCGACGCCGAGGCGGTGCTGGCCGAGATCGAACGGCGGCGGGCGACCTGGATCTACCTGGTGCCCACCATGATGAGCCGCATCTGGCGGCTGCCGGAGGAAACCCGGGCGAGATACGACCTCTCGTCGCTCAAGACCCTCTGGCACCTGGCCGCGCCCTGTCCGGCCTGGCTGAAGGAGGCCTTCATCGACTGGCTCGGGCCAGACGTCGTCATGGAGCTCTATGGCGGCACCGAGGGCCAGGCCGCGACCATCATCTCCGGCGGCGAATGGCTGGCGCACCGCGGGTCGGTCGGGCGCCCGTCGATGGGCGAGATCTGCGCCTTCGACGACGAGGGCCGCCCCCTGCCGGCGGGCGAGGTGGGTGAGATCTACATGCGCCAGGCCAAGGACGCGCCGCCGACCTACGCCTACCGCGGCGCGACGGCCCGCACCTTGGCGGACGGCTGGGAATCGCTGGGCGACATCGGCTGGTTCGACGAGGACGGCTACCTCTACCTCGCCGACCGGCGCACCGACATGATCCTGGTCGGCGGCTCCAACGTCTATCCGGCCGAGGTCGAGGCGGCGATCGACGAGCATCCGCTGGTCCAGTCGAGCGCCGTGGTCGGCCTGCCCGACGAGGACCTGGGCTCGGTGATCCACGCCATCGTCCAGCCCCGCCCGGGGCTCGCCGCCGACGACCTGGCGCGCCACCTGGCCGAGCGGCTGGTGACCTACAAGCGCCCGCGCTCGTTCGAGTTCGTGGGCGAGCCGTTGCGCGACGAGGCGGGCAAGGTGCGCCGCACCCAGTTGCGTGACGAGCGCATCGCCAGGCTGAAGGCGTCGGCTTCCGCCTGACCCCAACCCCCCGACCGCTTACGCTTGTCCTGGCGTCGGGCATGGGCGATACCGCGATCACCGCGCCGGACGTGGCCCGCTCCTTTTCCGTGAGGCGATCGCTCCGATGGCCGACTTCGACGAAACCGCGATCCGCTCGCCGCGCGAGGCGAGCCCGACCATCCGGCCCGGCGACGTCCGGCCGTGGATGGTCTGGAGCGCGGCCGGCGCCCTGGGCGTGTTGGCGGTCCTCGGCCTTCTGCTCGGCGTCCGCGGCAGCCACCCGGCCTCCGGCGTGAGCCTGACGCTGACCCGGGGCGTGGCGGTCGATCCGGCCGCAGCCGCTTCGGCGACGCCCGCGTCGGCGATGGCCAAGGACCCGCAGTGGTCGACGCTCAGCGGCCCGGAGATCCGGCCCAAGGCGGCGCCCTCGACCAAGACGGCCGCCTCGGACGAAGGCGACAGCGGCGCCGAGGCCTCGGCCGAGCCCGCCGCCGCGGCGGCCGCCGACGCGCAGGACCAGACGACGCCGGACGTCGCACCGCCGCCGCAGCCGGCCATGCCGGCCGAGCCGGATCAGGACCAGTCGACGGCCAACCCGCCGACGCGCTGAGCCAGCCTTTCCAACGGGGGATTAGAGCACGTTAGGCGAAAGTGTAAGCGGTTTCGCCGCCCGAACGTGCTCTAAATGTTTGATTTAGAGCCCTTTTAAACGGGTCAGATGACTCCATCTGACCCTAAAGGGCTCTAGTTGGCGGCGGGGACGCTGTCGGTCTGGGCGCCGCCCGGCGCGATGCGCGAGGTCATGCCCGCTGCGGCCGCATCGTCCGCGACCTCGGGATTGGGTTCGATGGCCGCGACCGGGGCGGCCGGGGCGCTGGACGTCTCGGCCAGGACCGGCTTCTTGACGAGCTTGGCGCGCGGGGCGCTGCTGGCGGCGGCCGTGGTGGTGATGTGGACCTGGCCGGAGACGGCCTCGTCGGCCTGGCTGGGCCGTTCGGCCGCGCCGCCCACCAGGGTCTGGATGCCGAGGGTTGCAGCGACGCCGGCCAGGAAGCCGAGCAGGGTCCAGGCGAAGGCGCCGCCTCCGCGACCACCGCTATCCTTGGCCATGATCCCCCCTCAGCTCCTCGACCTCAGACGCCATGCCACGAGCGCACCGGCCCGACATCGACGTGAACGAAATTGGATTCCGGATAGTAGCCGACGCCGCCCCGGCCCAGGCTGGTCGCAGCCGCGTGCAGATGCCGCAGTTCGACGCTGGGCAGGCGGATGTCGATCGCCATGCCGGACATGTGGAAGCTCTTCTTGGCCACCTCGTCGCTGCGCTCATGCAGCATGGCGTTGGTGGCCGGCGAGCGATAGCCCGAGATCACCTGGAAGGAGGACTTGGCCTCGGTCAGGTTGGAGATCGAGTCCAGCAGGTCCAAAAGGCGCGGGTCGATCTGGTGCACGTCGCCGGTGCGATAGTCGCGCAGATGCACGTTCACCGCGTCCAGGACGTCGGGGATGTATTCGCCCTGATCCCAATAGACGGCCTGCATCGACTCTCCGGTGTGGAGGTTGTCGAGCGCCACCGTCCGCATCTGGATGCCGGGCGCATCGTCCGCCCAGGCCATGGCCGGCGCCGCCAGGCCCGCGCCTATGGCGCCGAAGCCGAGCTTGAGGAGTGAGCGTCTTCCAAACAACGCGGAGTTCACCCTGATAAAGCGGCCCCCCGGCCGTAACGGAGGGAAGACAACCCAAGCTGACGCCGGCGTCAAGCGCCGCCGTGGCCCGGAGCGGTCAGCTTCTGGACCAGGATGTGGTCCCAATTGTATGGATCGCCGCGGAAATTCACCTCGCCGTCGGGCCCCACATAGGCGGTCCAGTAGAGCAGGAAGACGGCGATCGGCTTGGGCAATTGGGCGCGCACCGTATCGCCGCCGGCGATGGTCGTCTTGATCGCCTCGGGGGTCCATTCGGACGAGCCCTGCATGACCAGATTCGCCAGCGGCACAGGCTTTTCCAGCCGCACGCAGCCATGGCTGACCATCCGCGCATAGCGCCCGAAGGTGCCATGGGTGGGGGTGTCGTGCAGGTAGACGCCATATTTGTTGACGAAGTCGAACTTCACGTGCCCCAGGGCCGCCTTGGGGCCGGCCTTCTGCTGCAGGCGGACGCCGCCGTCCGGCGTGCGGATCACAATGAAGTCATTGCGTTTGAAATAGCCGGGATGGGCCCGTTCCTTGGGCCACAGCTCCTTGGCGGCGATGTCGGACGGCACGTTCCACGGCGGGTTCAGCACGATGCTCTGGATCTGCGACTGCAGCATCGGCGTCTCGTCGCCCGGCCGGCCGGTGACCGCGCGCATCGAAAGCACCGGGGTGTCGCTGTGGAACACCGTCAGGATCGCCGCGGCGATATTCACCTGGATCCGGTCGGACGGCAGCACCGTCGGCAGCCAGCGCCACCGCTCCATGTTGGCGATGATCTGGTTGATCCTCTCGTCCACCGGCACGTTCAGCGCGGCCAGGGTGGACTTGTCGAGCACGCCCGTGGGCTCCAGCCCGTAGCGCTTCTGCGCGCGGATCACCGCGTCGGCCAGCGCCTGGTCGAAGACCGGCCCGCCGGGCGCCTTCACCGCGGCGTCTTCGACCGCCAGCCGCGTGCGCAGCTGGACCACGCGCTTGCCGGTCATGGCGAGCTTCAGGTCGGGCCCGGCGTCCACCGTATCCCAGCCGCCGTTGGCCGCGATGCCGCGATAGACGGCCAGGCCCCGGCGCAGGGCGTCGAAGCCGGTGTAGGGCGGCGGCAGGCTGTCGAGCCAGGCGGCCAGCCGGTCCTGGGCGACCGCCTGGGCGAAGTCCGGCGCCGGGTCGTAGGGCGCGGGCTTGAGGCCCCACTCGTAGAGGAAGTCGTCAGGCGCCAGGCTGCCGGACCGCATCGCCTTAGCGTAGCGCAGGGTCAGGGCGACCAGCGCCGCCTGGCCGGCGCGGCGCGCCTGGGGATCGCGGGCGTCGAGCTGGGCGTCCAGTCCGGCGGGGTTGAAGGTCACCGGATCGAAGCCGTAGCGGTCGGCCTGGCCAAGGGCCCGTTCGAGCAGGGCGATCTGGTCGGACCGCAGGGTGATCACCGGCGCCGGCTTGGGCGCGGGCGCAGGCGGCGCCGAGGAGGCCGGCGCGCCCGGCTGGGCCTGCGCCGCGCCCCCCAGGGCCAGGACCTGGGCCAGGGTCAGGGCCGCCGCTCCCAGGATCGGCCACAGCCGGTCCCGCCGCTTGCCGATCGTGGGCGCCAGGCGCGCGCGGTTCATGGGAGGTCCTCTTAGGCGGCCGGGGGTAGCCGATCAGATGTCGAATATTGCTGTGTCGAGATAAGCAGATTCCCCGGAAAGTCCTCACCCTCCGGTAAGGAATCCCGCGACTGCGGCTTTTCTGCACGCAGCGCCGCTCAGGCGGCCGCGGGCCTTGGCCGCCGGCGGCGAGGGGACCATGATGGCCGCCTCAGGCACAAGAACACGTCACAGGCGAGCAGGGAGATTGTACCATGGATCTGGCGCACGCACGCAGCGGGCTTTCGAAGGACCGCCTGGAGCGCATCACCGACCACCTCAGCCGCAGCTATGTCGACCCCGGCAAGATCGCCGGCTGCCAGGTCGCCGTCGCGCGGCGCGGCCACCTCGCCTACTTCAAGTCGCTGGGCCGGATGGACCTGGAGCGCGACCGGCCGATGGCCGACGACGCCATCTTTCGCATCTACTCGATGACCAAGCCGATCACCTCCGTGGCGCTGATGACCCTGTTCGAACAGGGCTATTTCCAGCTCGACGATCCGGTCTCCCGCTACGTTCCCGAGTGGAAGGACCAGAAGGTCTGGGTCAGCGGCGACGGCGACCAGATGGAGCTGGTGGCGCCCAATCGGCCGATGAGCTTCCGCCACGTGCTGAGCCATTCCGGGGGCCTGACCTACGGTTCGCTGCTGGCGGCGCTGGGCGCGCCCGACGACGGCCACCCGGTGGACAAGGCCTACGCCCGCCACGGCGTGCGGCGGGGCGAGGGCGAGACGCTGCACGACTTCGCCATGAAACTGGCCAAGACGCCGCTGCGCTATCACCCCGGCGAGCGGTGGATGTATTCCCTCTCGACCGACGTCTGCGGCTATCTGGTGGAGCGCATCTCGGGCAAGCGCTTCGACCGCTTCCTGCAGGAGGTGATCTTCGATCCGCTGAAGATGGTCGACACCGCCTTCGTGGTCGACCAGGCCAAGGTCGGCCGTTTCACCGCCAACTACCAGCGCCAGCCGGACAAGAGCCTGCGGCTGGTCGACGACCCTCAGACCAGCACCTACCTGAAGGAGCCGGCCTTCTTCTCGGGCGGCGGGGGCCTGACCAGCACGACGGCGGACTACCTGCGCTTCTGCGAGATGCTGCGGCGCGGCGGCGAGCTGGACGGGGCGCGCATCCTCGGGTCCCGCACCATCGAGCTGATGTGCAAGAACCACCTGAGGGATGGCCAGGACCTGACCCAGATGGCCATCGGCGGCTTTTCCGAGACCGCCAACACCGGCGTCGGCTTCGGGCTGGGCTTCGCCATGACCCTGAACCAGGTGGCCACCGGCTCGCTGGGCGAGGGGGACTACTATTGGGGCGGAGCGGCCTCGACCATCTTCTGGGTCGATCCGAAGGAGGACCTGACAGTGGTGTTCATGACCCAGATGATGCCGTCCGGGGTATTCAACTTCCGCGGCCAGCTGAAGAACATCGTCTACTCGGCGATCGTGGACTGACGCGACGCGCGGCGGCGCCGTCGAGGGAAGGAACAGCCGGCCCTCGATGGCGTTACGACGCAAGCGTCTGGGCGCAATTGGTCATCCCCTTCGCCCGCCGGGGCGGCTATGAACCAGCCAGGCGACGAATTGAACCGACGGGGCGCGCGCGATGACCAATCCGCTGATCGAACTTGAGAGCGCCGGCCAGTCCGTCTGGCTGGACTTCATCGAGCGCAGGATTCTGGAGGACGGCTCGTTCCGCGCCCTGGTGGAGAACGACGGCCTGAGCGGCGTCACCTCCAATCCGGCGATCTTCGAAAAGGCGATCGGCGATTCCGCCGAGTACGACGGGGCGGTGAAGGCCCTGCTCGAGCACGGCGACGCCGAGGTCGACGCGGTGTTCGAACACCTCGCCGTGGCCGACATCCAGGCCGCCGCCGACCAGCTGCGCGACGTCTACGACCGCACCGGCGGCCGCGACGGCTTCGTCAGCCTGGAGGTCTCGCCCTATCTGGCCATGGAGACCGAGGCCACCATCGCCGAGGCCCGGCGGCTGTGGCGCGCGGTCGGCCGGCCGAACCTGATGATCAAGGTCCCGGGCGCCGAGGCCGGCGTCCCCGCGATCCGCACGCTGATCGGCGAGGGGATCAACGTCAACGTCACCCTGCTGTTCTCGCTGAAAGCCTATCTGGCGGTCGCCGAGGCCCACGTCGCGGGCCTGGAACAGCTGAAGGCCGCCGGCGGGGACGTCTCCAAGGTCGCGGGGGTCGCCAGCTTCTTCGTCAGCCGCATCGACAACGAGATCGACAAGACGATCGACGAGCGGCTCAAGGCCGGCGCGGGCGCCCAGGAAAGCGCGTTGAAGGCGGTGCGCGGCAAGGTCGCCATCGCCAACGCCAAGATCGCCTATCAACGCTATCTCGAAATGATCGCCTCGCCGCGCTGGGCCGCCCTGGCCGCCGCCGGCGCCGCGCCCCAGCGGCTGCTGTGGGCCTCCACCGGGACCAAGAACCCCGACTATTCCGACGTGCTCTACATCGAGACCCTGATCGGACCGGACACGGTCAACACCATGCCGCCCAAGACCATGGACGCCTTCCGCGACCATGGGGTGGCGCGCACGACCCTGACCGAGGACGTCGAGGGCGCCGTCCACGTGCTGGCCGAGGCCGAGCGGCTGGGGCTGGACCTGGCCGGGGTGACGGAAAAGCTGGTGGTCGACGGGGTGCGGCTGTTCGCCGACGCGGCCGACAAGCTCTATGGCGCGGTCGCCAGGAAGCGCGCCGCCGTCCTAGGCGAGCGGATCAACGCCCAGCACATCGCGCTTTCCGACGATCTGGTCGGGCCCGTCGCGGAGCTGACCGAGGCGGCTCGGACCGGGGGCTGGCCGCGCCGGCTGTGGGCCGGGGACGCCAGCCTGTGGACTGGCGCGGACGAAGGCGAATGGCTCGGCTGGCTGGACGCCGGCCACGGCCGACGGGTCGACGTCGAGGCGCTGGAGGCCTTCGCCGCCGGGGTGGCCGCCGCCGGCTTCATCCACGTCCTGCTGCTCGGCATGGGCGGATCGAGCCTCGGGCCCGAGGTGCTGGCCGAGACCTTCGGCTCGCGCCAGGGCCACCCCAGGCTGCTGGTGCTCGACTCGACTGACCCAGACCAGATCGCGCGCATCGAGGCCGAGATCGATCCGGCCCGCACCCTCTACATCGTCGCCAGCAAGTCCGGCTCGACCCTGGAGCCCGACGTGCTGCACCGCCACTTTTTCGCCCTGGCCGCCCAGGCGGTCGGGGCGGACAAGGCCGGCGCCAGCTTCGTCGCCGTGACCGATCCGGGCTCCAAGCTGGAGGCGGCGGCGCGGGAGCAGGGCTTCCGCCGCGTCTTCCTCGGCGATCCGGCCATCGGCGGGCGCTATTCGGTGCTGTCCGACTTCGGCATGGTCCCCGCCGCGGCCGCAGGCCTCGACGTCCGCGACTTCATCGCCCGGGCCCAGGTCATGGCCCGCAGCTGCGGGCCGAGCGCGCCGCCGGCGGCCAATCCGGGCGTGGAACTGGGATTGTTCCTCGGCGCGGCCGCCAAGTCCGGCCGGGACAAGCTGACGATCCTCGCGTCCCACGGCCTGAGCGATGTCGGCGCCTGGCTGGAACAGCTCGTGGCCGAATCGACCGGCAAGCAGGGCCTGGGGATCATCCCCCTGGCGGGCGAGCCGGCGGCCGGGCCCCACGCCTACGGCCAGGACCGGGTGTTCGCCTATCTGCGCATCGACGGCCAGGACGACCCGGCGCTGGACGGCGCCGTGCGCGCGCTGGAGGACGCCGGCCATCCGGTGGTCCGTATCGTGCTCTCGGCCCGCGAGGCCCTGGGGCAGGAGTTCTTCCGCTGGGAGGTGGCGACCGCCATCGCCGGCGCGGTGATCGGCATCAACCCGTTCGACCAGCCCGACGTCGAGGCCAGCAAGGTCAAGGCCCGCGCCCTGACCGACGCCTACGAGGCTACCGGCTCGGCTCCGCCCGAGACCCCGGTGCTGGAGGATCAGGGCCTGACCCTCTACGCCGACCCGGCCAACGCCGCGGCGCTGCAGGCCGCCGCCGGTTCGGCCACGCTCGGCGCCTGGCTGACCGCCCATTTCGCCCGGGCCGGCGCCGGCGACTACATCGGCCTTCTAGCCTGGCTCGACCGGGACCACCCCCACGTCCAGGCGCTGGACCGCCTGCGGGCCCGGCTGCGCGATCACACCCGCTGCGCCACGGTGGTCGGCTTCGGGCCCCGGTTCCTGCATTCGACCGGCCAGGCCTACAAGGGTGGCCCGAACAGCGGTGTCTTCTTGCAGATCACGGCCGATCCCGCCCACGACATCCCGGTCCCCGGCCGCAAGGCCAGCTTCGCGGTGATCGAGGCCGCCCAGGCCCGCGGCGACCTGGAGGTGCTGGCCGAGCGCGGCCGGCGGCTCCTGCGGGTCCACCTCGGGCGCGACATCGAAGGCGGCCTCAAGCGCCTGGCCGAGACCATCGAGCGGGCCCTCGCCTAGTCGCCGTACGCTGATCGCCCGGCCTCTTTCGCCGGCCTCGCGGGGCTGCGATAGTCGCAAGCGATGAGCGACCTGCACGACGACGACCTGGAGACCGAGGCCCTGCGTCTGGCCGACGAGGCCCGCCGCCCCAAGCGCCGGGTGCGCCCGCGGCTGGCCCGCGCCCTCTCGCGCGGCGAGGACGTTGAAGTGGACACGCCGCACGGGCCGGTGATGGCCTGGCGGCTGGGCGTCGGCCCCGCGACCCTGCTGATCCACGGCTGGGAGGACGACAACGCCCTCTGGAGCCCGCTGATCGACGCCTGCGAACAGCTCGGCCGGGCCGTCGTCGCCTTCGACCTGCCCGGCCACGGCTGGTCGCCGTCCGAGGCCCATTCGGTGGAGGCGGCCGGCGAGGCGGCGCTGGCGGTGGCCAGGGCGCTGGGGCCGATCGATTCCGTCGTCGGCCATTCCTTCGGCTGCGGCGTGACCGTCTACGCGCTCGCCCACGGGCTGGAGGTGTCCCGCGCGGTGCTGATCGCCTCGCCCGTGCCCCGGACCAAGCCCTACGAGCGCTTCACCGAGAAATGGATCCAGGAGCAGATCGACGATGGCGAGGACCCCGAGGTCGTCGCCCGCGCCGCCGAGATCCTGCGCGAGCGGCTGAACGATCCGGCCGAGCCCGGCTATTCGGCCGAGGCCGACATGCCCAGGATGACCGCCAAGGCGCTGATCCTGCATTCGATCGACGACGAAGCCTGCCCGGTCGGCAACTCCGAGGCCATGGCCGGGCTCTGGCCCGACTCGGACCTGGTGTTGACCGACGAGCTGGGCCACCGGCTGATCGCCCAGGACGCCGCGGTCGTCCGGCGGGTGATCGACTTTGTCGAGGGCTTCTGACACCGCGAGGGGACCGGCCGATGATGCGCAAGTTCACAGCCTGGACGCTGATCGTCCTGTTCGTGGCCGTGATCGCCGGCGGCCTTTACCTCTGGTGGCGTCTCGACCTGCGCTGGCGTCCGCACGTCATCGGCAAGAACCAGGCGGAGATCGGCAAGATCCTGGAGGGCGCCGGCTGGGTCTCGCCCGGCCAGACCGGGCCCAAGCTCTACCTCATCGCCTATCGCGACTGCGCCGACTGCAGCCGCTATGAGGCGGCCGAGTTCCCTGTCCTGCAGAAGGCCGGGGTCGACACCCGGGTGATCCTGGTCGCCCGCGCCGACCAGAACGGCCAGCCGAAGTCCACCGCCGTCGAGCGCTCGACCGTCGCCGAGCTGTGGGTCAACCGCAACTGGAGCCTCTACCAGCGCTGGATGGCGAGCCCGGCGGGCGCCTGGACCGGCGCCGGCATTCCGGCGGCGGACGGCGACGTGGCCCGCAGCGCCGTCATCGGGGCCGGGCGCGACATGGCCGAACGGCTGCGCCCGCTGCTCAAGGCCAATGGCGTGAGCTTCGGCTATCCGATGCTGATCTGGTGGACCAAGGACGGCCGGATGGAGGGCTGCGCCTGTCGCGCCCCGCGCAGCTGGCGCTATGTACGCAACGATCTGGCGCCCGGCTGAGCACGCGCGGGCTTTTCACGGGCCCCGCCGCAGGCTAACCGAGCCGCGATGGTCCAGCCCCTCTCCGCCGCGTACCGGGAACGGCTTCAAACTGGCGAACTGAAGCCCGATCCGGCGCAGGAGGCGGGCGTGCGCGCCCTCTCGCGCCTGGAGGCCGAGCTGAACGCCCTGGGCGAGCCCAGCTTCGGCCTGTCCTTCTTCAAGCGGCCCAAGAGCCTGCGCGGGGTCTACCTGTGGGGGCCGGTGGGACGCGGCAAGTCCATGCTGATGGACCTGTTCTTCGAGGCCGCCCCGGTCGCCAGGAAGCGGCGCGTGCACTTCCAGGCCTTCATGGCCGAGATCCACGCCCTGATCGACGTCTGGCGCAAGGGCGACGCGGCGACGCGCAAGGCCCGCTTCGGCCAGTCCAGGGGCGACGATCCGATCGCGCCGACCGCCGAGCTCGTGGCGGAGCAGGCCAAGCTGCTCTGCTTCGACGAGCTGCAGGTCACCGACATCGCCGACGCCATGATCCTGGGGCGGCTGTTCGAGGCCCTGTTCGAGCGCGGCGTGGTGCTGGTGGCGACCTCCAACCGCGCGCCCGACGACCTCTACAAGGACGGGCTGAACCGGCAGCTGTTCCTGCCCTTCATCGCCATGCTCAAGGAACGGCTGGAGGTGGTGCGCATCGCCGGGCCGATCGACTTCCGCCTCGACCGCCTGCGTTCGGCCAGGGTCTATTTCACCCCGCTGGACGAGGCGGCCGAAGACGGGTTCGACGCCCTCTGGCGCGAAATCCTGGGCGGCGACGCGGAGACCGGAGCGACGCTGGAGGTGCTGGGCCGCAGCCTGCATCTGCCGCGCGCGATGAACGGCCTGCTGCGGGCCTCGTTCGCCAGCCTGTGCGACACCGCCCTGGGCCCTCAGGACTACCTCGCCATCGCCGCCCGCTTCCAGACCGTCTTCCTGGAGGGCGTGCCCATGCTGAGGCCGGAGAAGCGCGACGCCGCGCGGCGGTTCGTGACCCTGATCGACTCCCTCTACGAAGCCGACGTCCGCCTGGTGATGCTGGCCGCGGCCGAGCCCGACGACCTCTATCCCGCCGGCGACGGCGCCTTCGAGTTCGAACGCACCGCCTCGCGCCTGCACGAGATGCGTTCGGCCGCCTGGCTGGAAAAGGTCAGGGGGTAGGGCCTCAGGCCTGCGTCACCAGCGCCAGCACCGCCTCGCCATAGCGCTCCAGCTTGCCCTGGCCCACCCCGCCGATGCGGGCGAGGGCGGCGCGGCTCCTGGGCTTGCCGGCGGCGATCTCGGCCAGGGTCCGGTCGTGGAAGATGACGTAGGGCGGCACCGCCTGGCGGGCCGCCTCCTCGCGGCGCCAGGCGCGCAGGGCGTCGAACAGGCCGCGATCGGCCTCGTCCAGGGCCACGGCCTCGCGGCTGCGGCGGCCGGAGCGCGGCGCGGCGTCGTGGGCCTCGGGCGCGCGGCGGAGCTGGACGATCCGCTCGGCGCGATAGACGGCCCGCACCGCGTCGGCCTCGCCGAGGCCCACCAGCGGTCGTCCGTCGTTCGGGTCCTCGCGCAGCAGGCCCTCGAACAGCAGCTGGTCGATCAGGTCGCGCCAGCCGGCGGCGCTGAGCTCGCGCCCGACGCCGAAGGTCGAAAGGCCGGTCTCGAAGGCGCTCGGGTCCTTGGTCTTGCCCAGCAGGTGGTCGACCACCCGGCCCCGGCCGAGCCGGCCGCCCAGCCGGTGCACGGCCGACAGCGCCTTCTGGGCCGCCAGGGTCGCATCGACCGCCTCCGGCGGCTCGAGGCAGAGGTCGCACTGGCCGCAGGGCTCGACGTCCGTCTCGCCGAAATAGCGGCGCACGGCGGCGGCGCGGCAGCCCATGCCGTCCAGCATGGCGTAGAGCTGCCGCGCCTTGCGCACCTGGACCTGGCGGACCTCGTCGCTCAGCTCGCGGGTCTCGATGCGGCGAAGCGCCCAGCTGAAGTCGGCCGCGCCATAGAGGGTGATGCCCTCCGCCGGCTCGCCGTCGCGGCCGGCCCGGCCGATCTCCTGCCAGTAGGCCTCGATCGAGGCGGGCGGATCGGCGTGGATG
>JARLIQ010000092.1 GCA_031291645.1 Caulobacteraceae bacterium | reverse complement strand
TCGTACTCGATCGCCTGTTGGATGTAGCGGTAGGCGTTGACGTTCTTGATCTCGCAGCGGGTGGCCACATCGCCCCCCGGCCGGCGCACCGCGACCTTTACGTCGCGCCGCGGGGGGGGCGGGGGCGGCTGGCGGCGGCCGCGCCGGCGGCGCCCAGGGCCAGGGCCAGGGCGAGGGCCGCCGTGCTGGCGGCCAGGCTGGCGCTGAGGGATTTCTGCATGGGTAACCTCCCGAGGGCGCCAAACGCACCCGGGCGAAAGAAAGCCTCGATTCCAAAGCTTCGCAAGCCGCCCCTGGCGTCTTTCGCTCGGCGTCCTAAATGCTAGAAGACGCGCCATGACCCTGCTCGACAACCGCCCCAGCGACCCCGCCAAGCTGATCGAAGGCCGCACCGGCCCCTGGGAGATCATCCTGGGGCTGGAGGTCCACGCCCAGGTGGCCTCCAAGGCCAAGCTGTTCTCCGGCGCCGCCGTCGGCTTCGGCGCGGGGCCGAACGAGCAGGTCAGCCTGGTCGACGCGGCCATGCCCGGCATGCTGCCGGTGATCAACCGCTACTGCGTCGAGCAGGCGGTGCGCACGGGCCTGGGGCTCCAGGCGCAGATCAACGCCTGGTCGCGCTTCGACCGGAAGAACTATTTCTATCCCGACCTGCCGCAAGGCTATCAGATCAGCCAGTTCAAGGACCCGATCGTCGGCGAGGGCGAGATCACCGTCGAACGCGACGACGGCTCGACCTTCGTGGTGCGGATCGAGCGGCTGCACCTGGAGCAGGACGCCGGCAAGTCGATCCACGACCTCGACCCGGACTGGACCTACGTCGACCTGAACCGGGCCGGCACGGCGCTGATGGAGATCGTCTCGCGGCCCGACATGCGCTCGTCGGACGAGGCGGCGGCCTATGTGAAGAAGCTGCGCACCATCCTGCGCTACCTCGGCACCTGCGACGGCGACATGGAGAAGGGCAACCTGCGCGCCGACGTCAACGTCTCGGTGCGCCGGCCGGGGGGCGATCTGGGCACCCGCTGCGAGATCAAGAACGTCAACTCCTACCGCTACATCCAACAGGCGATCGAGTACGAGGCGCGCCGGCAGATTGAAATTCTCGAAGAGGGGGGCTCGATCGCGCAGGAGACCCGCCTGTTCGACCCGACCAAGGGCGAGACGCGCTCGATGCGCTCCAAGGAGGAGGCGCACGACTACCGCTACTTCCCCGACCCGGACCTTCTGCCGCTGGAGCTGGACGAGGCCTGGATCGCCGCGATCAAGGCGGGCCTGCCCGAGCTGCCCGACGCCAAGATGGCCCGCCTGCAGGCCCAGTACGGCCTGTCGGCCTATGACGCGCGGGTGCTGGCGATCGACATCGCCCGCGCCGACTTCTTCGAGCGCGCGGCCGAGGGGCGCGACGCCAAGCTGGTCGCCAACTGGACCACCAACAACCTGCTGGCCCGGCTGGCCGAGGCGGGGCTGGACATCGACGAGAGCCCGATCCCGGCGCGCGACATCGCGGGCCTGGTCAAGCTGATCGAGGACGGGGTGATCTCGTCCAAGATCGCCAAGGAGGTGTTCGAGCACATGTGGGCCGGCGAGGGCGAGCCGGCGGCCATCGTCGAGGCGCGCGGCCTGGTCCAGGTCACCGACACCGGGGCCATCGAGGCGGCGGTCGACGCCATCATCGCGGCCAATCCCGACAAGGCCGAGGCGGTCAAGACCCGGCCCCAGGCCATCGGCTGGTTCGTCGGCCAGGTGATGCGCGAGACCGGCGGCAAGGCCAACCCCGCCGCCGTCAACGACATCCTCAAGGCCCGGCTGGGCGTCGAGTAGGGCTCAGTAGCCCTCGGCCGGGATCACCTCGAAGATCACCCCGCTGGTGACCGAGGCCAGGACGAAGTCGTCGCCCGCGCGATACCAGTAGTAGCCGCGGGGCGGCCGGCGCAGGTGATAGCGGGCGAAGTCCTGCACCACCGCGCCGCGCGCCTGCGGCGGCATGTACTGGCCGCGCGACAGGCCGCGCTCGGGCGCGCCGTAGGCCGGGCCGGGCAGGCGGTAGGCCGGGCCGGGGACGCGCCGGGTCATCGGGCCACCCTGGGGCCCCTGGGGATTCCGCGGCGGCTGGGGCGTCGGGCGCGGGCCGCGGTCGCGGTCGCGGTAGGGGGCCTGGACCGGCCCGCGATAGCCGCCGCGGTCCTCCGGCCCCGGGCCGAAGCCGCGCTCGCCGCCGCCATAGCCGCCGCGCGGCGCGTCGAACCCGCCGCCCCGTTCGCCGTAGCCGTCGCCGCGCGGTCCGCCGTACTCGCCCCCGCGTTCGCGGCCGCCGTAGGCCTGCGCCTGGGCCGCCAGGGCGAGCGTCATCAGGGCGACGGCGACGAAGCGCCTGAACATCATGTCCTTCCGGTCGAAACGAGATAGCCGGCACCCTGCGCCGGCCCGGGTGAACCCCCGCTGAATGGCGGGCGCCGCGCGCTTTGGCCTTGCCGGCTGAGGTCCCCGCCGGCCAAAGTGCGCCCGCATTACGGAGGAAATCAACATGAGCAAGCCCATCCAACTCCACTATTGGCCTACGCCGAATGGCTGGAAAATCTCAATCGCACTTGAGGAGATGGGCCTGCCCTACGAGGTGGTTGCGGTCAACATCGGCGCCGGCGAGCAGTTCGAGCCGGCGTTCCAGGCGATCAGCCCCAACGGGCGCATGCCGGCCATCGTCGATCCCGACGGGCCGGACGGGGCGCCGATCTCGATCTTCGAATCCGGCGCCATCCTGCAGTACCTCGGCCGCAAGTCCGGGCAGTTCTATCCCGCCGACGAGCGCGGCCGGGTGGACGTCGACCAGTGGCTGTTCTGGCAGATGGGCGGCCTCGGCCCCATGGCCGGCCAGACCCACCACTTCCGCCAGTATGCGCCGAGCTTCATCCTCGACCAGCGCCAGGTGGCCTATGGCGCGATCCGCTACACCAATGAAACCAACCGCTTGTACGGCGTGCTCGACAAGCGCCTGGAGGGCCGGGACTACATCTGCGGCGACTATTCGATCGCCGACATGGCCTGCTGGCCCTGGGTCGTGCCCTATCGGAACCAGGGGATCATCCTGGAGGAATTCCCCAACCTGAAGGCCTGGTTCGAGCGGCTGCGGGCGCGCGAGGCGGTCCAGCGCGGCTTCCGCGTCGCGGTCGAACAGCGCGGCCAGGGCCTGCAGGGGCAGGGCAAGGACGCCGAGGCCGCGCGCGCCGTCCTGTTCGGCCAGCGGGCCCGCCGCTAAGGCCGGCGACCGGCTCCGGCCGTCGTCGCGCGGCCGAGGGTGAATGATGGCTAACGGCGCGCTTAACTATATTTTTATGCGGCGAGCTCTTTGATCTTATTCAGGGCGAGAAGCGCCCGTCATTCCCCTGGTGATCCACCAAGGAGCGAGGGAGTTTGAACATGTTGATCGATGTGGCTCCACCGGCCGCGAGCGCGCTGCCGCTGCCCTCGACGGAGTCTTCGGGCGACGAGTTGTTCCGCATGGGGCTGCTCTACTCGACCGGCCAGGGCGGCGCGCCGCTCGATTACGTCTCGGCGCACATGCTGTTCAACCTGGCGGCGATGCGCGGATCGCTCGAGGCCAAGGTCTACCGCAAGGAGCTGAGCCAGGAGATGGACCCGGCCGACGTCGCCGAGGCCCAGCGCCAGGCCCGCGAGTGGCTTTCCCACGGCTGAGGCCGGTCAGAAGGTCGAGAGGCCGGTGGCGGAGTAGCTGAAGCCCATGCTCACCGGCAGTATGTCGCGGATGTACTGCTGCACCACGTCCCCGGTCGCCGACACGCCGGTCTTGGGGACGTAGACGATGTCGAAGCGCCGCAGCGGCGCCATGTCGACGTGTCCCGGATCGCCGATCGCGCTGCGCAGGTCGACCGTGCGCATCATCGGCCTGCCCGCCGCGCCGCGCCGGATCAGCACCACCTGGCTGCGCTTGGCCGAGAGCTTGAACCCGCCGGCCATGATCACCGCCTGCAGCGCGTTGATGTCGCCGGGCATGTCGTAGACCCCGGGCTTGTCCACCTCGCCGCCGACGAAGACCTTCAGCGGGCTGGCGCGCACGGTGATCGTCACCTGCGGATGCAGCAACTCGCCGGCGTAGGCCGTCGAGATCAGCGCCTCGGCGTCGACCACCGAGCGGTCGGCCACCAGCACCGGCGCGATCAGCGGCAGGCTCACCCGCCCGTCCGGCTGCACCGTCACCGTTTTGTTCAGCTCCGGCGCCGTGGGGATCTGCACCTCCAGTTCGTCGCCGGGATAGACCCGGTAGTCCGGCTCGTCGTCGTTCCAGGTCGCGTAGTCGACGCGCGGGAACTGCGCCGTGGGCTTCAGTTCGGGCGCATAGAGTTCGGAGTGCCCGCAGCCGGCCAGGACCGTCGCCGAGAGCAGGATGGCGGCGAGGCGGGCGAGAGGACCAGGACGCATGGCGGTTTCCGGCGCGGACGGTTCGGAGGACTCCATCAGTTAATGAAAAGGGGTAACCAACCGTTAATCGCGCCGGGCCAGCTTCGAGATCAGTTTCGAGGCCTGATGGAATCACATGCCCGCTAGCGCCTGGATCGATGAGCGCGAAGCGTCCGCGCCGCCCTGGCGCCGGGCCGACGGGTCCACGCGCCCGAAATTCGCGGCGGTCGACTTCATACCTCTGCTCTGGCGCGAGCGATTCGTCATGCTCAGCGTCTTCATGGTCATCGCCGCCCTGGGCCTGGCCGTGGCCCTGATGCTGAAGACCGTCTATCCGGCCCGCTCCAGCCTGCTGATCCGGCTGGGCCAGGAGTACGTCTATGTCCCGCGCGCGGGCGACGCGGCGCGCGGCGCGGTGCCCGACTCCGACCAGGTCGTCCAGTCCGAGGTCGAGATCATGTCCAGCGCCCAGGTGAAGGAGCAGGTCATCCAGAAGCTGGGGCTGACCCGCATATTCCCCGCCCTGGCCGGCCGCTACGAGCGCGCCTCGCTGGCCGAGCAGCAGAAGATGACCGCCCAGGCGGTCGCGGCGATGGAGAAGTCGCTGAAGATCGGCGCCGCGCCCGGCACGCCGGTCGTGCGGCTGGAATACGACGACACCGATCCCCAGACCGCGGCCCTGGTGCTGAACACCTTGCTGGACCAGTACCTGGTCTACCGGCGCACGATCCTGCTCGATCCGGCGGCCCCGCTGGAGACCCAGCGGCGCGCGTTCGAGGCGCGGCTGGAGCAGGCCGACGAGGCCTATCAGAATTTCCTCGGCAGCAACAACATCGGCGACTTCGCGTCCGAGAAGACCGCCCTGGCCCAGCTGCAGTCCTCGTTGCAGCAGCAGAAATACCAGACCGACGCCCAGCTGCAGGAGCGCCAGGCGCGCCTGGGCGCGCTCGAGGCCCAGTCGGCCCAGGTGGCCCCGGAGATCGGCCTCTTTCACGACGTCGACCACGCCGCGCAGGACAAGCTGACCGACCTGAAGGTCCAGCGCGCCGGGCTGCTGGGCCGCTATCGCGCCGATTCCGCGCCGGTGAAGGGGCTGGACGTGCAGATCGCGGCGATGGAGCGCGCCATCGCCGAAGGCCATGTCCAGGGCGACGGCTCGCGCCGGCTGGGGGTCAATCCGGTGTACCAGACGCTGCAGACCGACAAGATCCAGCTCACCGCCGAGGTCGCCGCCCTGCAGCGCTCGTCCCAGACCCTCGGCGACCAGATCGCCCAGGTCACCGAGCGCCAGCTGCGGTTCGACCAGCTCGAGCCCCAGTTCCAGGGCCTGAGCCGCGACCGCGACGTGCTGTCGAACAACGTCCGCGACTTCACGGTCAAGGAGCAGGAGACCCAGGCCGCCGACGCCATGGCCAGCCAGGGCGCCGACAACATCTCGATCGTCGAGCGGGCCGTGCCGCCGGTCCAGGGCAAGAGCCTGAAGAAGCCGGTGGCGGCCCTCGGGCTGTTGCTGGCCGGCTTCACCGCCCTGTGCGTCGGCCTCCTGCGCATCTTCCTGCGCACCGGCTTTCCGACGGCCGGATCGGCGTCGCGAACCCTGGAGCTGCCGGTCCTGGCCACCGTCGGGATGAAGGCGGGCCCGCGTTAGGCGGGTCGAGGGGGCGGCGGCCAAGGGGGTGGGCGCAATGGGCGCACACGGTTGTGTGTTAAGCATTCTACCGTTGCGCGCGGTGCGATTCGTCAAATGGTCGACCTGACACCGGAAATGGCCCAGTTGTGGGGTTCGCTCGGCGCGGCCCCGCCCGGTCACGCGCGCGTGGTCCAGTTCGTCGCCGCGCGCACGGGCGAGGGGGCCTCGACCGTGGCCCGGGAGTTCGCCCGCTTCGCCTCGCGCCGAGTGCAGAAGGCGGTGTGGCTGGTCGACCTCGACCTGCTGGACGCGCCCCAGCACCGGGCGATCGCCGCCGATCCCGGCCGCTACGGCGTGATGGGCCGCCAGAGCGCGGCCTCGCCCGACGGGTCGGCCTTCTTCACCGTGCAGCCGCCGACGCGCGACCCCGACGGGCGGCCCTGGCCGGACGCACGCTACCTGGTCGCCCACGCCGTCGGCGGATCTCACCTCTGGGTCACCCGGTTCCGGCGCGAGATCCTGCAGCCCGAGCAGCGGGTCAGCGTCCTGCCGACCGGCGACTACTGGCGCGCGCTGCGCCAGCACGCCGAGCTGGTGGTGATCGACGCGCCCGCGGCCGACCGGTCCGTCGCGGCGATGGCCGTGGCGCCGTTCGCCGACTTCACCGTCCTGGTGGTCGCCGCCGAGGAGGGCGACGCGGCCGGTCCCGCCGCCCTGAGGGACGCGATCACGGCCGCCGGCGGGCGCTGCGCGGGTCTGGTGTTCAACCGGGTGAAGGCCGAGCCGCCGGGCTTCCTGAAGGCGATCCTGCGGTGACCTTCCAGGCCGGCGCCTGGCCGCGCCCGCAGGCCCAGTCCGCCGAGCCGGCCAAGGCCCGCCGCGGCGAGCCCGGCCTGGTCTACGGCTACGCCCTGTCGCTGATCATCCTTCTGATGTTCACCCAGCCCTGGGTGGTGGTCCAGTTCCAGCAGACCCAGGCGGACTCGCTGCTCGCCCGGGCGCTGTTCTTCCCCGCCTATGTCGCCGGCCTGCTGCTGCTGTTCCAGCGACCGGGCCGGGCGGTGATCGGCCTCCTGCGCGAGCCGTTCATCGTGGTCATGCTGGCGGTCGCCGCGGCCTCGCTGTTCTGGTCGGTCGCGCCGGACCAGACCAGCCGGCGCATCGTGGCCATCGGCCTCAGCACCCTGGCGGGCGTCGCCCTGGGCTCGCGCTGGCGCTGGTCGCAGCTGGTCGAGATCTGCGCCGTCGCCTTCGCCGTGATGGCCATCCTCTCGCTGATCCTGGCCCTGGCCGCGCCGTCGGTCGGGCGGATGACCGAGCTGTTCCCCGGCGCCTGGCGGGGCCTGTGGATCGAGAAGAACACCTTCGGCGGCCTGATGGCCTTCGCCAGCCTGAACTTCGCCGCGGCGGCCCTGTTCCAGCCCAGGCGAAGCCTGTTCTGGTGGGGCATGACCGCGTTGGCCATCGTCATGCTGGGGCTCTCGACGTCCAAGACCTCGCTGGTCTCGCTGATGCTGGGCGGCTCGGCCCTGGCCTTCGTGCTCCTGGTGCGGCGGGGCGGGGCGACCGCCGTCGCGGCGACCTGGCTCGCCGTGGTCGGGCTCACCGCCCTGGTCGCCATCATCGCCCTGAACCCGGACCTGTTCCTGGGCCTCTTGGGCAAGGACGCGACCCTGACGGGGCGGACCAAGATCTGGGCCGCGGTCTGGCGGCTGATCCAGCAGCGGCCGATCCTGGGCTACGGCTACGGCGCCGTCTGGAGCGACGACACCGGCTGGGGCCCGCTGCAGTGGGTCGTCAAGCAGGCCGGCTTCAAGCCCCAGCACGCGCACAACAGCTGGCTGGAGCAGTGGCTGGGCCTGGGGATCGTCGGCCTCGGCGCCTGGACCCTGTTCTACGTCTCGACCCTGGCCAAGACGATCTGGGCGGTGTTCACCAACCGGGGCGCGCTGCTCGTCTTCCCGTTCCTGGTCGTCTACTCGATGACGACGCTGACCGAGAGCGTGGCCCTGGTCTACAACGACATGCGCTGGGTGCTGCTGGTGGCCTACGCCATCCGCCTGTCGATCCCGTCCAGGGGCGAGGCGCCCTGAAGCGGCCGCGAGCGGCTCAGTTCGCCAGGCGCCAGGCGCCCTCGGCCACCGTGACGATGTCGCAGCCGCCGGCCTTGGCCGCGCCGACCAGCCGGCCCAGGGCGTCCGGCGTGCAGCCCCAGACGGTCGGGGCGTCCGAGACGTCGTGGGTGTAGAGGATCAGCCAGGCCTTGCGGCGGATGGCGCGCGCCAGCCAGGCCTGGGCCGTGCGCTCGCCGTCCGGGCCTTCTATGCCCACGGCCGGCGTCTGGTTCAGGTCGGTCCCGTCCTCGATCAGGCCGGGGTTCAGCGCCCGCAGCACCGAATAGCGGCGGCCGAGCGCGGCCTTGGCGGCCTGGCGGACGTCGCCGTAGGGATAGGCGAAGTTGCGGGCCTCGCCCGCGCCCCAGTCGGCCAGGGCCGCGTGGTTGCGTTCGACGTCGGCTTCGATCGCGCCCCGGGGGGCCGAGCCGCAGTCCAGGTGGGAAAAGGTGTGGCAGGCGATCTCGTGGCCCGCCGCCTGGACGGCCAGCACCTCGCCCCGCGTGGCGTAGCGGCCCATCGGCCCTTCGCGGCCCGCCAGGCCCGCGGAGATGAAATAGGTGCCGCGCACGCCGTGCGCTTCCAGCGTCCGGGCGCCGGCGCCGGTCGCCGTGGCCGGAACGTCGTCGAAGCTGAACGAGACCATCGGCCGGTTCAGCGACAGGCGGGCCGGGCGGCGCTCGACCAGCCGCGCCAGGCGGCGGCGCAGCTTGCCCTTGAGCGAGCGGTCGGCGCTGTAGGCTTGGACGACGTCCATCAGACCGCCTCCGCATAGAGCGCCGCGCGATAGAGCCGCATGGCGAAGGCCCGGGCGGCCAGGGGGGCGGCCTCGGCCAGGGCGATCGCCTTCAGCGCCGGCCGCCAGGCGCCGCGCAGGGGCACGCGCTTGAGCAGGCGCGCGGCGCGGTAGCTGGGATAGTGTTCGACGACCTCGCGGTGGCGGGCGACGACGCGGGCGAAGTTGGCGGCCGACTGCTCGTACTTGGCGGCGATGGTCCGGGCCGGGTCCAGGCCCAGGTGCGTGGCGGTGTTGTCGATGTGGCCGATCCGGTGGCGGCGGGCGACGCGCATCGCCCATTCCACGTCCTCCCAGCCCCAGCCGGCGAAACCCTCGTCGAAGGCCTCGGTCTCGAACACCTCGCGCCGGACCAGGAGGTTGGAGGTGAAGACGTGTTTTTCCGGCGCCGTGCGGCGCACCTCGGCCGGCGCGCAGTCGGACTTCAGCGCCATGCGCCGGTGCAGGGCGTGGGCCCGGACCTGGGGCGCCTGGCGGACCGAGAAGCCGCCGAACACCACGGCCGGCGCCTCCGTCTCGATCAGGGACAGATAGGCCGCCAGGAACGCGGGGGCGTCGGGCAGCATGTCGCTGTCGAGGAACAGGTACCATTCGCCCCGGGCGTGGGTGGCCAGGCGGTTGCGCCCGCGCGCGCGGCCGATGTTGGCCGACAGGCGCACGAAGCGGACGGGCAGGGCGAGGGCGGAGACGGCGGCCCGGACGGCCTCGGCCAGCGCCTCGTCGGCGCTGCCGTCGTCCAGCACCACGATCTCGGCCTGGCCGTCCAGGGCCTCCCGGTCGAGCGCGGCCAGCAGGCGGCTGGGGTCGTCGCGCAGGAAGGGGATCAGCACGGACAGGCGCGGGCGGGCGGCCGCCCAGGCGTCGTTGTCGAACAGGGTCTCGCGCGGGCGGCTCATGCGATGCGCGCCTGCAAGGCCCGGACCAGCCGGCCCGAGTGGGTGCGCGCGCCGCAGATGTCGAGCAGCCAGGCCAGCGCGCCATAGACGGCGACGCCGACCCCGGCCTTGGCGAACAGCTCCAGGGCCCCGCCGCCGGCCGGGACCAGCCGCACCGCCAGGGCCATGGCCGCCGACGCCGCGGCCGCGCGGGCGGCGGTGTCCCACGGTACGGGCAGGGCCAGCGCCCGCCTGCCGAGGCCGAACGAGGCGGCCGCGCCCAGGCCGTAGCTCGCCAGCGTCGCCCAGAGCGCGCCCTGAAGCCCGAAGCGCGGGATCAGCACCAGGCACAGGACGACGTTGCTCGCCGCCGGTATGGCCATGGCGGCCAGCAGCAGGCCGGTGCGCCGCGCCAGGGTGAAGGCGGTGTGGAAATAGTAGGTGGTGATCCCGGCCAGGAAGGCGCTGGCGGCGATCCAGGGGGTGACCTCGGCCGCGCCCGCGCGCAGCCGCTCGCCGATCATCACGTCGGCCAGCGGCCGGGCGACCAGGGCCAGGCCCACGGCCGCCGGCAGGGCCAGGGCGATCATGAGGCGGGCCTGCTCGCGCGCCGTCTCGTGCAGCGCCGCCTTGCCCCCACGCTCCAGGGCGGCGATGGCCGCCGGGCCGCCGGCCATGCCCAGCCAGATGAACATCACGTCGAGCGTGCGGTTCGCCAGGCTGTAGCCGGCGTGATAGACGCCCACGCTGGTCTCGTTGAGGTAGGCGGCCAGCAGGAACCGGTCGGTCGTGGCCAGGGCCAGCGACAGGATCAGCGACAGCGACACCGGCACGCCGTAGGCCGCGTACATCCGCGCCCGCGCCGGCTCGAACGGCCCGCCGCGCACCTGCTTCAGCTCGGTCGGCAGGGCGAAGACGAGGCACACCGCCGCCGCAGCGCCCATGCCGACCAGCGGCGAGGCGCCGCCGAAGCCGGCCAGGGCCAGGCCCGCGCCCGCGGCGAAGCCACCGGCGGTCATCGTCACGTCCAGCAGGGCCGCGGCGCGCACGTCGCCGGCGGCGCGGCGGCGCTCCTGGACCAGCTTGGCCAGGCTGCGGAAAAGGATGGTGGCCAGGCCCGCGCCGATCGCGATCTTGAGCGGCGTCGGCGCCGGCCAGACCCAGAGCACGGTCCCCGCGAGGAGCGGAAAGCCGGCGGCCAGCAGGGCGAAGGCGCCGTAGAGGGTGCGGAAATGGCCCGGCAGCCGCCCGGCCTCGGCCTCCGGCGCATAGAAACGGGCCATCGCCGCCTCGAGCCAGAGGAAGACGGCGGTGTGGACCAGGCTCATCACCGAGAAGGCCAGGGCGTAGACGCCGTAGTCCTGCGGCCGCAGCACGCGGGTGAAGACCACGATGCCGAGCATGCCCACCACGCCCTGCACGAGGTTCACCGGCAGGTAGCCGAGCACGCCCTTCCAGAACATGGGCCTGCCCCTAGCTTCAAAAGTTTGAGCGCGTTCTTGTCGCAAAACCGGTTCCACTTTTGCGGACCGCGCTCTAGCGCGCCGCCTGCCGGTCGCCGAGCAGGCAGGGCAGGGTCATGGCCATGATGTAGAGGTCGAGCCAGAACGACTGGCGCTCGATGTAGTCGATGTCCAGCGCCACGCGCTGGCGCACCGCCGCGGCGGTGCCCAGCGGCCCGCGCGAGCCCTTGATCGCCGCCCAGCCGGTCATCCCCGGCTTGATCCGGTGGCGGTGGGCGTATTCGGCGACCAGCCGGGCCGACTCCACCGCGCCGGTCTTCATCCGCGGGGCGTGCGGGCGCGGACCGACCAGGGACATCTCGCCCCCGAGCACGTTGAGGATCTGGGGCAGCTCGTCCAGGCTGGTGCGGCGGATGAAGCGGCCGACGCGGGTGACGCGCGCGTCGTCCCACTCGACCTGGCGCTCGCCCGCCTCGTCGCGCAGCTCATGGCGCATCGAGCGGAACTTCCAGATCACGATCTCCTCGTTGTTGAAGCCGTGGCGGCGCTGGCGGAAGAGGACCGGCCCCGGGCTGTCCAGCTTCACCGCGATGGCGATCACGGCCATCAGCGGCGCGGCCAGCAGCAGGGCGAGGGCGCCCAGCACCAGGTCCTGGGCCCGCTTGGCGAAGGCGCGGCGGGCGTCGGCGACGCGGCCGGACAGGTGCGCCAGCGGGATGTCGGCCAGGCGCGAGAGCGTGGCGTCCTGGCCGCCCGGGCCGCCCAGGTCGACGAACAGGGTGATCTCGTTGGGCAGCACGCCCAGCTTCTCGACCAGGGCCTGGACGCGGGCCTGGGCGGTCGAGCTGACGGTGATCACCACCCGGTCGACATAGGGCATGATGCGGTGGGTGAGCAGGGCCGAGGTGTCGCCCAGGAACGGCACGCCGCGCACGCCGTCGGCCGCGCGGCTCTTGCGGTCGTCGAACACGCCCAGGACCGCCACGTCGCGCTGCTCCAGCGCCCGGGCGATCAGCCGCTCGGCGTTCTGGGTGGCGCCCACGACGACCACGTTGGGCGCCAGCCGGCCGGACCGCCGCATCCGCCGCACGCCGGCCCACCACCAGGCGTGCAGCATGTGGACGGTGGCGAAGCTCAGGGCGAACCAGGCGCCCACGCCTTCGAACAGCGACGCCGAGGCGCGCCCGGCGGCCAGGGCGATGGCCAGCACGAGGCCGGTCACGCCGAACGCCGCGCCGGTGCGCGCCAGGTGGGCGCTCAGCCGCTCGCGCGCGCGAAAGCCGTAGGCCTCGACCATGCCCAGTCCGCAGACCAGGAGCACGGCGCCGGCGAAATAGGGGATCGCCCGCCCGACGGGGCTGGCCCAGACGCCGGCCGGGTGCTGCAGGTCGTAGACCAGCCAGGCCAGGGCCACGGCCGCGGCCGCGTCGACCCCGCGGATCAGGGCCGACAGGATCTCGCCGCTCAGCCGTTCGCGCGCCGAGATCAGCCGGTCGGGCCGCATCGGTCCGCGCCGCTCGCGCAGCGACGGCTCGGCGGCGACCGCGGCGGGGGCCGCATCGACGACCGGCCGAGGCTTGAGCCGCGGCTTGAGGCGTGATTCGGACGCGCCGGGCGCATGCGACAGGCGAGGGTTCAGGGCGCCGGCCATCAAACGTCGCTCGGACTGACTGCGGGGCCGGCAATGTGGCAGCCGTCCGTGATCCTCGGGTTAATGCGGCTGGCGCTTGGCATATTGCTGGACCACCGGGGCTGCATGGGCCGGATCAAGCAACAACCATGCCGCCCAAACCGGGACAGGCGCGGTGCTCCGCTCGGCTCGGATTGCGGCGCGCGCCGCGATTGTCTATGAGGGGCCGGCCTGTCGGGGCCGCGCCGATTTCCGCAACCGCGGACCATCGGAAGGCCGCCGTCCGGACCGGAGACAACCGGCCAAATCAAGCGGGTGACGTGGCCGAGTGGCTGAAGGCGGCGGTTTGCTAAACCGTTGTACGGTGTAAAGCCGTACCGAGGGTTCGAATCCCTCCGTCACCGCCAATTTCTCCGAATAGAGATCGATATCGTTCGGCGATTGCAGAATCCGCCGCCGGGCCCGATTCGCCGGCCGTGACGGCTCGGATCGCTCACGCGTCGGCGCGAGGCGATGCGACCGGATTACGCCCGCGGCGCTGTCTGAGGAAATCCACGCCCTCACGTCCGGGTCGACGCGCTCGCCGCTCGTCGCCGGCGCCTGCTCGTATTCGCGGCGAATTCCCCGTCGAATTGCAAGAATCCTGCGCTGTTCGCTGCTGACTGTCATTTCACTGTCTTCAATTATTTCGCGAACTGAAAAAAATATTTCACCGAAGCGTCGCGCCCCGTCCCCATACAGGACTGTGTCGAAGATGTCCGAACGGGTGTCATCGACTGCAATCATTGCGGTGCGTGAGCCTGGGGCGCGGGCGCCCGACGGGCGAACGTCAGGCGCATCTGCAACTTTTGGGGGAAAGTTGATGAAAGCCAGCTACATGATTTCCTGCGCCGTCGCGGCGCTCGTCAGTGGAGGTTTCGGCGTAGGCGCCGCGGCTGCGGCCGATCAGGCCGGTTCGGCGGCGGTCGCGAGCACGGCGGCCTCGACCACCGCGGTGGGGGAAGTCATCGTGACGGCCCAGCGCCGCAGTGAAAACATCCAGAAGGTCCCGATGACCGTTCAGGCGATGACGGGCGAGACCCTGTCGAAGCTGAACGTCACCACCTTCAACGACATCCTGCGCTACACGCCCAACGTCACCTACGCCAGCAACGGCCCGGGCCAGGGCAACATCTTCATGCGCGGCCTGAGCGCCGGCTTCGTCGGCAACCAGTCCAGCGCCACCATCGCCAGCTTCCCGAACGTCGCCCTGTACCTGGACGACCAGTCCATGCAGTTCCCGTCGCGCAACGCCGACATCTACATGGTGGACATGGAGCGCGTCGAAGTCCTCGAGGGTCCGCAAGGGACGCTGTTCGGGGGCGGCGCGGAAGCCGGCGCGCTGCGCTACATCACCAACAAGCCCAAGCTGAACGCGTTCAGCGGCGACGCCGAAGGCATGTACGGCCTCACCGCCGGCGGCGGCCAGAACGCCAGCGGCCACATCACGCTCAACCTTCCGATCGTGAAGGACAAGCTGGCCGCGCGCGTGGTGGTCTACGACGAACACCAAGGCGGCTACATCGACAACGTCCGGAGCACCTTCACCCGCTCGAACCTGGACCTCGGCAACTACTATTTCGGCATCTCGCCGGTCGCCGGCAAGTGCCCGAACGGCGGCGCGCCCGGCTCGGCCGGCTGCACCATCGTCGGCGCGCCGGGGGCCAACAACTATGCGATCGCCGGCAAGGACTCCAACCCGGTGGACTACCAGGGCGCACGTCTGTCCGTGCTCTGGGAGGTCAACCCGGACTGGGACGTGCTGATCACCGAGAGCCTGCAGAACATGAACGCGCAGGGCATCTCGGCCGAATATCCGACCGGCTCGGACTTCCAGACGCTGAAACCGCTGCAGATCACCGCCTTCGTGCCGTCCTACGACAAGGACCGGCTGGAGAACACCGCCTGGACCGTCAACGGCAAGATCGGCCCGCTGAAGGCGATCTACACCGGCGGCTACACGGTGCGGAACATCTCGCAGCAGGCCGACTACACCAACTATTCGCGCTCCGGCGGCGGCATGTACTACGAGTGCGTCGGCGGCAGCACCGGCTGGGGCACGGGCGCGCCGTCCTGCTACTCGCCGATCGGCTACTGGCACGACGAGGTCCGCAACACCCACCTGAGCAACGAGGTGCGGATCAGCTCGCCGGATGACTGGCGCCTGCGCTTCATCGTCGGCGCCTACCAGGAGCAGTACCGCATCTACGACGTGATGAACTTCGACTACAAGACCATCCCGTCCTGCACCCCGGCGAACCTGGCGGCCGCCCAGGCCGGCGGCCCGATCTGTATCGCTAACGTGATGCCCGCGCCGGGCACGACGATGAACGACCCGCACGTGCGCGGCGACAGCACCGGGTTCGGCGAAGACACCCAGCGCGGCTACGACCAGTACGCCGTGTTCGGGTCGGTCGACTTCGATCTGATCCCCAACGTCCTGACCCTGACGGCCGGCACCCGCTGGTATCAATACAACGAGTTCGAAGTCGGCTCTCAGTATTCGACCGGCACAGGCTGCATGAACGTGGCGAACGGGACCTGTCTCGCCGGCCTGACCGACATCAACGCCGAGCACTACAAGACGAGCTACTCGGGCTTCAAGAGCCGGTTCAACCTGACCTGGCACGTCAACGACGACACCCTGACCTACTTCACCTACTCGCAAGGCTTCCGTCCGGGCGGCTTCAACCGCTCGAACAGCAAGAAGGTGCTCGACGACGCCAACGGCAATCCCCAGTACCACTACCCGGGCA
Organism: Caulobacteraceae bacterium; assembly: GCA_031291645.1. Lineage (GTDB taxonomy): Bacteria > Pseudomonadota > Alphaproteobacteria > Caulobacterales > Caulobacteraceae > Poindextera. The sequence continues at coordinate 22,901 of JARLIQ010000092.1, read as the reverse complement.
GCTATGCGCCGGACTCCCTGACCAACTACGAGATCGGCCTGAAGACCTCGCTGCTCGACCGCCGCCTCCAGCTGAACCTGTCCGCCTATTACATGCAGTGGGACAACGTTCAGTTCTTCCTGTTCGACCCGCCGTTCAAGATCAACACGACGTTCGGCATCAACGGCCCGAGCTACGACGTGAAGGGGGTGGAGGCCCAGGTGGCCGCCCGGGTGACCCACAACCTGACGATCCAGGCCTCCGGTTCGTACAATGACGACAGCCAGACCACCTCGCCCTGCCTGATCGGCAACATTCCCGGCTCGCCGAGCTTCGGCAAGTGCATCACCGAGGCGGTGCCGCGGGGCGGCTCGGGGCCGGTGCCGTTCACCAACCCGTTCGGCGACGTGGGTTCGGTTCCGGCCTTCTCGCCCAAGTTCGAGGGCAATATCCGGGCGCGCTACGAATGGACGGTGCAGGACTACGACGCCTTCGTCCAGGTCGGCGGCAACTATGTCGGCAGCATGTGGAACCAGCCGGCCAGCTACAGCTCCGGCGTCGGCGTGGTCATCCCGAACACCGTGAACCTGCGCTTCAAGCAGCCGGCCTACGCCACCCTCGACGCCTCGATCGGCATCTCCAAGGACAACTGGCACGTGGAGCTGTACGGCTCCAACCTGACCAACTCGCACGCCTCGACCTTCACCTCCACGGCCCAGTTCATCAAGTCCGAGGTCCCGCTTCGGCCAGCGGTGGTCGGCCTGAAGGTCGGGTCGAGCTTCTAGCCGGAGCCCCCGCCGGCGTCGTAAGCTTGGGCGGGCGGCTCCGCCCGCCCAAGCGCTTTTTCGGGGACCGATGAACTCAATCGCCGACATCGCGCCGCCGAGCCCCGTGGAACGGGAGGTCGGCCGGCTGCGCGGGCTGCAGCAGGCCGGCCAGCACGAGCCGGCGCTGGCCGGCGCCGCGGCGCTGCTGGACGAGCTGCCGAACAACCGCGACCTGCTGCTGATCCAGGCCGTCAGCCTGCGCCACCTGTCGCGCATCCCCGAGGCGCTGGAGACGCTGGGCCGCCTGGAGGCCTTGCAGCCGCGCTACAGCCTGGCGCACCAGGAGCGCGGGCTGTGCTTCGTCGCGCTCAAGGACGCGCCCCGGGCGATCGACGCGCTCCTGCGGGCGGTGAACATCAATCCCGCCCTGCCCATGAGCTGGCGGATGCTGGAGGGCGTCTACCGCCTGACCGGCGACACCCGGAACGCCGCCACCGCCGCCGCCCACGTCGCCACCCTCAGGGCGCTGCCGCCGGAGGTGGTGACGGCGACCTCCCTGTTCGCCGACGGCGAGCTGACGCCGGCCGAGGCGATCGTCCGCGCCTACCTTTTGCAACATGGCGACCATCCGGAGGCGATGCGGCTGCTGGCCAAGATCGGCATGGCCCGCGACGTGCTCGACGACGCCGAGGTGCTGCTCGAGGCGGTGACGGTGCTGGCGCCCGACCATCGGGCCGCCCGGTACGACTACGCCCAGTGCCTGGTGCAGCGGCACAAGTACCGCCAGGCCCGCGAGCAGGCCGAGCGCCTGCTGGCGCTCGACCCCGCCAACCCCGACTACCGCTCGGTCGCGGCCACCGCCGCCATGGGCCTTGGGGAGAACGACAGGGCGATCGGCCTCTACCGCGCCATGCTCGCCGACATGCCGGGAACGCCGGACGTGCTGCTCTGGCTCGGGCACGCGCTGAAGACGGTCGGCCAGCTTCCAGAGGCGATCGAGGCCTACCGCGCGGCGGCGGCGGCGCGGCCGGACTTCGGTGACGCCTACTGGAGCCTGGCGAACCTCAAGACCTACCGCTTCGGCGAGGACGAGATCGTCCGCATGCGCGCCGAGGAGGTCTCGCCCGCCATCGCCTTGGTCGACCGCCAGCACCTGTGCTTCGCCCTGGGAAAGGCGCTGGAGGACCGGGGCGAGACGGCCGAGTCCTGGTTCTATTACGAGCGCGGCAACGACCTGAAACGGACGGAAAGCCGCTACCGCCCCGAGATCATCGAGACCAACACCCGCAGGCAGATCGAGGTCTGCACCCGGGACTTCTTCGCAAGCCGGACCGGCTGGGGCGATCCGCGCCCCGACCCGATCTTCATCCTCGGCCTGCCGCGCTCGGGCTCGACCCTGCTGGAACAGATTCTGGCCTCCCATTCCCAGGTCGAGGGCACCCAGGAGCTGCCGGACATCCAGAGGGTCGCTCTCGAACTCCAGGGCCGCGACCCCGACCTCGACGATCCCCGCTATCCGGCGGCCCTGACCGACCTGACGCACGAGGACGTCCGGCGGCTGGGCGAGACCTACCTCGCCGACACGGCGGTCTACCGGTCGGGAAGGCCGTTCTTCATCGACAAGATGCCGAACAACTTCCGGCACGTGGGCCTGATCCACCTGATGCTGCCCAACGCCCGCATCATCGACGCGCGGCGCGACCCGATGTCCTGCTGTTTCAGCAACCTCAAGCAGCTGTTCGCCAACGGGCAGGAGTTCACCTACAGCATCGAGGACATCGCCCGCTATTACCGCACCTACCTGGACCTGATGGACCACTGGGACGCGGCGCTGCCCGGGCGGGTCCTGAGGGTCCAGCATGAGGACGTGATCGCCGACCTGGAGGGCAGCGTGCGGCGGATCCTGGACTATTGCGGCCTGGCGTTCGAGGCGGCGTGCGTCGACTTCCACAAGACCCGGCGCAGCGTCCGCACGCCCAGCTCCGAACAGGTGCGCCAGCCCATCTTCCGCGACGGCCTCGACCAGTGGAAGAAGTACGAGCCCTGGCTGCGCCCGCTGGAGACCGCGCTGGGCGACGCCCTGGTCCGCTACCGGGCCTGAACCGGCGCCCCGAATTCGGGTTAACAATAAGCTGAACCGTGCCCTCGATTGTCATCCCGGCCGGAGCGGCGAAGCCGCGCAGCGCCGGGACCCAGGGGACCGGGTGCGAACCCCCTAGGTCCCGGCTCTGCGCTGCGCTCCGGCCGGGATGACAGGGAAGAGTAGGGCCGGCGTCCGGCGTCTTGACGCCGATCAAGGCGCGCGTGGCGCGGTCCGGCTAACCCGCTGGTGTCGCAACCGGGAGCCTTGGCGATGGACAGACGCGCCTTCGTGGCTTCCGGAGCCCTCCTCGCCGTCGCCGGCGCCAGCGCCGCCCATGCCCAGGCCGGGAGCGCAACGCTGATGATCGACGGGCGCGTGGCGCTCGAAGCCTACCGCTCGCTGGTCGAGGAGCATCTGACCGGCGTCCTGCGCACGCTGAAGGTGCTGGCCGTCACCACCGACGCCCGGTCCGCGGACTGGGAGCGGGTAGGGGCTCCGCTGCGGACGCTGAGCGACGACATGACCACCGCGGCCGCGGTCTGGTTCGTGCGGCCGGACGGCGCCTACTACACCACCGAGCGCGGCCTGATGGGCGAGACGCTGAAGGACCGGGCCTATTTCGCAGACCTGATGGCCGGGCGCGACGTGCGCGCCGCACTGGTGATCAGCAAGTCCACCGGCCACCGCTCGATCGTCGTGGCCGCGCCGGTGAAACGGGGCGGCGCCGTCGTCGGGGCGTTCGGCGTCTCGGTCAGGGCGCGGCTGGTGTCCGACCTGGTCGCCAAGGGCGCCCAGCTGCCCGACAACCTGGTGTTCTACGCCCTCGACGCGGCCGGGCGGACCGCCATCCACAAGGACCCGGACCGGATGTTCCAGTTTCCGTCCGACCTCGGCGACCCGAGCCTGAAGGCGGCGGTCGCGACCATCCTTTCGCGGCGCGAGGGCCGCGTCGACTACGACTTCGGCGGCAAGCACAGGGCCGCCCTGTTCGACCGCTCCGACGTCACCGGCTGGTCCTTCGTGCTGGCCACACTGAGCGACTGAGGCCGGACCGGCGTTCATCGTTGCGAAAGGCGCGGCGGGCATTCATCCCTGGGTGCGGGGGCGAAGGCGTCAGCGATTCATGGCCGGCTCGACGGATTCAGGCTCTACGGACCGGCGCGCGAGAGCCTTTGTCTCCGACGCGCTCTGGGTGACGCTGGCCGCCCTCATCCTGCTGCTGCCGGCGATCGCCTGGGGACGCCCGTTCGTCTTCGGCGACACCGCCTACTATTGGGGCTGGGGCGGCGACATCCTGGACGCCATCCGCCAGCCCTGGCCGCATCCGGGCCAGCCCTGGACGCCGGGTCGGTCGCTGAGCGGATGGGGCGCCGACCTGCACGACGTGACCCCGGCCGACCTGCGCTTCAACCTGACCTGGCTGACGGCGCGCTCGGCCTTCTACGCCGTGCCCTTCCGCCTGCTGGCGGGTGCGGGCGGCCTCTGGCCGGTCGCCGCCGCGCAGGCGCTGATCGCCGCCTGGGCGGTCAAGGTCGCGGTCCGCGCCGCCGCGCCGGCCAGTTCGCGCCTGACCTATATCGCCGGGGTCGCCGCCCTGACGGCGCTCTCCAGCCTCGGCTTCGAGGCCGCCTATGCGATGCCGGACGTGTTCGGCGGCCTGGCGCTGCTGGCCGCCGGCCTGCTGATCGCCTTGTCCCAGCGGATCGGCCGCGCCGAACGCGTCGGGCTGTGCGCGCTGATCGTCTACGCGGTGCTGGCCCACGCCGAGAACGCGCTGAACCTCGCCGCGGCGGTGGCGATCGGAGCGATCTGGCGCTGGCGGGTCGAAGGCGAGGGGCTGGCCGCCCTGCGACGGGTCGCGCCGACGGCCGCGGCCCTGGCGGTCGGGCTCGGCGCGGCGATGCTTGGCGGAATGGCGCTGGGCGCCGTGTTCGGCCGTCCGGCCCACATGCCGCCCTTCGCCGCCAGCCGCATCCTGGCCGACGGCGGCGCCCAGGCCTATCTCCGCCGGGCCTGCCCGGACGCCGGCCTGGCGGCCTGCGACCTCGCGCAAAGCCCGCCGGTCCCGCCCGAATACTATCTCTGGGTCTATCCGCTGGAGCGTCCGCCGCTGACCCCGGCGCCCGACCGCACCCGCTACACCATCGACCAGTTCAACCGGCTCGACGCCCGCCACGTCACCGAGGCCGAGGCCGATCAGCGCGAGCGTTTCGTTGGGCAGCAGTCGCGCCTGGTGCTGGGCGCCCTTGGGACCGACGGGCTGTTCGAGGCCCGCCAGGCCATCACCCATGGATCGGTCGCCCTGATCAACTTCGGCGTCGACCGCAACTTCGACACCATCCCCCTGCTGATCCACGGTGGGCGCAGCCGGCTGCGCGAGACCCTGGCCTCGATCCTGCCCGGCGGGGTGGAATGCGCGCGGCCGCAGAGCGCCGCCTGCGGGCGCTTCGACCTCGGCGGCTGGGTTCCGGGGCAGTATGCCGCCGCGCTCGCCGCGCTCCTGTTCCTGGCCGCCGCCAGCCTGCGCCGCAGGACGGCGCCGCCGGAGGGGTTGGCCTGCCTCCTCGGCCTCACCCTCAGCCTGGTGCTGGTCAACGCGCTGTTGTGCGGGGCGATCTCCGGGCCCTACAGCCGCTACCAGTCGCGCGTCGAATGGCTGGTCCCGCTGGGCGCGCTGCTGCTGCTGGCCGAGTGGGTCACGCGGCCGGGGCCGGCGCCGGTCTCCGGGGCGGGCGTCCCGAAAGATAATCAGTAAACGGAATATCTTCTTCCGGCGCGGCCGATCCTCGCGCTTGCGACGCGTTCGCACGGCAATGTGAACGCCCGGTTGTGCTTTTTCGCGGGCCTGCGGTGAGCTCGTGTGGGTAGGCTCCGGCTCGCCGCCGCCGCCTCCCCAGCGGCCGGCTGGCTGCCCCGCCCTCGCCTGACAGGCCAGACCAAAGGATACGCCCCATGAGCACGTTCACCACCAAGGACGGCGTCGAGATCTATTACAACGACTGGGGGACCGGCCGTCCCGTCGTGTTCAGCCATGGCTGGCCGCTCAGCGCGGACGCCTTCGAGGACCAGATGTTCTTCCTGGCCTCGCACGGCTACCGCTGCATCGCCCACGACCGGCGCGGCCACGGGCGCTCGGCCCAGCCCTGGACCGGCAACGACATGGACACCTACGCCGACGACCTGGCCCAACTGGTCCGGGCGCTGGACCTGAAGGACGCGGTCCACGTCGGCCACTCCACCGGCGGCGGCGAGGTCGCCCGCTACATCGGCCGGCACGGGACCAGCCGGGTGGGCAAGGCCGTGCTGATCGGCGCGGTGCCGCCGGTGATGGTCAAGGGCGAGGCCAATCCAGCCGGCACGCCGATCGAGGCCTTCGACCAGATCCGCGCCGCGGTCCAGGCCGACCGCTCCCAGTTCTTCAAGGACCTGACCATGCCCTTCTACGGCTACAACCGGCCGGGCGCGAAGGTGTCGGAGGGCGTGCGCGAGAGCTTCTGGCTGCAGGGCATGATGGCCGGCTTCCCGGCCGCCTACTTCTGCGTCAAGGCCTTCTCGGAAACCGACATGACCGAGGATCTGAAGAAGATCGACGTGCCGACGCTGATCCTGCACGGCGACGACGACCAGATCGTGCCGATCGCCGCGTCCGCCCTGCTGTCGGCCAAGCTGGTCCCGAACGCCGAGCTCAAGGTCTATCCGGGCGCGCCGCACGGCATGTGCACCACCCTGAAGGACCAGGTGAACGCGGACCTGCTCGCGTTTATAGCGGCCTAGCCGAAGATCAGCGCCGCCCTCAGCCCGGGCCCGGCGTCGCTCAGCGCGAGCGCCGCGCCGTGGCGCCGGGCGATGGCGGCGACGATCGGCAGGCCCAGGCCCGATCCGGGGGTGGTGCGGCTGGCCTCCAGCCGGTGGAACCGCTGCAGCACCGCCTGGCGCTGCTCGGCCGGAACGCCCGGGCCGTCGTCGGTCACGCTGGCCACCGCGCGTCCGTCGACGGTCCCGACGCCCAGGGTGATCCGCGCGCCGGGCGGGGTGTGGCGCATGGCGTTTTCCAGGAGGTTGGCGAGCGCCTGGCCGATCAGGTCGGCGTCGCCCTCGACCTTGGCCGGCGCCAGCCGCGTCTCCAGCCGCCGGCCGCCGGCCTCGACGTCCGGCCGGTAGGCGTCGGCGATCCGCCCCGCCAGCTCGGCCAGGTCGACCGGCTCCAGGCTCGCGGCGCGGGCGTCGTTCTCGATCTCGGCCAGCCGCAGCATGGCGTCGAACACGCGCAGCAGCTCGTTGACGTCGCCCTCGATCTCGACCGCCGCCGCCGAGGCCGCGGGGTCGCGGCTCTGCTTGATCCGCTCCAGCTTCTGGCGGACGTGGGTGAGGGGCGTGCGCAGGTCATGGGCGATGTCGGTCGAGACCCAGCGCACCCGGCTGACCAGGGTCGCGATCTCGTCGAGCATGGTGTTGAAGGTCGCGCCCAGCTCGTCGATGTCGTCGGGGACCAGGGCCTTGCGCGTCGGGGCCCGCACCTGCATGCGCCCGGCCGACACCGCCCGCGCGGTCGAGACCACCCCGTAGACCCTCTGCAGGGCGCCGCGGCTCAACAGGTACGAGAGCGCCAGGCCCAGCGCCGCCCCGATCGCGCCGCACCAGGCCAGGGTCCGCCCCAGGGTGTGGCGCAGCTGGGATTCCTCCGACAGGTCCTGGCCCACCGTCAGGGTCGAGCCGTCCGGCAGGCGGTCGGTGTAGACGATCAGGTCCTGGTACGGCCGGCCGGGCACGGCCTGGTCGTCCCAGTCCAGGTAGGTCCAGCCCGGCGGCGCGCCGGTGGCCGGCAGGTCGCCGCTCAAGGGCCGCCCGTCCGGCCCGGTCAGCCTGTACTCGAACCCGCCCGGCCGCCGCTCGGCGTCGCTCACCGCCTTGGCCAGGTAGGCCAGGCCCTTGCTGCGATAGAGCCCCTCCAGGCCGCTCGCCTCGCCCAACAGGCGGGTGTGCAGTTCGTGGCGATAGATCAGCTTGACCGTGACCTTGGTCAGCGAGCCGGCCACCGCGAAGACGGTGACCAGCAGCGCGGCCTGGACGAAGGCGAGGCGGACGCCGGTCGACGCCAGAAAGCGGCTAACGCGCACGTATGGCGTATCCCGCGCCGCGCACCGTGACGATCAGCGAGGGCTGGTCGCCGCCGTCGATCTTGGCCCTGAGGTGGCTGATGTGGGTCTCGACGATGTTGGTGCGCGGGTCGAAGCGGATGCCCCACACCCGCTCCAGCAGCATGGTGCGGGTGACCACCCGCCCGTCGTTCAGCATCAGGAGTTCGAGCAGCTTGTACTGCAGCGGCAGAAGCTCGATCTCGCGCCCGCCGCGGCGCACGCTGCGCTCCAGCCGGTCCAGCACCAGGTCGCCCGCCTGCAGCGTGGTGGGCTCGCGCGCCTGCATCGCCGGGCGGCGGGCGAGGGCGGCGACCCGGGCGTTCAGCTCGGCCAGCGAGAAGGGCTTGACCAGATAGTCGTCGCCGCCGCCCTCCAGCCCGGCGACCCGGTCGGCGATCGCGCCCATGGCGGTGAGGAACAGGACCGGCGTCTGGACCGCCCCGGCGCGCAGGGCGGCGACCATCGCCAGTCCGTCCAGCTTGGGCAGCATGCGGTCGACGACCAGCACGTCGAACGGCTCGCGCCGCGCGCACGCCAGGCCCGCCTCGCCGTCGTCGGCCAGGGTCACGCCGCACCCCCAGCCGAGCAGGCTGTCGCGCACATAGTCGGCCGTCTGATGATCGTCTTCGACCACGAGGACGCGCATGTCAGTTCGCCGCGTTAATCAGCATAAAGATCATTTCGAGGCGCCGACCCTGAACCCTCAGCCTATCGCAGGACGCGCGGTTCGTGAAAGGATTGAATAATTGAGAAAACTCAATGTTTTCGCAAGCCAGTTTTCGCGCGCGGACAATCGGTCCGTTTCGCCAGGTTTTCTAACGTTTTGCGCCGGGATGACACAAAACTGCAATTGAAGGTGCACGAAAGCTTCGCTTGAGCGCAGACCGACGGGGGCGGTCAAAGGCGCCGACGGGCCGCCAGGCGCATGGCGCGTGGCGCGCCTTGAGCCAAAACGGGGGTTGTCCATGCCTGATCGTCAGTATCGTCCCGCCTGGGGCCTGCGCGCCCTGATCGCGACCGCGAGCCTGCTGGCCCTGGCCCAGGGCGCCCACGCCGAAGCCGCGGCGGCTGCGGCGGCCAGCGACGCCGCCGGCGACCCGGTCAGCGAGGTGGTGGTCACCGCCCCCCGCCAGGAGGTCAAGGCGCGGGTGGTGCAACTGCAGGCGCCCAACCTGATCAGCGTCCAGTCGGCCGAGACCATCGCCAAATATCCCGACTTCAACGCCGCGGAATCGCTCGGCCGCATGCCCGGCATCTCGCTGTCGACCGACACCGGCGAGGGCCGCTTCATCAACATCCGCGGCATCGACGGCAACCTGGACGGGGCGACCTTCGGCGGGGTGCCGCTGCTGAACACCAACCCGGGCGGCACCTATTTCAGCGGCGGCGGCCGGGCGGTGGAGTTCGACACCATCCCGGACGGTGCGATCGACGGGTTGATCGTCACCTACACCGGCCTGCCGGACCACGAGGCCGAGGGGTTGGGCGGCTCGGTCGACCTGACCCCGCGCACGGCGGCCAACATCACCAAGCCGTTCATCGAGGGCGAGGCGGGGACCGGCTACGAGCCCGCGCACGGCCACGACGGCCCGACCAGCTTCGACCTGGCGGTGGGCGCCCGGTTCGGCTTCGACAACGGCCATCTGGTCGCCGACGGCATGGGCGAGACGCCGGCCCCGCGGGCGGGCTTCTTCTCCAACCCGACGCCCTTCTCCTTCGTCCTGACCGGCTCGACCCGCGCCGACCGCCGCGGCTTCGACGACATCGAGGAGGACTACAACAACCCCGGAACCTCGGACCGCAGCTACCAGGACATCCAGTTCCGCCGCTACGACTATCACCGCGTCCGCGTCGGCTACGGCGGCGAGTTCGACTTCACCCCGAACGAGGACCACACCTACTACCTGCGGGCCAACGTCGCCGGCTACACGGAGTCGGTGAAGAAGAACCGGCTGACCTTCGACTTCAGCAACTATACGCAGACGCCGGACGGCTCGGGCTTCGACAGCCCGGCCGACGTCTCGGTCAAGAGCACCGATGAGCGGGAGACCCACCGCAACCAGATCTTCGTCGTGGGCGGCCGCGACGAGTTCGGCGCGGCCCTGCTCGACTATCGCGCCTCCTACAGCACCGCCACCTACGACCAGCAGCGCAACTACGGCACGACCTTCACGGGGCCGAGCAACGTTCTGGTCTACTACAACAACTCGGGGAACAACGGCGACTTCCCGCAGGTCAAGGTGCTCGACGGGACCAACGTCAACAACGCTTCGCTCTACAATCTGAAGAAGGGCACGGTCAGCAACGGCCAGGAACACGACCGCGACGAGGAATACGCCTACGCGGCGAACCTGCTGTTCCCGGTGCATCTGATCAACGACAGCGACCGGATCAAGGTCGGGTTCGAGGTCCGCCTGCGCACCAAGACCCAGAACGTCTACAGCGAGAGCCTCAAGATCGGCGCCCTGAACCTCGCCGACGCCTCCAGCGCCGCGATCACCGACTTCTACGATCACGGCTACAGCAATGGCCCGAACGTCAACACCGACGCGGTGACCGCACTGGCCCGGGCGATCGAGGGGCCGGACGTGTTCGATCCGAGCGGCTATTTCAAAGCCCGCGAGTACATCTACGCAGGCTACGCCCAATACGCCGCCACGGTCGGGAAGTTCGGCCTCCTGGCCGGGGTGCGGGTCGAGTCGACCCACGCCAGCTACGGCAACTACGTGTTCGACGGGGACGGAAACCAGACCGGCTTCAGCAACAATCCGAAGAACTACACCAACGTCTTCCCGACGGTTCAGCTGCGCTACGACTTCACGCCCAAGCTCGTGCTGCGCGCCACCTATTCGACCGGCATCGCCCGGCCGGGCTTCAACCAGGTGGCCGGCGCCGTCACGGTCGACACCAGCAACGGGATCATCACCACCGGCAATCCGAACCTGAAGCCGACGACCGGCAACAACTTCGACCTGGACCTGGAATACTACCTGCCGGAAGGCGGGATCGTTCAGATCGGGGCGTTCGACAAGGAATTCACCAACTATGTGGTGACGCGCGTCAGCTACGGGACCGACCCGCGGCTTCCCGACGTCAGCGTGGTGAAGTTCCAGACCTTCGCCAACGTCGCCTCCGCCTACGCCCGCGGCATCGAGGCGGCCTATCACCAGAAGTTCGCCGGCCTGCCCAAGCCGCTCGACGGCCTGGGGATCGAGAGCAACGTCACCCTGGTCGATTCCCGCATCCAGGAATACGACGCCGCCACCTCGTCGACCGGCCACGCCGAATACGGCCTCTTGCCCGGCACCTCCCGCGTCACCGCCAACCTGGCGGGCTTCTACGAGGCCTATGGGATCGAGGCGCGCCTGTCCGGCCAGTACGTCAGCGCCGAGCTGTTCTCGCTCGGCGGGTCCAAGGCGACCGACACCATCCAGGACAACCGCCTGACCCTGGACTTCGCCTCCAGTTACAAGATCAACGGCAACTGGACAGTCTACTTCAACGCCAAGAACCTGACCAACGCCCCGCTGCGCTTCTACATGGGCAATTCCAGCTTCCCGATCCAGCGCGAGTTCTACGACGTCACCTACGAAGCCGGCGTCAAGGCGCGCTTCTGACGCCCGTTCGAGGACAGACCCCCATGCATCGCATCGTCTCCGCGCTCGCCGCGAGCGCCGTCGCCGTCTCGGCCCTGGCCGCCGCGGCCGGCGTCCAGGCCGCCCCGTCCTATGGGCTGGCCGAACGGATCAAGGCGCCCGACGGCGGCTACGACTACGCCAGCTTCGATCCCGTCCGCCGGCGGCTCTACGTCAGCCGGGCGGGCGGGGTGACGGCCGTGGACGTCGACAGCGGGGTGGTGACCGGCCACCTGACCGACGCCCAGAAAGCCCACGAGAGCCTGCCGCTGAACGACGGCGGCGCGCTTCTGGTGACCGACAGCGGGAGCAACACCGCCCATCTGGTCGACGCCCTGAGCGGCAAGCCGCTGGCCGAGATCCCGACCGGCCAGAAGCCGGACGCGGCCCTGTTCGACCCGGCCAGCGGCGTGGCCCTGGCGGTCGACGGCCGGAGCGGCGAGCTCACCCTGATCGATCCGAAGGCCGGCAAGGCGGTCGGGACCATCGCCGTCGGCGGCGCGCTGGAGTTCGGCGTGGCGGACGGCGCGGGGCGGGTGTTCGTCAATGTCGAGGACCAGAACCGCATCGCCGTGGTCGACACCCGCCAGCGGGCCCTGGTCGGCCACTACGCCCTGGCCGGGTGCGAGGGGCCGACGGGCCTGGCCTATGTCGCGGACGCCGGGGTGCTGATCGCGGCCTGCGCCAACCGCCTCGCCAAGCTGATCCGCGCCAGCGACGGCAAGGACCTTGGGAGCCTCGTCATCGGCGCCGGGCCGGACGCGGTGATCTACGACGCCGAACGGCGGCTGGCCTTCATCCCCTGCGGCCGCGACGGGATGCTTGAGGTCGTGGCGGTCAGCGCCTCGGGCCAGGCCGCGATCGTGCAGAGCCTGCCGACCCAGGCCGGCGCGCGCACCGGCGCGCTCGACCCGAAGACCGGCAGGCTCTATCTGCCGACGGCGAGGTTCGCGCTCTCGGCGTCCGGCGGCCGGCCGGTCGCCCAGCCGGGCACGTTCGAGATTCTGGTGGTCGCGCCGGCGCCTTGAGCGGCCCGCGCAGGAGTATGCCCATGTTCCGACGCCTTGTTTCCTTCGGCCTGGTCGCGGCCAGCCTCGCCGCCCCGATGGCGTTCCCGGCGCCGCTCCTGGCCGCGATGACGGCGGCCGACCGCGCGGTCCCGCGCTACGCCCACGTCTTCGTCATCGTCGAGGAGAATAAGAACTACGCCCAGATCATGGACCCGGCCTCGGCCCCGAACATCGCCTCGCTGGCCGTCCGCTACGGCGACGCGGCCCAGTTCTTCGGCGAGGTGCATCCGAGCGAGGCCAACTACGTGGCCCTGCTGGGTGGCGACACCTTCGGCATCCATGACGACGACGGCTACTACTGCCACGCCGGGATGACCGATCTGGCCTGCGCGGGCGCGGCCGCGCCGGGCTACGCGGACCACACCGTGACCGCCCCGAACCTCGGCCAGCAGCTCGAGGCCGCGGGCCTGACCTGGAAGGGCTATTACGAGAGCCTCCCGGCGCCGGGCTCGCTCGTCGTGACCGCCAGCGACCCGGCCTTCGACAACGGCACGCGCAAGACCGCGCTCTACGCTTCCAAGCACTCGGGCTTCATGAACTTCGCCTGGGTCCAGCACCATCCGAAGCGGGCCGAGCGCATCGTCGGCTTCGGCCAGCTGGACGCGGACCTGGCGGCCGACCGGCTGCCGAGCTTCGCCCTGATCGTGCCCAACCAGTGCAACGAGATGCACGGCCTGCACGGCGTGGGCCTGCCGCCCGACTGCGACGGCGCCGACACCGCCGGCCTGATCCGGCGCGGCGACAAGGAGGTCGGCCAGCTCGTGGCGCGCATCCAGGCGACCTCCGCCTGGCGCTCGAACCAGAACGTCGCCATCGTGGTCACCTTCGACGAGGGCGCGGGCCGCACGCGCGAGGGCTGCTGCTCGGTCACGCCCGGCGCGCCGTCCAACTTCGGCGGAGGCCACATCCCGACCATCGTGATCACCAACCACGGCCCACGCGGGCTGAAGGACGAGACGGCCTACAACCACTATTCGCTGCTGCGGACCATGGAGGACGCCTTCGGCCTGGGCCAGCACCTGGGCCGCGCGGGCGACGACGCCGGCGGGGTGGTCGCGATGGCGCCGCTGTTCGCGATCTCCAAGCCCCAGGCGCACTGAAGGCGGCGGTTCAGTAGGCGAGGGCGGCGCCGTCCTTGCGCATCTCGCTGGCGGCGGCGTAGCGGCCCGGCCAGCGCTGGATGCACTGGTAGCCGCCGAGCGTGCCGTCCGAGGCGCCGAAGGTCCAGCCGAGCGCGGCCAGCCCCTCGCGCGCCGCCGCCGGCACGCCGCTTTCCAGCCGCACCAGGCCATTGCCGCTGGGTGGCCGGCCGGTCGGCTCGCTCGATCCCTCGTGGCGCCAGCGCGGCGCGTCGCCCGCGGCGGTGATGTCGAGGCCGTGGTCGACCAGGCTCTGGATGATCTGGGCCTGGCCCTGGGGCTGCATGTCGCCGCCCATCACGCCGAACGCCAGCCAGGGCTGGCCGCCGAGGGTGGCGAAACCCGGGATGATGGTCTGGAACGGCCGCTTGCGCGGGGCGTAGAGGTTGGGGTGGCCGTCGGCCAGGTGGAACAGTTCGCCCCGGTTCTGGAACATGAAGCCGAGGCCGTCCGGCGCCAGGCCGGACCCCATCAGATGGAAGTTGGACTGGATCAGCGAGACCATCATCCCGTCCGCGTCCGCCGCGCACAGGTAGGTGGTGTCGCCCTGGCTGGGCGCCTGGCCGGCGAAGACGGGCTGAAGGATCCGGTCGGGTCGGATCAGCTTGGCGCGCTCGGCGGCGTAGTCCTTGGAGATCAGCCAGTCGATCGGCAGGGCGGCGAAGTCCGGGTCGGCGAAGTAGCGGGCCCGGTCCTCGAACGCCAGGCGCTTGGCCTCGATCTGGGTGTGCAGCGACGCGGCGGTCTGGAAGCCCAGGCCGGCCATGTCGAACGTCTCCAGGATGTTCAGGATCTGGAGCGTCGAAAGGCCCTGGCCGTTGGGCGGCAGGGCCCAGACATCGACGCCGCGGTAGCCGGTCGAGCGGGGCTGGACCCACTCGGTGTGGTGCGCAGCCAGGTCCGCCGCCGACAGCCAGCCACCGATCCGCTTGAAATAGGCGTCGATCCGCTCGGCGATCTCGCCCTCGTAATAGGCCCGCGCGCCGCCCTCGGCGATCAGCCGGTAGGTCCGCGCCAGGGCCGGGTTGGCGAACATCTCGCCCTCGGCCGGCGTGCGGCCGGTCGGCGCCCACACGCGCAGGAAGTTCTCCACCTCCTCGATGCCCGCGTCCGGCCGGGTGAAGATGCGGTGCGAGACGCGCAGGTAATAGGCCACGGTCTGGGCCACCGGCGCGCCGGCCTCGGCCAGGGCGATCGCCGGGGCGAAGAGGTCGGCCCACTTCAGCTTGCCGTAGCGGGCGTGCAGCGCGCCCCAGGCGTCGACCGCGCCGGGAACCGAGACGGCGATCGCGCCGCGCGGGGCGATCATCCCGTCCCTGGCGCGGGCGCGCTGGGTTTCGAGGCTCAGCCCCGCCGGCGAGCGGCCCGAGCCGTTCAGCCCGACCACCTGGCCGGCCTTGGGGTCCCACAGCAGGGCGAAGGCGTCGCCGCCGATCCCGCAGGCGATCGGCTCCAGAAAGCCCAGGGCCGCATTGGCCGCGATCGCCGCGTCCACCGCCGAGCCGCCGGCGCGCAGGATGTCGATGGCGATCAGGCTGGCCAGGGGATGGGCGGTCGCCGCCGCGCCGTGCGCGCCCCAGACGGTCGAGCGCGAGGCCCAGCTCGCCCCGTCGATGCGGTCGCCGCCCCGGATGTCGGGCCGGTCGAGCGCCGTGCGCGCCGCGCCCGCGGCGATGGCCTCGGGAACCGTTTCGAACAGGCGGCGCAGGCGCATGGGATCACCGGTCGAAGAGCTGATAGGTCCAGGTTTCGCTGAGCGCGCCGCCGCCGCGACGCAGATAGGCCCGCAGGTCGGCCGAATCCGGGTCGAGCACGGTCGCGTCGATCATCAGCCGCCAGAGGTCGGTCCCGACCACGGGATAGGCGCCGACGCCCTCGATCCGCCCGCGCGCGATGCTGACCACGGGCTGGACGCCGCTGTCGCGGCCGAGGCCGGCGAGCGGGCCGCCCTGGAAGTCGACGACCAGCTTCTTCTGGCCCGGCTGGCGCGGCTGGCCGGGCCGGCCGCCTTCGCCGGTGCGGGTGGCGACCACCCGCGCCAGGCCGGGCGGCACAGGATCGTTCGAGGTCCAGGACAGGCGATAGCGATAGGTCAGGGCGTCGCCCGCCCGGACCGGACCGGCCGGGGTCCAGAAGGCGACGACGTTGTCGTTGGTCTCGTCGTCGGTCGGGATCTCGACCAGGGTGACGGCGCCGGGGCCCCAGTCGCCGATCGGCTCGACCCAGGCGCTGGGCCGCCGCTCGTAGAAGATGCCGTCGTCCTGGTAGTGGTCGAAGGCGCGGTCGCGCTGCGACAGGCCGAAGCCGCGCGGGTGGACGTCGGCGAAGGTGTTGGTCACCACCCGCGGCGGGTCGACCAGCGGCCGCCAGATCCGCTCGCCGGCGCCGGTCGAGATCGCCAGGCCGTCGGAATCGTGGATCTCGGGCCGCCAGTCGTGGATCGGCGGCGGTCCGTTCTCGCCGTACCAGAACATGCTGGTCAGCGGCGCGACCCCCAGCCGCTCGACCGGCTTTCGAAAGTGCAGCACGCACTCGATGTCCTGCGTCAGGCCGTTGGGCTCGCGCTGGTTGGCGATCCGATAGGCGCCGGCGACGTGCTCGCCCTCCAGCGCGGCATAGACCGTCAGATCGCCCGCGGCGTCGCGCTCCAGCCAGAAGCTGGTGAAGTCGGGAAAGGCCTCCGGCCCGCCGGTCGCCGTGTTGATCGCCAGCCCGCGGGCGGAAAGGCCGTACTGGTTGAACGGGTCGGCGCTGCGGAAATAGGCGGCGCCCAGGAAGGCCAGCCAGTCGCCCTGGCGGTCGCGGTTCATCGCCCGAAAGCCGGCGAACCCTTTCGATCCGGCAAGGCGCCGGGCGAGGCCCGCGTTGGCGATCTGGAACAGGCTCTCGGCATAGACCACCGGCCGCGCCTGGCCGTCGTCGACCACGTGGATGGCGACCGGCCGCCGGGCGTAGCGCCCCAGGTGGAAGAATCGGATCGCCGCATCGCCCGGCCTGTCGCCCCACAGGGTCATGTCGGGCCGGTAGGCTGCCTGGGCCAGGGCGGCGTCGTCGGCCGCCGCCAGCGCGGGCGCCGCGTGCGTCGGGGCGTAGGGCCGCCGCGCCGAGTCGGCGGCCGCGGCCTTCAGGCGATCGAAGGAGAAGGGCTGGGGCCGGCCGAGCGGCGGCCCGGACTGGCGCGCCAGGCTGGCCAGGGCGGGCAGGGCGCCGGCGCCGAGGCCCAGGGTGGCGCCCATCAGCCGGCGCCGGGACAAACGATGCATGCGCTGGATACGAATCCCCGCGGCCAGGGCGCGCCCCGTTCCGCCGCTCTCTCTGTCATAGGCGGCCACTATCGCCCGCGCCCGCCGCGACGCGCAAGCGGAGGCGCTCGGCTCGCCCGCCGGCGCAGCTGACGTTCGACAGCTGACGTTCGACGGGGCAGGGCCGCTTCGGCTATGGTGGCTCGACTCGTCCAGCCCGCGCCTCGAGCCCGACCAGAGACCGCCATGACCACCCAGATGATTTCGTCGGCTGATCCCTCGGCCCGGACGGGCGCCCCCGCGCAATCCGCCATGAAGTATCGCCGCGTGCTGCTCAAGGTCTCCGGCGAGGTGCTGATGGGCGAGGCGGCCTTCGGCATCGACATGGCCACGGTCGACGCGGTGGCCGCCGACATCGCCGAGGTCGCCAACCAGGGCGTGGAGCTGTGCCTGGTGATCGGCGGCGGCAACATCTTCCGTGGGCTGTCGATGGCCGGGCGGGGCATGGAGCGCTCCAGCGCCGACTACATGGGCATGCTGGCCACGGTGATGAACGCCCTGGCCATGCAGAGCGCGCTGGAGAAGATCGGGGTCAGCACCCGGGTCCAGTCGGCCATTCCCATGGACGCGGTCTGCGAACCCTACATCCGCCGCCGCGCCCAGCGGCACCTGGAAAAGGGCCGGGTGGTGATCTTCGCCGCCGGCACCGGCAATCCCTACTTCACGACCGACACCGCCGCGGCCTTGCGCGCGGCCGAGATGGGCTGCGAAGCCCTGTTCAAGGGGACCAGCGTCGACGGGGTCTACACCGCCGACCCGAAGAAGGACCCCGCCGCCGAACGCTACGAGCGTCTGAGCTATCTTGAGGTTCTCGCACAAGACCTTAGGGTCATGGACGCCTCGGCGATCAGCCTGATGCGCGACAGTGACATTCCCATCGTCGTGTTCTCCATCCGCCATCGCGGCGCCTTTTTGAACGTCCTGAAGGGCGAAGGCCTGCACACGGTGATCGGCAAGGAACGCCACGAGAAAGACTGAGGGTTAGAGCCATGGCCACAACTGAAAAGCCCGTCCTCGCCCGCTATCGGGACCGCATGGACAAGTCCGTCGCGGCGCTGAAGGACGAGTTCCACTCGCTGCGCACCGGCCGCGCCACCGCCGGCCTGCTGGACCAGGTGATGGTCGACGCCTACGGCTCGACCGTGCCGATCACCCAGGTCGCCGGCATCAGCGTCCCCGACCCGCGCTCGATCACGGTCAGCGTCTGGGACCGCGGCGTCGTCGTCTCGGTCGAGAAGGCGATCCGCAACGCCGGCCTCGGGCTCAACCCTGTGGTCGAGGGCCAGAACCTGCGGGTGCCGATCCCGCCGCTGACCGAGGAACGGCGCAGGGAGCTGGCCAAGCTCGCCGGCAAGTACGCCGAGCAGCAGCGCATCGCCGTGCGCAACGTCCGCCGCGACGCCAACGACGACCTGAAGAAGGCCGAGAAGGACAGCGTCATCAACCAGGATGAGCACAAGCGGATGAGCGACGAGGTGCAAAAGCTCACCGACGAGGCGATCAAGCGCATCGACGAGACCTTGAAAACCAAAGAGCATGAGATCATGCAGGTCTGATGGGTGGGCGGCCTGGTCGCAGCGGCGGTGAGAGGAGCTTTTGCGCATGTCGCTGACTTCGGGGCTGAGGCCGCTGCCGCGTTCGGACGCCGAGGCCCCGCCCCTGCATGTCGCCATCATCATGGACGGCAACGGGCGCTGGGCTAAGGCCCGCGGCCTGCCGCGCACGCTCGGCCACCGGGCCGGCGTCACCGCGCTCAAACGCACCGTGGAGGCCGCCCAGCAGCTGGGCGTGGGCCGGCTGACCGTGTTCGGCTTCTCGACCGAGAACTGGAGCCGGCCGGCGCAGGAGGTCTCCGAGCTGATGAGCCTGCCCAAGCTCTATTTCGAGAGCGACCTCGCCCGGCTGCGGCGCGAGGGCGTGCGGGTGCGCGTCATCGGCCGCCGCGCGGGCCTGTCCAAGGACGTGCTCTCGATGATCGACGAGGCCGAGACGACCACGGCGGCCAACACGCGCTTCCACCTGCAGGTCGCGTTCAACTACGGCGGGCGGGCCGACATCGCCGACGCCGCGCGCCGCCTGGCCGAAGCGGTGCGGGAAGGGCGGCTGGACCCCGCCGCCATCGACGAGGCCGCCTTCGAATCGCACCTTTCCACCGCCGAGCACGCCGCGCCGGACCTGATCATCCGCACCAGCGGCGAGCGGCGGCTGTCCAACTTCCTGCTCTGGGAGACCGCCTACGCCGAACTGGTCTTCCAGGACGTCCTGTGGCCCGACTACGGCCCGGCCCAGCTGAAGGCCGCACTGGACGAGTTCCGCGGGCGCGACCGGCGCTATGGCGGAGCCGACGTCGATGACGTCCTTGCGACCGGCTAAGCGGTTCGATTGGGACAACCTCGGCGTGCGGGTGGCCTCGGCGGCGGTGCTGGCGCCGGCCGTGGTCTTGGCGACCTATCCCACCTGGCTGTTCCTCCTGATGCTGGCGGTGGCGGTCGCGCTGCTGGCCATCGAGTGGGGCCAGATGAGCGCGCCGGGCGCGCCGATCCGCGTGGCGACGGCGATCACCGGGGCGGTGCTGGTCTGCGTGTTCGTCGCCTATGCGCGCCACTGGGGGGCGGCGTGGCTGCTCTTGCTGCTGGGCGCTATCGCCGCGGCCGTGGTGGCGCGCAACGTTTCGCAGCGCCGGCGCGACGCGAGCTTCGGGGTGGTCTATATCGGTGCGCCGTGCCTCGCGCTGGCCTGGCTCCGGGCGACGCCGGAGGGCTTCCGCTGGACCGTGCTGCTGTTTGCGGTCACCTGGTCGGCGGACATCTTCGCCTTCCTGGTCGGCAGCGTTTTGAAGGGGCCCAAGCTTTGGCCACGGTTTTCGCCTAATAAGACCTGGTCCGGTTTCGTGGGCGGCTTGATTGGCGCGATGGGATCGGCGATGGCGGTGTCGGCGGGGACACGGATGAGCCCGAGTCTGGCGGCGGCCGCGATGATCGGCCTGGGCGGCGGCCTGGCGACCATGGCGGGCGATCTTTGGGAGTCGATGTTGAAGCGACGATTTGGCGTAAAGGATTCCGGGGACCTGATTCCCGGCCATGGCGGACTGCTCGACCGGGTCGACGGACTGATGTTCGCGGCCCTGGCCGTCGCCGCGGCGCGGCTGGTCTACGAAGCGGGGTGGGCGCATTGACCCTGCGCCGCACCGTCACCGTCCTGGGCTCCACCGGCTCGGTGGGCGTCTCGACGCTGGACCTCCTGGAACAGGCGGTGGCCCACGGCTCCGCGGAGGTGGAGATCGTGGCCCTGGTCGCGGGCCGCAACGTCGAAAAGCTGGCCGAGCAGGCGCTGCAATGGCGCCCGAAGCTGGTGGTGATCCAGGACGAGAGCCTGCTGGACGAGCTGCGCGCGCGGCTGGACGGCAGCGGCGTGCGAGCTGCGGCGGGACCCGAGGCGGTCCTCGAGGCGGCCGGCATGGGCGCCGAGTGGGTGATGTCGGCCATCGTCGGTGCGGCCGGCCTGGCGCCCACCCTGGCGGCCGCCCGCACGGGAGCGATCATCGCCCTGGCCAACAAGGAGAGCCTGATCTGCGCCGGCCCGGCGCTGCTGGAGACCGCCCGGCGCGCCGGCGGCGTGGTGATTCCGGTCGATTCGGAGCACTCGGCGATATTTCAGGTGTTACAGCCCGACTGCCTGGAACGCGTCGCGCGGCTGATCCTGACGGCCTCCGGCGGGCCGTTCCGCAGCTGGACACGCGAGGCCATGGGCCGCGCGACCCGCGAACAGGCCCTGGCTCATCCCAATTGGAACATGGGCGCCAAGATTTCGATCGATTCCGCCACCATGATGAACAAGGGCCTGGAAATGATCGAGGCTGCCTACCTGTTCTCAACCCCGGCTGATCGGATCGACGTCTTGATTCACCCGCAATCGGTGATCCACAGCCTGGTCGAGTACCAGGACGGTTCGACCCTGGCCCAGCTGGGGCCGCCGGACATGCGCACGCCCATCGCCTGCGCCTACGCCTGGCCCGACCGGCTGGCCTGGCCGGCGCCGGGGCTGGACCTGGGCGCGGTGGGCTCGCTGACCTTCGAGCCGCCCGATCCCGAGCGCTTCCCCTCGATCGCCCTGGCCCGCTCGGCCCTGACCGCGGGCGGAATGGCCCCGGCCGCGATGAACGCGGCCAACGAGGCGGCCGTGGCGGCCTTCCTTGACCGGCGGATCGGCTTTCTCGATATTGTCGCGGTTGTCGCCGAGACCCTGCAGCGGATGGACGCCGTGGGGGAACTCGACACGGGGGCGAACGCCGACGGCGCACTGGAGATCGCCATGACCACCGACGGATCCGCGCGCCGCGTGGCGGCCGAGGTTCTGGCCGGCCTGACCCACTAGCTGGCGGAAAATCCCTTGCCCCTTTTGGCCTTAGTCCACGGCGCGCTCTCCTGGGTCCTGCCGTTCCTGTTCGTGCTGACCATCGTGGTCACCGTGCACGAGTTTGGTCACTTCCTGGTCGCGAAGGCCTGCGGCGTGGCCGTCGACCGATTCTCGATCGGGTTCGGCCGCGCGATCGCCCAATGGCGCGACCGCAGCGGCACCGAATGGCGGATCGGCTGGATTCCCCTCGGCGGGTACGTGCGATTCGCCGGCGACGAGAACGTCTCCAGCGTGCCCGACAGCGAGGACCTGGCCGAGTTGCGGCGCGAGATCATCGCCCACGAGGGGCTCGCGGCGGTGCGCCGCTACTTCCACTTCAAGCCGCTGTGGCAGCGGGCCCTCGTCGTCGCGGCGGGGCCGCTCGCCAACTTCGTGCTCTCGATCGTGGTGTTCACCTCGGTCTTCCTGTTCCTGGGCGAGACCGTCGTGCCGGCCCGGATCGAGACCGTCTCGCCGGGCTCGCCGGCGGCGGCGGCCGGGTTCCAGCCGGGCGACCTGATAACCCGCGCGGCCGGCCATCGGATCGAGAGCTTCGAGGACCTGCGCGAGGTGATCGTGGTCCGCGCCAAGGTGCCGATTCGGTTCGAACTGCAGCGCGGCGGCCAGACCATCGTGCTGACCGCGACGCCCAGCGACGGCCTGGTCAACGACGGCCTGGGCGGGCGCCAGCACGGCGGCCTCTTGGGTCTCGCGCCGCCGCACACCGCCGACGCCCTGATCCACAAGCGCTATGACCCGGCGCAGGCCGTCGTGCGGGGCGCGCGCATGACCTGGGACGTGCTGGACACGACCCTCTACTACCTGGGTCGCGTGGTGCGCGGCCAGGTTTCGGCCAACCAGCTCTCCGGTCCGCTGGGCATCGCTGAGGCCTCCCACGCCCTGGCCAAGGCCGGTGCGGCGGGCGAGCAGGGCCTGGGCGAGCAGCTCGCCGGCAGCGTGATCGCGCTCCTGGGCATGGTCGCGGTCTATTCGGTCGGCATCGGTTTTCTCAACCTGCTGCCGATTCCGGTGCTGGACGGCGGGCACCTGCTCTTTTACGCCTATGAGGCTGTGGCGCGGCGGCCGGTCGGGGCGGCGGTTCAGGCGGCAAGCTACCGGGTGGGGCTTGCCTTGCTCGTCGGTTTGATGTTGTTCGCCACCACCAACGACCTGCAGCGCAGCGGCGTCTTTCATTTTCTCGACGGTCTGTTCTCGTGACGGAACGTCTTAAGCCAATGGCCGAACCGATGAATCGATCGACCACCTGCCGCATTCGCACCCGTCGTGGGGTTGCGTCAGGCATGGCCCTGCTGCTCGGCTCAACGGCGCTGGCGTCCCAGGCCTTCGCCCAGGCGCCCGCCGGCGCGCCGCAGCCGCCGCCAGCCGCCCAGCC
>JARLIQ010000091.1 GCA_031291645.1 Caulobacteraceae bacterium | reverse complement strand
CCAGACCTTGTACTTCTGGTCCAGGATCGGGGCGACGGCGTCGGCCTTGCCGTACTGGATCGTCACCCCGCCGCCCCGCCGGATCAGCGGCGCGTTCAGCGAGCCCAGCAGCGTGCCGCTCATGGACTGCAGCGCGGCCGCGCCGCGCACCACCACCGGATCGAGCCGCCGGCCGGTCATCCAGCGCAGGGCGCAATGGGTGACCACCGCGAAGCACTCGACGTAGATCTCGGCGCGCAGGCTGGCCGGGCCCGCCGGCCGCACGGTCAGGCGCACCCCCTCGCGGTTCCGGCCCACGACGACCTGGCACTCCTTGCGGATCAGCCGGGCGGTGGCCGACAGCCGCTCCAGCGCCTCGCCCAGGCTGTCGGCCTCCTTGGCCGCGGAGAACAGCACCGACAGGCTGCCGCGAGCCACCGGTTCGGCGGCGACGCCGTGGCTCTCGTCGTCGAGGGACTGGATGTTCTCCGCGCACAGCCGCCAGAAGGTCGGCAGGTCGAGCGCCGCCGGCAGCGGGCCGTCGGCCGGGCCGGACCGGTCGCGCCGGATCAGCCGCGCCGCCTCCTCACGCCCGACCAGCGCCCTGAAGTATTCGATGTCGACGGCCTGGGTCTCGCTGCCCGCCAACGGCGTCCTCCCACGTTTTGCGCCAGTGTTTGGAAACCGGACTCGTCTGTCAATGAGCGAAATTGTCCGGTTTTGATTTCGCTCTCCCGTCCTCACGCGCGCCCGGCGGGCCGCCTACTGTCCGGCCAAGAACATTGGGGAGGCAAATCATGCGTTATCGCCCGATCATGGCGGCGGCCCTGGCGCTGTCCGCAGCGCCCGCCGGCCGTGTCCTGGCCGCGGAGACGCCGAGCGTTTCAGGCAATGAGATCGAGACGGTGGTGGTCACCGCCCAGCGGCGCTCGACCACGATCAAGGACACCCCGGCTGCGGTCTCCAGCTACGACAGCCGCACGCTGCAGAGCCTGCACATCAACGACATCTCGGACCTGTCGGCGATCACCCCCGGCGTGCAGTTCGGCGACGTCCTGACCAACGCCAAGATCACCATCCGCGGCATCGGCAACGGCAATTCCAGCGCCGGCGCCGACCCGGGCGTGGCGGTGCACTACGACGGCGTCTACCTCTCGCAGACGGGCCTGGCGACCACGACCTTCCTGGACATGGACCGGGTCGAGGTGCTGCGCGGGCCGCAAGGCACCCTGTTCGGCCGCAACGCCACGGGCGGCTCGATCAACCTGATTCCCAAGCAGCCCACCGAGGACCTCGAGGCCGAGATCGGCGCCTCGGGCGGCCTGGACCCGGCCGAATATCGCGTCGACGGCTTCGTCAGCGGCAAGCTGGACCCGTCCGGCGACCTCATGGGTCGGCTGAGCGTCGAGCGGACCTACAACGCCGGCTTCACCCGCAACACCGATCCAGCCGGTCCCTCGCGGCTGGACGACGCTGACAACTACGCGGTGCGCGCCCAGCTGAAGTGGCGGGCCAGCGACGACTTCACGCTGCGGCTGATGCTCGACGACCAGCAGTCCAACACCCACGGGCCGGCCTATTTCGTGCTCGGCACGCCCGACCCCAACGCGTCCCTGCCCGCCCCGATTCAGGGCGCGAACTTCGGCTCGGTCGACAAGCGCTCGCTGGCGGTCACCCACGGGACCAGCAACCTCGACTTCAAGGGCGCGACAGTGATCGCCGACTGGCGCGTCGGCGGCGGGGACCTGAAGGCCACCGTCGCGGTCGACCGGACCAAGCAATACCTGGACATGGACGGCGACAGCTCGTCCGTCGACTTCACCAGCACCATCTACGACCAGAGAGCGACCCAGACCTTCGCCGAGGTGATCTACGCCTCCGACGCCGGCAAGCGGTTCAACTACGTGCTGGGGGCCAACTATTTCGACGAGGACCTGTCCCAGGTCGTCACCGTCCCGGTCAGCGACCTGCCCCTGCCGGTCGTCCTGACCGGGAACCTGACCACCCATTCCTACGCGGTGTTCGGCCACGCGACCTACAACGTCACGAGCGCCTTCTCGCTGTTCGCCGGCCTGCGCTACTCCAACGACCACAAGCACCTGGACGAGAGCAACAACTACGTCGGCTCGCTGACCCAGGCGCACGGCTGGGGCAGGGTCACCTACGAGGTGGGCGGCAGCTACAAGCTCAGCCACGACCAGACCGCCTATCTGAAGTACGCGACCGGCTACAAGAGCGGCGGCTACCAGTCCGGCAACCTGCAGCCGGCCTTCAATCCCGAGACCAACGGCAGCCTCGAGGCCGGGCTGAAGGGCAGCTATTTCGACGGCGCCCTGCAGGCGAACCTGGCGGCCTTCCACATGAACTACGACAACCTGCAGGTTAACCAGGTGAACGGGGTCAGCGCCCAGGTGACCAACGCCGCCCGCGCCACCGTCGACGGGCTGGAGGCCGAGTTCGAGGCCCGCCTGAGCCAGGACCTGCGCGTCGGCCTGTCGACCTCGGTGCTCGACGCGCGGTTCGACAAATTCCTGACCGCCGACTCGGCGCGGCCGAGCCTGGGCGTGCTCAACCTGGCCGGCCACACCCTGCCCAACGCGCCCAAGCTGACGGTGAGCGCCAGCTTCCTCTACCGCCTGCCGGTGGACCTGCCCGGCGACCTGACCCTGGCCGGGGCCTACGACTGGAAGTCGCGGGTCTATTTCACCGAGTTCAACCTTCCGGTCGCCTCGCAGCGGCCGGCGGGCGTCTTGAAGTTCGACCTCAACTACATGGACAAGGGCGGCCACTGGTCGGCGGGGCTCTACGCCCACAACGTCACCGACCAGAAGATCCTCGGCAACGTGCTGGTGGTCTCGGCCCTGCTGGGATCGCTGGCGCTGGGCGAGCTGGAGCCCGGCCGCGAGATCGGCCTTTCCGCCCGCTACCGGTTCTAGGCTCGGCCATGGCGTCCTTCCCGCCCGCCGACCGTCCCGACCTCGGGCGCGTCTTCGCCCACCTGGACGCCATGGTCGATCAGATCGCCGCCGCCGCCGACCCGCTGGCCGCGCTGCGCAGCGCCCTGGACGACTACGGCCGGGGCAACGCCGGCGAGGGGATGCGGGCCTGCCGTTTCCTGCCGGCGCGGGTCGGCGGCCTGGCGGGCGAGTGGTCCGTGCCGCCGCACGCCGACGCGGTGCGGCGCCTGCTCTACCTGCACGGCGGCGGCTGGTCCGGCGGCTCGGCGGCG
Organism: Caulobacteraceae bacterium; assembly: GCA_031291645.1. GTDB lineage: Bacteria > Pseudomonadota > Alphaproteobacteria > Caulobacterales > Caulobacteraceae > Poindextera. The sequence goes on along the minus strand of JARLIQ010000091.1, from coordinate 13,868 downwards.
GGGTATCGGCCGCTGGTCGCCGAGATCGCCCTCCTGACCGGGCGGCCGGTGCTGGCCGTCGACTACCGCCTCGCGCCCGAGCACCCCTATCCGGCGGCGCTGGACGATGCGCTGGCGGCCCTGGACTGGATCGAGGCCCACGGGCCGGAGGCGGCGGGCGCGGCCGCCGAGGTCGGGCTGGCCGGCGATTCGGCCGGCGGCAACCTGGCCACGGCCGCCGTCGCCGAGCGGATCGCCCAGGGCCGGCCCACGCCCGCGCGGCTGCTGCTGATCTCGGCCCTGCTGGACGGGCGCGACCCCGCCCGGCGCGTCGAGGGCGTCCGCGACCGGGTGGTCACCGCCGAGGTGCTGGCCGGCGCCTTCGAGGCCTATCGCGCCGGCGCGCTCGATCCGGCCGACCGGCGCCTCTCGCCCGCGGCGGCGGACGAGGCCCTGCTGGCCCGCTTTCCCCCGACCCTGATCCAGGTCAGCGCCATCGAGCACCTGCGCGACCAGTCCCTGGCCCTCGCCGCCCGGCTCTGGCGCGGCGGCGTGCCCGCCAAGCTGAGCGTCTGGCCGGCGATGCCGCACGTCTGGCATTTCTTCCTGCAGGACCTGCCCGAGGCCCGCCAGGCCCTGCGCGAGATCGCCGACTTCCTGGCCTAGCCTGGGGCGCCGCAGCTTGACCGTTGTCCGGCCGGGGGTGTAGGTCCCCGCTGTTCGCAACAATAATGTCATATCGCGTCCGGTCCTGCGCATCCGCGCAGCGCCGCGCCAGGTCCCATGATCAACGAAGCCTTCACCGTGCTGGACGCCATCGGCAATGGCGATGAACTCGAACGTCTGCGCCAGGAGGGCTGGCTGGAGGCGTTCAAGGCCATGCGCTGGGCGGTCGAGACCCGCGACGGACCGGCTCTGACCGAGGCCGGCCGCCAGGCCCTGGTCCAGATGCAGCGGGACCGCAAGCGCGTCCGCTGAGCCGCGGCCCCGTCCGACCGCAAAATATGACACTTATATGAATGACTTAGCTCAAAGCCGGGCGTAACCGGACGCGTAGGCTGGCGTTATCGGGGATATCCTTGGAACGCTGTCATGACCACGAAGGCCGAGATCGTCGCACGGTTGGGCGAGAGCGCCGTCCTGCTGCCCGACCTGATCGCCGCCGCCCTGGTGGCCAATGACCGCGCCAAGCTGCGGCTGACCCTGCTGCAGGAGGCCGCGGCGCACGCGGCGGACCCCGGGCGGCCCGCGCCCGACCTGTCGGCCGAACGCCGCGCCGTGGGGCTGGACGAGGCCGGCTTCGACGCCACCATCGCCGGCGCCCGCCCCGCCGGGCCCGACCGCATCGAGATCCCCGGCGCCGGCCGCCTGATCGAGGGGCTGAACGCCGACATCGCGGCGATGATCGCCCCGATCGCCGCCGCCGAGGACGCGGCCCCCTTCGCCGAACGGCTCAAGGCGCTGGACGGCGGCGACCTGCCGTCCGGCGACACGGTTTCGGGTGCGGCGCTGGCCGCCATGACCTCGGCGCGCCGTGGCGAGCGGGACAGCCAGCACCTGCTGATCATGGACCTGCACAAGGCGATCAACCTCCTCGCCGACCAGACGGCGGTCGAGACGGTGGACGGCGCCAGGGCCCACCGGCTGGCCGACGCCCAGCGCCAGCGGCTGCAGGCCTTCATGCGCGGGCTGAACCGCACCGCGCCGCTGGCCTTCGGCCACCCGGGGCTGGGGACCACCGCCGTGGGCGGGCCGGCGCGGCTGACCATCCAGAACGACATCGGCGCCACCGACGCGCACGTGATCGTCATCCACGTCGAGGGCCTCGCCGCCGACGTCACCTACACCGACGTGCACCGCCGCCGCGCCAAGTTCTTCATCGGCCTGTTCGACCACCTGGGCGTGACCTGGACCCCGCTGGGCGAACGCGCGGCGCAGGGGCTGAGCGAGGACGCCTTCTTCCTGGTCGCCGGCCGCTACGAGGCCAAGGACCTGGCGGGGCTCGACGCCTTCCTGGAGCGGCTCGGATCGCGGCTGGTGTTCCTGATCGACTGGAACAAGGCGCGGAAGGCGCTGCAGGGCTTCGTCGGCAAGGGACCGGCGGTGGACCTGCTATCCGAGGCGGCGGCGCTGGACCTGGGCCACCGAGCGTTCCTGGAGCTGGGCGGGGTCGAGCTGGTGCTGGACGCGGTCCGGCGCGTCGCCGCCGCCCGCGCCCCCTATGGCGCGCGGCTGGACGAGATCCTGGGCGAGCGCGAGGCCTACGACTTCCTGGGCGACGTGCTGCGCATCGCCAGCGAAGGCCTCGCCGCCGGCCGCTCCGCGCGCCTGGTGCGCGACGAGATCCAGGCGGGCCTGGCCCAGAGGCTGCAGAGCGCGGAAGGCGTGGTGCTGACCGCCGCGCTGAGGCACCTGGGCCTGTCGCGGATGCTGGCCGGCGAGATCCGCGACGCCCTGGCGGGCGGGCGGCTGGCCCCGGCCGACGCGCGCGCGGCCCTGGCCGTGCGGGCCACGCGGCTGGAGAAGAAGGGCGACCGCCTGACGATCGAGGCGCGCGAGGCCACGGGCCGCCTGGCAGAGGCCAATCCCAACCTGCGCCTGGTGGTCGACCACGCCGAACAGGCGCTGGACGCGCTGGACGAGGTCGCCTTCCTATTCAGCCTGGCGCCGGCCGAGGACGATGGTCTGGCCGCGCCGCTGGAAGCCCTGGCCGAGGTCGCGGTCGAGAGCGCGGCCCAGATGGTGCGGGCCTGCGAGGCCGCCTCGCGCACCCCCTCGGGCGCGCGGCAGGACGCGAACGAGGCGCTGCAGGCGATCGACGCGGTCTGCGCCGCCGAGCGGGCGGCGGACGACGCCGAGCGGCGGATGATCGCCGCCCTGATGGCCGCCCCGCCGAGCGACCCGCGCGCGCCGGTGGTGGGGCTGGAGCTGGCCCACACGCTGGAGCGGGCCACCGACGACTTGGCGCACGCCTCGCTGGCGCTGCGCGACTACCTCCTGGGAGAGCTGGCGCTATGAGCCGCAAGACCGTGTCCGAAACCCGCCACGCCCCCCTGTTCATCATCGGCCAGGGGCCGGAGGTCCCGGCGCTGGACCCGGAGGTGGCCGGTTCCAAGGCGGCGATGCTGGCCCAGATGGCGCGGCTGGGCCTGCGCGTGCCGCCCGCCTTCGTGCTGCCGACCGGCCTGTGCGGCCCCTTGAACCAGGCCGACGCCAAGGCCGAGCAGGCGCTGGCGGACGGGCTGCGCGAGGGCGTGCGGCGCCTGGAGGCGGCCAGCGGGCGCCGGTTCGGGGATTCGCGCCGGCCGCTGCTGGTCTCGGTGCGCTCGGGCGCGGCCCGGTCCATGCCCGGCATGCTGTCGACCGTGCTGGACGTGGGACTGAACGCCGAGACGGTGCGCGGCCTGATCCGGCTCACGGGCGACCCGCGCATGGCCTTCGACAGCTATCGCCGGTTCATCCAGGGCTATGCCGAGATCGTCGCCGACGCGCCGGCCGCCCCGTTCGAGGCGGACCTGGCCGAGATGCTGCGGTCCGAACAGGCCGGCGGCGAGACCGAGCTCGATCCCGAGGCGCTGGAGCGGCTGGCGCGGGCCATGCAGGCCAGCGCGGCCGCCCTGCCCGGCGGCGCGGCGCCGTTCGATCCGATGGACCAGCTGCTGGCCGCCGCCCGCGCCGTCTACCGCTCCTGGTCCAGCCCCAAGGCCGTCGAATACCGCCGGCTGAACCGGCTGGAGGACCTGACCGGCACCGCGGTGACCGTCCAGGCCATGGCGTTCGGCAACTCCGGCGGCGATTCGGGCGCGGGCGTCGCCTTCAGCCGCAGCCCGGCGACCGGCGAGAAGGGGCTCTACGTCGACTACCTGTCCGACGCCCAGGGCGAGGACGTGGTTTCCGGCCGGCGCACGCCAGGCGACGCGGACAGCCTGGCCCGGCGCCTGCCCGCCGTCTTCAGGGACCTGTCGGCCGGCGCCCAGCGGCTCGAACACGAACTGAAGGACGTGCAGGACATCGAGTTCACCGTCGAGGGCGGCCAGCTGTTCTTCCTGCAGACGCGCTCGGCCAAGCGCACGCCGCGCGCGGTGCTTCGCACGGCGGTCGACCTGGTGCGCGAAGGGTTGATCGCGCCCGCCGAGGGCCTGCGCCGGGTGGCGGACGTCGACCTGGACCGCGCCGGCGTGGTCCGCTTCGTCGGCGAGGCCGAGCCGGCCGCCAGCGCCATTCCCGCCTCGTCCGGCGTCGCCGCCGGCCGCATCGCCTTCGACGCCGAGGCCGCCGCCCGCGCCGCGGCCCGGGGCGAGCCGGCCATACTGGTCCGCCGCGACATCTCCACCGAGGACATCGCCGGCCTGGCCGCCGCCGCCGGGGTGCTGACCGCGGTCGGCGGGCGCACCGCCCACGCCGCGGTGGTGGCCCGGCAGCTGGGGAAGGCCTGCCTGGTGGGCTGCCGCGACCTGGTCATCGACGGCGACGGCGCCCGGCTGGGCGAGGTCGCGCTCAGGGCCGGCGACTGGCTGTCGCTGGACGGCGAGACCGGCGAGGTCTTCCTCGGCCGCCGCGAGATCGCGATCCAGCGCCCCGAGGCCGAGATCGCCGAGATCGAAAGCTGGCGCGCCGCCGCGCGCTGAGCGACCAGACGCAAACCCAGACACAGCAACGGTCACATTACTGTAATATTGGCACCCAAAGCCCAATAAATGGGCGCCAATCGCGACTTCATTATTGTCGATTCATGATCTGGAGCAAATTTATCCGCCGCCCGTTGGGGTAATCATCATCTCGAAACCTTACAGCGAGGCGACGATGTCGAGCGGCGGGGCGAACGGAGCGACGGTGATCGGGATTGCGCGGCCGGCGTCGGCGGGCGTTCCGGAGCCCAAGCTGATCGCCTCGCACATCAGCTTCCGGTACGGCCGCCAGGTGGCCCTGACCGACGTCTCGGTGCCGATCTACGCCAACGCCGTGACCGCCATCATGGGCCCGTCCGGCTGCGGCAAGTCGACCCTGCTTCGGGTGTTCAACCGGATGAACGAGCTCTATCCGGACCAGCACGTCGAGGGCGAGGTGATGATGGACGGGACCAACATCCTGGCCGCCGGGGTCGACCTCAACCGGCTGCGCGCCTCGGTCGGCATGGTGTTCCAGCAGCCCGTGCCGTTCCCGATGTCGATCTACGACAACGTCGCCTTCGGCGTGCGCATCTACGAGCGGCTGAAGCGCGGGGCGCTGAACGACCGCGTCGAGGCCTCGCTGCGCCGCGCCGCCCTGTGGGACGAGGTCAAGGACCAGCTGCGGACCAGCGGCCTCAGCCTCTCGGGCGGCCAGCAGCAGCGGCTGTGCATCGCCCGCGCCATCGCCCTCTCGCCCGAGGTGATCCTGCTCGACGAGCCCTGCTCGGCCCTCGACCCCGGCTCGACCGCCAAGATCGAGGAGACCATCACCGAGCTGAAGCGCGACCACACCCTGGCCATCGTCACCCACAACCTGCAGCAGGCCGCGCGCGTCTCGGACTACACCGCCTTCATGTACCTCGGCCGGCTGGTCGAGTTCGGAACCACCGACCAGGTTTTCGAGACGCCGAAGGACAAGCGCACCCGCGACTACGTGGCCGGCGCGTTCGGGTGAGGGGCGGCGCCCCTACAGCCCCAGGATCATCTTGGCCATGATGTTGTGCTGGATCTCGTTCGAGCCGGCGTAGATCGAGGTCTTGCGGTAGTTGAAGTACATCGGCGCGAGCGGGGCGGCGTAGTCGGGGCCGGGCCGGGGTTCGTTCTTTTCGCCGCGGATCTCGGCCCAGGTGTCCTGGACAAAGGGCGCGGCGTAGCCGCCGACCGCCTCCAGGGCCAGTTCGGTGATCTGCTGCTGGGCCTGGCTGCCTTCGAGCTTGAGCATCGAGGAGACCGGGCCCATGGCCGCGCCGGCGGCCCGGCCGGCGAAGACCTTGAGCTCGGTGGCGTTCAGCGCCTCGACCTTGATCTGCATCTCGGCCAGCTTGCGGCGGAAGTCGGGGTCCTCGATCATCCGCCCTGCGCCGTCCGACGGCTCGGCCGCGGCGATGCGCTTGACCTTGTCCAGCATGTTGGTCAGGCCGGGGGCGTAGGCGCTGCCGCGCTCGAACTGCAGCAGGTACTTGGCGTAGGTCCAGCCCTGGCCCTCCTCGCCGATGCGGTTGGCGACCGGCACGCGGACGTCCTCGAAGAAGACCTGGTTGATCTCCTGCTCGCCCTCCACCGGCCCGTCGAGGGTCGGCAGCGGGCGGATGGTGATGCCCGGCGTCGTCATGTCCAGCAGCAGGAAGGAGATGCCGCGCTGGGGCCGCTCCTCCTGGCTGGTGCGCACCAGGCAGAACATCCAGTCGGCCCACTGGGCGTAGGTGGTCCAGATCTTCGAGCCGTTCAGCACATAGTCGTCGCCGTCGCGCACCGCCTTCATCGACAGCGACGCCAGGTCCGAGCCCGAGCCCGGCTCGGAATAGCCCTGGCACCACCACACGTCCGAGGACAGGATCTTGGGCAGGTGCCGGGCTTTCTGCGCGTCGGAGCCGAAGGCCATGATCACCGGGGCGCACATCTTCAGCCCCATGTTGGTGGTCGCCGGCGCCCCGGCCAGGGCCATCTCCATGTTGAAGACGTACTTCTGGGCGTCGGTCCAGCCCGTCCCGCCGTATTCCACCGGCCAGTCCGGCGCGATCCAGCCCTTTTCGTACAGCCGCTTGAGCCAGCGGACCTGGCCCTCGCGGTCGATGTGGGCGTTCTTGGACTGAGCCGAGCGGGCGCGCATGTCGGCGTCGAACGCCTCGGCGATGAAGGCGCGGACCTCGCCCTGGAAGGCGAGGTCTTCGGGGCTGAAGGCGACGTCCATGGCGGCTACTCGACCGCGTCGAGGTATTCGATCTCGGGCCGGCCGGCCAGGCACGGGCCCATCTTGGCGCCGGCGGCCTTGAAGTAGTCGGTCCCGCCATGGTGCTTCAGCGCGTCGGCGTCGGCGTAGAGCTCCAGCACCTTGTAGGTCCCCGGCTCGGTGCGCGACTTGGTCAGCTGGTAGAATACATTGCCCGGTTCGTTGGCCCGGACCTGCTTGGCCAGGTCGGTGAACACCGCCTCGAATTCCGCGGCCTTCTCGACCTGCACCTTCAACGTCGCCACCACGCCGATCATGTTCGTTTCCTCGCGTTTTGAATAATTCAAACGAATGTTAGACGGCCAGGCGCCAGGCCGGCAAGACGCTCGTCGCGTCAGGGGAAGGATTTGCGTCCGCGGCTGACGCCGGCGGCCCCCTTCCCTTGCGACGTCGAACACCCTGGCGAGCCCCTCCCCCTTGCGGGGAGGGGTTTGGGGTGGGGGTGTCGGCTGTGGGCCTCCGGGAATCGGACGGCGTCGCCGGGTGGAGGCGCAGGTCGGCCAACTCGGCGCTGACACCCCCACCCCCTGCCCCCTCCCCGCATGGGGGAGGGGGTTGGGATCATCTCCGACGCTGGCGTTCGGCCTCCGGCGAAAGCCTCACGCCCCCTTGAACACCGCGGCGCGCTTTTCGAGGATGGAGTCCACCCCCTCCATGTGGTCCTCGGTCAGGTGGGAGATGGCCTGGGCGGCGGCCGACATCTCCATCAGGGTGTCGTAGGAGGTGGTCTGGCCCTGCTTGAGCAGGCTCTTGGTCAGGCGCAGGGCGTGGGGCGGCTGGGCCGCGATCTTTTCGGCCAGGGCCACCGCCTCGTCCATCAGCGCCTCGGGCGGGACCACCCGGCTGACCAGGCCCCATTCGCAGGCCGTGCGCGCGTCGATCACGTCGCCCGTGAACAAGAGCTCGCACGCCCGGCTCATGCCGATGGTGCGCGGCAGGAGCCAGGCGCCGCCGTCGCCGGGAACCAGGCCCAGCTTGAGGAAGGTGACGCCGAACTTGGCGGTGTCGGCGGCGATGCGGATGTCGGTCATGCAGGCGACGTCGCAGCCCAGGCCGATCGCCGCCCCGTTCACCGCCGCGATCGAGGGGACCTCCAGGCCGTAGATCGAGCGCACCACCCGGTGGATGTTGTTGCGATAGCCGTCGCGCAGGTCGACGCCGGAGCCGCCGAACGCCCCTTCCCGCGCCTTCATCGCCTTGACGTCGCCGCCGGCCGAGAAGGCCCGGCCCGCGCCGGTCAGCACCACGCAGCGGATGTCGCGGTCGGCGTTCACCGCGTCGCACGCCTCGCGCACCTGGTCGCCGTCGCCCGGCGCGCCCAGGGCGTTCATGCTCTCGGGCCGGTTCAGGGTGAGGATGGCGACGTGGCCGCGCTTTTCGAGGGTCAGGAGGCTCATGGCCGCTCCGCTTCTTGTCTGTTGCGGGGGCAAAGAGACAAAAACCGGCCGCTTCGACAAGCGCAAACCCCGCCGGCGCCCATAGCAAAGGCCCCCCGGATCGCTCCGAGGGGCCCAGGGCCTTGCAAAAGGGGCTGTGAAGTCCGGCCGGCGAGGCCGGCCGGGCCTACTTCTTCTTGGCCGTCGCCGAGACCGGCGCGGCCGGCCGCGGATCGCCATACTCGCGCCTGTGCGGGGCGAGCATGCCGCAGAAGGCGAACGAAAGGATCGCCGTGTTGAGGCTGAGTGGGTTGTTCATGGCTGCGTCTCCTTGACCAGCATGGGAGCCAGAAAGAGACGCCCCGCGGCTCTCAGGGTGCGAGGCCCTCGCAGTCGTCAGTGCGTCGAGCGCAACCATGACAGATATGTGAAAAATCGCAAGGAAAATATCCGGGTTCGGATCAATTTGTCGCGGACGAATATGATCCAACATATTGATTTTATGAACTTTATCTGGATTTTGAAGCGCGAAAAAAGCGACCGGAATACGACAGGGGCGACCCGGGTCCGGCATAAGCCATTGATTTCAATGCCCGTTTTCGACGGACACGCCGCCGCCGATGCAAGGCCGCTGCTCAAACGCCGCGAGCGTGCTAGGCACGCCGGCGATGGCGAGCGGATGGCTGATCGGAGTGATGGTGGAACTCGCCGGCGAGCCGGCCGCGCTGCGCCATTTCTTCGCCGTCGGTCACGAGGACCGCGCCAAGGCCGAGTGGAAGGCGATCGACAAGGCCCTGCTGATCGGCCGGGTGGCGGGCAGTCCGGTGGGCGGCCTGGAGCCGGTCCATGCGGTGAGCGAACTGTCGGCGGCCACGATCGGCAAGCTGGCGCTCAAGCCCGGCGAGGTCCGCGCGCTGGGCTGGCGCTGGCCGCGCCGGTGGATCACGCTGGAGCCCGGCCCCCAGGATTGAGGGCGGGGCGTCGGCGTCCGCCTCGCCTACCCGTACAGCAGATACCGCCGCCGCACGGCCTCGAACCTTCGCAGCGCCGGGCGCCAGCTGGCGGCGATGGCCTCGGCGGGCGTTCCCGCCTGCAGGGCGGCGAGGCTTTCGTGCGAGCCCAGGGCGCCGAGCATGCCGGCGATGTCGAAGCGCTGCGGGTATAGCCACCGGAGCGCGGCGGCGAGTTCGAGGCCCAGCCGCGGCGCGTCGAGCGCCGTGCGGTCGGTGAGCATGATGCGCACGCCGGGGCAAAGCGCTGCGGCGTAGCGGTCCGCGTCCGGGGTGAACTGCGTCGGCTCGAACCGCGCGCCACGGATATCGCGCGCCGCCAGGGCGCCGGCCAGGGCCACGCCGTCGATCCAGGGTGCGCCCACGAGCTCGAACGGGCTCGGCGTCCCGCGGCCGACGCTGACGTTGGTTCCCTCGACCAGCGCGACGCCGGGATAGAGGATCACCGCGCCCATCGACCTCAGGTTGGGCGAGGGATCGACCCACGCCAGGCCCGTCTGGTCGAACCACAGGTCGCGCCGATAGCCGCGCATCGGGACCACCGTCAGCCGGGCGCCGATGCGGTTCTCGCCCTCGAACATCCGCGCCAGCTCGGCCATGGTCATCGCGTGCTGCACGGGCATGGGGAAATAGCCGGTGAACGAGCGGAGCGCCGGGTCCAGCACCGGCCCGCGCACGCCGGCGGGGCCGATCGGGTTAGGCCGGTCCAGCACGACGACCAGCAGGCCGCGCGGCGCGGCCGCCTCCATCACATAGGCCATGGTCGTGGCGTAGGTGAAGAACCGCACGCCGACGTCCTGCAGGTCGACCACCAGGGCGTCGAGGCCGGACAGCATCTGCGCGCTCGGGCGGCGCGCCGCGCCGTAAAGGCTGTACACGGGCAGGCCCGTCGCCGCGTCGCTCGCCGAGCCGATCCGCCCCTCGCGGTCGCCGTTCAGCCCGTGCTCCGGGCTGAAGATGGCCGCGAGCCGGACGCCGGGGGCGGACCACAGCCGGTCGATCGTGCGCCGCCCGGCGGCGTCGCGGCCGGTCTGGTTGGTGACCACCCCGACGCGCAGACCGGAGAGCTGCGCAAAGCCGCCGGCCGCCAGGACGTCGACGCCGGCCAGGACCGTCGGGCTCGGCCCCGGGACCGGCGCGCCCGAGGCGGACGCGGCGGCGCCCACCGCGCCACAGCCCGAGGCGGCCGCAAGGTCGAACAGCAATCGGCGGCGCGTGCGCATGTCTGCCGGTCCCAGGCCCCAAGCCTTACGCCCGGCAGCCATCCTGACGCAAACCGCACCGCGGCCGTTGCGCGAGGATGGCGGCGTGGGGCGCGGGGCGAATTCAATGTTCTTATTTTGTTCTTGACCGGGCCAGCCACGACCGCCAAGGTTGAGCTGCGCCCGCGCCAGACGAAGTCACGTCCTAAAGGCAGGATCATCATCCTGGACGTTTCAGAATACGAGAAGATAAAATGAAAAAGACAACCTTCGACATTCGATCTTATTGGCGCCCCGATGGCGAGCAGCCGGAAGCGATCGCGCGGAACTTCCTGGCGACCATAGACCGGGTGAACCAGCTGGATCCGTCGATCGCCAACTGGGACGTGGTCGACCTGCCCAACCTGACGGGCTACCCGCTGGTCGAGGCGCGGGCCCGGATGCCGGCGCTCGTGGCGCATAACGTCCACAGGGACCTGGATGGCCAGCCGGACCCGAACGGCGGCTATTGGTCCTGCGCCATGAGCAACGACGCGCCGGGGCGGGATGGAGACGACAAATCCAAGACGTTTAGGGTCACCGCGGGCTCGAAGTGGCGCAACTGCGCCGAATTCGAAGTCGGCAGCCTCGGCGCGCCGCCGGACCCGGCGCTTGTCACCTATCCGCTCTACCGGCAGGTGCTGGAGATCGTGGCGTCGATCTGGCCGGCGCCCTGGGCCTGGGCGCGCGCGATAATGTCGCGCGGCGACGAGGGCCGGTCCTGGACGCCGCCGGCGGCCGGGGCGACCAAGGACGAATGGCTGGCGTCCATGCTGGCGGCGCAGCCGCCGCCTTCGGTCGAGGTCCCATGGATGCTGTACCTGTCGGCGCCCTTCGCCGAGGGATTGGCGCCGCCGCCCGAGCTGTCGGTCGAGCGCACGCCCGGCGGCGGGCTGATCCTGAGCGCCATGCTCGAGCGCCCCGCCCCGGAGAACCCGGACCATTTGCGGCGCGGACGGATGCTGGGCGCGATCATGGACGAACGCCTGGGCGCCGGCGACAAGGTGACGGGCTGGGGCCCCCGTACGGGCCCCTATTGAGCGCGTCCCCCTCGCCTGTACATCAGGCCGCCGGGCGCTAAGCTGGCGAGGAATCGACGCGGAGCGGATGGAATGACGGGGCCCAGGGTTGGACGCCGGAGCTTTGTCGTGGGCGCGGGGTTGCTGGCCGGCGCCCCGCGCGTGGCGCTGGCCGCGCCGGCCAAGCCGAGGGTGGTCATCGCGACGAACCACGGCGCGATCGTCGTGGAGCTGGAGGCCGGCAAGGCGCCCGTCACCGCGGCCAACTTCCTGCGCTATGTCGACACCCACGCCTATGACGGCGGCTCGTTCTTCCGCGCCTCGCGCGACCCCGGCGCGCCCAGGGACGGGGTCATCGTCGGCGCCCCCAACCCGCGCGTGCGCCCGTTCGCCCCCATCGCCCACGAAAGCACCACCCGGACCGGCCTGCGGCACGTCACCGGCACGATCTCGCTCGGCCGCTTCGCCCCCGGCTCGGCGACCAACAACTTCTTCATCTGCGCCAGCCCGGAGCCCTACCTGGACGCCCACCCGGGCGCGCCGGGCGACAACCTGGGCTATGCCGCCTTCGGCCAGGTGGTCGAAGGCATGGCCGTGGTGCGCAAGATCCTGTCCCTGCCCACCGACGGCAAGACCAAGTTCGCCGAACAGCGCGGCGAATGGCTGAAGCCGCCCGTGCCGATCCTGAGCATGAAGCGGGCGTGAGCGCGCCAGGCGCCCCCTCGCCCGATCAGCCCACGCGGGCGCGGACCTCGTCCCGGGCCTGGTAGAGGCGCCAGAAGGCCTCGGCGATGTCGGCGCCGCCCAGCGTCGGCATGCCGGGGCCGTCCGGCCCCGTGCCCTTGACCACGCCGGCGATGGTGACCTCGCCGACATAGACGCCCTCGCCCTTCAGGCGCGCCGAGAGCAGGCCGACCAGCTTGGCCTTGGCCGCGTTGCCCAGCGGCACGCCCACCTCGCCGAGGGCGATGGCCAGGGCGTCGATCATCGGGTTGACCTCGCCGAAGGCGCCGTTGGTGACCAGGACGGCGCCGTCGCCGGCCGCCTTCAGGTCCGGCAGGGCTTCCTGAACCGCGCTCAAGAGGCCGACGAGCGCGACGTCGAACAGGCCGAGCAGCGTCGCCGGATCGGCGCTCAAAAGGTCGCCGAAGCCCCGGCCGCTGAAGGCGTTCCAATGCAGCACGCCGACGGGCCCCAGCGCCGCGCGCGCCTTGGCGATCGCGCCGCGGATGGCGGCCGGATCGCCGGCGTCGGCGGGAAAGGCGCCGGCCGTGATCCCCTTGGCCTTCAGCGCCTCGACGCCGGCCGCCAGCTTGGCCTCGCCGCGCGCCACCAGGGCGACCGCAAAGCCCTCCGCGCCGAACTTCTCGGCCACCGAGGCGGAGACCCCGGGGCCGTAGCCGACGACGACGATGGTCCTGGGCATCGCTACCGCCCCCCTCAATACTTGCTGCCGGCCTGATAATAGGCGTCGCTCGCCAGCCCTGCGAGCAGGCCCGGCTCCCGCGGCGTCCAGCCCAGTTCGGCCTGCGTCAGCTGCGCGGTGGCCGGCGCGTCGAGCCCGAAGAACGTGCCGAGGAAGCCGAAATGCTCGCCCGCCTTCTCCGCCGGCAGGCTCTCCACGGGCAGGCCCAGGTGGGCGCCGATGGCCTCGGCGATCCGGCGCGTGGAGATGCCCTCGTCGCCCACGGCGTGATAGCGCGCGCCGGGCGAGCCCTTCTCCAGCGCCAGGCGATAGAGCCGCGCGGCGTCCAGCCGGTGCACCGCCGGCCAGCGGTTGGCGCCGTCGCCGATATAGGCCGCAACGCCGCTCTTGCGCGCGACGTCGATCAGGCGCGGGGTGAAGCCCTGGTCGTCCTTGCTGTGCGTGGTCGGCGACAGGCGGATGACGGCGGCGCGCACGCCGCCGGCGGCGGCGGCCAGGACCCTGTTCTCGGTGGCCCCGCGGCCGACGTCCGGGGCCGCGTCGGCCTCGGTCAGGAACTCGCCGGCCGGCTGCATCATCAGAAGGCCGGAGGTGATGACGAACGGCTTGCCGCTGCCCTCCAGCGCGCCGAGCATCGCCTCGACCGCCGCCCGCTCGATCTCGATGTTCTCGGCAAAGCGCGAGAAGTCATGGATGAAGGCGGTGTGGGCCACCGCGTCGCAGGCCGCCGCCCCCGCCGCCAGCGTGTCCGGCTGGGTCAGGTCGCCGCGATGAACCGCGATCCCCCGCGCCGCCAGCGCCTGCGCGCCCTCGTCGGTCCGCGCCACGCCCAGCACCGTGTGGCCGGCGCCGACCAGCTCGTCGATCACCGCCGTCCCGACATACCCCGTCGCCCCCGTCACCAGAACGCGCATGCT
>JARLIQ010000090.1 GCA_031291645.1 Caulobacteraceae bacterium | reverse complement strand
GCTCTAGTTCTTCGCCTTGTCGACCAGGGCGTTCTTGGTGATCCAGGGCATCATGGCGCGCAGGCGGGCGCCGACTTCCTCGATCGGGTGCTCGGCGGCGCGGCGGCGGGTGGCCTTGAAGCTGGGCTGGCCGGCGGCGCATTCCAGCATCCAGTCGCGCACGAAGCGGCCGGCCTGGATGTCCTCCAGCACCTTCTTCATCTCGGCCTTGGTCTCGGGCGTCACCACGCGGGGACCGGAGACGTACTGGCCGTACTCGGCGGTGTTGGAGACCGAATAGTCCATGTTGGCGATGCCGCCCTCATAGATCAGGTCGACGATCAGCTTCACCTCGTGCAGGCACTCGAAATAGGCCATTTCGGGCGCGTAGCCCGCCTCGACCAGGGTTTCGAAGCCGGCGCGGATCAGCTCGACCAGGCCGCCGCACAGGACCGCCTGTTCGCCGAACAGGTCGGTCTCGCATTCCTCGCGGAAGGTGGTCTCGATGACGCCCGAGCGGCCGCCGCCGATGGCCGAGGCGTAGGCCAGGCCCAGGTCCAGCGCATTGCCGGTGGCGTCCTGCGCCACGGCGATCAGGCAGGGCACGCCGCCGCCCTTGACGTATTCGCCGCGCACGGTGTGGCCGGGGCCCTTGGGCGCGACCATCAGCACGTCGATCGAGGCCTTGGGCTCGATCAGCTTGAAGTGGATGTTCAGCCCGTGGGCGAACAGCAGCGCCGCGCCGTCGCGGATGTTGGGGGCGATGTCCTTGCTGTAGATCTCGCCCTGCAGCTCGTCCGGCGCCAGGATCATGATCGCGTCGGCCCAGGCGGCCGCCTCGGCGACGCTCATCACCTTCAGCCCCTCGCCCTCGGCCTTCTTGGCCGACGCCGAGCCCGCGCGCAGGGCTACCGCTACGTTCTTCACCCCGGAGTCGCGAAGGTTCAGCGCATGGGCGTGGCCCTGGCTGCCATAGCCGACGATGGCGATCTTCTTGTCCAGGATGCGAGCAAGGTCTGCGTCGCGGTCGTAGTAGACGCGCATGATATTGTCTCCAGCGGCGCGGAGTGGAGCGGCACGGGGGCATGCCCTGGCCAGCGAAGGCCGCTTTCGACCGTTTTTTTGCGCCCGCGTCAAGCTAAACGCCGATGCGAAAAGCCCCCGGAGACGCGCTCCGGGGGCTGAGGCGGGCGAGCCCTTGCGGGTTCGCTGCTAGACGGGTTCGTCAGTAGAAGGCGCCGTAGACCGTCTCGACCACCATGCCGCTGGCCAGGTCGACCAGCACGGCGTCGGGGCCGACCCGGACCCACTCGTAGCCATAGGGCGGCACCGGCAGGTCGTAGGCGTAATAGTCCATGATCCAGAACGGCTCGGCGAACCAGCCCCAGGGCAGGCGGTCACCGTAGCCCCAGTGGCGATAGTAGAAGCCCGGAGGCGCGTCCCACTCACCGCGCCAGTGGTGGCGGTGTTCCGGATAGAAGGCGTGCGGGAAGTACTGCGGATCGTAGTGCGGCCGACCGCCGCCCGGCCGGTAGCCCGGCGCACCGAAGCCCGGATGATAGCCGCCCTGGCCGCCATGCCCGCCGCCGCCCGGGCCGCCGCCGGGCCCACCATGACCCTGGTAGCCCCCGCCCGGCCCGCCGTGGCCCTGGTAGCCGGGATTGGAGCCGCCATTCGGCTGGCCATAGTTGTGGGGCCCGCCGCCGGGGTAGCCGCCGCGCGGGCCCGAATAGCCGCCCGGTCCGCCCCCGGGGCCGCCGGGCCCGCCGGAGTGCGGCGCGTTGTTGGGATGCGGTGCGCCGCCGCCATAGCCGCCCGGAGCGCCTCCAGGTCCGCGCTGTCCGCCGCCGGGTCCGCCGGTGTTGGCTGGCCCCGCATGGGGCGCCCCGCCGACCGGACCGGCGTTGTGCGGCGCGCCGCCGCCACCACCGCCGTGGGGAGCGCCGCCGCCACCGCCGCCATGCTCGTGTCCGCCATGCTCCTCGACCGGCTGGGCCAGCGCACTGGCGCCGCCGAGCAGCGAGAGAGCGAACGCGGCCGCCATCACACGCTTCATCATGGTCCTTGAACTCCCTTTGGAGCCTTCAATCATTGTCATGGCGCACCGTAGCGCTGTCCCGGCTGAACCGGACTTGAACAGCGCGCGCGCATGCCGTTCAGCTTTCCGGCCCACACCCCCGAGGAGCGCAGCATGGCCGCCACGCCCGTCGATGTCACCGGATTCTGGATCTCCGCCGGCCCGCGCCAGTGGTTCTCCAAGTCGGCGGCGTTCGACGACGCGATCCGGCTGAAGTTCGAGCCGGTCCACCACGCCGCCGCGCGGGGCGAGTACGCGCCCTGGGCCGGGTCACGACGCCGGCCGAACAGGCCTTCCTCGACGAGGGCGGGTCCGCCGGGTGAGGTCGGTTTCCCCATGAAACCACGCCGCGCCATCTAGGCTCGCCGCGCCGAGTCGGGCACTCTTGGCGGGTGAGCGCGACCGCCGCCATCCTGCGTCCCGACTTCGCCCCGCCGGACCACCCCGAGCGGCAATACCTCGCCCTGCTCGCGGACATCCTCAAGAACGGCGTCGAGCGCGGCGACCGCACGGGCACCGGCACGCTGGGCGTCTTCGGCCGGCAGATGCGCTTCGACCTGGCCCAGGGCTTTCCCCTGCTGACCACCAAGAAGCTGCACTTCAAGTCGATCGCGATCGAGCTCCTGTGGTTCCTGCGCGGCGACACCAACGTGCGCTGGCTGCAGGAGCGCGGGGTCAGCATCTGGGACGAGTGGGCCGACGCGCACGGCGAGCTGGGCCCGGTCTATGGCAAGCAGTGGCGCAGTTGGGCCGCGCCGGACGGCCGGGTGATCGACCAGATGGCCGAGGTGGTCGCCCAGATCCGCGCCAATCCGAACAGCCGCCGCCACATCGTCTCGGCCTGGAACCCGGCCGACGTCGACGACATGGCCCTGCCGCCCTGCCACTGCCTGTTCCAGTTCTTCGTGGCCGAGGGCCGGCTGTCCTGCCAGCTCTACCAGCGCTCGGCCGACGTCTTCCTGGGCGTGCCGTTCAACATCGCCAGCTACGCGCTCCTGACCATGATGGTGGCCCAGGTGACGGGGCTGCAGCCCGGCGAGTTCGTCCACACCTTCGGCGACGCCCACCTCTACCTGAACCACGTCGACCAGGCGAAGACCCAGCTGGCGCGCGAGCCGCGGCCGTTCCCGACCCTGACCCTGGCGCCCAGGGACGACCTGTTCGGCTTCGACTACGCCGACTTCAGGCTGGAGGGCTACCACGCCCATCCGGCGATCAAGGCGCCGATCGCGGTTTAGGGCGCGGACAGGCGGCGTAGCAGGCTGTTATATCCCGCTCGTCCCCGCGAAGGCGGGGACCCAGGTTTTTTCTGAAATCTCTGCGCTCGACGACAAAAAGCCTGGATCCCCGCCTTCGCGGGGATGAGCGGAAGAAAAAGAAGGCGGCAACGTAGGCCCATGACCGTTCCCATCGCCCTCGGCCCCGTCGCCAGAGCCCGCAACGGGGTGATCGGGCGGGATGGCGCCCTGCCCTGGCGGCTGAAGTCGGACCTGGCCATCTTCAAGCAGGTCACCATGTTCAAGCCGGTGATCATGGGCCGCAAGACCTGGGAATCCCTGCCCAAACGCCCCCTGCCCGGCCGGCTGAACGTCGTGCTGACCCGCGACGGCTCCTACGCCGACGAGAATATCTCCAAGGGCGCCCTGGTCTGCGAGCGGTTCGACGAGGCGGTGCAGATCGCCCGCGAACAGGCCGAGGAGGATGGCGCGGAGGAGGTCTGCGTCATCGGCGGGGCCGATCTGTTCGCCCTGGCCCTGCCCAAGGCCCGGCGCATCTACCTGACCGAGGTCGACACGGACGCCGAGGGCGACGTCGTCATGCCGCCGATCGACGAGCACGACTGGAAGGAGGTCCGCCGCGAGGCCCACCCGGCGGGCGAGAGCGACGACCACGCCTTTGTCTTCCGGGTGCTGGAGCGGCGCTAGCCGGACGTTCAAACGCCTGTTTATATGCCGCCCGAACGCCGCCCGTCCCTGAGGCGGCGAAGCGGAGCGCGCCCATGGACATCGAACTCGTCGCCGAAGGTCTCCAGTTCCCCGAAGGCCCCATCGCCATGGCCGACGGCTCTGTCATCCTGACCGAGATCAAGCGCGGCGTGCTGAGCCGCGTGACGCCGGACGGCAAGGTCGAGGTCTGGGCCGAGACCGGCGGCGGGCCGAACGGCGCGGCGGTCGGGCCGGACGGGGCGGTCTATGTGACCAACAACGGCGGCTCGTTCGAGTGGCTGGACATGCAGGGCCTGACCATCCCCGGCCCCACCCCGGCCAGCCACACCGGCGGCTCGATCCAGCGGATCGACCCCAAGACCCGCGCCGTCACCACCCTCTACGCCGAATGCGACGGGCGCAGGCTGATCGGGCCGAACGACCTGGTGTTCGACAAGACCGGCGGCTTCTGGTTCACCGACCACGGCTGCTCGACCCCGGAGGGGCGCAAGTTCGGCGCCCTCTACTACGCCCGAGCCGACGGCTCGAAGATCACCCGCCAGCGCGACCACCTGATCTCGCCGAACGGCGTCGGCCTGTCGCCGGACGAGAGCGTGGTCTACGTCGCCGACACCAACCTCGGCCGGCTGTGGGCCTTCGACGTGGCCGCGCCGGGCGAGCTGGCGCCGCCGGCGGGCTTCGTCCCCGGCCGGGTGATCCACAACCTGCAGGGCTACCAGTTCCTGGACAGCCTGGCGGTCGAGGCCTCGGGCAAGGTCTGCGTGGCCACCATCTTCAACGGCGGGATCACCGTCTTCGACCCGGACGGCTCCATCGAGCACTTCGCCTTCCCCGACCTGGTGGTGACCAACATCTGCTTCGGCGGGGCGGACATGCGCGACGCCTGGGTCACCTGCTCGTCGACCGGCAAGCTCTACAAGTGCCGCTGGCCGCGGCCCGGCCTGAAGCTGAGCTACAACGCCTGAACCCGACCGCCTGCGCTTACGCGAAATAGCGGCTGGGCGGGGCCCCGAGGGCGCGCTTGAACATGGTGGTGAAGGCGGCCGGGCTGTCGTAGCCGAGGTCGACGGCGACGGCGGTCACGCTCTCGCCGGCGGCCAGCCTGGGCAGGGCGGCCAACAGGCAGGCCTGCTGGCGCCAGGCGGAAAAGCTCATGCCGGTCTCGCGCCGGAACTGGCGGGTGAAGGCGCGCCGGCTCATCGCCAGGGCCGCGCACCAGGCGTCGATGGTCTCGTGCGCGGTCGGCCGGGCGAGGAACCAGCGGCAGCGCTGGGCCAGGCCCGGCTGGGTCGGCAAGGGCAGCGACAGCGGCTGTTCGGGCAGCCGGGCCAGTTCCTGCAGCAGCAGGGCCATGATCAGGCCCGCGCGGCTGTCGAGGGCGTATTCCACCGGCAGGTCGACGGCCTCGGCCAGCAGGCTGCGCATCAGGGCCGAGACGCCCAGCACCTGGCAGCGCGGCGGCATGCCCGGCGTGGCCGCCGGCTCGAGGAACAGGCTGCGGGTGCGCCAGGGGCCCAGGGCCGTGACCTCGTGCTCGACCCCGGCCGGCAGCCACAGGCAGTGGTCCGGCGGCACCACCCAGGCGCCGTGCTCGGTCGCCACGGTCAGGGCGCCGGCGGGGCTGTACAGCAGCTGGCAACGGCGGTGCCGGTGCGGCGCGACCACGTGGCCGCGCTCGAAATCGTTGCCGATGGCCACCACCGGCCGCGGCGTTCCCTCGTAGTCCGCCGGCGGGACGTTGCGCACCATCTGGCCCACTCGCGAAAGAGGCAGACCCACTCCCGGTGGCGGGTCGCGCGATGTCTTCTATCTTCCCGCACCCCGAACACAACCGTCCGGCTGCGAGACCCCTCATGAGTACGCTTCCGATCGAAAAGCCCCGCGCCGTCCAGACCACCGCCTTCGCGGTGCTGTTCTCGATCAGCTTCTGCCACCTGCTCAACGACATGATGCAGTCGCTGCTGCCGGCGATCTATCCGCAGCTGAAAAGCGACTTCCACCTGAACTTCACCCAGGTCGGCCTGGTCACCCTGGCCTTCCAGGTCACCGCCTCGCTGCTGCAGCCGGTGGTCGGGCTCTACGCCGACCGGCGGCCGATGCCCTATTCCCTGCCGGTGGGCATGGTCTTCACCCTGGCCGGCCTGGTGCTGCTGGCCTTCGTGCGCAACTACCCCTCGCTGCTGCTGGCCGCCTCGCTGATCGGCATGGGCTCGTCGGTGTTCCACCCGGAGTCCTCGCGCGTGGCGCGGATGGCGGCCGGCGGGCGGCACGGCCTGGCCCAGTCGCTGTTCCAGGTCGGCGGCAACATCGGCTCGGCCCTGGGCCCGATCTCGGCGGCCTTCATCGTGCTGAGCTTCGGCCAGCGCAGCATCGCCTGGTTCTCGCTGATGGCGCTGGTGGCGATCGGCGTGCTCTACACCGTCGGCCGCTGGTACGCCCGCCATGGCCTGGCCCAGCTCAAGCACGCCGCGCGCAACGCCCAGGCCCATCCGCCCCTGCCGCGGGCCGTGGTCAGCCGCTCGATCGCGGTGCTGCTGCTGCTGATCTTCTCCAAGTACGTCTACATGGCGAGCCTGCAGAGCTACTACACCTTCTACCTGATCCACCATTTCCACGTCTCGGTGCGCGCGGCCCAGGTCCAGCTGTTCGTCTTCCTGGCCGCGGTGGCGGTCGGCACGGTGGCCGGCGGGGCGATCGGCGACCGGTTCGGGCGCAAGCAGGTGATCTGGTTCTCGATCCTGGGGGTGCTGCCGTTCACCCTGGCCCTGCCCTACGTCGACCTGTTCTGGACCGGGGTGGTCAGCGTCTTCATCGGCCTGATCCTGGCCTCGGCCTTCTCGGCCATCGTGGTCTACGGCCAGGAGCTGGTCCCCGGCAGGGTCGGGATGATCGCCGGGATGTTCTTCGGCTTCGCCTTCGGGGTGGCGGGGATCGGCGCGGCCGCGCTCGGCAAGCTGGCCGACGCGACCAGCATCGAGTTCGTCTACAAAGTCACCGCCTTCCTGCCGGCGATCGGCGTCCTGGCGGGCCTGCTGCCCAACCTGAAGACCCACGCCCACCCGATCCCGGACTCGGCGGGCTCGCCTATGCTGCTGGAGGAGGAGGGGTAACCGCGGCCCCCAAAAATCCGCTCATCCCCGCCTGCGCGGGGACGAGCGGAAGAAATTCAGACGTGGGCGCGCCTCACCAGGGAACGGACAGGGCCGTCAATACAGCGTCGCCATCGCCGAGCGTTCGAAGTTCTTCAGCTCGCCGGTGCGGCCCTGGTGGACCTTGACCGCCCATTCGGGGTCCTGCAGCAGGGCGCGGCCGACGGCCACCAGGTCGAAGTCGCCGCGCTCGAGCCGGCGCAGCAGTTCGTCCAGCGAGGCGGGCTGGGAGGCCTCGCCGCCGTAGGCCCCGATGAAGTCGCCGCTCAGGCCGACCGAACCGACGGTGATGGTGGGCTTGCCGGTCAGCTTTTTGGCCCAGCCGGCGAAGTTCAGGTCCGAGCCGTCGAACTCCGGCTCCCAGAACCGCCGCTGCGAGCAGTGGAAGACGTCCGCCCCGGCCTCGGCCAGCGGGACCAGCCAGGCCGCCAGCTCATGCGGATTGTCGGCCAGCTTGGCGGTGAAGTCCTGCTGCTTCCACTGCGACAGGCGGATGATCACCGGGAAGTCGGGCCCGACGGCCGCGCGCACCGCCTTGAGGATCTCGGCCGCGAAACGCGCCCGCTGGGGCAGTTCGGGGCCGCCGAACAGGTCGTCGCGGACATTGGTGCCGGCCCAGAAGAACTGGTCGATCAGGTAGCCGTGCGCCCCGTGCAGCTCGACCGCGTCGAAGCCCAGCCGCTGGGCGTCGGCGGCCGCGCGGGCGAAGGCGGCGATGGCGTCGGCCACCTCCTCGTCGGTCATGGCCTCGCCGAACTTGTGGCCCGGGCTGGAGAGGCCCGAGGGACTGTCGTAGGGCCCCGGCGGGGCCCAGTTCGGCTCGCGCGTGCGCACCGCGCCGACGTGCCATAGCTGGGGCGCCATCAGGCCGCCGGCGGCGTGCACCTCGTCGATCACCCGCTTCCAGGCGGCCAGCTCCGCCTCGCCGTGGAAGCGCGGCACGTTCGGGTCGTTCAGCGAGGCCGGCCGCCCGACGCCCGTGCCCTCGGAGACGATCAGCCCGACCTCGGCCGCCGCGCGCCGGCGGTAGTAGTCCGCGACCTCCTGGGTCGCCACGCCGCCCGGGGAGAAGGAACGGGTCATCGGGGCCATGACCACCCGGTTGGGCAGGGTCAGGCCCTTGAAGCTGAACGGGGTGAACAGGGCGTCGGCGGCCATCTGGGCGGTGCTCCAATCGTCTTGCGTCTTGTCGGAGGAGCTTAGCGGCGGCGCGGCGGCGGGTCAGTCCAGAAAAACTACGAACCTCGCCAGCGTGGTGGCCACCCTACGCGTCGGCCAGCTGGTTGCGCAGCGCCTTGCGGTACTGGCTGGGCGAGAGGCCGAGGGTGTCGTTGCAGAACCGGCGCAGGCTGCGGTCGTCGGAAAAGCCCAGCTTGTCGGCGATGTCCCCGATCGGCAGGTCGGTGGCCAAAAGGTCGCGCAGCTCCGCGCGCCGGGTCTCGGCCGAGAGGCGGCGGAAGCTGACCCCCTCGTCGGTCAGCCGCCGGCGCAGGGTGGCGACGCTCCAGTGCAGGGCGCGGGCGACCGCCTCCTGCGAGCGCAGGCCCGAGCCGAGCACCCGGCGCACCGATAGGTCGGCCTCCAGCGCCGGCTCCCGCTCGGCCTGCTCGTCGCGCTCGTGCAGCAGCGCCAGGAAGCTGGCGAACTCCTGGTCGCCCCAGACCTTGTACTTCTGGTCCAGGATCGGGGCGACGGCGTCGGCCTTGCCGTACTGGATCGTCACCCCGCCGCCCCGCCGGATCAGCGGCGCGTTCAGCGAGCCCAGCAGCGTGCCGCTCATGGACTGCAGCGCGGCCGC
>JARLIQ010000089.1 GCA_031291645.1 Caulobacteraceae bacterium | reverse complement strand
TTCCTCGCGCCGGTTCAGGATCTGAAGGTCGGCGCCCATCTCGATCAGGGTGTCGTAGAGGCCCGCGCGACCGGGATTGAGCAGCACGCCGTCGACCCGCACCTCCGAGCCCGGGGTGATCAGCCCGGCCACGATGGGGAAGGCCGCCGAGGAGGGATCGCCCGGCACGATGACGTGGCAGCCGTGCAGCTTGGCGCCGCCAGCCAGGCGGATGCGCCGGCCGTGACCTTCGGGCGTGATCTCCAGGGTGGCGCCGAAGGCCTTGAGCATGCGTTCGGTGTGGTCCCGCGTGGCCTCCGGCTCGATCACCTCGACCCCGCCCTCGGCGTTGACCCCGGCCAGCAGCAGCGCCGACTTCACCTGGGCCGAGGCCACCGGCAGGCGGTAGGCGATGGACTTCAGGTTCCCGCCATGGAGCCGCAACGGCAGCTTGCCCGGGTTGGGGCCCTCGGCGGCGGCGCCCATCATCGACAACGGGTCCAGCACCCGGCCCATCGGCCGCTTCTGCAGCGAGCTGTCGCCGGTGAACGCCACCGAGATCGGATAGCCCGCCGCCGCGCCCATCAGCAGGCGCACGCCGGTGCCGGAATTGCCGCAGTCGACGATTTCGGCGGGCTCGACGAAGCGGCCCTTGCCCTCCACCGTCCAGCGCCCGCCGCCATGGCGTATGACGTGGGCGCCGAGGGCGGCGCAGGCGTCGGCGGTGCGCAACACGTCGTCGCCTTCCAGGAGCCCCTCGATCTCGGTCGTCCCTTGCGCCATCGCGCCGAGGATCAGGGCCCGGTGCGAGATCGACTTGTCCCCGGGCGCGCGCACGGCGCCGTTCAGGGGGCCGGAGGGATAGGCCGTCAGCGTCGCCGCGGTCATGACATGTGCCTTGTTGAGGCGCCCGGCGGGGCGGAGGGGGATTGCTTTTGACAGCGCCCTTTACCCGTGGCAAGGGAGCCCGCTTTCCCGAATTCCTAGCCTGGAGGTCCAATCCTTTGGCCAATCCCGAACTCGGCGCCAAACAGATTTGCCCCAACTGCCAGGCCAAGTTCTACGACTTGGGCCGCCGGCCAGCCACGTGCCCGAAGTGCGCCACGACGTTCGACCCTGAAGAAGCCGTGCGCAGCCGCCGCATGAAGGCCCGCACCGCCGTGCCCGACTACGAGGCCGACGACGAAAAGCCGGCGAAGCCGGTCGATCCCGATGTCGAGGGCTTCGAGGACGAACCGGACGAAACCCCGGAAATCGACGAGGCCGCCGCGGCCGAGCCGATCGAAGCGGACGACGAGGTCGACGATCCCGCCGCCCCCGCCAGCCCGGCCGACGACCTGGGCGTGGACTTCGCCGAAGAGGAAGACGTCGAGGAAGCCGAGGACGACACCGTGCCGTTCCTGGAAGACGAGGACGAAGACTTCGTCGACGAGGAAATCGACGGCATCGGCGAGGACGAGGAGCACTAAGGGGGCTTTTCCTGGAGCGTGCGCTCAAGCCGCAAAGCGGTAGCGCACGCTTCAAAATGTCTCGAAAATTTTCGACGAACCCCCGCTTGATCCCCCGGATCATTCGGCATAGGTTCCGCGGCCTCGCGGGACCCCTCGGGTCCGGCGGAAATACCTGAGGATCAAACCCTTGGGGCTATAGCTCAGTTGGTAGAGCGCTTGAATGGCATTCAAGAGGTCAGCGGTTCGACTCCGCTTAGCTCCACCATGGAGGCCCGCCGGTAACCCCGGCGGGCCTTCGCCTTTTGGGGGGTTGGCCGGCGATGCTGGGCGCGCCTGATCCGGTCGGGATCGGGACAGGATTGGCGGTCGAGGCCGCCCGCCTATACGTCCGCAACGCCTTCGCGCCGCTCCGGCCAAACCGCAGCCATCAGGCCGCCGGCTTCTTTGGACGGGAACCGCCGATCAGCCCATTCCGCAGGCTCTAGCAGGACAATTCCAACGTGAGCGCGACGCGAACGCGCACCCGCGCCATGACCTTCGACCGGACCACGGGCTCGCACACCTGGCGGACAACAGGGCCGCCCGCGTTGCGCCGCCCGGCACCCGCGCGGATAGTTTTTCCGGCTTGAGCCCCGCCCGCCCGAGCCCGCGTCGGTATGGCTTCGTGGGAGGCGACATGCAACTCGGTCACGTCGGCATCTATGTGTCGGACTTCGACACCATGCTCTCATTTTACCAGTCCGCCTTCGGCTTTGTCGTGACCGATTCGGTCCGCAGCGAGCAGAGGGCGTTGGCGTTCCTGACCCGGGACGCCTCCTCGCACCACCAGTTTGTCCTGTTTACCGGTCGGCCGGAGGGCGTGGTGTCCTCGCACCTGATCAATCAGATCTCGTTCAAACTAGATAAGTTGAGCGAGCTTCAGAAAACCTATTTTCGCCTGATCGAGGCCGGCGCCCAGGAAATAGATCCGATCACCCATGGCACGGCCTGGTCCGTCTACTTTCGCGATCCGGAAGGCAATCGCCTCGAGGTGTATGTCGAGACCCCTTGGTACATCACTCAGCCGCACCGCACCCCGATCGACTTGACCAAGCCGATCGACCAAATCTATGCCGAGACCGAAGCGCTCTGCCGGATGAATCCGTCGTTCCAGCCCATGCGCGATTGGCGACTGCAGGCGGCAGCCGCGATCGCCGCCCTCTGAACCCTTCTTCGCCGGCGCGGCTGCGGACACGGGCGCCGGACCATCGCGGTCGCGCCAAGACCGTTCGCCTGGGCCCGCCTCGGCGGCCGGGAGACACGCGGCCGCACCCTCAAGCCGCTTGAAAGCCGTCCATTATCTGCAATAAATCGATTATCATCGGCAGGGAGGTGGGAGGCCATGCTGGACGACAACATTCGCGCCCTCGTCCGCGGGCTGGACGTGCTGAAGCACTTGAATCGGGTCGGGAGCGACAGCGGCCAGCACATCGCCGCGTGCCTGAACCTTCCCCGCCCTACCGCCTATCGCATTCTCGGCACCCTCGAAGCATGCGGCCTCGTGGCGCGCGCGGAAGATGAGAATACCTTTCGCGTCACGCGCGAGGTTAAGGCGCTGAGCGGCGGGCTTACGACTGAGGCCTGGGTCCTTTGGATAGCCACGCCGATCCTCTACGATCTGCAGCGTGACCTGCTATGGCCGACCGATCTCGCCACCTTTGAGAATGGCGAGATGGTGATCCGCGAAACGACACATGCGGTAAGTCCCTATTCGATTGAAACCGGGATGGTCGGCAGCCGCCACTCCATGCTGCGCAGTTCCTTCGGGCGCGCCTATCTCGCCTACTGTCCCCAGTCTGAGCGGCGGGCGATACTGAGGCGCTTGGCTGGCCAGCCGACACCCGAAGGCGCCCTTGCCCGCACGCCCGAATACCCGGATCGGCTTATCCACGAGACGCAAATGCAAGGATTCGCCGCGCGCCATCGCGAGGTGCACGTCAAGACGTCGAGCATCGCGGTGCCCATCCGCTTTCGCGACCGCGTCGTCGCGTGCATGAACGTCGTGTGGATCGCCTCGGCGATCGAGTTCAGCAAAGCGTCACAACAGTACTATCCGCGCCTTGCTGCAGCGCAGGAACGGATCGAGCGTGAGTTGGTCAACCAGCGCCCTGGGCGCGGGGAACGCCTCTGCGCTCTGAATGATGGTCCGAGCAAAGGCTGCCGCGCCGCGGCGTAGACCACCTTCCGCCGAAGTGGATTCCGGTTCGGCGTCGAAAATGGATTAGCCGCCGAGCGCGAGGTCGGAACACGCAGCGGACATCGAGCGCCGCGGCGTTGTGTTGCGCTCGGACCTAAGAGATTGGCGTCGCAGAGGTCCGGAGTTGCGACCAGGGGCGTCTGACGCCGGCCTTAGGAGCCAGGCGCGCGCGCCCGTGGCCAGCACAATGCTCCGGTCGTTTCAGGACACCACATCGATGAAGTCTATTGAGGCGTCGCCGGCGTTCGAAATCCAATCGCGAGACATCACCTACATCGGCCACGACCTAAGCCGCCCAGAGTGCGTCCTCGCGCAGCCTGACGGCGCGCTATGGATCTCTGACAATCGAGGCGGGGTCACACGCCGGACACCTGATGGAGCGCAGACCATCCTGGGAGCGATCCAGGGAACGCCCAACGGGCTCGCCATGGAAGCGTCAGGCGCGCTTCTGGTGGCCGAGATCGAGCATGGCGGCGTCCACCGGCTCTTCGCGGACGGACGCCACGAACCGATCCTGACAAGCTTGTCCGGCGAACGGCTCGGCGCAGTGAACTTCATCCATATCGATATGAAGGGCGCTGTTTGGGTGACGGTCTCGACACGCACTCTTCCGCGCATCGAGGCGATCAATCGTCCGATCGCAGACGGCTACATCCTCAAGCTCGAGTCGAGCGGACCGCGGGTGGTGGCCTCGGGCCTGTGCTTTCCCAATGAACTGCGCATAGATGAACTCCATCAATACGCCTATCTGGCTGAGAGCGCCCGCGGCCGGATCGTACGCATGCGTTTGCTCCCCGATGGCGGCCTCGGTCCGCCCGAGGCGTTTGGCCCCGCCCCCCTGTTCGAGGGTGCGATCGTCGACGGCGTCGCCTTCGATGCAGCCGGCGGCCTATGGGTGACCGAGGTCAAGCGCAATGGACTCTATCGGATCACACCGGACGGGCGCTGCCAGCGCCTGTTCGAAGATCCGACGGGAACGATTCTGCTCTTCCCCGCCAGTGTGGCGTTCGGCGGACCTGATTTGCGGACTGTCTTCATAGGATCGATTCTGGCCAAGCGTTTGGCGACGTTTCGCAGCCCCATCCCGGGTGCGCCGCTATCGCACTGGCGTCGAGATCAACCGCCAGCGGCTTGAACCAGGGGCTCAGAGCCGAAGCCATTCGCCGCAACCCAGTCCCACTTTGACTTTGACAGCCCGCCGCCACCCGTCAGATAATCGATTTTTTAGCGAGGTGGTTCGCATGGGCTACAAGCGTATCCGCGCGCTCACCCGCGGCGTGGCCGTGCTGCAGCAGTTGAATGCGGTCGAATGCGCCACCGCGGCGGCAATCGCCAAGGGCGCCAAGCTGCCTAGGCCGACGGTCTACCGCATCCTCGACACCCTGGTTGAGGAGGGCCTCATCTACCGCAGCCCATCAGCCAACAATGTTTATCGCCTCACTGGGAATGTACGCGAGTTGAGCGAGGGATTCTCCGACGACGCCTGGATCGCCGCCGCCGGGGATCCGGCCCTTGAAGCCCTGACGGCCGAGATCGGCCGCCCCGCCAACCTGGCGACCTTTGGCGAGGACGCGATGATCGTCCAGGCTAGCACTCGCCTGCGCATCCCATTTTGGGACGAAGACCTCGACTTCGATCAACCTCGCAGCATGCTGGGGTCAGCGCTGGGTCGCGCCTATCTGGCCTTCTGCCCCGAGCAGGAACGGGAGAACATTCTCCACCGCCTGCATCAACGCGGCGATGCGGAATGTGACCTGACCTACGATTTATTGCCTCTCAATGACATGGTCGCGAAGGCGCGGCGCGACGGCTACGCATCCTATCGCAGCGCCACAGTCCACGAGATGGCGGTTCCAATTTTCCGGGCGACCCAGGTGCTGGGCTGCGTGGGCGTGGAATGGAGCGCGCCCCTTGATGAGGCTGCGGTCGCAAAATTCGCGACAGCGCTCCGGCGGGCTCAAGACTGGACGCAGGCTGGGCTACCCGCTGTCTTGTGATCTTGCGCCGCTGGGGGCGGGTCAAGAACTCCCCTGCGGGCGTACACCCTATGAACGCGTCCGACTGCGAGCTTGCCCCTCGCAAACCTTCCCGCCACAGCCTGCGAGCGGTTCGAACCGCGCAAACACGCGCGGCGTGGCTCAGACAGGACTTCACGCATGTCACTCTTCTCCCTTATCGAGAGTCGCCTTCGGGAAAAGCCTGACCAAATCGCTATTGAATGCCCTGACCGCACGGGGCCAAGCGCAGTCCTGAGCTTCGCCGATCTGGCCGCTGCGGCGGGACGCGCCGCCGGAGTGTTGGTCGAAGCAGGGCTAAATAGAGGCGACCGCGTCGTGGTCCAGACTGAGAAGTCGCCCGAGACCCTTGCGATCTATCTGGCCTGCCTGCGGAACGGCTTCGTGTTCGTGCCCGTGAATACAGCGTATCGCGCAGAAGAGACCGCATACATCATGGAGGACGCCAAGCCGGCTTTTTGTGTGGCGGACCCGGCGCGGCTCACCAGTTTGAGTGAAATCACCTCGAATCTCGGCGTCCCGGTGATGAGCCTCGATAGCGCCGGTCAAGGCGCGTTCGCCGATGCGGCGGCTGGACTAACCACGGTTCCAAGCCCTGAGCGGTGTCAGGACGAAGACCTGGCGGCGATCCTTTACACCTCGGGCACCACGGGCCGGCCGAAGGGGGCGATGCTGAGCCATCGCAACCTGGCTTCCAACGGCATGGCCTTGACTGAGGCGTGGAGGTTTACGGGTGAGGACGTGTTGCTGCACGCGCTTCCGATCTTCCACGTGCACGGCCTGTTTATCGCATGCAGTTGCGCGCTCCTGGCAGGCGCACGGATGATCTGGCTGCCGAAGTTCTCCGTGGGCGACGTGCTGGCGCACCTGTCACGCTCGACCGTTTTCATGGGCGTGCCAACATACTACGTGCGCCTGCTGGAACGGACTGACTTCACGGCCGCGAGCGCCGCACACATGCGCCTCTTCACCAGCGGCTCCGCACCGCTGCTCAGTGAGACGTTCGACGCCTTCACGGCCCGCACGGGCATGGCCATCGTCGAGCGTTATGGAATGACCGAGACAGGCATCAACACCTCGAATCCCTATGACGGCGAGCGCCGCGCCGGGACCGTCGGCTTTCCCCTCGCCGGCGTTGAGATTCGCATTGCCGACGACGAAGACACGCCCCTGCCGCCCGACGCAGTCGGCGGCTTACAGGTGCGAGGGCCAAACGTCTTTTCCGGGTATTGGCGGCGGCCGGAACGCTCCACCGCGGAGTTCGCCAAAGGCGGCTGGTTCAAGACGGGCGACGTGGCGCGTGTTGACACGGGCGGCTACGTCCACCTTGTCGGCCGCTCGAAGGACCTCATCATTTCGGGCGGCTACAACGTCTACCCCAAGGAAATCGAGATACTGATCAACAAACTGCGCGGTGTCGAAGAGGCCGCGGTCATCGGGGTTCCGCACGCAGACTTCGGCGAGGTTGCTGTGGCCATTGTGACGCCCCAGCCGGGCGCCAAGCTCGACCCTGATACGATCGTTGCTGAGGTGCGAGAGAAGCTCGCAAACTACAAGGCGCCCAAGAAGGCCTACATCGTGAACAGCCTTCCGCGCAACGTGATGGGGAAGGTTCAGAAGAACCTGCTGCGCGAAACCTACAAGAATAGCTTTCAGGAAGAGGCCGCCCGCTAGGACGGCCTCGTCCGTTCAGAACTGCGCCTCAGGCGTCAGCAGCCCCGGCACGTCCGCACGCGCGCGGAAGACCGCTCCCTTGCCGTCCTCTGTAATCGTGTTGTCCGCGGTCACGACGTAGAGTTCGGTTAGATCCGCCCCGCCGAAGGTCAAGCTCGTCACGAAGTTCGAAGGGATCTTGATCCGGCGATCGATCGCGCCATCTGGCCGAATGCGGACGACTTCTCCCTTGCCGCGCGCCACCGCGACCCAAACGCCGCCCTCGATGTCGATGGCGATGCCGTCGGGCAGTTCGTCGTCGGCGAATCGGCAGAATACGCGGCGATCGCGCACCATCTTGTCGGGCGTGACGTCGTAGACCCAGACCGCATGAGTCATCGTGTCGCTCTGGTAAAGGAGCGCGCCGTCCGGGCTGAAGCCGATGCCGTTGGGCACCATCACGTTGTCCCAGAGCTTCACAGCTTCGCCGGAAGGGCTCACGCGGTAGAGGCTGCCGGGCGGCGGCTTGCCCTGGCTGGGGTCAAACACGTTGATGTCGAAGCCCATCACACCGACGAAGACGTTGCCGGCGTCATCGACCGTGAGGTCGTTCAGGCCTGGCAGGGGCTTGCCCTCGGCCTGAGCAAATACGTCCCGCAGGGTTCGATTCGGACCGTCCCAAACCGCAAGCGCACCGCCAGTGACGAGCAGGCCACCGCCGCGATTTAGAGCGATCCCGCCAACCCAAGGGCGTTCGAAGAGATGACTGATCGCGCCATCAGGATCGCGGCGATAGACGCCGGTTCGCGAGCAACTGAAGAACAGCCGGCCTTGCGCATCGACACGCGGCCCCTCGACCAAGCCATATCCCTGGGTCAGCAATTCGAATTCCACAGTCGGGCTCCTACGGCTCCGCTCCGAGGGGGACGGCGATGTGCGCAAGCCCCGCGTAATAGGCGACAAGCAGCGCGATCGCGGCCTGGCTGCGGACATCGAACCAATCCTGCAACCCGCCATAGATTTCGGCGCTTACGCTCACCCCCAACGCGCTTTCGCGGGCAAAGCGCAGGACTGCCTTCTCCGGCTCCGCAAACCCAGGCTCGTCCTCGAAATCCTGCAGTCGCTCGATCTTGGCCGCGTCCGCGCCAAGGGACCCTGCAAGCGCCAGATGCCGACGCGCCATGCTTTGCGCGCCGCAGGCCGCCAGGGTCATGGCGATTGCCAGTTCGCGCAAAGCGGGATCCAAACCGCAGGACTTGATGAGGCCTGCCCCGAACTCGAAATAGGCGCGCGCAAGCCTCGGCGCTTCAGCCATGGCCGAAAACAGCGGCCCGTCCAAGTCCTCGCCGACCGTGGCGAGGTTCCTTGCCTCAGCGGAGCGCGAGCCGGGGCTTTCCGTCATGAACGTCGCTCCGGCTGAATGGCGAAAGCCCCCAGAATCCGGACGACCGTGTTGTAGAAGCCGACCTGCAGAGCGAGTTCTGTGATTTCCTCCTGATCGAACTCAGCCTGAAGGGCGGCAAGCACGCCGCTGGAGACCTGATTTCGGCGCGTCACCTCGGCGGCGTAGCGCAGCACGGCGCGCTCTCGATCGCCATAGACCGGCGAACTCGCGAACTCAGGCAGTTGATCGAGTTGCGCCTGAGGCACGCCCGCCTTGATCGCGAACCGCGCATGCGCCTCCACTTCATAAGCGCTACCCGTCAAATGCCCGACCATCACGATCGCAAGCTCGCGCAGACGGGCGTCGAGCCTGGTTTCGAAACGCAGAGCGTTCGAGATCGGCATGTAGGCGCGCAGGATGTCGGGCGCATTGGCGATGGCGCGGTGGATCACCGAAGGTTGGACGCCCCGCACCCGCTCATAGTCGTCATAGATGTCGCGGTCGGCCTCAGCCAGCTCCGCTCGCGATAGGATCGGGACGCGCGGCATCAGGGGTGCGCCGCGAAACTGGCCGGCAAGGCGGCCGTGGCATCGGCGACGAGCCGTTCGATATCTTCCTCGAGCAGCAGGCGTTGCGCTGCGAGCGCCTTCGCTGCAGCGTCGATGCGGACCGCATAGTCCTCCCGGCTCGCGTACCGTTCCTCAAGCGACGGGCGCGGATCGCCAGTCGCTTCACGCTCGGCGCGCGTGAGCGGGAACGGAAAGCACGCCCCTCGCACGCTAGCGAGTTCCCCGGGGGCATAGCCTTCGCGCCGAACGTTCCAACCTGTGTAGGTAGCGACGGGGACCGCCACCGCGGGCAACCTGACGCCTCCGATTTCATTCCCGTCGGGATCGGTCTTTGGAACGAGAGGTTGATAGGTTGGGCCCGGCTTCTCGGCCGGCGGAACCACGGAATGATCCCAAGGCGACAGAGTGTTCGCCACGGCTGGAGGGCGTACGCCGGGGATCGACGGGAACGCCCGAGCGACTTCGGCGGCGGGCGCCAACTCGCCTCGGGCGATAGTCGGAAACTGGCTGGGCGGCGGCGGCTCCTCCCGCGTAACCCAGTCATCGAGCGCAACCAATAGCGCGCGATGCAGGGGCGTGTCGCTCAGCGGGTTCGTCGGATAGGCAAAGATCGGCAGCGGCCGCGCTGCGGCCCCACCGTGCTGGACAGAAGCATAGTGATAGACGCGGACGTTGGGCGGCAGATCGAGATCGACACCCGCGGGGTCCGTGGTGACAAGAGCGGCTCGAGCTTGCCAATACTCGGACGAACTGTCGGTGTGGATGATCTTGGGACACGCGCCGGAGGCGCTGCACGATTTGAGAATACCGTCCACACGTCTGGTCGCCGAATCGCGGCGCACGCCATAGGTGAACGGAAAGTCGTCGCCCGGAAACGCATGGTCCTCATGCTGCCGCGAAAAGCGGCCGGGCTGGGCGAACGGAAAATTCACAAAACTCTTCCGCGAGCCCGCCACATCGGCGAAAACGCCATCGAAGACGCGGCGACCGGCAAGATCTGCGTTGAAGCCTTGCCAGATCAGATCCCGCAGCACCCGCCCGGATTGCGACGAGCCAAATGCAAGGGCCGTCTGAAACGCAGCCGCACCCGTTTCCTTGGCGAGGGGATTGCGCCGACCTGCCGCGTCCACGGACGAATAACGAAGAAAGGACACCACATCCCGGATGGCGGCGAACGCAAGCCCCATCACGATGGGATCACGCGCGGGATAGCAAAAGTCAAAAATGGCCCCGCCGTCGAAGCCTTCCGGTCTGCTGATCTCGATCTGATCGGCCGAGAGGTAACGCCAGCACTCGGGCCCGAGCGGAACCGGCCGCTCGCGCGTGCTGCGTCGAACGCTCAGCTTTGCTTCCGCTGGATCAAGCGAGTGCGCCGGATAGGTGAGCGCGCCCACGAGCACCGGTTCGACGCTGTCGAAGACAAACTCTTCCCGGCTCACCCCGACCAACGGGCCGCCATCGCCGACAGCCACGGGCAAGCCTGCCTGCAACAGATTGGGGCCGGCGAGTTCCCCCTGCCAAGCGCTCCACGCCATTGTGTAGCCGCGGCGCATGAGGAATCCGTTGCCCGGTGCGATGCCGGTTCGCAGATTGGTCTCGCGGGGCGCATCGTTGAACGCGGTCAGCACCTTCTGCTCACCGCGATTGAGGACGTCATAGAGCAGCCGACCGTTGCCCGCCGTAAGCTCGACCGGCTTCAGAATGGCGATGTCGCACCAGTAATCGACGAGGCCGCGGCCGGCGCCCGGCGCCTGCTGGATCAGCGCGATGCCGCGGTTCTCGGGCCGCGCCGGGTCAACCTGCCCATGGAGCCTGCCGGTGAGCAACTCGTAAGGCCCCGCCCTCCCGAACTCCGCGCCCGAGAACGCGACTTCGCACCGCTCGATCTCGAGCCTCACCGGAGGCTCCGGGGACACTTGGCCATCCCTCAGTCGCGAATCCGGCACGCCTCAACTCACCGGCGTAGGCTGGTGGAGCGGCTCGGCTTGGGTCAGGCGTGGAAACACCTTGGTCGCGAACAGATCGAAGGAGGCGCGCGTTTCCGCGGCCGTGAGACTGCCAAAGGTGAAGTTCAGCATCATATAGTTACAGCCGGTCTTCTCGATTTGCGACGCGAGAACCTCGTGAACCTGCTCGGGGGCGCCGGCGATCAGCACCTCCGCGTTTCGGGCCTGATCGAACGGCACCACGACCTTGTTGTCGGTCAGGCCGTAGTAGCTGTAGAGCTTATTGATGTTCTGCAAGAACACGCTGTAGCGCTCTCGCGCCAAATTCACGGCCTCCGCTTCGGTTTCACCCACAAGCACAAAGCGCTGAATCGCCAGCATCGGATCCTTGACGTGCGGCTGCAGGTCCTCCGGCGACTTCCAGTACTTGGCCCGTGTCTCGCGGTAGAGATCGATGGCCCGCTTGTTCATCACCACCGGGCCGTTAGTGCAGATGTGGAGCCCACGTTTTGCGGCGAACAGGATGGAGCTTTCCTTGACCGCGCCATACCACAATCCGGGATACGGCTTCTGGACCGGCTTGAGGTCCATGACCGGAACACCGTCGAATCGATAGAAGTCCCCCTTGTAGGTCAGGTGGTCGGCCGTAAGGCCCTTCAAGATGATGTCCAGCGATTCTTCGAATATGGCCGACGATTGGAGCGTCGGAATGCCATAGTAGGCGTGCTCGTACGGGTGCACGCCGCGGCCGATACCGAATTCGAGGCGGCCGCCCGACATGTTGTCCAGCATTCCGATTTCCTGAATCAGGCGCAGCGGATTGTAGAACGGCAGCAAAAAGACCATCGGACCAAGCCGAATGGTGGAGGTGTGGGTCGCAAGCGCAGACAAGAAGAGACCGGGCGACGGCGCCGCGGAGAGCGGCGTGCAATGGTGTTCCGCGAGGTGATAGCCCCAAATGCCGACCTTTTCGGCATGCTGTATGAGAGCAATGCGCTCCTTGTAGAGGGTCTGGATATCCGAGCTGCCGCTGGTCAGCTCGATGTGGTCAAAAAGCCCGAACTTCACGTTTTTGTCCGCCACCTGAATTTCCCTTCGGATCGCAAGCCGGGCGCTCAACCCCGCGCCTGACGCCTGCCTGGATTAAGAAAATAATCGATTATTTTGCGGCGAAGAGCAGCTTGCGTTTCAGCGACGTCCGCAGGGTGAACATGAGGGCGCTTCAGCCGAGAGGGCCGTGCGCCCTCTAGGGGGACGGCGCACATGGGATATCCGGCTCAGGCGAGGCGGACGCCGGTTTCACCATATTTTCTGACTAGGCCGTTGATATCTTCGATGATCCGATCGACCGGCTGGTCAAGATTAATCGGAACTTTGAATGGTTGCTTGGCCTTCAGGCCCGTATCCCAATAGATTTCACACCGGTTACGATCAGGATCGAAGAAGTAGATTCCGATTGCGTTGCCGTGCGTGACAATCTGCTCAATCTCGACGCCGGCGGCCTTGAGCCGCTTATGGAAGGCCAGCACGTCTTCCAGAGTGTCGCAGCGGAAGGAGATCTGCTGGACCAACACCTCCCCTTCCGCCGCCGTTCGGCCCGGAGCAAGGAAGATTTCATGGTGCTCATCGTCGGGACGCGAGCTGAAGAAGGTCGCCCCCGACTTGGGATCCATGTCCGTCGCCGCCAAACCCAGGATGCCTCCATAGAAGGCTTTGGACCGTTCAAGATCTCGAACGTGGATACCAAGGTGGCCAAGTTTGGCGATTTTTCCATTGCTCACGTGCTGTCCCTTCAGGATCAAAAGCTTGCGCCGAGCCGCACCCCATAGGTCCGTGGATCGCTGAGATAACCCCAGTACTGGGGCGCACCCTGGCCCGGCGCTGCCTGGGCCGCGGTTATGACCACCTTGTTCTCCAGGTTCCGGACGAAGGCTCCGACGTACCAATGGCCTTGGCGCGGCCGGAAGGTCACGTTCAGGTCGGTCTTGTGGTAGCCGTCCTGATGCGTCGCCGGATCAAACCGGAAGTCGGTGTTGTAGCTTGAGACGATATGGGTCTCGACGGCAGGCTCCACGAGCCAATCGCCGAACTCGAAGCGATGGCTGTAGTTGAGATTCACCGTCCATTTTGGACTGTTGATATAGGGGTGCCCCGTCAGGCTTTGAGCACCGGTCGGCAGCGAGAAAGGCCCGGTGTCGCTCTCCAGGTAGGAAATCTGGCCGCCGAGGGCGTCAAATGCGGTCGGGCGCCAGTCCGCCTCAAGATCCACGCCATAGATCCTGCCCTTGGGAATGTTGGTGATCTGGTAGAGAACACCGATTGGCGGCACGTAGTAGACACCACCTTCCTGGTGATTCCTGTAATCCCAGTAGAAGGTGTTGACGTGCAACCGCAGCTTGTTCTCAAACAATTGCGCACGCACGCCAGCTTCGTAGGAAAGCAGCGTCTCGGGCTTGTAGAGGGTCGCGTTGCCGTCATTCACGCCGCCCGCCTTGTAGCCAGAAGAAATATTGACGTAGAGCAAAATGTGACTCGCTAAGTCATATTCGGCTCCAACTTTGTAGCTCAGGTTATTGAATTTTCCGGTCGCGTTTTCGGAGACAATTCCAACGAGCGGATTGCTGAGATCCGGGGGTTGGGGCGCCGGGATTGGCGAGCCGACGACGATCGGCGGGCCGCCTACGAACGGATACAGCGTATAATCCAGATTTGGCTTGGCGCTGCGCCGGTCCTCCGTGTAGCGCAATCCGGCCGTCAGCCGAGCCCGATCGGTGACGTTATAGGTGACCTGACCGAAGGCAGCTTCGGATTGAGACGGCAAACGTGAGCGCTGACCGTTGATCGTCAGACAGTCGCCGGCCGCGTATTGCAGCAACTGGGCGCCGGCGCAGGATGAGGGATTTACGTAGTCGGCGTCGTAGTGATGGAGGTCGCCGTAGAGGTATGCGCCGAGGATCCATTCCGCTGGCCCCGTACGGCCCGACAGCCTGGCCTCGAGGCTCGTCTGCCTGTCGTAGTCTCGGACGGCGCTGCGGAAC
Source organism: Caulobacteraceae bacterium (assembly GCA_031291645.1). GTDB lineage: Bacteria > Pseudomonadota > Alphaproteobacteria > Caulobacterales > Caulobacteraceae > Poindextera. The sequence goes on along the minus strand of JARLIQ010000089.1, from coordinate 45,983 downwards.
GAGCCCTGGTAGGAGACCTGATCGCGATCGAGCTCGCGATAGGACGGAATAACGACAAGCGTGCCGAATCCGAGATCGGCGGTCGCTTCGGCGTGGACGCCCCAGATACGATTGTCCTGCTTTGCGTCGCTGGGATTGGGATAGTAGTTTTGCTCGTACGGATTGCTCGCCACAGTTCCACGCGAACCGAGCGGCAACGGAACATCGGCGGCGCCGCGTCCGCCCTGGTGGAAGTAGTCAAGCCCGACGAGCAGGGTGAACTGGCGCATCGGCTTGAACAAAAGCTGTGCTCGAGCGGCGGCGTCGTTAGCGTCGTCGTATCCATTACTCATATATGCATCGTGTGCGGCGTAGAGGCCGGCGATACGCAAGGCTGCAGTGGCGCCCAACGGGATGTTCACCCCGCCATCGACCCGACGGCTGCTGTAGTTTCCGAATTCCGTATTGATGTCCCCAGTATACTGGTCCAACACGGGCTGCTTCGAGACGATGTTGACGACCCCCGCCGTGGAGTTGCGGCCATACAGGGTGCCTTGCGGCCCCTTCATGACTTCGACGCGCTCAAGGTCGTAGAACGCGCCGTTCGCCGCGACCATGCCGTCGATCGGCACGCCGTCGATGTTCATCCCTACGGCTGGACCACCGAGCGGCGAATATTGGGTGCTGCCGATCCCGCGGATGCTCGGGCTGGCGACGGTCCCGTTGCTGCTGAACATGACCCCGGCGACGGCGGTATCGAGCGTACGGATGTCCGAAATGCCGCTGGCCGCCAATTTCTCGCCGGAGATGGCGACCACGGCTGCAGGAACGCGCGACAGCAACTCCGACCGCTTCTGCGCGGTGACAACGATTTCCCCTAACTGCGTGCCGGCGGCCGGCGCCGCTGCATGCGCCGCATTGACGGCCACAAAGGAAGCCAGCGCCAAGCTGCTGGCGTGCAATATCCGCGATTTTAGTGCTTGCATGTCCCCTCCCCCAATCGGAGTTGTTTTCGGCCGCAACGTCCGCAGCCGCATTGTTTTGTGCCGGAACGCTAATCGATTATTTTTGGGGTCACAAGGGAGTTGCCCCGGCCAACAGGCCTGGCCTAGCGAAAATGGCCGCGAAAGCGGTTCACCTGGCGGACAATTTAGAATCGATTTATGAGGCCGGTTCGCCTCGGCGGTCGCGCCTTAATTGATGGCTCCCGATGCAGACCTGGACCCCGTTTCGGGGCTTGAGGCCGCCGGAGACGGCCCGCGGCCTAGCGATTCATTGCTAAACACGAGGGTTCGCCCTATCTAGACCACTGCGGAAGCGACATCCGGGGAGCGGTTCGAGTTACTTCATGAAAATCGATCCAACCGAGTTGCCGCAGCTGCCGATGCAGACGGTGGGCGGCTCTACAAAGAGCCTCACATCCGCTGTCTACCATATCCTGCGCGGCTCCATTCTCTATGGCCACCTTGAGCCGGAAACCAAGTTGACCGTCTCACATGTCGCGACTCAATTCCGCGTGAGTTTGAGCGCCGTGCGAGAGGCGCTGGCTCGCCTGGCGACCGAGGGATTGCTCGTCACCGCAGATCATCGCGGCTTCCGGGTCGCCGCCGTTTCCAAGGAAGATCTCCTGGACCTTACCCAGACACGCATCGATCTGGAGACGCTGGCGCTACGGCGCGCGATCGAGAAGGGCGACAAGTCCTGGGAAGACCGTGTGCGCGAGGCTTTCGAAGCGCTGCAGTCAGCCGAGCGCACCGCCCGGTCGCTGGGTCAGCGGCGTTACATGGTCCACGCTGAGTTCCATATGGCCCTCGTGGAAGCCTGCGGCTCCCCCTGGCTCCTGCGCACGCTCACGATGCTGTTCGAGCGCGCGGAACGCTATCGGCTGCTTTCAGTGACCTATTCAAAGATCCGAGGCGAAGTGGAGCACGAACACGAGGAGCTCTATAAGGCCGCAGTGCTGGAACGCGACGCTGATAAGGCCTGTGAAATTCTCGCCAAACACACGCGATTGACGACTGAAGCGTTGCTTGAGGCCTCAGAGCGACGCGCGGCCGGACGCACCGCCAAACCCCCATCCGTTCGCAAGCCCCCGCAGCGGTTGGCGAAGACCGCGGCAAGGAGCCTGCGCACCCGCTGACCCGGCAAGGACGGCGATCGAAGGCTCATCGATCGACTATGCCGTCGGCGCGGCGTCAGCCGCGCCGCAACATCACCGGGCGCATTAGGCAACGATCGCGACCAACGGGAGGCGGGACCGATCGGTGGTCAGGGCTTCGGCGGCGGACCACCGGGCGGCGGCGGGCCGATCACCACGTCTTCCGCCTTGTCGCGCTTTGAGTACATCTCAAAGAACTTTGCCGCGATCTTATCGGGATCGACCTCACTTCCGCGCTTCATCACACCGCCCACGTAGATCGCTCCGACGTAGACGCCCTGCGGCGCAAGCGCATTGTGAAGGTTGGTCAAATAGTTACGCAACCCCGCCGACACCAGGCCGACATTGGCGAGGAACGGAATTGGATTCAGCGCTGCGCCGCCCGAAGTGAACAGCAGCGCGCCATCCTTACGCTCCAGCATCTCGGGGAGCACGTTCCTGACCGCGGTGACAGCCCCTCCAACCAGCAGGTCGAACGCGTAGCGCGCACCTTCGGTGTCTATATCCAGAGCCGGCTTGTAGTTCTGAAATCCAATCGCCGGACTGTATTCGAGTACATCGATAGAACCAAATTGTTCGCGCATCCAATCAAGCGCTATGTTCAGTTCATTGGCCTTGGTCACGTCGGCCAGACAGGTCTCGACCCTCGCGCCGACGACGTCGGTAGCTAGAGCCTCTCTCAAATCGCGCAAGTTGTCCGCGCTGCGGGCGATCAGGCCCACATTGAATCCATGCCGGCCAAATTCACGCGCGACAGACAGGCCAATCGTCTTTCCGGCCCCCACCACAACAATCGTCTTTGTCATTTTAGCCACCCCGATATATCGTCAGGTATAATTGAAAATTCGACAATATTTATCGAACTCGTAGTCCGATTATAACAATCAGAACATGCTATTATTGTTCATCGGCTTTTCCGGAACGGGAGTCATGACATCCCAGTGTTCGGCGATCTTTCCGTTCTCGATCCGGAAGATATCGACAACCGCAGCTCCCAGGCTGTCTGGGCCGAACTTGAAGTGATGGTGCACGACGACCAGGTCGCCCTCGGCGATAATCTTCTTGATATCGGTTGAAACGTTCTCAATGCCTTGCTTGAACGCGCCACGAACCGCTTCCAGGCCGGTCGGAATCATTGGGTTGTGTTGAATATAGTCGGACCGAAAATTCGACAGGCCGGCGTCCACTTGATGCTCTATGAACACCTTTTGAAAGAAGTCTCGAACGATTGCCTTATTGTTTTCGAGGTTCTGATCAGCGCTCATTTTTATATCCTTCTATATTTGGCCAATATCCGAGGTGAAAGCGCCGCGCGCTCATCGCGCGGGTCCATCACGATCGGCCGTGTTGACATGGCGGCCTGCGCAACCGCCTCGTGGGGCAAGCTAGTTTCCAGCCCACAGCAGCGTCAAGCCTCTAAATCGATTTTTTTGACGCCAAATCGGAGCTTGCCGTGACGCCGACAGACGGCGCAATCCAGGCGATACGGCCGCTACGCCTTCGGCGTGGAAGAGACGATAGCGCTGGTCGATTTTTTGCTCGTCATAGAGATAGTTCACCATGACGCCATAGCTTTGGCGAAGCCCCTTCGGGGACGGATCTCCAAGGAATTGGAGTGCTTCCAGCCGCGCCCCGTTACCCAGGTGGAACCGCGCGACAGGATCGATCATTGGTTCGCCAGCGGAACAGGGCCGGAGAAAATACCGGGCGCAAGCGGCGAACAAGGCTGGCCTCACCGCGTCCCGCAGCTCGCGCCGTTCAGCCCATTCCGGATTGTCCAGAATCGTTAGTTCGGCTTGAAGGTCGGCGACGAGTGGCGACTGCTTGGCCCGCATCGCACGGAGCCATGTGGCGAACTGCGGCGCGGGGGAAAGCGTGACGAACCGCTGCAGGCGTGGAAGCTCCGCCGCCAGCACCTCCATCACTTGCTTGATCAAGAAGCGCCCGAAAGGGATGCCTCGCAGCCCCACTTGGCAATTGGAGATCGAATAGAATACGGCCGTGGTCGCCTGGTCGGCCCTTATCGGGGTGCGCCCATGGTCCAGGAGTTCGGCGATGGCGCCGGGAATGGCCTTCGTGAGCGCGATCTCCACGAAAATGAGCGGCGTATCGGGCAAGTTCGGGTGGAAGAAGGCGTAGCAGCGTCGGTCTGCCGGCTCCAGGCGGCGGCGCAGATCATCCCACCCGGTGATCTCGTGGACCGCCTCATAGTCGATGAGCTGCCGTAGCAGCCTTGCCGATGACGTCCAGTCGACCCTGCGAAGGGTCAAGAAGCCAGGGCTGAACCAGTATTCAAAGGCGCGCAACAGGTCCTTGTCGACGGACCCCACCTCAGGCGCGGAAGGCAGGTTCCGCAGCACGTCCGCACGCACGTCGATCAGCAGCTCGGTAGCCTCCGGGACAAGGCTCAGTCGGCGAATGAGCCTCTCGCGTCGAGTCTCCAAGGCGGCGCGAATTGCGGCCTGACCGGCGGCCGCGTCGGTCCTGTAGGAGGAGATGGCTTGCTCGAGCAGCCCGTCGTCGGCGCCGTAGTCCTGCGCCACTGCGCGCAATACGGTGAGCTTCTCCGCATCTGAAAGCCCCCGGTAGGCAGTGAACGCATCGCGGGCCAACGCCAGGACGTCTGGAGGGTCTTCCGGAGCCGCGAGCTGTTGGAACAGCGTCAATACGAGATCAGAGGGCCAGGACCCGTTCTTCCGGATCCAGCTCTGCATCCAGCTCGGCGACACGCCCCTCGGCGCCTTGGCCCTCGCCGGACCGTCCGGCCCCGCCGCGCGCCGAGAATGAGGCCAAGGAAGGAGCGCCATGGCGTTGGCCCGATCAGATACGGTCAATATCCCTGCGCGACCGCCTCAGCCGCAACCGGGTCTAGGCTCTGCGCGGCGGCCTGGCCCCTGCTGAAGCGCAGGATCTGTTCGACCATCAGCCGCATTTGATCGCAGGCGTGCTCGGAAAAGCCGTCGACACTCGCGCCTGCCGGCTTTTCGGCCGAATTGATCGCCACGCCGACAGGCGTCGGCCAGCCCCGCAGCGCATGCGCCACGCTGCGCAAGGCCGACAGGGTCACCACCGCGCCTTGCCATCCGGCGGCCGTCGCAAGACAGCCGACAGCACGACCATCGAAGTAGGGGCGCTGGTCCTGCCGCATCTCCTCGACGTAGTCGAGCGCGTTCTTCACCAGGCCCGAGATGCCGCCGTGGTAGCCGGGGGACGCAATGATCACCCCGTCGGCTTCGCGCAGCGCGGAGATCAGGCGTTCCGCCGCCGGCAGGCGCCGAACGTCCTCGGGGCGGTAGTTGGGCAAATCCAGATCCACACCCGCGAACAAGAGCGTGCGCGCGCCAAGCTGCTCGGCATGTGCGAGAGCAAACCTGAGGGCTCTTTCCGTCGAGGAGTTGTCGCGTCCGGCGCCCCCCATGCCGACGACAAGCGGGAGCCTGACAGTACTGTCGCCTAGCGCCATGGCAGGCACCCTCCTAGTTGCGCGGGAGCGTCGTCGCCGCCACGGCGAACGTGACTGCCGGCGCGTGATGCAATCCAATCGTCAAGGCCGTTGCTCAGGACTCGGGTCGGTAGGCGCGAGGCGTCAGCTTAAATCCGCCGCAGCCGTCGAATGGATCGCCAATTTCTCTGAAACCCGTGCGATCCACGATCCGGCTCCATTCCTGTTCGACGTCGCCGAGCGTCCACACGTCGCGGTCTGCGCCGGACGTGCGCCCGTACCAGAGCTCGAAGATGTTGCCGCCTTCGGAGCCAATGCATTTGCCAGAAACCGCGCAGTCTTCATGCGCAAGGTAGCCCGCGGTGGGGGCCACGAGGTCGGGCGACAATTTCGCCAGGATTTCCGGTGAAGGCCGCGCCTCCTCTGCGCTCATCGTCTGCCACGCGACTGTCGCGGCGCCGGGCGCGAGGGCGTTGACCTTGATGCCATGTTCCTCACCCTCGATCGCGAGATTGCGGGTAAGGCCGAGGATTCCACCTTTTGCCGCGCCGTAGACCGAGGCGTATCGCGCGCCCAGCAAGGACCCCGACACGGTATTGATGATCCTGCCGTAGCCGGCGTTCTTCAGATGTGGCCATACAGCCCGGCACATCCAGATCGTCCCCATCAGGTGAGTGCCGAGCATCTTCTCTATGTCGGTCGGCGTGAGCTGCTCGAACAGGGCGAACTCAACCACCCCGGCATTGTTCACCAGGACGTCGATACGGCCGTAAGTTCTCAGAGCGGTCTCGACGATGGCCTGCGCCCCGTCCTGGGTGGCGACGCTATGCCCATCGGCCACCGCCTCGCCGCCTTCCGACCTGATCTCCTCTGCAACGGCTTCTGCGCGGGCCGGCCTTCCTCCGCGGCCGTCGGGCCCGACGCCGAGATCGTTTACGACGACCTTGGCGCCGTGCGCCGCCAACAGCCTCGCGTGCGCCCGTCCGAGCCCGGGATTTCCCCCGGCTCCCGTCACGATCGCCACCCGTCCATCAAAGCGAAGCCCACTCATTTTCTTCCTCACTCATGTCCAGCGCTGATGCGCCACCGCCGACCGCGCGGCGCAGCGGCGAGCAAATCCGACGAGCCGCCTCAGCGCTCCGCCTCGACCGGATTGCGAAGACTACCCACTTCGGCGACCTCCACCTCGACCAGGTCGCCATCCTTCAAGAACACTTGCGGATCCCGCGCTGCGCCGATCCCGCCAGGCGTTCCCGTAACGATCACGTCGCCGGGCTCCAGTTCGGTGAAGGTCGAGCAGTATTCAATGAGAGCGGGGATTGAGAAGATCATGTCGTGGCTGGAGGCGCTCTGCATGACCTGCCCGTTCAGGCGCGTCGTCAGATGGAGCTCCTGATTGTCAGCGATCTCGCCGCGCGTCGCCATCCACGGCCCAAATGCGCCGGTGCCCACGAAGTTCTTGCCAGGGACCCATTGCGGAGAGTGACGTTGCCAGTCGCGCACCGAGCCGTCGTTATAGGGTGCGTATCCTGCGATGTGCGCCCATGCGTCGGCTTGCGCGATCCGCCGGCCGCGCTTGCCGATGATGACGGCGATTTCGCCTTCGTAGTCGAACTTCCCCGACTCGCGGGGAACTAGCATCGGCTGCGCGTGACCAACCTGGCTATTGGCGAAACGGGCGAACACGAACGGCTTGGTCGGCGGCTCGCGGCCACCCTCGGCCCGATGGGTGTCATAATTGATTCCGATACAGATGATCTTGGGAGGGTTCGGGATCACCGGCAAAAATTCGATTTCTTCAACGGCGTAGGTCGGGCCGCCGGAACGCGCGGCCTTCTCGATCTCTTCGACAGCGTCGGCCCGCAGCACGGACAGCAAGTCCGCGTACTTGCCGTTCAACACCTTCGTCAGATCCAATACCCGGCCGTCCGCCAGGGCGCCGAAGGCCGCCGTCCCGCCGATCCGGAAGCTCAACAGTTTCATGGCGTGGCGTCCCCTCGACAACTCTGCGAATCGCTGACCCAGCACGGCTGTCGCCGCGCCGATTTCGATTGCCGCTGTTTAGCCAGACCCACCCATGCCAGCCCCATGCTTTCTGCCCGATGTCCGCGCTGTGACCGCGACGGGCGCCACGGGCTCGGCTGAACCCGCAAGCGCGATATAAAATCGATTATTAAATTGACGATCGCCATTCGGGCGAAATAAATCGATTTATATGGCGCCGTCGAGCGTCATCGCGAGTCCGCGCGATTGCGCAACTTAGAGGGAGAGAAAGCGATGGGATCGGGCGAGCTTGCCATCCAACCTGCAGCCGAGCGGCCAGAGTTCAAGAATCCGGCGCCAGGCCTGACGCCTGAAGAATTCATTCAGAAGATCATCGAGCTACGCCCGTTGATCCGCGCCCAGCAAGAGCGCGCGGACGAACTCGGCGGCTATGTGCCCGAGGTTCACGAGAAGCTGCTTTCGTTCGGCGGCTACCGCCCGCTCCAGCCGCGCCGGTACGGCGGCCACGAGTACGACATCCCCACCTTCCTGAAAGCCGCCATCGAGATGGCGCGCAGCGACCCCGGCAGCGGATGGTGCTACACGTTCGGGGCTGGCCACGTTCTGATGCTCGCCTCCCACTTTAACGAGAAGGCGCAGGACGAGATCTTCGGCCTGTTCAACGGCCTGGCGCTAGCCCCCCTCCGAGCGCCGACCACAGGCACCGCGAAGAAGGTGGACGGAGGCTACATCATCAACGGCGCATGGGATTATGCGTCGGGCATCCCCTACGCCACCCACGTCATGCCCACAGCGCGCGTCGTCGAAGAGGGCAGCGACGCGCCGGTCGACTTCATCATCCCGGTGATCCCGAAGGGGAAGTACAAGGTGCACGCGGACACCTGGGGGGGAGACCTGACGCTCGGGCTGCGCGCAAGCGGCTCACATACGTTCTCAGTCGATAACGTGTTCGTGCCGGATCACATGGTCACGCCCGTCTACCCGACCCAGCGCGCCGGCGAGGATCCTACGGGCACGCCGGGGGTGAAGCTGCACGGCAACACCATGTACCTGGGCCTGAACACGTCCTTCTTCGGATCGACGATCGCGAGCGTCATGGTCGGCGCAGCCTGGGCGGCCATCGACGAATTCGACGTCGTCCTGCGCACGAAGCGCACGGTGGGTCCCCCGTTCCAAGAACGCTACAAATCCCACGATTACCAACGGGTTTTCGGCGAAGCCATGCTGCTGGCTCGCGCGGCCGAAACCATTCTGCTCGACGTCGGCCGCTCACTGATGGCCGCTTACAAGCGGTGGGGCGACGGCGTGCTCTACAGCGCCCGCGAGGATTTCATGCTGGGCGGCATGGCCAGCGAGGCCGCGCGTCTCGCGTCAGAGGCCGTCGAGATGATCTTTTATGCGGGTGGATCGAGCGGCGCGATGCGGGGACAGCGGCTGAATCGCTACTACCGCGACATGGCGACCTATCGCACTCACCCGATTGCGCAATATGGCGCGACCGCAGAAGCGATCGCACAGGCGCATTTCGATCTGCCGTTGCCGCTGTTGGAAGCCGTCGGAGGCAATCGCAGCAGGCGCACGGCCTAGAGCATTTTCTACGCCGAACCGGAGTCCTTAGCGTGAAGCGCTCATTGATTTGCGAATTCACCCGCCATGAGCCTGGCGAGACGCCGGATGGGCGCGTGCTCGACAGGCCCTGGCGACCTGTCACCGACGAATTCGCGCTGAGGCCCAGATCTTGGATCCTTCTCGAGGAACTGCGGCATGAGGTCGAGCACGGCGCGCCATAGCCACCAGACGTGTGAGCGACCGTTCGGAATCGAACAGACGCATGGGATATTGCTGCGGCCCGAACACCGCATCTTCGCCCGAAGCGATGAACTTGGCTGGAGCTCGATCTACGCCTCGCTTCAGCATGAGGCGCCCTACGCTGACGATTTTCGCGCGGTCGATGACCATCTGATCGTGCTGCACCTCGTCGGGCCGGTCGGGGTGCGGCGGCGGTTGGGCAAAGCCGAGGAACGCCGCGTCATTCCACCCGGAGGACTGTTCATACTTCCGGGCGGCGTCGACTTCGGGGTGACGCTCGAGAACGAACTGGACAGCCTGCACATCTATCTTCGCCAAGAGCTCGTGCAGGAGGTCGCTGACGAGCTCGGCCTATGCGGCGCAGGTATCGAAATTCTGCCCAGCCTAGGTGAGCCCGACCTGCTGGCCGAAAGGCTCGCGCTTGGGGTGCGGGACGCCTTGACCGAGGGCGACCCCGCAGCCGGCGTCTATGCTGACTATCTGTCTCGCGCGCTGGCCGCACGGCTGCTGCGTGAACATTCCGCATACCGCCCCCGAACTTCGCCTGCGAGGGGCGGCCTCACTACGGCTCAGCTGAAGCTGGCTACCGATTACATGGAAGCCAACCTCGAGCGTTCACTCACGCTTGCCGAACTTGGCCGTGCGTGCGGCCTCAGCCCCACGCACTTCGCGCGCCGCTTCAAGACTGCGGTCGGCGCGCCGCCCCACCAGCGCTTGATGCAGCTGCGTGTCGAACGAGCAAAGCGCCTTCTGCTTAGCGGACTTTCCATCGTAGAGGTCGCGCTGGCCTGCGGTTTCGCGCACCAGGAGCACCTGACGACCGTATTCCGTCGCCGCACCGGCGTCACACCCGGAAGCTTTCGGCGGCTCGCGCGCAACTGAGCCGCGGCGGAAAATGGCCTACGGCCGCGAAACGGGATTCGAGGCGATGGGCGAATACACCCCCGACCAAGTCGGTCTGAATCAACCTCGACGCGCAGCTTCCGCCCTTCCGCCAAGGCTGAGCCCAATGGGGTCTCAGGACGGCTGTCCGAGACCCCATTGCCATCGATCCAGCTCTGTACGCTCGAACAGCCCTTCGCAGGCATAGGGATCGCCGGCCAGGAAGCGCAGTGCGGCGGCGCGATCAGGCGCTTCGAGGATGAGGAGCGTGCCCGTCATGCGCCGCCCGTCATCATCCACGATCGCGCCGCCCGCAATGACCCTGCAACCATAGCGTTCCTCACGGATGTACGCTCGATGCTGCTCCCGTACGCGCGACCGCAGCTCTGACGATCTCGGACCGTCGTACCCGCGAAATGCGAAATACGTCACGTTCATCCGAGCACCAAACCTCCTGCCTCCACCCTTACTGGGATCCGGTCGAGGTAGCGGCCTTCACACGCGCCCTCGACGCAGCATCCGTCTTCGATCCGAAATAGCGCCACGTGTCGCCGGCACATGATCCGTCCGCGATCACGGCTCAGGAACTCGTCCGGGCGATGGTTGAGCGGCAGCGAGTAGTGCGGGCAGAGATTAAGATAGGCGAAGACGTCAACGCCCCTACGGATCACGAACATCCGAAATGCGCTGAGGCCTTGGCCGAACACATACTCCTTGGCTCCAGCGTCCGGGATCGCTTCGAGCGGACCGAGGGGTGTGCCCGGCGCGGGCGCATTGGCTCTTCGTTTCCAGTCGAACGCCGCGTCCACCTGGCTGGCGCCGCTCATCCGACCCGCGCGGCCGCAGACAGCTGCAATTTTTGACGCCCCATCGCGACGAGGATCAGGGCGGCGACGACATTGAGCGCCGCCAGGGCGTAAATGACCGGCAGATAACTTTGGTGCGCGTCGAAATAGGCGCCGGCAATGATCGGGACGAGGCCGCCGCCCATGGTCTGCACGAGCAGCCCGGTGGCGGTGAGGGCCGGAAACAGGCGCGCCGCCCAGTAGTGCCCGAGTATCGCCATCGCGCCCACCTGGCCGGCCCCGAACCCGATGCCAGCGACGATGGCGTAGATCGCCAACCCGGCCTCGTTATGGACGTTTGCGAGCAGGGCAAGCCCAGCCGCGAATGCGAGCAACGCCAGGATATAGGTCCGCTTCAGCCCGAGGCGCGCAGCGAGCATTCCAAAGCCGATGTTCCCGCCCACCGTGGCGATGGACATGGTCGACACGGTTGAAGCCGCCATCGTCGGCGTGAATCCAAGTCCGCGAAAATAGACCTGAGAGTGGGCCAGGATGAACCCCGATCCGGCCATGAGCGTCAGCATTGTGAGGCAGACCGCCCACAGCAAAGGGGAGCGCAGCGCTTCTGCGAGATTTCCTTCACCGGCCGAAGCCGAGGCCGACTCTTCCGCAACTCGCGCCGGCATCATTTCGGGCTCGGCTTCGGAAATCGGCGGCGTATCACGGACGAGCAAGGCGGCCGTCACCAGCCCGACGACCCCCGCGGCGGCGAACAGCCACCAGCCGTCACGCCATTGCCCGGTGGCGGCGTTCACCGCATTGATCGCGTGGACTGCGAGGAATCCCCCCACCCCCTGAGCCGCGTACAGGATCGAAAGCGCCATGGTTCGACGGCGGACGAACCAGGCCGCAACGCCCGTCTGACACGGAATCACCCCGCTGAGCGCGCCGGCGGCCCCCATCATCACGCTGAAGGCGACCACGGCGTGCCAAGGCTGGGTGACCACCGTCGCCAGCGCTGTGCCGGCGGCGATCATGATAAGGTTGCCAACCAGCATGCTGCTGCGAACGCCGAAACGGCCTACAGTCGCGGCCGCAACCGGCGCGAACGCAGCATTACCCACCATGTTGACCGCGACCATCAACCCCAGGGTCTGGCGTGTCCATCCGAGGGCGACAGCCATGTAGGTATTGGCCACGCTGCCGCCATAGATCGGCAGAGCCATCGCGACGCAGATCTCCACCGAGATCGCCGCCAGCACGACTGAGCTGCGTCCGAAGACCGGCTTCATTGCATTTCCTCCCATGGCGGAGACAACTTTCCCCGTCCGTCCCGTTCTTATTGCGCCAGCAAGACGGCCCGCCAAAGTTGGTGGAACAAGGCCGAAATCACCGACGGGAAACCGCCCAAGTCGCGAACGCCGATGCCAGCAATTCTCGACTTAGCCGTTGACGCGAACACCTATCAATTGCGCTGAAGGCGCTGTCCATCCTGTGTACCCGGTCCCCACCGGGACCCGCGCCAACCGGACGCCCCGGCGCCACTAGGGCTCGATTTGACGCCGTCCGCTTGTACAACTAAAATCGATTTGTGCAACTTCCCTGAAGGCGGGTGGCGATGTCAGCGGCAGCTTCCCGCCTTGGCGATGAAGAGACGACCTGCAATCCACCCGCCAAGCCCGGAGCCGAGTTCACATTGCAGCCAATCGCGGCTGCAGGTGAACGGGGAAGTAATCGATTCTACGGATCATATTCCGCCGTCTCTGCGGCCTCCCCGACCGAGGACGTCATCGAGGACGACGGCATCGGCGCCGAGCTTGGCCTGCAGTTCGTCGGACGCATGTCGTTCGCGCATCAAAAGGCATCGTAAGCGCCGCCCCATTCGAAATCGCCGATCAGCAAGAGGAAAGAATATGGCGAGTAAGATATTTCCTTCGCCACAACATGCGCTGAAGGAGGTCCTGTTCGACGGCATGACAATCATGTCCGGGGGGTTTGGACTCACAGGAAATCCAGAAAGTCTCATCTGCGCACTTAAGGACCATTGCCCAAAAGACCTGACCATAATTTCCAATAATTGCGGTGCTGACGGGTTTGGCCTGTGGCTTCTGCTCAAGAACGGGCAGATAAAAAAGATGATATCTTCCTATATCGGCGACAACAAACTCTTCGAGCAGCTCTATCTCTCTGGAGACCTGGAATTGGAGCTCAATCCGCAGGGCACTTTGGCCGAGCGCATTCGGGCCGGCGGCGCCGGCATTCCCGCCTTTTACACCAAGACTGGCGTGGGGACCGTCGTGGCTGAGGGCAAACCCGTCGAGGAGTTCGAGGGGGAGCCGTATGTCCGGGAGACCTGGCTGAAGGCCGATCTTTCGATCATCAAGGCGTGGAAAGCGGACACGGAGGGCAATCTCGTTTTCCGCAAGACGGCCCGCAACTTCAACCCGGTCATGGCGACAGCAGGTCGCATCACCGTGGCGGAGGTTGAGCAGATCGTCGACCCCGGGGCGCTGGACGCCGACGGCATTCACACGCCCGGCATCTACGTCGACCGCATTGTGCTTGCCACCGTTAACGAAAAGCGCATCGAAAAACTCACCACCCGCCCGCGGCCGGAGTCGGTATAGGGCCACAAGCCAACTCGGATCATCCCGACAAATTCACTAAATCACCAAGCGCGATCACACTATCGCTGCTCCACTACAATCATACATCGGCCAAAATATGAACGACTACAAACATGTGAGACAACTCAAACGCCCGCGATCTCTCACCACACAGATGGAATTTAAGCTGTAACCGGGGGCGACCTATCCATGCAAAGCAAACACTACGACCACCAGCCCAGTGGAGGGACCATGCGGCGCCCTTTCGGCGAGATGCAACCGATCGAGGTCTCTTGCCAAGAATTGGGGGTCTCTAGATCTTCCGCTCGCTCGAGCCGTCCCATTCAATCAGTGCGGATACTGCTCTAATGCCTTGGACCCGCGACGAGATGGCCGCCCGCGCGGCCAAGGAACTCAAGGACGGATTCTATGTGAACCTTGGGATCGGGATACCCACGCTCGTAGCCAATCACGTCCCGCAGGGCGTGCAGGTCACCTTTCAGTCGGAGAATGGCATGCTCGGCATGGGCCCATTCCCGTACGAGGGTGAAGCCGACCCTGATCTCGTCAACGCGGGCAAGCAAACGATCACGCAACTACCGACGTCGAGCTTCTTCGACAGCGCCCAGAGCTTCGCAATGATCCGCGGCGGCCACATCGATGCCGCCGTGCTCGGGGCGATGGAGGTTTCCGAGACGGGCGACATCGCGAACTGGACCATCCCTGGAAAAATGGTGAAGGGTATCGGTGGGGCCATGGACCTGGTCGCCGGCGTCATGCGAGTGATCGTGGTGATGGACCATGCGAACAAGGCGGGGGAATCCAAGATTCTCAAGCGTTGCAGGTTGCCGCTGACCGGAAGACGCTGCGTCGACGTGGTGATCACCGACCTGTGCGTATTTGAAGTGGGTTCGGGCGGACTGACCCTCGTCGAACTCGCGCCGGGCGTGACCCTCGAGGCGGTGCGCAGCCGCACGGAAGCGGACTTCCACAACCGTACGGCTGCGTGAGAAGGCGCGTCCACGCGTGGGGGACCACTGTCCCCGTGGGCGGCTTCCTCATGCGGCCTCAACGCCGCCGCTCCTTCTCGCCACGGCGGCGGCTGCCTCACCCGCCTACAAGGCGTGGTTAGGCGGGAGGCCGAGAAGCGCCGTTGCCGTTTGCGGTTCGTGGCCATGGTCGACGGCCGCGCGGTGTCACTCGACGTTTCGGGCACGCCCCTCTACCGGATCGATACGCCCTAGGTCTCCGGGAGCGCTGTCTCGATCGCTCGCGGAGAGCGTTTCAGGACACTGACCTGCGCCTGAGAACGTCCTCCACGCGGAGCGATCAAGGTTCACGGCAGAGCAGACCGTTGGAATCCTGCGAGCGCGGGCGGCTTTTGAAGGCGCGCAGAACGTTCGTAGGCGTAGGCATACGAGAGCAGCGCGGCGTCCCGCCATCGCGGCGCAGAGATCTCGAGTCCAAAGGGCAGGCCGTTCGCGTAGCGCCCCGCCGGCAGGACGACCGCGGGCAGACCCAGCAGATTGACCCAGCTTGTCGCGCTGTAGGGTCCGTCGGACGGATAGTCGGCGGGCAGTTTGAGGCGCTCGTCGTTGGGCGGGACCTGAAGCGCAGGATAGACCAGGCCGTCGAGACGGTAGCGGCGCATGGTCTCGCGATAGGCGCGGCGCAGGCTTTCCAGGCGACGTTCGTAGGCGAGACGCCCATCGGCGAAGCGGGCTTGCGGCTCGCCATCGGCCAGGAGGTCCATGGGATAGGGGCGGCCGGTCGTCTGCTCGTAGCGCTTGATCGAGCCCAGGCGCGCGGGCGCGTAGCGCGCCAGGAAGCGGTCGACGCCGTCGGCGCGGTAGGGCCGGGTCTGGATCGCCTTGGCCAGGCCGTCGAAGGACTCCGGCATCAGCTGCTCGTCGATGACGACGGTGGCGCCGGCGGCCCGCAGCTGCTCGACGGCCGCCATGAACATCGACCGGGTCTCGGGCGAGACGCCACGGTTCCAGTAGTTGGGCATCGGCCGCAGGGTGGGCGAGCCTTCCAGGATGAAGCGGGGTACGCCGAAGCGCCTGCCCTTCAGCGCTCCGGGTTTCAGCGCGGCGAGGAAGCTGTCGCCGGCGGGGCGGCGCCTCGCCTCGGTGCGGGGGTCCAGCGGGTCGCGGCCGGCCATGGCGTCGAGCGCGATGGCCGCGTCGGTCACGGTGCGGGCCAGAGGGCCGGTGTTGTCCCGCAGCCAGTCGTAGGGGTGGACGCCGGCGGTGCTCACCAGACCGCGGGTGGGCACGACGCCCACCAGGCCGTTGTTGGAGGCCGGGTTGCGGATCGAGTTGCCGGTGTCGGAGCCCTGGCCGATGACGGCCATCCCCAAGGCGACCGCCACGGCGCTGCCCCCCGAAGAGCCGCCGGGGGAGAAGTCGATGTCGTAGGCGTTGCCGGTGCGGCCGCCCAGCGAGCTGACCGTCGTGTCGCTGCGGGCGAAGTCGGGCATGTTCGAATGGCCGAGGATGATGGCGCCGGCGGCCCGCAGACGCCGCACGACGGTGGCGTCGCGCCGCGCAATCATCGGGGCCTTGGCCAGGGCGTAGCCTTCCCAACCGTTGGTCAGGGGGTGGTCCCTGATGGCGGTGTTGTCCTTGATGACGATGGGCACGCCCCAGAGCAGGGCGCGGGCCCGCTTCGCGCCCCACTGGCGGTCTTCCCAGGCCGCGCGGCGCAGGGCCTCGGGTCCATAGATGCGAACATAGGCCCGGTACCGCGGATTGAGGGCCGCGATGCGCGCCAGATGCCAGGAGACGACATCCACCACCTTCAGTTCACGTCTGGCGTAGAGGCGGTGGAGTTGGGCGACGGTGATGTCCGACAGGTCGCGGTGAGCGTCGCGGGCGCGGGGCTCGGCGACGGCCGGCGGGGAAAGGCACAGGGCCACGAAGGCGGCGCAGACGAGCATCGGACGCATGAGCTTCATGACGAGATCTCCTTGCGATGGAGCCGACGCCGCACGACGGCGATCCAGACCACCGCGCCGCAGGCGGCCCAGCCGGCGATCCACAACCATTCCAGGGGGATCTCGCCCGTCTCGAAGGCCGGCTCGAGGATGGCGGCGGCGGACATGACGACGGCGCCGACGAGACTGACCCAGACCAGCCAGCGGCCGCCGGGAACCCTGAACGCCGGCGGGGCGGCGTTGGCCAAGGGTCGGGCGCGCAGGCGCAGCAGGATGGCGACGCACATGACGTAGCTGGCGGCCAGGCACATGGCGCACATGTTCATGATGGGCAGGATGAGCCCGCGGCCGAAGGGGATGCAAAGCATGGTCAGGGCGGTGACCAGCACGATGGCGCGGGTGGGGGCGCCGGCGCGCGCGGAGACCCCGGCCAGGGCGCGGGGGAGGTAGCCCAGCCGCGCCTGGGCGAAGATCAGGCGCGAGGCCATGATGGCCACGGCGTTCCAGGTCTTGAGCAGCGACAGGGTGGCGGCGACCAGCACCACCACCGCAAGGTTCACGAGCGGCAGGCTGTGGGCGAAGGCGGCGGCCGCCGGCAGGTCGACCTTGATCAGTTGCTCCCAAGGGCTGGCTGTGGCGGCGGCGATGACCACGGCGCTGTAGAAAAGGGCGGCGGCGGCGATGGCGCAGACCATGGCGAGGCCCGCCCGGCGCAGACTGGTTCCCTCTCGTCGCTCCTCGATGCCGTGCAGCGAAGCCTGGAAGCCGTTCAGGAACATGCCTGACAGCGAGAAGACCCACAGGGCGCCGCGCCACCAGACCAGCGGCGGCGTCGCGGGAAAGACGGGCCGGAGGTTGGCGGGGCGGCCGTGGATCAGGCCGGCCGCGATGGCCAGCGCCATGACGCCGATGAAGACGCCCGTGACGATGGTCTGGACGCGCACGGCGACCTTCGCGCCGCTGACGTTGAGGGCGCCAACGCCGAGCGCGACGCTCCAGCCCGAGACCAGGGCGAGGACGGTGATCTTCTGGCCCAGCAGGCTGTACAGGACGCCAGCGCCCAGGCCGGGCAGCAACTGGCGCAGGAGCACCCCGAGGGCGATGCCCTCGAACGCGCAGATGGCGATCAGCTTCAGGGTCAGGAACCAGCCCACCGCGAAGCCGGCGCCCGGCCCCAGGACCTCACGCGCATAGAGGAACTCGCCCCCCGCCGTGGGCATGCGTGCGGCCAGTTCGGCGTAGCAGAGGCCGATCATCACCATGACCGCGCCCCCGGCCAAGAAGCCGACCACCACGCCGCCTGGACCGCCCCGCGCCAGCCAGTCGCCCAGGACCACGACCCAGCCTGATCCGACGATCGCGCCGAACGACAGGGCGAAGAAGCCCGGCGCGCCGATCGAGCGGCGCAGGCCGGCCGGAGGCTCTTCCGTCAGGGGTGAGCACTGATCCACCGCCACCCCCCGGACGCCTCGGAGGCGTAGATGGCATGCAGCGCCCGCAGGGCCTGAAGGCCGTCGTCCGACGAGACGGCCGGGGCCCGGTCCTGCTCGAGGGCGTCACAAAAGTCTTCGAGCTGCCGGCCGAAATGCCACGGAGCCGGTCGGCCGCTGACGGGAACCTCCCGCGGGACGCCCGACGTATTGAGGAACAGCTTGTTGGCATAGTGGAAGACCCGCAGGGCGCCTTCGCCGCCATGGATGTCGATATGGCCCGGGCGGGCGTCCCAGGCGCCGACCTCGCCCATCCAGCCCCTTCCCGCGATCCATTGCCGGCTGTCGCTGAACACGCCCTCGCCGGGCAGTTCCACCGGGCGGGTGCAGCCGTCGTAGTTCAGGAAGCCCATGGCCCCGCTGCGCAGGGCGAAGACGGCGTACTCCGGCCGCGCCGCCGCCCCGGCGCGGTCGCCCTGTCCCATCAGCCTGTCGATTGGGGAGTCGCAAAGCCACGGGAAGACGTCGAGCATATGGATGCCGTGATCGACGAGGCCGTAACCCCAGCCCCCGGGGCCGCCCACCGGATAGTGGGCCGGGGACATCGGCCGGTAGGCCGCCTCGCCCGCGCCGGTCACCACACGCTCGGTGATGGTGCGCACGGCGCCGATGGCGCCCGCGCGGATCAGCCCTCGCGCCGCCTGCACAGCCGGCAGGTAGCGGTATGACGAGCCGTAGAAGAACCGCACGCCAGCCTCGTCACAGGCCGCCGCCATCGCCTCCGCGTCGCTCACCTCCACCGCCATCGGCTTCTCGCACAGCACGTGCACCCCGGCGGCGGCGCACTGGACGGTGATCTCCCGGTGGGTGGCCGCCGGCGTCAACACGCAGGCGATGTCGGGGGTCATGGCCGCGAGCAAGGCCTCGCAGCTCGAAAAGCCCGCCACGCCGTAGCGCGCGCAGATCTCCTCGACGCGGTCCTGGCGTGGATCGACCACGGCGGCGACCTCGACGTCCGCAAGATCGCAATAGGCGGCGATGTGAGGCTCGGCCACGGCGCCCAGGCCGATGATCGCTGTTCTGAACGGCTTGGCGACCATGTCAGGTCTCCCGCGGGATGGCGGACGGCGCGCCGGTCCGACGATCGGTCTCGGCCTCGGGGGGAAGCTCGCCGAATATGGTCGTCCTGACGTGCGCCATGACCAGGGCCGCCAGATCGTCACCGCCCCAGTCCTGCGGCTTCATGATGATGTGCTCCCAAAGGCCGTCGATCAGGGCCAGGAGCCCCAGAGCCGCCATGCGGGGGTCCAGCCCCTTGAGCGCCAGCCCGCACGCCTGCAGCTCCGCGATCAGCGCGCTCAGGGCCTCGATGTTCTCCTGGTTGCGCGCATGCTGCTTGGACATCAGCGCCTCGTCCCCGATAGCGCTGCCGTTGAAGGCCGCCAGCAGTCGATAGCGGTCGACCGCCGCCGGGTTGACGGCGATCATCGCCGTGACGACCGAGGTCAACTTGTCGCGTCCCTGAAGGTCTTGCGCGCCGTCACGCCGGGCGTCGATCGCGGCGTCGAACAGGCTGTTCTTGGCGTGGAAGAGGAGCTCCTCCTTGCTCAGGAAATAGTGCCGCAGGACGCCGGTGGTGTAGCCCATCTCACGGGCGATTTCGGCCAGGCTGGTGGCGGCGAGCCCGTTACGCAAGATCACCGCGCAGGCGGCGCGGGCGATCTCGGCCCGCCGCACCTCATGGTCGCCCTTGATCCTGCCTCGGGTCATCCGCGCCTCCCTATGCGGCCCGGACCCGCTGTCCAACCGCAAGCATCTCTCGCGCTTCGTCCGGCGTGGCGACCGAAGCCCCGATATCCTCGATAATCCGCACGGCGCGCGCCACCAGCTGCCCGTTGGTCGCGAACACCCCCCGTTCCAGATAGAGATTGTCTTCCAGGCCGACCCGGGCGTGGCCGCCCAGCAAGGCCGATTGGGCCACCATGGGCATCTGCATGCGGCCGATACCGAACGCGGCCCAGAGCGCGCCGGCGGGCAACAGCCGCTTCATGGCGAGCAGCGTCTCCACATCGCTCGGCAGACCAAAGGGCGTGCCCATCACGAACTGGAAAAACGGCGGCGGGGCGACCAGCCCCTCCTTGATCAGCTGGTTGGCGAACAGCACGTCGCCCGGGGCGAAGACTTCCAATTCGGGCTTCACTCCCAGCTCCAGGAAGGTGCGAGCCATGCCGCGCAGGGTGCGGTGGCTGTGCAGATAGACCAGCGCCTCATCCCCCGACATCTGGTTCTGGGTGGTGACGTCCAACGAACAGACCTCTGGCCGGTTCTCGCGAATGTGCCGGGTGCGGTTCTCCACCGTGCCCACGTCGGTTCCCTCGCCGGCGATCGCGTCATTGTCGGGGCTGGGGATGTAGCGCGCCCCGCCGCCACAGGTGAGGTTGAGGATCGACTTCAGCCCGCGCGCCCGCACGGTTTCGGTCAATTCCCGGAATAGCTCCGGGCGGCGGGTCCCGACCCCGGTGGCCGGATTGCGGACGTGCATGTGGATCGCGCTGGCGCCGGCGTCCTGCGCCTCGAAGGCCGCCTCGGCGATCTGGGCCGGCGTCACCGGGAAGTTGGGGTGGTTGCGATTGTACGGGTCGCCGCCGGTGACGGCGCACGTAAGGATGACCTTTGCCTTAGACACCTTCGCCTCCAGCTGGCTTCCACCGGGCGGGTCCCCGCCATGGGGTCGCCGTTTGATTTAACATGATCATCATGATAATAATTAGATCGCCTTGGCAAGGGATAGATTCCCAAGACCGCGCCGCGTCGGCGGCAGGAGCTTTGATGACCGCGGACCGACGCAGACGCCCGCCCAGACACCGCATGCTCGCCCTCCTGGCCAGCGCCTGCGCCGCCGGATTGATCCCATGCGCCGCCGCGGCCCAGGAACAGCCACGCCACGACGTCATGAGCGTCCTGGCGCCGGGCCAGGGCCGGAATGTCGTCGATGCGGCCGCGCCCGCCCAACCCGCCCTGACCGCGCAGCTTGGGCTCTACCGCGACCTGCCGTCGAGGCTTGGCCGGCTGTCCGCCGCCACGCTGGATCAGTTCTACAAGCCCATGGATTTCGCGCCCGCGCCGCCGGGCGAGATCGAGCGGATCGACCGGCCGAGACCCGGCGTCCGCATCGTCCGCGACCGGACCTATGGCGTGCCGCGCGTCCATGGCCGAACCCGCGACGACGCCATGTTCGGCGTGGGCTATGCCCAGGCCCAGAGCCTGCTGTGGCAGATGGAGGTCAACCGCGCCACGTGGCATGCGGCGAGCGCCGCCCTGCTGGGGCCGGGCAAGGACGACGAGAACCTGAAGGCCGACGCTCTGCTTTACCGCGTGCTCGACTACACCCCCGCCGAATACCAGCGCATGTATCGGCGGCTGGACACCGCCTACGGCCCCTGGGGCCGGCGCGCTCACCGCGACATCCGGGCCTATGTGGATGGCGTCAACGCCTATGTGGCGAAGGTGCGGGCGGACAGGACGCTGCTGCCGGCCGAGTTTCGCGACCGGGGGCTCGAGCCCGGCGACTGGAGCCCGCTGGACGTGATGGCGGCCACCGCCTGGGCGCAGGTGCGGGGCCAGTGGCGGGGGCTGGGCCCGCGCGAGGCCGGCAACGCCATCCTGCTGCGACAGCTGCAGGCGCGGTTCGGCGAGGCGGGCGGGGCCAGGGCCTATGCCGACCTGCGCGACGACGGGGACCCGGAAACGCCGCGCATCATCCCCACGGCCAACCGGCCGCCCGGATTCACCGAGGCGCCGGGCAGCGCGGCGCTGATCGACCCGGGCTCGCTGGTGGTGCGCGAGACGTTGGTGAAGGGCGGCGCGGCCGGTGCGGCGCACGGACCGGACTTCATCTCGGCCCCGCCGTCCAAGTCCAACGCGCTGCTGGTGTCGGCGGCGCTGTCGGCCACGGGACGGCCGATCTCAATCCAGGGCCCCCAGGACGGCTACGGCTTCCCGCACAGCTATGACTTCGAGATCGAGGTCGAGGCGCCGGACCTGGCGGCGCGCGGGGCCCTCGAGTTCCACGGCCCCTATCCCTACAACGGCGCGCGCGGCCGCAACTTCGCCTTCTCCGGCACCGCCCAGTATCTCGACCAGTTCGACATGTTCGCCGAGCCCCTGTGCGAGCCCGACGGGACGAGGCCGTCCTTGGCCTCGAACTTCCACCTGTACCGCGGCCGCTGCATCCCCTTCACAACGCACGAGACGACACGGACGATGCCGGGCGGCGGGCGTTACACCCTGAGATCGGTGCGTAGCGTGCATGGCCCCCTGGTCGGCCGGGCGACCGTGGGCGGCGTTCCGGTGGCGCTGGCCCAGGCTCGCTCGACCCTGTTCCACGAGGAATATGGCCTGCCGCCCCTCGCGCAGGTGTTCTCGCCGTCACGGGTGCATTCCGCCAGGAGCTTCGTGGAGGTGATGTCCCACGCCTCGCGGCAGCTGGCCTACTACTACATCGACCGGCGCGACATCGCCTTCGTGAACCCGGGCCTCGTGCCCCTGCGCGCCGACGGCATGCGGCCGGACCTGCCCGCCTGGGGGACCGGGCGATGGGACTGGAAGGGGTTCGATCCGGTCGCCTACCGATTCCGGTCGGCGCCGCCCCTGAGCCTGCCCTGGGCGATCAATCCGCCGGACCAGGTGATCGCCGGCTGGAACAACACGCCTGGCGACCTGTGGCCGATGGCCGACGGCCAGTGGATCGCGGGGCCGGGCGAGCGTGTCTCGCTGCTGAAGGACCCGACGCTGCGGCTGGGCGCCTCGCGCAAGATCGACCTGGCCGACCTGGTGGAGATCCACACCCGCGCGGCGCTCACGGACCTGCGGGCGCAGAGCGCCTATGCGATCGTGCGCACGCTGATCGGCGAGGCGCCGGACGCCGACAGCCGCGCCGCCCTGGAGGCCATGGACCGCTGGGTCGCCGACGGCGCCCTGCGGCGCGACGCCGGCGGCCGGGGCGTGCAGGACCACGGGGCGGCGATCGCGGTGTTCGACCGGTGGTGGCCCCTGCTCGTGCGCTCGGTGTTCCAGCGCGCGCTGGGACAGGAAATCATCGACCAGGCGGGCGGCGAGCCGAACAACCTGTCGTCCCTGCACACCGGGCCCGGTTCGATCAGCGGCTGGATCGGCGCGGTGTCGAAGGACCTGCGCAACGCGGAGGGCCAGGCCGTGCCCGGCCGCTGGTCGCGCGTCTATTGCGGCGACGGACGGATCGAGGATTGCCGGGCCGACGTGCGGAAGAGCCTGGCGCAGGCCGTCGCCGAGACCAAGGCCGCCTATGGCGAGGGCTATCTGGCGCGCGCCTTCCCGATCGTCTGCGAGGGCTGCGTGCAGGATGAGTTCGAGGTGACCGGGGCGGCGGGCAAGCTGCCCCCCATCCCCTGGCAGAACCGCCCGACCTTCGAACTGATCGTCGGCTTCCACTGAGACGGCGGCGCATAGCCGACTGGGCGCCTACTTCGGCGCCGGAGGCTGTTCCGGCCAGCCATAGGCGCGGATGACCGCGGCGACCAGTTCGATGGCGACCGGGCCGCCGCCGTCGCCGTTGGTCATGACGACAACACCCCGACCGCCCCTGGCGTAGCCCAGGAACATGCCTTTGTAGCCCTGGTTCGATCCGCCGTGCGTGAAGAGCAGGCCGTCTCCCTGCCCTTGCACCTCGACGCCCAGGCCCCATTCGCCCTGGGCCGGGGTCAGCATGGCCGCCGCGGTGGCTTGGCTGATGATCTTGGCGGAGCGGCCGGCATAGGCGTCCTGGATGGCGAGCATCCAGCGGGCGAGGTCGGAAGGGGTGGTCCATAGCCCGGCCGCCGCCATCTCCGGATAGACATGGTAGCCGTGCGGCATCGCGGCGCCGTCGATGCGGTAGCCGGTGGCCGCCAGCGGCCGCTTGTCGGCCGGCAACGGCTGCTCGTAGGTGCTGGCGCTCATTCCGGCCGGAACCAGGACGCGGGCGCGCATCAGTTCGGGAAAACTCTGTTTGGCTGCGTCGGCCATCAGAACCTGGGCCAGCATGTAGCCCCCGCCCGAATAGCGCCACTCTGCGCCGGGCTCATGGCTCACCACCACCGGCGGCGAATGAGCGGGCGGCGCGCCGTCCAGGATCTGGACGTCGGTGGGCAGGGGCGCGCCCGGTTCGTAGCCGTCGTACCAGGAGACCGAGAGGCCCCCGGTATGATTGAGCAGCTCCCGCAGGGTGACGACCTTGCCGGCCGCCTTGCCGCCATAGGGCAGGCGCCAGGAGGTGAGGCGCCGATTGACGTCCTCGTCGAGCGCCAGCCGGCCCTCCTGGACCAGGGCCAGGGCGGCGGTGGCCGCCACGGGCTTGCTCATGGAGGCGGCCTGAAACAGCGTCCTCGGCGTCGCCTTGCGGCCCGAGGCCACGTCCGCCAGGCCATAGGCCCGCGCCCAGACGACGCGCCCGCCGTCGATCACGGCGATGCTGACGGCCGGCACGTGGTGGGCGGCCATCTCCTCCTGGAGGGTGCGCGGCGTGACGGCGCCGGGCGAGGCGGGCGACGTCGCGCCGCCGGACGGCGCCGGCGCCTTGGGCCGCAGGTCCTTCAGGATGGCGTCGATGCGCTGGTCTTGGCTGAGCCTGGGGTCAGAGCCGGCGATGGCCTGGAGCGGGACGCTCAGGGCCAGGCAGGCCACGGCGGCGAAAAGAGTGCGACGGAGCATGGGACCGCCCTTGTGGAAACGCGACGAATGGAAACGCCGGCCGCTCACCGCGCGGGCGGCGGCAGGGCGAACTCGATCAGGTCGTTCAGCGACGCCCACGGCGCGCCCAGGTGGGTGCGGCCGTCCAGGACATGGAACTCGACCCTGTAGCCCGCCGCGCCCTGGAGCGCGCCCAGCCGGCCGGCGAGCTCGCGCGCGTTGTCGACCATGCGGGCGGCCACGGCCTCGTCCAGGTCGGCCTTGCTGACGCCGGGGGGCGGATGGTCGGCGGCGGGCTGTTCCAGGGCCCCGACCGCCATGTAGAGGCGCGGCGCGGCCTTGCCGCTCGTCACCGCCTTGCCGAAGGCGGCCTCGTCCTTCAGCACGACGCGCCCGTTCCACCAGATGGAAGGACTGACCGCGAGGTAGGTCTGAAACGCGCTGGGATGGGTGAACATCGTGTGCAGCACGAAGAGGCCGCCCAGGGAATGGCCGAACAGGACTCCGCGCGCCGGGTCCACCCTGGCCAGGGTCGCGATGCGGGGCCGCACCTCGGTCTGGATCACTTGCAGAAAGCCGTCGGCGCCGCCGTACCGCCCCTGCGCACCCGGCGGGGCGGCGGGCGCGGCCAGGGCGCCCGGTTCCGTCGGCGTCAGCTCGAAGCCGCGCTTGCCCATCACCGTCTTCAGGTTGTCGGAGTCCGGATAGCCCAGGCCCACCACCACGGCCGGCTCGACCTCGCGCCCCAGGGCGCCGCGCAGGCTGACGAGTTCGGAGACGGCCCCGAAGTAGGCGTCGCCGTCAAGCACGTAGAGGACAGGGAAGCCGCCCGGAGGCGGCGGGGTCGGCGGGATCGAGACCTGGATGCGGTAGGCCCGCCCGTTGACCGCCGAGGTGAACTCGAACTGCCGGGTCGCCGGCAGGGTGGCGTGGGCCTGGATGACCGCCGTAGCGGCCCGGTCGCCAGCTGTCTGGGCCACAGCCGTCTGGGCTGCAGCCGCGCGGCCGCCAGGGCCGAGCAGGAGGATGGCGGCGATCGCCAGGTGCTTGAGCTTCACCGCCTGCCTCCCCTGTGGCGTCGGCGGCCCCGCGGGACCGCCGCACCCTGCCTCTAGAGCGCTTTCCGACGAAGTGGATACCGGTTCGTCGCAAGAAAGCGCGCCAAAACAAGAAACTAGAGCGCCGCTCTGATTCAATCAGAGCGGATAGCGCTCTAGAAGTCGGCGCTGAGGCGGACGCCCACCGTGCGCGGCTGGATGATACTAGCCGTACCGGTCTGGGCGTGCCCGCCGCCGGTGCTGTAGTTGGTCAGGCCCCGGCCGTTGGCGATATTGTGGGCGAAGAACTCCACAGTGTACTTGTCGAAGGTCACGCCGACCTGACCATTGAAGACATTGTAGGACGGCAGGGCCACGTGGTCGCCCACCGCCGTGCTGGCTGTGAAGCCGCTGTAGCGCTTGCCGACAAAGTTCCAGCTGCCGCCCACGAACGCCCGGTAGTGGTCCATCAGCGTCCACTCATAGTCGACGTTCAGGGTGTTGCTCCAGTCCGGCACATAGGCCAGCCGGTCGCCGGAATGGCCACCCAGGGCCAGGGCGTCGACGGTCAGGTGGGCGTCAACGTAGGAGCCGATATCGCTGATGCTCAGGCCCCGGATCGGGGCGTAGGACAGAGTCCATTCGAAACCCTTGCTCACCGCCGCGCCGGCGTTGCCGGTGACCGTGAAGGTGGTGTGGGTGGTTACCGACGTCACCAGGGAATCGATCTGGACGTCCGACCAGTCGATGTAGAAGGCCGCCACGTCGACGGAGACCTTGCGCTCCAGGAAGTCGCCCTTGAAGCCGATCTCGTAGTTGACCGTGTTGTCGGGCTTGTAGGTGGTCGGCAGGTCGGCCGGGGCGCCGGAGATGGCCAGCACGGGGCCGCCCGGACGATAGCCCGAGGCCACGGTCACATAGGCCATGGCGTCGTCGGTGAAATGATAGCGGGGCGTCACCGAGTAGGTGAACTTGTCCTCGCTGGTCTTGATCGCCGGGTGCAGCACGTCTGTCGCGCCATAGGCCAGACCCGCATGGTTGTAGACCTGGGACCACTGGTGGTTCTCGGAGTAGCGCCCGCCCAGGGCCACGTCGAACTTCTGGGTGAGGTGCGCCGTCACTTGGCCGAAGACGGAGCCCTCGTCGTAGGTCGACGGCAGGTTGGAGCCGCCGATCGGGTACACGCTGGAGAGGTCTTTCTTCGTGGCGTTGGCGATGGGGATGTAGAACTGGTCGAACAGGATGTCTTCGTGGGTGTAGAAGAGGCCGCCCTGCCAGTCGAGTTTCATGCCGAAGAGACTGCTGCCCGGCTTCGACGACAGACGAATCTCCTGGTTGAACTTCTTCAGGTTGTTGCGCTGGGCCTCCACGACGTCGGTGAGCTGGCCGTAGGCCGGCGAGACGGCGTTGGAGTAGGTGTAGCCGGGCGCAAGGTTGCTGTCGCTGTCGTCCAGGGAGACGTTGTGGTTGACCTCGCCGTAGCTGGTCGCCGAGATGACGTCGGCGAAGCCGGCGTTATAGTTGGTGACCAAGCTGTAATAGGTGTCCTGAGAATCGATGGGGCTCGCCAGGTAGCTGTTGTGCACCAGATGACCCGAGCCATCGATGAAGTCATACTGGTTGGCCGACGGGGTGCTGGGGTGGGTGTTGGCCCCCACCACCTGGACCGTACTGGTGTCGCCCACATGCTGTTCTTGGGTGAAAGCCGTCAGGCGGAAGCTGAGAGCATCGCTCGCCTGGAACAGCAGTTGGGCGCGGCCGCCGTAGCGGCGCCCCCCATTGATGTCCTTCTGGCCGATCAGAGGGTTGTCGATATAGCCTTCGATATTCTTGTAGAAGCCGGTCAGGCGCAGGGCCAGGCGGTTGTCGACCAGCGGCAGGTTGAGGTAGCCGCGGCCCGTGCCGCCGACGCCGCCCTGGTCGACGCTCTCGGCCTCGACCTGCACACCGGCGTTGAACCGGTCCAGCCTGGGGGCCTTGGTGACATACTTGATCAGGCCGCCCTCGGCGGTCGCGCCGTAGAGGGTGCCCTGAGGACCGCGCAGCACCTCGATCCGCTCCATGTCGTAGGTGTCGATGTCTGCGACGGTGACCGCGCCGATGGCGGTCGAGGTGGAGTAGCTGAGCGGCGTCTCGTCGATGACGGTGGCCACCGTGGCGCCGGCGCCGCCGGAGTCCAGGCCCCGCAGGATGATGCGGGTGCCGAAGGCGCCGACCGGCTGGAAGGTCATGCCCGGCACCTGGGCGGCGAAATCCTGAATCTGCAGCAGGTTGCGCTTGGTGAGGTCCTCGCCCTGCACGGCCGAGACCGCGGCGGCCACCTCGGACAGGCGCTCCGTGCGCTTGTTGGCGGTGACCACGATCTCTTCCAAGGTCGGACGCGCGCCGACGGTGTCTTCCGCCCAGGCGGAGGCGCCCATCAGGAGGGCAGCCGCACCCGCGCCGGCGAGCAAAAATCCACGATGATGAATTCCAAACCCCACGGCCGACCCCACCCCTGTTGACTGCGGGTCAACCCCGCCCGTGAATGGGTACGTCATGGAAAATTCTCTTGCAAGAAAAATTGCCGCATAGGGCAGATTTAAGAGCGGGCGCGCGCATGCGGTCGGCCGCGGGGCGGCGCGCCGGCAAGGAGAGACGTCGAGAGGGCCAGGCGCGAGCGGTCGGGCCGTCGCTTCAGGCGTTCAGATTGACCGAGACGATCCAGGCCTCGCCTTCACCCGCGTTGAGGTAGGCGTGACCCATGCGGCTGTCGATGTAGACACCGTCACCGACGGTGAGCGTGCGCGGTTCGTAGAACTCGGTGTGCACCTGGACCTTGCCCTGGACCACCAGGATGAACTCCTCGGCGTCGTGGCGCAGGAAGTCGCCGAACGCCTCCAGCGACCGGGCCTTGCACTGGCAGTGGATGGGCACCATGGCCTTGGCGCGCAGGTCGTTGCAGAGGTATTTGTAGACGTAGTTCTGGGTTTCCACGACGAGGCCGGAGTCCTTCGGCGCCCAGCAGATGCGCGCGGTGGGCTGGTTGCGCAGCGTCTCTTCCAGGGTCTCGGGCGACAGGAATTCCGAGAAGCTGACGTCGAAGGCCTTGGCGATCTGCTGGATACGATCGTAGCTGAGGGTGAGCGCGCCATGCTCGACCTTGGACAGGGTCGACAAGGGGATGTCGGACTTTTCGGACAGGACCGCCAGGCTCCATTTGCGCGCCTTGCGCAGGGCCTTGATCCGCGGTCCCAGGGGACTCATTCGTTTGCGGGCAGTTTCCATGGCCGATCCTCTGGACGCGCCTTGGAGCCGAGGCCCGCCGCCTGTCGGCGGCGTGAAGTCATGACAAGACGCGTAGAATTTTCCAGTGGATAGCCGCCACCGACGGCGGCGTCAAAGTTTGGCGACAGGATTTCCATTAGGAAAAGCCGGCTGGACCTGAGCCCTCGCCGGCTCGGCGACCCGGGGCCAGTAGTCGAGGTCGCGTCGGCGAAAGGGGATGGCGGCCATGTCGCCCATCAGCGCGCCGGGGCCGGCGACATGGGCGATGTCGACCGCGATCGGCGCGAAGGCGGCGTAGAAGTGGTTGTAGGACTTGACCACGGCCAGACGCATGGCGGCCACCTCCAGGCCGAGTTCGGTGAACACCTTGGGACTGAAGCCCTGCATGCGCTGAGCGCAGAGCACGACATGGATGTCGGTTCCGACGATCTCGATCCAGCTGGCGGCGCCCAGGCTGACCATGGCTGCGGTGTATGAAGGCGTGCGCAGCTCGGCGCAGAGCGCCCGAACCCTCACCTTCAGGTCCAATGGCGGCCCCGAGGCGGCGCAGGCCTTGCCGCCCACCCGCAGGTCCAGCTCGGCGCCGACGCCCGCCTCCTGACAGAAACCCACGGCGACAGGATCCCAAAGCGGGCCCAGGCAGGCGTTCCCGACGCCGCGATCGAGCATGCGCGCCAGCATGAAGGTGGAATCGCCGGGCGCGCCCCCACCCGCGTTGTCGGCGGTGTCGGCCAGCACCACCAGGCCGGGCGGGGCGATGGCGACCCGGTCGAGGGCCTCGTCGACGCCTAGCCCCTTGAAGGCGACCTTGTCGCGCAGAGCCCAGAGTTCGGCGCCCAGCTGCCGGGCGTGGCGGGCGGCGGCTTCGGCGTCGCCGTCGGTGTAGACCAGCACCTTGGCGCTGTTGTCGGCCACGTCGCCCCAGGGAAAGCCGTGGGCCAGGGAGACCGACAGGACGGGCGGCTGGCGCTCCAGGGCGACCATGCCGTCGACGAACGCACGCATGTCCGGCGTCTGGGTGAAGTAGAGGCCGACCATGCCGCAGTCGTGCAGGCCGAGCGTCGGACGGATGCGGCCGGCGGCGGCGTCGACCACCAGGCGGTAGAGCTCGCGAGCGCGCTCCATGGAATCGGTGTGGGGATATTCCTTGAACGCGACCAGGACGTCGGCGCCCGCCGCCATGGCCGGGCTGACGTGGCAGTGCAGGTCGAGTTCCGCCCCGATCACCACGCCGGGACCGACCACCTCGCGCAGCCGCGTCAGCAGATCACCCTCGCAGTCGTCGTAGCCGTCGGCGACCATGGCGCCGTGCAGCAGCAGCAGGACCGCGTCGAACGGCCCCTGCTCGGCGGCGTCGCGCAGGATCTCGTCACGCAGGGACTCGTAGACGGCGCGCACCGTGGGGCCGGCGGGTTGGGCGAAGGTGATGACGCTATGCGCCACCGCGTGGCCTTCCGCACGGGCCAGGGATTCCCACAACAGCGCCGGCGCGGTCACCGAGGTTTCCGTCAGCCCGTCCCGCCCCCGCTGGACGCCGAACGCCTCGAACGCCGCCCAGCCGGTGGGCAGGGGGGAGAAGGTGTTGGTCTCGGTCATCAGGCCGGCGGTCAGGATACGCATGAGAGAACTCTCGGCAGCGGCATAATTTTCTATATAGGACTATTTTTCTATTGAGATAATTGCAAGCGCGCCGCCGCGGCGGCGCTGATCGCGGAGTCCGCATGTCCCAGGATGTTTCCGTCCCCTATCCCTCCGCCGCCAGGGCCTGGACGGCGTTGGCGGTGCTGATCGGCGGGGTGCTGCTTTCTTATGCGGACCGCCAGATCCTGGCGCTGCTGGTGGACCCGATCCGGGCCGACCTGCACGTAAGCGACACCCAGATCGGCCTGCTGCAGGGGCCGGCCTTCGCCCTCTTCTACGCCGTCGCAGCCCTGCCGCTCGGGGTGATGGTGGACCGGCGCAGACGGCGCGACGTCCTGGTGGGCGGGGTGCTGCTGTGGTCGCTGGCCACCGCGCTGTGCGGCCTGTCGTCCAGCTTCGCGACCCTGTTCGCCTGTCGCGTTGGGGTGGCCGTGGGCGAGGCTTGCCTGATCCCCAGTGTCATGTCCTTCGTCGGCGACGCCTTCCCGCCCCGGCGCAAGCCGGCCGCCTTCGCCGTCTACATGGTGGTGGTGCTGGTGGGCTGCAGCTTGGCGCTGGCCGGCTGCGGCGCGATGATCAGCGCGATCGGGGCGTCGGGCATGCATGTGGGCCACGTGCATGCGCCCTGGCGCATCGCCTTCCTGCTGGTCGCCGCGCCCGGGCCGCTGTTCGCCCTGGCCTTCGCGGCGCTGGGCGAGCCGGCGCGCCAGGCGCGGAGCATCGCGGGGTCGGATGACGGTCTGTCGCGCGGGCGCCTGGCGACCCTGGGATGGCTGATCCTGGGCCTTGCCCTGGCCAGCGTGGCCTTCAACATGACCCTGGCGTGGCTGCCCACGGTGCTGGTGCGCGAGCACGGCTGGACCGGCGGCGCGGCCGGGCGGGTGATCGGTCTCAGCGTGGCCGCAGTCAGCCTGCTCATGGGCCTGGTCGCGGCCGTAGCGCCCGGCCTCGTCCGCCACCGTCCGGGGCCTCTGCTGGCCTGGGCGCCCGTGGTGATGATCGCCGGCGCGCCCCTCGTGCTGCTGACCTCGTCCCGGTCGGCGGGCCAGGTGGTGACCGCCGCGACCGTGGCCGCCGGCGCCGCCCTGCTGGCCTATGGCCTGGCGCCGGTGCTGACCCAGGCCGTGGCGCCCAACCGCTACTGGGGTCGCAGCGCGGCGGCCTTCAAGCTGACGGAGTCGGTCATCGTCTCGATCGGCGCCGTGGTCATCGGCGCGGGCTCGGACGCCCTGGGCCCCGGCGGCCTGGCCAGGATGCTGGCGATCGTGGTCGGCGCGGCCCTGGTCCTTGGCGCGGGCAGCCTGCTCGTCGCCCGCGGGCGCCTGGGGCGGATCGCGGCGCGCTGAAGCGCCCTATTCTCCCCTGAAGCCCGCGAAGAAGGCGGCCACCCTGTCCCGGTCCGCGCCATCCGAGACCAGCAGGGCCGTGGCGATCCGCGCCTTCAGGGCGTCCAGGCTCGCCGACGGGATCAGGCCCCGGTCGATCAGGTCCATCTCGCCGCCCGCATAGCCGTACGTGCGGCTCAGCGTCTCGCCCCCCGGGGTGCGGGCGGCGAAGACCACCGGCACGCGCCGCGCCAGGGCCTCCAGCATGTCCACCGCCTCGGCCGGCATATGGCCGCCGCCGGGCAGGTTCAGCACCAGGGCGTCGATGTCGCCATCGGCGTAGCGGGCCAGTTCGTCGGCCTCCATGCCCGAATAGACATAGACGATGGGCGTGCGGCAGCGCCGCCCGCCCCACCGCAGCTGCGGTGGGCGTCTGGTGGGCGACAACAGCAGGTTCACCCGGTCCTCGACCACCGAGCCCAATGGGCCATAGGGCTGCGAACTGAAGGCGTCGACGCCGCTCGTACGCACCTTGCGCACCAGCATGGCGGCGTGGATGTCGTCGGCCAGCACCGCCAGCACCCCCAGCCCCCGGGCGCCGCTGCTGGCGGCCACGCGGCACGCGGCCCTCAGGTTCGTCGCGCCGTCGGCGCCCTCCGCCCCGAAGGCGCGCATCGCCCCGGTCAGCACCACCGGCGTGTCGGTGCGCAGCAACAGCTCGAGGCACCAAGCGGTCTCCTCCAAGGTGTCCGTGCCATGAGAGATGACGACGCCGTCGACGGTCGCCAGCTTGGCCTGCGCCGTGGCGGCCAGCACCGCCATGTCCGCCAGGGTCATGTTGGGACTGGGCTTTGCGAACACCTCGGTCACTTCCAGCGCGACCGCGCCGTCGATCAGGTCGCCGAGGGAGCCGCCCGAGACCGAGACCTTCGCGCCGCCGCCGGAATCGGTCATGGCGATCGTGCCGCCGGTGGTCAGCAGCGCGATCTTCTTGGAGGCGGTCATGGGCATGCAGCGGAATCCAACGGACAAACAGGGCCTGTGGTGATCGAGACTCAGGCGGAACGAGCAATGGCCTCGACCGTCCGCAGACGGGCCCGCGCGAGGGCGTCCCTGGCGTCGATGCAAGCTGCGGCCAGGAAGTCCAAGGTGGCGGCAGGCCCCATGCCGCCTGGCCCGCCGAGGCGTGCGCGTGGTCGCCGGTCGCCCGTCACGGCTTGGGCGGCGCCCGGCTTGGACTCATTTTCGCTGGACGACGACAACCCGAACCTCAGACTTCTCCTTTTGGAATAATTCTCCTTTTGGAAAAATGTCAATCGATGTTCGGTAGCCCCCTCGTCTTCCGTCGAGCGCAGAGCGCCATCCCCAAGGACACCAGTTGACGCCGCGCCTCGCAGCGGGGACCACAGTCGCCTGGAGCTACGGCGGGGCGAGGGACATGACCAGGGCGCTGTCGCTGAACGAGGATCGCCTGTTCCCGGCCGAGCCCGGCGTGCGGGCGATCGCGCGGGCGCTTTACGGCCTGGTGCGCGACCTGCCGATCGTCAGCCCGCACGGCCATTGCGACCCGGCCTGGTTCGCGACCGACGCGCCGTTTTCGAACGCCGCGGACCTGCTGCTGGCGCCGGACCACTATCTGTTCCGCATGCTCTACAGCCAGGGGGCGCGGCTCGAGGACCTCCGCGTGCCCGACCGCGAGGGGCGGGTCTGGGCCGAGCCGCGGGCGGCCTGGCGGCTGTTCGCGGGGAATTTCCACCTGTTCCGGGGCACGCCCTCGGCGATGTGGCTGAACCACGTCTTCGCCGAGGTGTTCGGCCTGACGCTGGCGCTGGAGGCGCAGACGGCCGACCTCTATTTCGACGCCATCGGCGAGGCCCTGGCCAGCGACGCCTTCCGGCCCCGCGCCCTGTTCGACCGGTTCGGCATCGAGGTCCTGGCCACCACCGAGAGCCCGACCGACGGGCTGGAGCACCACGCCGCCATCCGCGCCAGCGGCTGGGGCGGGCGGGTGATCACCGCCTATCGGCCCGACCCGGTGGTCGATCCCGAGCACGAGGCCTTCGCCAGCGCCCTCGCCCGGCTGGGCGAGATGACCGGCCAGGACGTGATGGGCTGGCCCGGCTACCTGGAGGCCCACCGGATGCGGCGGCGCGCCTTCATCGCGGCGGGCGCCACCTCGACCGACCACGGCCACCCGACCGCCCGCACGGCGGACCTGGCCCCCGCCGAGGCCGAGCGGCTGTTCGCGCGCGTCGTCTCCGGGACCGGGGCCGGGCGCG
The DNA here is from genome assembly GCA_031291645.1 of Caulobacteraceae bacterium. GTDB lineage: Bacteria > Pseudomonadota > Alphaproteobacteria > Caulobacterales > Caulobacteraceae > Poindextera. Next base: position 11,696 of record JARLIQ010000089.1, on the reverse strand, counting down.
CGAGCGCGGACGAGGCCGAGCTGTTCCGCGCCCAGATGCTGACCGAGATGGCGGCGATGAGCCTGGACGACGGCCTGGTCATGCAGATCCACCCCGGATCGTTCCGCAACCACGACCGCCTGGTGTTCGAGCGGTTCGGCCGCGACAAGGGCGCCGACATCCCGACGCCGACCGACTATGTGCGGGCGCTGAAGCCCCTGCTCGACCGCTTCGGCGCCGCGCTGGGGTTCAGCCTGATCGTCTTCACCCTGGACGAGACCAGCTATGCGCGCGAGCTGGCCCCCATGGCGGGCCACTATCCGGCGCTGAAGCTCGGCCCGGCCTGGTGGTTCAACGACAGCCCCGAGGGCATGCGCCGGTTCCGCGAACAGACCACCGAGACGGCCGGCTTCTACAACACCGTCGGGTTCAACGACGACACCCGCGCCTTCCTGTCGATCCCGGCCCGGCACGACATGGCCCGGCGGATCGACTGCGGCTTCCTGGCCCGGCTCGTGGCCGAGCACCGGCTGGACCTGGACGAGGCGCGCGAACTGGCGCCGGAGCTGGCCTATGGCCTGGCCAGGCGCGCCTACCGGCTGGACCGGGCCTGAGCGCGTTCGGCTTCTAGAACCGGAACTTCACGCCCGACGAGAGGATCACCGCGTCGCCGGTGACCTCGCCGTCGTAGCTGATCGCGGTGGCGACCGCGGTGCCGGCGTAGGCGGTCGAGGCACCGTTGATCTGCGAGCGCTGCAGGCGGACGTAGGACAGGGCGCCGACCAGCTCGACCCGGGGGCTCGGCCGGACCGTCGTGCCGACGCTGAACATCCAGCGGTCGCCGTCGGGCACCCGCGCGGAGCGGCCGGCGTTGGGCGTCGGCGTGGGGTCGTAGGCGATCCCTGAGCGCAGGGTCCATTTCGGATTGACCGTATAGTCCACCCCGACCGCCTCGGTCGTGGTGTCGTGATAGCCCTCGGGGATCACCGTGGTCCCGGCCGCGGTGTCGATGCGGATGCTCTTGAACACGCTCCAGCCGACGCGCTGGACCTGGACGTTCAGGGCCCAGTGCCGGTCGAGGACGTACCGGCCGCCGACCACCACGATCCAGGGGGTGGTGAAACGCGCCGTGCCCGACACCGCGCCGTTCTCCGCCGCCAGCGGGCCCAGGAGGCCGGCGACCGTCACCGTGCCGCCGATCGTGTGTTCGATCTGCGAGCGGTAGCTGGCGCCGAGGGTGAAGCGGTCGGTGGGATGCAGCTGCGCCCCCGCGGTCCAGCCGTAGTTCCAGCCGTCGCCCTTCAGGGTGTTGATCCCGTCCGGCAGGGTCGGCGACAGGTTGGGCAGGGCCGCGCTGAGGGTCGACTTGGCGTACTGGGCGTCGAAGCCGACGCCGACGTCGAGGTAGCGGTTGACCCGCACGGCGACGGTCGGCTGGATGTCGAGGTCCAGCAGCCGCGAGGTCAGCGCCTGGTAGCGGACGAAGCTCGTTGGGTCGTACTGGGTGGTGAAGTCGAACGGCGCGCTGACCGCCAGGCCCAGGGCCAGGTGGTCGTTCACCCGCCAGGCGGCGTCCAGGTTGGGGATCACCCCGGCCTGCAGCGGGTCATAGGCCCGCGGCTCGCCGCCGACCGGGCTGGGGGCGAGCTGGCCCGGCCGCTGGATGGTGGTCCCGCGGTCGCGGACCTGGGAGTCGCTGAGCACCAGGTTGGTCCCGGCGTAGGCCTCGATCCCCTCGACGCCGGCGATGGCGGCGGGGTTCCACCACAGCGATTCCGCGCCGGTGTCGGCCGCCTCGCCCGAATAGGCGCGGCCAAGGCCCCTGACCGACTGTTCCTGCAGATAGAAGCCGGCCGCCGAGGCCGGCGCGGCCACCGCCAGCGCGAGGACGCTGGCCGAAAGGGCGAGGGGGGCGATGCGATAAAGCTTGGACATGGCGGACCTTCCTGACTGAACTCCCGAGGCCGGATCGATCGGCGTCCGCGTCCGCGCCCCCCGCGCGCCCGACCCGGCGTCCGCAGAGGGCGCCGTCGATCCGTGTCCGGCATATGAGGAGGCCAAAATCGCCGGGCAACGGCGGCGGCGAACGCGGCCGCGAAGGGTGGCGCCAAGGCCACAGGCGTCGCATGACGACTTGCGTCCGGCGGGGCCGAGGTCCCATCTGAGCCGCTGAAATCGCCGGGTGAGTATCGAGACATGGCCAAGGACGAGGTTCGCAAAGCCGCCGGTTCGGGGAACGCCAGCTCGGGGAACGAGGTCCCCGGCGTCGGCCCCTACGGCGGGCCGGCGGGCGGATGGGGCGCGCTGCAGGCGGTGGCCCGCGCGCTCAAGGGCCAGATGGCGGTCGCGGCCGACACCCGCGCGCTGCTGAAGGTGAACCAGCCCGACGGCTTCGACTGTCCCGGCTGCGCCTGGCCGGACCCGCGGCACACCTCGTCGTTCGAATTCTGCGAGAACGGCGCCAAGGCGGTCTCGTGGGAGGCCACCGCCAAGCGCGCGGGGCCGGACTTCTTCGCCGCCCATCCGGTGTCGGCGCTGTGGACCTGGTCGGACTACGACCTGGAGAACGAGGGCCGGCTGAGCCACCCGCTGGCCTACGACGCGGCCAGCGACCGCTATGTCCCGATCGAATGGGACGAGGCCTTCGCGCGCATCGGCGCGGCGCTGCGCGCCCTGCCCGACCCGGACATGGCCGAGTTCTACACCTCCGGCCGGACCTCGAACGAGGCGGCGTTCCTGTACCAGCTGTTCGTGCGCGAGTACGGGACCAACAACTTCCCCGATTGCTCCAACATGTGCCACGAGGCGACCAGCGTCGGCCTGCCCGTCTCGCTCGGCGTCGGCAAGGGCACGGTCACGCTGGACGACTTCGACCAGTGCGACGCGATCTTCTGCATCGGCCACAATCCGGGGACCAACCACCCGCGGATGCTGTCGACCCTGCGCGAGGCGTCCAGGCGCGGCGCGCCGATCGTGGTCCTGAACCCGCTGAAGGAACGCGGCCTGGAGCGGTTCGCCGCGCCGCAGGACCCGGTCGAGATGGCCACCCTGAGCTCGACCCCGATCGCCTCGGCCTATTACCAGGTCAAGGTCGGCGGCGACGTCGCGGCGCTGAAGGGCATGATGAAGGCGCTGGTCGAGGCCGACGCCGCCGACCTGGCCGCCGGCGGCCCGGGCCTGCTCGACCGCGGCTTCATCGCCGAGCACACGGTCGGGATCGAGGCCCTGCTGGCCGACCTGGCGGCCGCGTCCTGGGCCGGGATCGAGGCCAAGTCCGGCCTGACCCGCGCCGAGATCGAGGCGGCCGCCGAGATCTACGCCAAGGCCGAGCGGGTGATCGTCTGCTACGGCATGGGCGTCACCCAGCACCGCCACGGCACGACCAACGTCCAGCAGATCGCCAACCTGCTGCTGCTGCGCGGCCACATCGGCCGGCCGGGCGCGGGCATCTGCCCTTTGCGCGGCCATTCCAACGTCCAGGGCGACCGCACCGTCGGCATCACCGAGATCCCGACCGGGGCCTTCCTCGATCGGCTGGAGGCGGCGTTCGGCGTCACCGCGCCCAGGGACAAGGGCCACAACGCGGTCGAGGCGGTGCAGGCGATCTGCGAGGGCCGCTCCAAGGCGATGGTCTGCCTGGGCGGCAACCTGGCCGTGGCCATGTCGGACCCCGAGACCGTGTTCGAGGGCATGCGCAAGCTGGACCTCGCGGTCCACATCGCGACCAAGCTGAACCGCTCGCACCTGCTGACCGCGCGCCAGTCCTTCATCCTGCCCTGCCTGGGACGCACCGAGGCGGACCTGCAGGCCGAGGGCCGCCAGGCGGTGACGGTCGAGGACTCCATGTCGATGGTCCACGCCTCGCGCGGCGGGCTGAAGCCGGCCTCGGAGCACCTGCGCTCGGAGCCGGCGATCGTCGCCGGCCTGGCCCGCGCCACCCTGCCGGACAGCCGGGTCGACTGGGAGGGGCTGGTCGCCGACTACGGCCGCATCCGCGACAAGATCGAGCAGGTGTTCCCGGACTTCGCCGGCTACAACGAGAAGATCAGGGCGCCGGGGGGCTTCCGCCTCTACGATCCGACCAAGGAGCGCAAGTGGCGCACGCCCAGCGGCAAGGCCAACTTCCTGGTCGCGACCGGCCTGGACGAGGACCCGGTCCTCGGCCGCGAAGGGGTCCTGACCCTGACCACCCTGCGCAGCCACGACCAGTACAACACCACCATCTACAGCCTGAACGACCGCTATCGCGGCGTCACCGGCCGGCGCGACGTGGTGTTCGTCAGCGCGCAGGACCTGGCCGAGCGGGGCCTGAGGCACGGCGACCGGATCGAGCTTGAGACGGTGACCGACGACGGCGAGGTCTCGCCCAAGCGCGTGCTGGGCGGGCTGACGGCGGTGGCCTACGACCTGCCCAAGGGCTCGATCGCGGCCTACTATCCCGAGGCCAACGTGCTGGTCCCGCTGGCCAGTTTCGACGCCAGAAGCGGGACGCCGTCGTACAAGTCGATCCCGGTCCTGCTGCGCGCCGCCGCGGCCGGCTGAAACGCCCGCTTGAATCGCGGGTTTCAAATCGCCACCTAATGACTGTTCCGCCGGACGGGCGCCTGACAGGGTCCGGACGGCGGGAGAAGTCGCTTGATGCAGCGAGGGCTTCGCGATGAACCGTACGCTACTGTTCGACAGTCCGTTCCTGCTCGGTTTCGAGCACACGCGCGCGTTGGTCGAACGGGCGGCCAAGGCCGCCGCCGAGGGCTATCCGCCCTACAACGTCGAAGAGACGGGCGACGGCGGCGTGCTGATCACGCTGGCGGTGGCCGGGTTCTCGCCCGACCAGCTCAGCGTCACCGTCGAAGCCAACCAGCTGATCGTCGCCGGCCGCAAGGACGGCGAGGCCAGGGCGGCCGAAGACCGGGCCTACCTGCACCGCGGCATCGCCGCGCGCGGGTTCGTCCGCAGCTTCGTCCTGGCCGACGGCATGGAGGTGCGGGACGCCGTGGTCGAACACGGCCTGTTGCACATCGATGTCGCCCGACCGGCGCCCGAACGTCTGGTCAAGCATATCCCTATTCGAACGGCCGGCTGATCCAGAGACCGTTTGATGCGTTTGGTAATCAGGAGGTGGTCGATATGACACCGTTGACAACTGAAGCTTTCGCCGCGCTGGGCGCCCCGGACATGGTCTACGTCAGACCGGTCAAGGCGCGCGACGTCCTCGGCGCAACCCCGGTCGAAGCCGTCGAAGGTTTCGCGATCGACCCCGAACAGATCCTCTACGCCCTGCACCGCGCCGACGGCGAACGTCTCGCCGTGCTCGGCGACCGCCAGTCGGCCATCGCGGCCGCCATAGCCCATGAACTGGCGCCCGTCTCGGTCCACTAGAGCACGCCGTCATTTGACGGAATCGGGATTCCCAAGTCAGGGGTGATCTGATTCAGAGTCCATGCTGGTGAAGGAGGCTGGCATGGATGACGGCTCCCTATTCGATGGACCTTCGGGAACGGGCGCTGGCGCGGAAGGACGCGGGCGAGACCAATCGCGAGATTGCGGCGGCGCTGAGGATCAGTGCTTCGTGTGTGTCGAAGTGGACGAAGCGCAAGCGTGAGACCGGCTCGCTGGCTCCAGCCCAGATCGGCGGCTACAAGCCTCGGACGCTGTGTGGAGACTGCGCCGACTGGCTGCGGGCGCGCATCGCTGCTGGGCCGTTCACGCTGCGGGGCCTGGCCGCCGAGCTGACCGAGCGGGGGATCAAGACCCATCCGCGGGCGGTATGGGTGTTCGTTCACGCCGAGGGCCTGAGCTTCAAAAAAAACCGTGCTGCCCGAGGAGCAGGCGCGCCCTGACGTGGCGCGAAGGCGCGCGCGGTGGAAGGCCCATCAGGGCCGGATCGCGCCTCAGCGCCTGGTGTTCATCGACGAGACCTGGGTGAAGACCAACATGGCGCCCCTGCGCGGCTGGGGACCGAGAGGGCGACGCCTGAAGGCCTATGCCCCCTTCGGCCACTGGAAGACCCTGACCTTCATCGCAGCCCTGCGCCATGACCGCATCGACGCGCCCTGGGTGATCGACGGGCCGATCAACGGTGAACTCTTCCGGCTCTACATCGAGAAGGTTCTGGCCCCGACGCTCCGCCCAGGTGACGTCGTCGTGCTCGACAACCTCGGCAGCCACAAGGGCAAGGCCGCTCGCGCCGCCGTCAGGGCCAGGCGCGCCCACCTGATCTTCCTGCCGCCCTACAGCCCCGACCTGAACCCCATCGAGCAGGTCTTCGCCAAGCTCAAACACCTGATGCGAAAGGCCCAGCCAAGGGACCTCGAAGCCACCTGGCGAAAGGCCGGACAACTCCTCGACCTCTTCACCCCAACTGAGTGCGCCAACTACCTCGTCAACGCCGGATATGGTTCCGTCTAAAGGAGTCCCGCTCTAAATGTTTGATTTAGAGCCCTTTTAAACGGGTCAGATGGAATCATCTGACCCTAAAGGGCTCTAGGCTCAGCCCCTCAGCATGAAGCGCTTGATCTTGCCGGTCGGGGTCTTGGGCAGGTCGGGGAGGAACTCGATCCACCGCGGGTATTTGTAGGGGGCGAGCTGCGACTTGACGTGGCGCTGGATGTCGGCGGCGAGATCCGCGCCGGTCGCCGCGCCCTCGCGCGCGACGACGAAGGCCTGGGGCTTGATCAGGCCCGCCTCGTCGGCCCGGCCGACCACCGCCGCCTCGATCACCGCGGGGTGGGTCATGACCGCGGCCTCCACCTCGGCCGGCGAGACATAGATGCCGCCCACCTTGAGCATGTCGTCGCTTCGGCCGCAGAAGATGAAGTCGCCGTCCTCGGTCTCGACGAATTTGTCGGCTGAGCGGGTCCAGGGGCCGAGGAAGGTCTCGCGGGTCTTGTCCCGCTTGGCCCAGTAGCCGGCGGCGCTGGTCGGACCCTTGACGTGCAGCTCGCCGATCTCGCCGCGGGCGACCGGTTGGCCCGCCTCGTCGACCAGCCGCACCTCATAGCCGGGCACGGGCTTGCCGGTGACGCCGTAGCGCACCGCGCCTGGCCGGTTGGACAGGAAGATGTGCAGCATCTCGGTCGAGCCGATGCCCTCGATGATCTCGACGCCGAAGTGTTCGCTCCAGCGCCGGCCGATCTCCGCCGGCAGGGTCTCGCCGGCCGAGACGCACAGGCGAAGGGCCACGTCGTCGCGCGCCGGCAGGTGCTCGCTGGCCAGGAGCGAGGCGTAGAGCGTCGGCACGCCGAAGAAGACCGTCGGCTTGTGCGTCTTCAGGATCTGGGCCACCGAAGCCGGCGTCGGCCGCTCGGCGCTCAATACGGCCGTGGCGCCGAAGGCCAGAGGGAAGGTCAGGGCGTTGCCCATGCCGTAGCCGAAGAAGAGCCGGGCGGCGGAATAGAGCACGTCCTCGCCATTCAGCCCCAGCACCTGGCCGGCGAACAGCTCGGCGGTCTGGACCAGGGCCCCGTGCACGTGGACCACCCCCTTGGGCGGGCCGCTGGTGCCCGACGAATATTGCCAGAAGCCGGACTCGTCGGCGCTGGTCGGGGCGGCCTCGAAGGAGGCGGATGCGGTCTCCATCAGGGTGGCGAGGTCCAACCCGCCGCCCCCGCCGCCCGCCGTGATCACCTGCCGAAGATAGGGCTGGCCGGCCAGGATCGGGGCGAACTGGGGCAGGATGGCCCCGGCCACGACCAGCGCCTTGGCCCGGCTGTCGCGCAGGAGATAGTCGTAGTCGGCCGGGGTCAGCATGGTCGAGATGGCGACCGGGATCACGCCCGCCTTCATCGCGCCCAGGAAGACGCTGGGCCAATCGATCCCGTCGAGCAGGCAGAGGGCCAGCCGGTCCTCCCGCTCCAGGCCGAGGCCCTTCAAGGCGTTGGCGACGCGGTTCGCGCGCGCGTCCAGCTCGGCGAAACTGTACCGGCCCGCGTCGTCGACATAGGCCGTACGGTCCCGCCGCTCGGCCGTCAGGTTGCGCGAAAGCAGATCCTCGGCGGCGTTGTAGACGGGAAAGACGGTCTGGGGGTCGGCCTGCGCCATGTCACCTTTCCTCGAGCCTCGAGCCTTGGGCCTTCAGGTCACCCGCGAACGGGTCCGGAAGCGCTCGTCGCGCCAGGCTCCGCTCGCCAGGATGTCGTGGATGATCTCCACCGCCCGCCAGACGTCCTCGTAGCCGACGTAGAGGGGCGTGAAGCCGCAGCGCAGCACGTCCGGCGCGCGGAAGTCGCCGATCACCCCGCGCTCGATCATCGCCTGCATGATCGGATAGCTGTCCGGATGGGCGAAGGAGACGTGGCTGCCGCGCACCGCCGGATCACGCGGCGTGACCAGCTGAAGTCCGAAGCCCGCGCAGCGGTCCTCGACCAGGTCGATGAACATCGAACACAGCCGCTGGGACTTCTCGCTCACCGTGGCCATGCTGGCCTCGTTGAACAGGTCGACGCCCACCTCCAGCGCCAGCAGGGCCAGGACCGAAGGCGTCCCGCAGAGGAAGCGGGCGACGCCCGGGGCGGGGCGATAGTCGTCGCCGAACTGGAACGGCTCTGCATGGCCCATCCAGCCGGTGAGCGGCGACTGCAGCGCCGCCTGCAGCCGCTCGGCGACGAACAGGAAGGCTGGCGCGCCCGGCCCGCCGTTCAGGTACTTGTAGCCGCAGCCTACGGCGAGATCCGCGCCCGCCGCGTTCAGGTCCACCTCGACCGCGCCGGCGCTGTGGCTGAGGTCCCAGAGGATCAGCGCGCCCTTCTCGTGCGCCCGGGCGGTGATGGCGGCCATGTCGTGCCGGGCGCCGGTCTTGTAGTGGACGTGGGTCAGCATCACGAGCGCGACGTCTGCGTCGATCTCCTCGATGATCTGGTCGGCCGGGCGCACGCGTAGGCTGACGCCGTCCAGCAGCGCCGAGGCGCCCTGCGCGACATAGAGATCGGTCGGGAAGTTGCCGGGCTCGGAGACGATGACGCCCCGACCCGTCTGGCGCCGGACCGCGGCCACGATGAGCTTGAACAGGTTCACCGAGGTGGAATCGGCCACCACCACCTCGTGCGGGTCCGCGCCGATCATGCGGGCGATCTTGGCGCCGACCCTGGCCGGGGCGCCAATCCAGTCGTGGCTGTTCCAGCTGCGGATCAGGCCCTGGCCCCACTCTTCGGTGACGGCCGAGCCCAACCGCGCGGCCGTGGTCGCCGGCAGCGCGCCCAGGGAGTTGCCGTCGAGGTAGATCACCCCGTCGGGCAGGACGAAGCGGTCGCGGAAGCCGCGCAACGGATCGGCGCCGTCGAGCCGGCGAGCGTCGTCGAGGCTCAGGCTCATCGCGCCATCTCCCTCAGGACGGCCCGGATCGGCGAGGCGTCCAGCCCCTGGAGCGGCAGCGGCAGGGCGATCAGCTCGTATTCGCCCGGTGGCGGGGCGTCGAGCACCAGGCCTTCCAGCACCCGCATGTCCGCGCGCAGCACGGCCATGTGCGCGTCCATGGTCTTGGAGGTCTGGGGATCAAGCGACGGCGAATCGAGGCCGATCAGCCGCACCCCCCGCGCCGCCAGCTGGTCGATGGCCTGGGGATGGACCGCGGTGAAGGCCTCGGACCAGCGGTCGTGGGGAAACCGCTCATAGGTCCGGAACAGCACCCGGGTCGTTCCGGCCGGCACGGCGGCCTCGACGAACGCCGGTCCGATCAGCGGCCCGCAGCCGCGCGCGTCGACCAGCTGGCAGGGGCCCAGATAAGGCTCGAGCGGCACGGCTTCGATCGCCGCGCCTTCTGGGTCGTAGTGGAGCGGCGCGTCGGCGTGCGCGCCGGAATGGGTCGAGGCGGCGAAGGCGGCCACGTTCACCGGTTCGCCGGGCCCGTAGGACCAGTGCGGCCGGCTGGAGAAGGCGGTGTCGCCCGGCCAGACCGGCAGGCCTGGACGCAGGGGCTGGGAGATATCCCAGAGTTTCGGGGCCCCGGCCATGTCAGAGGATGGTCCGCACGCTGAGCAGCTCGGGGAAGAAGCCCTTGCTCAGCACATTGGTCAGGTAGGCGACGCCCGAGGTGCCGCCGGTGCCGCGCCGGAAGCCGATGATCCGTTCGACGGTCTTCACATGGCCGAAGCGCCACAGCTGGACGTGGTGCTCGACGTCCATCAGCTTCTCGGCCAGCTCGTAGAGGTCCCAGTAGCGGTCGGCGTTGCGGTAGATCTCGGCCCAGCAGGCCTCGACCCCCGGGTCCGCCACGTGGCGTCGCCGGACGTCCCGCTCCAGCACCGCGGCCGGCACCGGAAGGCCCCGCCGCGCCAGCAGGCGCAGGGACTCGTCGTAGAGGCTGGGCCGGGCCAGTTCCTCGCGAAGCTGGCCGGCGATTAGCGGCGACGTCTCGTGGATCGCCACCATCTCCTCGTCGCGCGCGCCCAGCACGAATTCCAAGAGACGGTACTGGTAGGACTGGAAGCCCGAGCTGCTCCCCAGGTGCGCGCGCAGCCGGTGGTAGTCCGCCGGCGTCATGGTCGAAAGCACTTCCCAGGACTGGATCAGCTGGGCCTGCACCCGCGCCGTACGGGACAGCATCTTGAACGCTGGCGACAGCTCGTCCGCGGCGATCAGCCGGCGCGCGCCGCCCAGTTCGTGCAGGCAGAGCTTCATCCACAGCTCGGCGGCCTGGTGGATGACGATGAACAGCAGCTCGTCGTGTTCGTTCGACAGCGGCGCCTGGGCGCTCAGCAGCGCGTCCAGCTTCAGATAGCCGCCGTAGCTGATCTCCTGGCTTTCCATGACCCCCGCCGGATGCAACTCAAACTCAAAGACACATAGCCGAGCGCGATCGGACGATCTTCCTTAGTTGTGCTGGCGAAGGGGCTGGTGGCAGGATGATGTCCTTCAAATCAAAAAATATTGGAACGATTTATATGGATAACTTCGACTATGCGATTCTTCGCCTGCTGGAGGCGGACGGGCGGCAGTCCTACGTGGGCCTGGCCGAGCAGGTCGGCCTGTCCAAGACCCCCTGCTGGGCGCGCGTCCAGGCGATGGAGAAGGAAGGGGTGATCCGCGGCTACCGGGCGGTGGTGGACCCGGCGGCGCTGGGCCTTGGCCTTACCGCCTTCATCCAGGTCAGCATCGAGTTCGGCAGCCACGCCGCCTTCGAGGCCGCGGTGGTCGCCCACCCGGCGATCACCGAATGTTTCACCACCGCGGGCGACGGCGACTATCTGCTGCGGGTGGCGACCAGCGACGTCGGCGCGCTGGACAGCCTGTTGCGGGAGGACCTGTGCCTGTTGCCGGGCGTCCAGCGCTTCTCGACCAAGATCTGCCTGAAGACCATCAAGGACGGCGGCCCGCTCACCCGCACCGCCGAGTTCGCCCGGCGCGCGGCCAGGCGGTGAGCGTGGCCTTGTGGCTCAGCACTCGACGATGTTCACCGCCAGGCCGCCGAGCGAGGTTTCCTTGTAGATGTCGTTCATGTCCGCGCCGGTCCGCTTCATCGTCGCGATGACCTTGTCCAGCGAGACCGAGTGCTGGCCATCGCCCAGCAGCGCCAGGCGGGCTGCGTCGATCGCCTTGATCGCGCCCATGGCGTTGCGCTCGATGCAGGGGATCTGGACCAGGCCGCCGATCGGATCGCAGGTCAGGCCCAGGTTGTGCTCCATGCCGATCTCGGCTGCGTTCTCGACCTGGGCGTTGGTCCCGCCCAGCGCGGCCGCCAGGCCGGCCGCCGCCATCGAGCAGGCGACGCCCACCTCGCCCTG
>JARLIQ010000088.1 GCA_031291645.1 Caulobacteraceae bacterium | reverse complement strand
TGTCATCAGCAAGCGGTCCCAGCTTTAGCTTCGTCATGGCATGCCTCCCTGTTTGTATGGAGCCAACACCAAGTCGCGCGTCACGATCACACGAACCGGGAAACCCGGCCGGATGGTCAGCGTCGGCTGGATGTTGAGCTGACGCTGGACGATCTGCTGGCCGGTCTGGCTGATGCTGTTGGACGCGCCGCTGCGGATCGCCTGAACAAGGCTGTTCTCGTCCTGGCTCGTGCCCGCTTCAGCGCCGACACTCAGCAGGGTCGACAACACAGCGGCCTTGAACAGCATGCCCCAGTGATTGTCGACCTCGTCCTCCAGCCCGGCATAGCCTTCCGTGTCGGCGCCAGGCTGGCGCTCCAGCACGATCGAATTGCCATCCGGCATGATGATGCGCGTCCAGACCAAGAGCACCCGGCTCTGGCCGAACGCGACGGAGCTGTCGTATTGGCCGATCAGCTTGGCCCCTTGTGGGATCAGCAGATACTGGCCGGTCGGGCTGTCATAGACCGCCTCCGTCACCTGGGCGGTGATCTGGCCCGGAAGATCGGAACGGATGCCGGTTATCAGGGCGGCCGGGATCACCGTGCCGGCCTGCACGACATAGGGCGAGGCCTTGGCCTCAAGCCGGTCCGCACTGACGGTGCGCTTGTCCGTCGACGCGTTGAGGAAGGCCGTCTTGCGGTCCTGCATGTTCTGCGCGGATCCCGAGTCGACCGGCGGCGTCGTGGATGGCGTCGTCGCGACCCCTGCCGCGGCGTTCGGGAGAAGCTGGCCCACGCTCTGCGGTTGTTGATTGGTCTGTGCGAACAGCCGGCTGACGCGGGCCGCGTCCGTCTCCTGCGCGAGACGCTGCGCCTCGGCATCTGGCCCGGCGGCCGGCGCGGTCGTACCAGGCACCGCGCCCGCGTTGAGGAGCGGCTTGCCGAGATCGCCGGGCAGCGGGGGACCAAGCGGGGGCGCCTGGCGCGGCAGGCCGGTGTAGTCCTTCGGCAATCCGGCCAGTCCTTCGGCGGAGGGACGGTTCTGGGTGCTCAGCAGTTCCTGGCCGGTCTGCGCCCTGTTGCGGGTCTGGAGCGCGTAGCCAAGCGCGCCGGCGACCGCGAGCGCCGACACGGCTCCGAGACCGATCAGCACCTTGCGCGAGAGGCGGGTGACGCGCGGCCGCTCGCCTCTGAGCCGCAAGTCGGGCGCTACGACGGGCGCCGGCGCCGCTTGTTGTCCTTCCGGTTCGTCCGTCATGACCGCGACCTTCCGTCGGTGCGGACGATGCGAACGCGTCGCTCGCTGTCCTTGTCGCCGAGCCGCAGCTCCGCCGCGCCGAACAGCCGATCGACAATGTAGTAGTTGTCCCTGACGCGGTAGTTCACCAGCTCGGAGCCGCCGGCCGGCCCGATGACGAAGAGTGGCGGCATCTCGCCCTGGCGGATGCCCGACGGGAATTCGATGTAGACCTTCTGCCCATCATCGAAGGCGCGCAGCGGCCGCCAGGCCGGGTTGTCCCCCTCGATCGCGTAGCGGAAATTGATCGCGGCGAGATCGACGCCGGTGGCGATCGGCGCCGCGGCCTGCGCCGCCTGGTTCTGCTGGCGCAGCGCGATGAGCTGATCTTCCGGGTACTGCCAGGAGACCGAGGCCATGTAGGTCTTCTCGGTCGAGCGCAACTCCAGCAGATAGGTCCGCCGATCGGTGTTGATGATGAGGTTCGTCACGAGGTCCGGCCGGGTCGGCTTGACCAGGATGTGGACTTTCTTGGTCGCGCCGGCGCCGCTCTCGGTGTCGCCGATGATCCAGCGAACCGTGTCGCCGGCGGCGACGGGGCCGGTGCCAACGAGCTGCTCGCCCTCCTGCAGGGCGATGTCGGTGATCTCGCCAGGCGCGGTGTAGGCCTGGTAGAGCGCGCCCGCCGAATAGGGATAGATCTGGACGGCGTTGATGAAGCCGTTGCGATCCGGCTGGACGCGTGCGGCGGCATTGGCGCGATCGACGCGCACCTCGGGGTTCGGGGATTGCGGCGGCGCCTTCTCTCCATTCAGCGGCTTCAACTGGCCGGGAAGCGGCAGCGGCTTCGGCAGCTCGACGATCGTGACCGGCGGCGGCGGATCAACCGTGAGCGTTGCCGGCGTGGCGGCGTCATAGTTGATATCCGGCGGAATGAACGGATGCGCGCAGCCGCCGAGCGCCGAGACGGACATCAGTAAAATCGCAAGGCCGGTTTTACGGAAAGGCGCGATCCCTCCCTTCCGGCTTTGCTGAACAACGGACAAACGTGAAGCCGGAGCAGCCCCGGCTTCCATGGAAATCGGCGGGGTCATTGTCCCAGCTCCTTCGACCAGTTGATGGCGGTGACGTAGATGCCGAGCGGGTTCTTACGGAGCACGTCGGCTGAGGTGGGCGGCTGGATCGCGATGGTGAGGATGGCGGTCCAGCGCGAGGTGTCGGCGAGCGCGCCGTCCTCGTAGCGATGCTCGACCCACTCGACCCGGAAGCTCGCAGGCGAGGCGCGGATCACGCTTGAGACGTCGATGGCGATCTGCTGGTGGCCGAGCTTGGCGAAGGGGTCGTTGGCGCGGGCGTAGTCGTTGAGCGCCTGCGAGCCCGAGGTGGTGGTAAAGTCGTAAGCCTGCAGCCAGTTCTGCCGCACGATGATCGGATCGGCCGGGAGCGAGCGGACCATCTCGATGAAATGGGCGAGATACCAGGCGATCTCCGGATCACTTGGTGTGTAATCCGCGGTGGCGGGCGAAACCGCCTGCGCCTGGCCGAGCTTGTCGACCTGCACCACCCAGGGGACGATGCTTCCATGGGCCGATTGCCAGACGAGGCCGCCGGCGAGGCCCATGGAAAGCGCCAGCGAGCCGAAGGCCATCAGCCGCCAGTTCTTGGCCTGCACCCGGGCCGAACCGATGCGCTCATCCCAGGCCTGGGCGGCGCGTTGATAGGGCGTTTCAGGCTCCGGCGTGCGGCCGTAGCGGACGGTGGATCGGCGGAACAGCGCCATCTCCTATTCTCCTCCCGAGAGATCGACGGAATGGCCGCCGCCATGGCTGTCGCCGGACTTGAGGGCCTGGACGGCGGCCTGCGCGCCGTGGCTCATGGATTGGTTGCGCTTCATGCGCTGAGCCCAGGCGGGCGGCGCGGAGTCGGCTGACCCGCCTCCGGCCGGCGCGGATCCGCTCGGCGCATTGCCGCCGATCGTTCCCGCAGTCGACGAGCCGCCCGTGGCGGCGAAGCTGGTCCGGCCGCCGGCGGCGAAGCTTTGGCGCATGGAGCTGGCGGCTGAAGCCGCGGCGCGACGCACCGGGCCTGTCGCCGCCGAAGCCGCCGCGCGTCCGACGCCGCCAAGGCCGGACGCGACGCCCGAGGCACCGGACCGGCCCGCCGAGGCGAGGCTGTAGGCGGAGGAGGCCCCGCCCGCCATCGCC
>JARLIQ010000009.1 GCA_031291645.1 Caulobacteraceae bacterium | reverse complement strand
TCGCGCGAGCCGATCTCGACGATGCGCCCCGCCTCCATCACCGCCACCCGGTCGGCCACCTGTTCCACCGCCGCCAGGTCGTGCGAGATGAACAGGCAGGCGAAGCCGTAGGCCTGCTGCAGGCCTTGGAACAGGCGCAGCACCTGGGCCTGGATGGTCATGTCGAGGGCCGAGACCGGTTCGTCGGCGACCACGAAGGCCGGACGGCCGACGATGGCCCGGGCGATCGCCACCCGCTGCCGCTGGCCGCCGGAGAGCGCGTGCGGCAGCCGCCGGGCGAAGCCGTCCAGGCCGACCTCCTCCAGCACCTGCTCGACGCGCCGAACCCGATCGGCCGGGGCTAGGTCGCGGGCGTGGCGCAGCGGCTCGCCGACGATGTCCCCGATGCGCATGCGCGGATCGAGCGAGGCATAGGGATCCTGGAACACCAGCTGGACGCCGCGCCGGAAGGCGCGGTAGGCCTCGCCGCGCGCGCTCGCCGGATCGATCCCGCGGAAGCTGACCGCGCCCGACTGGCGCGGGACCAGGCCGAGGATGGCGCGGCCGAGGCTGGTCTTGCCGGAACCGCTGCCGCCGACCAGGGCCAGGGTCTCGCCCTGGCGCACATCGAGGTCGACGCCATCGACGGCCGGCGCCGCAGGCCTGCGCCCGTCCCGCGACGGATAAGCGACCCGCAGGCCCCGCACCTGGAGCAGCGCCTCGCCCTCGGAGCCTTGCGCCCGGGCCGGGCCGCGCGTCGGCAGGGCGCCGACCAGGCGGCGGGTATAGGCTTGGCTCGGCGCGCCCAGGACCTGGCTCACCGGCCCCTGCTCGACCAGGCGGCCCTTCTCCAGCACCAGCGCGCGCTCGGCGTAGCGGGAGACGAGGCCGAGGTTGTGGGTGATCAGCATGACCGCGGTCCCGAAGTCGCAGGTCAGCTCGACCATCAGGTCGAGCACCTCCTTCTGGCTGAGGGTGTCGAGCGCGGTCGTGGGCTCGTCGGCGATCAGCAGTTTGGGCCGCAGCAGCATGGCCGAGGCCAGCATGATACGCTGGCGCATGCCGCCGGAGAATTCATGCGGGAAGGCCTCCAGGCAGCGGTCCGGATCGGCGATCCGCACCCGCTCCAGCATCTCGACCGCGCGGCGGCGGGTCTCGGCCCTGGAGAGGCGGCCGTGGAAGCGCAACGCCTCGGCCAGCTGCTCGCCGATCCGCATGGCCGGGTTGAGCGAGACCATCGGCTCCTGGAACACCATGCCGATCGCCGCCCCGCGCAGCGCGCGCATGCGCCGCGCATCGAGCGTCCCGAGATCTTGGCCATCGAAACGAATCCGGCCGCCGGCCTGGCGTACGCCCGGCGGCAGGAGGCCGAGCACGGCGCGCGCGGCCAGGGTCTTGCCGCTGCCGGATTCCCCGACCACGCCCAGTATCTCGCCGGCGGCCAGTTCGAACGACAGGCCGTGCACGCACACGGCCCCCCGCGCCTCGATTCGCAGGTCCTCGACCGCCAGCAGCGGATGCGGCTCGGCCATGGTCAGCCTCCGGACTTGGGATCGAGGGCGTCGCGCAGGGCGTCGCCCAGCAGGTTGACGCCCAGCAGGGTGGCGGCGATCAAAAGGCCGGGCGCGATGCCGAGCCACGGGTCCTGCGAGAAGAAAGGCCGCGCCGAGGCCAGCATGTTGCCCCAAGTCGGCGCCGGCGGCGCCACGCCCAGGCCGAGGAAGCTCAGCGCGCTCTCGGCCAGGATCACCCAGCCGAACAGGCTGCTCGCCAGCACCGCGATCGGGCCGACCATATTGGGCAGCACGTGGCGGACCATCGAATAGAGCTCGGAATTGCCCATCACGCGGGAGGCCTCGACATAGGCGCTCTCGCGGACCGACAGCACCGCGCCGCGCACCACACGGATCACCGCCGGCAGGTAGGCGAGGCCGAGCGCCAGCATCAGCCCGCCCGCGCCGCCGCCGAACGCCGCCATCAGGGCGATGGCCAGCAGCACGCCAGGGAAGGCCAGGACCGCGTCGTTGACGCTCATCAGCAGCCGGTCGGTCCAGCCGCGCACGAAGCCGGCCACCAGGCCGATGGCGGCGCCCAAGCCGATGGCCCCGGCCACCGTGCCGGCGGCGATCAGGGCGCTGACCCGCGCCCCGGCCATCGCGCGGCTCAGGACGTCGCGGCCGAACTCGTCCGTCCCCAGCCAGTGGGCGGCCGAGGGCGCGGCGAGCGTGGCGTCCAGGTCGATGGCGAGCGGGTCGTAGGGCGTCCAGACCAGGCTGACGGCCATGACCAGGAACAGGGCGCCGACCAGGACCGCGCCGATCAGGGCGCCGGCGCGGCGCGGCATGCGGGGTAAGCGCGTGGCGGCCATGGCGCTCACCGGGCCGTAATGCGCGGGTCGAAGATCGGGTAGCAGAGATCGACGACCAGGTTGACGAGGACATAGACGAGGGCGGTGAACAGCAGGCAGCCCTGCACCACCGGATAGTCGCGGGCCAGGATGGAATCGACCATCAGCCGGCCAAGGCCGGGAAGGGTGAACACCGTCTCGATCACCGCGATGCCGCCCAGCAGGTGGCCCAGCACCAGCCCGACCAGGGTCCAGGTCGGGCCGAACGCGTTCGGCAGCACGTGGCGCAGCAGCACCCGCGATTCCGGCAGCCCCTTGGCCCGGGCGTGGGTGACATATTCCAGGCCCATCACGTCCAGGGCGCTCGAGCGCATCATGCGCGTCAGCACCCCCGCCTCGGTGATCGCCAGGGTGGCGACCGGCAGGACGAGGTAGGCCAGGCCCTGCCAGAGGTTCTGCGTCACCGGCACATAGCCCACGAACGGCAGCCAGCCGAGCTTGACCCCGAACAGCAGCAGAAGCAGCAGGCCGAGCCAGAAGCTGGGAACCGACAGCAAGAGCGTTGCGCCCGAGACGATCGCCAGGTCCACGGCCCCGCCCTGGCGCCAGGCGGCGACAAGGCCGGCGACGACGGCGACGGCGGTCGCGATGACGATGGCCGCCAGCACGATGCCGGCGCTGACCTGGAAGCGCTGGAACACCAGGGCCAGGACCGGTTGGCCGTTGCTGATCGAGCGGCCGAGGTCGCCGTGCAGGGCGTGGCCGAGCCACAAGGCGAACTGGACCGGGATCGGCTGGTCCAGGCCAAGGTCATGGCGAAGGCGCGCAAGCTGGCTCGGATCGGCCGCGTCCCCCAGCATCACCTGGGCCGGGTCCCCCGGGACCAGGCGGATCAGCACGAACACCACCGCCGACACCAGGAGCAGCGTCGGCAGGGTCAAGAGCAGCTTCTTCGACAGGTAACCGACCATCATTCTCCTTCCCGGCCGCGGCTAGCGGACCGACACGTCCCAGAGCCGCTGCTGGACCGTCGACCAGGTGCGAAACCCCACCACGCCGTCGCGGACCGCCGCCACGTGCGAGGGGTTGTAGAGAACCACCAGCGGCGCCTGGGCGAGCATGCGCTGGTGCAATTGGTCGAACAGGGCCTGGCGCTGGGCGACGTCGGCCGTCGCGGTCGAGGCCTTGAGCAGGGCCTTGGCGAACGGATCGTCCCAGACCTTGTTCGGCTGGCTGGTCTTCGCGCCGATCACCGCACCGTAATTCTGCGAGGGGTCGAGCCGGGCCGAATAGGCGAAGGTCATCGCCTGGTA
Organism: Caulobacteraceae bacterium; assembly: GCA_031291645.1. Lineage (GTDB taxonomy): Bacteria > Pseudomonadota > Alphaproteobacteria > Caulobacterales > Caulobacteraceae > Poindextera. The sequence continues at coordinate 21,645 of JARLIQ010000009.1, read as the reverse complement.
GGCGCCGTGGTTGTACCGGTCGAGCTCGGCCGCCCAGTCCAGCGCCTGGATGCGGATGTCGACCCCGATGGTCTTGGCCATCGCCTGGATCAGCACCGCGCTGTCGAACATCTGCGGATAGCGGCGGTTGGTGATCAGGGTGATCGGCTGGCCGCGATAGCCGCTGGCCGCCACCAGGGCGCGGGCCTTGGCCAGGTCCGGCCTGACCACCTGGGCCTGGACGCCGACGTGGAAGGCGCTGCTGGTCGGGACCAGGGCGCTGTTAGCCTGGGCGGTCTTCTGGGTCACCACCCGGGTCAGGCCGATGTCGTCGATGGCGAGGGCCAACGCCCGGCGAAGGCGCGCGTCCCTCATCACCGGATCGCGCGTCTGGAAGATCAGGGCGTAGATGTCCATGGTCGAGTGGGCGTCGAGACGCACGCCCCGGCTTGCGCGCAGGTCGGCGAGATTGCTGGGGCTGACGCCGTCCAGCACGTCGATCGCTCCGCTGAGCAGCGCGCCTTCGGCTGCCGAGCCGTCCGGGATGACCAGGAAGCGGACCTTGTCGACCAGGGCGTGCTTGCCGCCGGCGTTGCCGTCGCGCGGTCCGGGCAAGGCGGCGTAGCCGCGGTAGCGGGTCAGCTCGACGTATTCGTTCGGCCGCCAGGTCGTGAACATGAAGGGGCCAGTGCCGATCGGCCTGATCCAGGCGCCCTTGGCGCTGACCGACGCCGGGCTGAGGATCGCCGTCTCGCCGCAGTCGGCGCGGGCCAGGGTCTTGAGGAACAGGATCGACGGCTTGTCGAGCTGGATGGCGACGGTGGCCGGATCCAGCGCCTGGACCTTGACGATCCGGGTCTGGCCGTGGCCGTCGAATTCAGAGAGGCACCGCCAGTGGGTCTTGGGGTCCAGGTAGCGGTCTAACGACCAGACCACCTCCGCGGCGGTCATCGGCGCGCCGTTATGGAACCGCACGCCCCGGCGCAGGTGGAAGGTGTAGGTCAGGCCGTCCCTGGAGACGTCCCAACTTTGGGCCAGCATCGGCCCGACCGAGGCGTCCTCTCGGAAGGCGACCAGCCCCTCGACGACGTGCAGCAGGACCGCGTCGGTGTTCTCGTCCCGCTTGGTCCCCGGGTCGGTCGAGAGGATGTCGGCGTTGAGCCGGCCGCGCAGGACGCTCGCGGCGCGCGCCGGGGCGCCGGCGGCGCCGGCCGCCACCCCCAGCGCCAGCAGCCCGGCCGCCAACCGCCTGAAACGCCCCCGCATCGATCGCCCGCCCATCCCCCTCGCCCGCCTCAGGCCGCCGGCCGGGTCAGGGCGGCGCTGTCCATCTCCAGCCGGAAATTCGAGAAGGCCCGGTTCTGGGCCGGCAGCATGGCCACCTCCATCTCGCCGCTGGCCGGCGCCATCACGATCATCGCCACCGTCGCCGAGAGGTTGTTGATGGCGGAGGGCCGCGCAGGACGGCAGATCGACCAGGGCGCGCCGAAGTCGTCGAACAGGGCGCCCTTCACGTCATCGACGGTCAGGGCGCCGATCTTGGGCTCCAGGATCTCCCGCGCCCGCCGGTCGCGGTAGAGGCTGCAGGGGAAGGAGGCGACGCCGACGTCCTTGAACTTGGTCAGGGCGATGGGGCTCAGCCAGTGGTTGGCGTGGACCAGCAGGCCGTCCCTGGGGTCAATCAGGAAGGTCTCGTCCGGCGCGCATTCGAAATTGATAACCAGGCCCGAGGCGTGGCTGACGACGATGTTGTTCGACCCCGACTTGGCGGTGACGTAGACGGCGCTGATCGCCACGGCCAAATGCTGCTGCTCCAGCACCTTGCGGCGGATCAGGGCCAGGGGCACGCCGGCCTGGCGGTAGTCCCGGTCGGATTCCAGGTAGTTGGCGGTGATGCCGATCCCCACCGAGTTGAAGCCGAACCGGCCTAGCGCGCCGGCCTCGGTGAAGGTGAGGATGTCCGGCCCGTCCTCGCTGCGGATGCGCAGCACCACCGAGGTCTCGGCGCTTTCGTACTTCCAGTCCCAATTGTGGGCATGGATCAGCGCTCCGTCGCGGCTCGCCTTCGGCTGGACGACCACCGCGGTGCAGCCGTCAGGCTCGATCGAGCCCGTCAACTGGCGGCGCAGGTCCGGCCGGGCCGCGAGCTTCAGCACCTCGGTCCGCGCGTTTAATAATACAATCTCATCGAAGGAAACCTCCGCACCCCTGGCGATGCCGCGCATCTCCTCGACGTAGTTCGCGTCGAACGATTCGATGATCGGGGTGTAGTCACGAATGATCCCGTGCAAGCCGCCGGCCTCCAGGCCGAGACGGCTCACCTGGGCCGAATAATGCCCAATGCCCTTCTTTATATAAGCTTTCGCCTGTTCCCCATATTGCCGGCCGCGCTCGAACGGCGCGCCGGAGATCTCGAAAAGCGGACAGGAGGGGGTCATGACGGCGGCTTCCCACTTGATGCCAACGGCGCTTAGTGTAACACTGCTTTTTATGCAACAAAAAGACAAAATATGCGGCGGCGGCGCGGAGGCCTGATGCGGTCCGCTCCCTCCCCCACCCTGACCGGCCAGCCCCTAAACGACCAGCCCCTGGACGGCTCCCTCTGGGCCGCGAGCGCCGAGCCGGCCGGCGACTATCCCGCGCTGACGGGCCCGACGGAAGCCGACGTGGTCATCGTCGGCGCCGGCTACGCCGGCCTCTCGACCGCCCTTCACCTGGCCGAGCGCGGCCTGTCGGCGACGGTGCTGGAAGCGCGGGAGCCCGGCTTCGGCGGTTCGGGCCGCAGCGGCGGCCAAGTGATTCCCGGCCTGCGGCATTTCGCCAGCGACCTGACGGCCGTCTACGGCGAGGACGCCGGGCGCCGGGCGCACGCCTTTGGCGGCGGGGCGGCGGACGCGACCTTCGCCCTGATCCGGCGGCTGGGCCTCGCCTGCGACGCCCGCCGCGCCGGCTGGATCCAGGCGGCCGACACCCCGGCGGCGCTGGCCCAATCCCGGGCGCGGGTCGAGGCCTGGCGCGGCGGGGGCGCGCCCGTCCGCCTGCTCGGCCGCGACGAGATCCGCAGCCTGATCGGCAGCGAAGCCTATCTCGGCGGCTGGATCGACCCGCGCGGCGGCACGGTGCAGCCCCTGTCCTACGCCCGCAGCCTTGCGCGCGCGGCCTCGGCCGCAGGCGCGCGCATCTTCGCGCGCTCGCCCGCAATGAGCGTCTCGCGCGTCGGCGCGGCCTGGCGGGTCGAGACCCCGGCCGGGGTGGCGAGCGCCCCCAAGCTCCTGCTCGCGACCAACGCCACCACCGACGGCCTGTGGCCGCGGCTGGAGCGGACCATACTGCCGGTCTGGAGCTTCCAGATCGCCACCCGCCCGCTCTCCCCGTCGGAGCGGCGCTATGTGCTGCCAGCCGCCCAGGCGGTGTCCGACACCCGCCGGGTGCTGCGCTTCTTCCGTCTCGACCGCGACGGCCGGCTCGTGGTCGGCGGCAAGGGGACCAGCCATGGGCCGCGCTCGCCCCAGGACTTCAACCTCCAGGCGCTGGCCCTGCAGCGGCTCTATCCCTCGCTCGACGGCGTCGAGATCGACTACCGCTGGGGCGGCCAGGTGGCGGTGACCGTCGACCGCCTGCCCCGCATCGTCGATCTGGGCCCCGGCGCCTACGCCAACCTCGGCTGCAACGGCAAGGGCGTGGCCTGGTGCACGGCGATCGGGGCCGCCTACGCCGAAGCCTTCGCCTCCGGCGATCCGCGCGCCCTGCCGATCCCGACCAGCCCGATCGAGCCGATCCCCTTCCACGAATTGCGCCGCCTCTACGTCGGGGTGGGCGGCGCCTGGCTCAGGTTCCGCGACCTGATCGACCAGTCCAGCCCCGTCGCCGACCTTCAGTCCCAGTCTCCGAAAGCATCGCCTTGACCTCCACCGTCGCCCCCAACCACGACCGCACGGCCGCCTTCTGGATGCCGTTCACCCCCAACCGCCGGTTCAAGGCCTCGCCCCGGCTGTTCGTCGGCGCCGAAGGCATGCGCTACGAGACCGAGGACGGGCGACAGGTGCTGGATGCGATCGCGGGGCTTTGGTGCGTCAACGCCGGCCACGGCCAGCGGCCGATCGTCGAGGCGATCAAGGCCCAGGCCGAGCGGCTGGACTTCGTCTCCTCGTTCCAGATGAGCCATCCGGCCGCCTTCGAACTGGCCGACCGGCTGGCCGCCATGACGCCGGGCGACCTGAACCACGTCTTCTTCTCCAACTCCGGCTCGGAAGCGGTCGACACGGCGCTGAAGATCGCCCGCGCCTATCACGTCGCCCGCGGCGAGGGCGGACGGCGCAAGTTCATCAGCCGGCTGAAGGGCTATCACGGCGTCGGCTGGGGCGGCGTCTCGGTCAGCGGCATCGGCCGCCACCGGCGCGACTTCGGCCCGGCGCTGGAGGTCGACCACCTCGCCCTGCCCTATGACGCCGCCCGCTCCGCCTTCTCACGCGGCCAGCCTGAAGCCGGCGCCGACTACGCCGACGAACTGTCCGCCCTGTTCCAACTTCATGACCCCTCGACCGTCGCGGCGGTGATCGTCGAGGCGGTGACCGGCTCGGGCGGGGTCTATCCGCCGCCGAAGGGCTATCTGGAACGGCTGCGGGCCATCTGCGACGCCCACGGCGTGCTGCTGATCTTCGACGAGGTGATCACCGGCTTCGGCCGGCTGGGCGAGCCCTTCGCCGGCCAAGCGCTAGGCGTCGTCCCGGACCTGATGACCTGCGCCAAGGGAATGACCAACGGCGCGGTCCCGATGGGCGCGACCTTCGCCGGCGAAAAGGTGTTCGACGCCTTCATGGCCGCGCCGGAAAGCCAGATCGAGCTGCCGCACGGCTACACCTATTCGGCCCACCCGCTGGCCTGCGCCGCCGGCCTGGCCACCCTCGACGTCTATCGCGACCAGGACATCTTCGCCCGCGCCGCGGCCATCGCCGGCGCCTGGGAGGACAGGATCCACGCCCTCAGGGCCTCGCCGCACGTGGTCGACATCCGCAACATCGGCCTGCTCGCCGCGATCGACCTGGCGCCGCGTCCCGGCGAGCCGGGCGCGCGCGGCGCGGCCTGCGGCCAGGCCGCTTTCGACGCCGGCGTGCTGATCCGCACCAGCGGCGACACCATCATGCTGTCCCCGCCCCTGATCCTGTCGCAGGCCGACATCGACCAGATCACCGGGACCATCGCCTCGGCGCTGGACGGCGTGGTGTGATGAGCGGCCGTCCGACCTATGATCCGCTGTTCCTGTTCATCGGCGGCGCGTGGATCGCCGCGGAAGGCCGGGCCGCCTCGCCGGTGGTCGATCCGGCGACAGGCGAGACGATCGGCGCTGTTCCCCTGGCCGGCCCGGACGACCTGGACCGCGCGCTGGAGGCGGCCTGGAAGGGCTTCGCCGCCTGGCGGGCCGTCCCGGCCTTCGAGCGTGGCAAGCTGCTGCGCCGGGCGGCCGAGCTGATCCGCGCGCGGGCCGAGGCGAGCGCCGTCCAGCTCACCCTGGAGGAAGGCAAGCTGTTGGCCGAGGCGCGGCAGGAGGTGGCTGCCGCCGCCGACATCTTCGACTGGTTCGCCGAGGAGGGCCGGCGCGCCTATGGCCGGGTGATCCCGGCCCGGGCCGAGGCCAGCCGCTTCACCGTCCAGCGCGAGCCGGTCGGGCCCATGGCGGCCTTCACGCCCTGGAACTTCCCGGCCACTGGCCCTGCACGCAAGATCGCCGCCTCCCTGGCCGCAGGCTGCTCCTGCATCATCAAGCCAGCCGAGGAGACGCCCGCGACCGCCCTGGCCATCGCCCGGGCCCTGGACGAGGCGGGCCTGCCCAAGGGCGTGCTGAATGTGGTGTTCGGCGACCCGGCGGCCGTCTCGGCGCACCTCATCGCCTCGCCGGTGATCCGCAAGATCTCCTTCACCGGCTCGACCCGCGTGGGTCGCCTGCTGGGCGCGCTGGCCGCCGACGGGGTCAAGCGAACGACGCTGGAGCTGGGCGGCCACGCGCCGGTCATCGTGTTCGAGGACGCCGATCTCGACCGGGCGGTCTCCCTGGCGCTCGCGGCCAAGTTCCGCAACGCCGGCCAGGTCTGCACCTCGCCCACCCGCTTCTACCTGCACGAGACCCTGCACGACCGGTTCGTCGAGGCCTTCGCCGCGGGGGCGCAGGCCATGACGGTCGGGGACGGCTTGGCCGCCGAAAGCCGCATGGGCCCGCTCGCCAATCCACGGCGGCTTTCGGCGATGGAGGCGCTGGTCGACGACGCCCTGCGCACCGGCGCCAGCCTGGCCGCGGGCGGACGGCGCGTCGGCGACCAGGGCTTCTTCTGGCGGCCGACGGTGCTGGCGGACACCCCGGCCAGCGCGCGAATCATGAACGAGGAGCCGTTCGGCCCGATCATCGTGACCCAGGCCTTCGACGACCTGGACGCCGTCGTCGCCGAGGCCAACCGGCTGCCCTTCGGTTTGGCCGCCTATGCCTTCACGCGTTCCCTTTCGACCGCGACCGCCATTTCCGAGCGGCTGGAGAGCGGCATGGTGGGGCTGAACACCTTCACCATCACCGTACCTGAAACGCCATTTGGCGGGGTCAAGCAGAGCGGCCACGGCCGCGAGGGCGGCCTGGAGGGGCTGGACGCCTATCTGGTCGCCAAACTGGTCAGCCAGATGTGAGCCCGCCTCTGGAGCCGTCGCTGGGGCCTTCCCTACGACCGAGAGGTGTGGTCGAAAGCGTGTCCAGGCCGCAGTGAGCCAAGGCATGCCGAGCACAACCACCCTCCTCGAAAAGACGGCCTCGGAGCATCCGCCGAGCCGGCTTCAGGAGGAACTGGCCGCGGGGATCATCCAGCTCCTGAAGGAACAGGGCGCCGGCGTCGGCCACCACCTGGTCGAACTGGACCTGTGCCGCCACTTCGGCGTCTCCCGCACGCCGGTGCGCGGGGCGCTGAAGCTGCTGGCCGCCCGCGGCGTCGTCGAGGGACGCGCCAACCGCGGGTTCGTGCTGCGCCAGCCCCTGGACAAGGCCCCCGACCTCGGACCGGTCGCCGACCGCGGCGAGGACGACGCCCACCTCTTCGTCGCCATCGCCCAGGCGCGCATGGCGGGCCGGCTGCCCGACCAGTGCACCCAGCAGGAGATCGTGCGCCTGTTCGACACCAAGGTGGCGGTGGTGGTGCGGGTGCTGCGCGAGCTGGCCGAACTGGGCCTGGTCGAGCGCAAGCCCGGCAACGGCTGGCGCTTCCTGCCCTCGATCGATTCCGCCCTGGCCCAGCGCGAGAGTTACCAGTTCCGCATGCTGCTCGAGCCGGCGATCCTGCTGCAGCCCGGCTTCAAGCTGGACCCGGCGTGGGTCAAGCGCGCCCGCGCCCACCATCAGTCGTTCCTCGACAAGCCCTGGCGCAACACCCTGGCGGTCGAGTTCTACGAGATGAACGCCGACTTCCACGAGGCCTTGGCCCGGGCGTCGGGCAACCGCTACATGCTCAGCGCCATGCAGCAGCAGAACCAGCTGCGCCGGTTCCTCAACTACCACTGGGACTACGGCGTCGAGCGGGTGCGCGATTCGGTGCACGAGCACCTGGCGATCCTCTCGGCGCTCGAAGGCGGCGACAACGAGTTCGCCGCGGCGCTGATGCGCAAACACCTGGCCAGCGCCAAGGCGGCCTATTCCGAAAGCGACCCCGGCGACAGCTGAACCGCGCGCGCCGCCGGCCGCGGCCTCGCCCTGCGGGCGGCCCGGCGCGTGAGCCACAGGCCGCAGCCGAGACCGATGGTGGAGACCAGCCAAAGGCCGACGCCGAACATGACGATGCGGCCGCCGAGCCCGGCCCACTCGCCGGTGTGCGCGGGATAGAAGCCGTCGATCACCCGGCCGGCCAGCGGCTGGGCCAGGGCGTCGCGCGCCGCCAGCACCGCGCCGCTGTGCGCATCGACATAGACCAGGCTGGCGCCGAACACCTGTCGCCATTCGCCGGGGCGGCGCACGCGGATCAGGTACCAGGGCGCCTTGGCGCTGGGCATGACCACGTCGGCGAGACTGGAGCCGGGATAGCGGGCGAGCGCCGCCCGGGCGGCCGCCGAGGGCGCGATCGGCGCTCCCGCCAGCCGCGCCGCCGCAGGCCGCACATCGTCGGCGACGCCGAACAGGCGCTGCAGCTCGCCGCTCCAGGCCATGCCCGCGCCCGTGACCACCGTGACCAAGGCCAGCGGAGCAAGCCACAGCGCTACCGCCCGGTGCCAGCCGAGCGCGCCCATCACCGGCGTCCGCTCGCGTCCCGGAACCAGGGTCGCCCGCCAGCGTCCGCGGGCGGGCCAGGCCAGGCGCAGGCCGGCCAGGAGGTTGCCGAGCAGCACCAGCCCGCTGAGACCGATCAGGGTCTTGCCCACCTCGCCCGCCCAGAGCTGCTTGTGGAGCAGCAGGATCGCGCGGATCAGGCTGACGCGACCAGGCGGGCCGGACCAGTCGCCTTCGCGCAGCACCGCCCCGGCGGCGGCGTCGATCCGCACGACCCGGCTCGCCCCGCGCCTCGGCTTCACCAGCACGTCGATCTGGCCGGGCGCGCCGCCGCTAGGCAGATACTCGGCGATCCGCGCGCCCGGATGGGCGCTCAGGATGGCCGCAAGGCTGCGATCCACCACCGCCAGGTCGGCCGGCCGGCCCGAGGCGCGCAGGCTCCAGTCGTCGAGCGGGCGGCTGAACATCAGCGCCATCCCCGTCAGGGCCTGGAGCGCCCAGATCGCTCCCAGAGCCAGGCCGAGCCAGCGATGGACAACTCTAAGCCAAGCCATGCCGCGGCCTGTCATCCTAGTTGGAACATTGTACTATGAATATCTATCGTACATTATACCCCTGCTCAAAGCCCTAATCCGCGGTTTCAGGGACCTGCGACGGCGCCGCCTCGCCGCTAGGAAGACAGGCCCCATTCGGGACGGTCGTCGCCATGACGCTGTCAGCGCGCGCCGCCGGCGCGCAGGCCGCACCCTGCCGCGACATCAAGACCAAGCGCTTCGTGAAATGAGGATCGCCGCACAGCGAGCCCGTGCCGACGCATTGACGGCTCGCCCGTCTGGGCCGGCGAGCTGACTGAGCCGGGCCAGGCGGCCGTTCATAGGCTGGAGAGCGCCTCGTAGGTCCCCACCCCTGGCGGGCGGGCGCAGAACAGCCTCGCGCCGCCGCAGCCCTCCGCCTGGCAGGGCTCGCGGCGATCCCAGAGCACGGTCTTCGCGCCCAAGGTCCAGACCATAAGATCCAGGCTGACACTCCTGGTGTCCGCGCAGGTCAGGCACTGGGAGACCACCAGCCACCTTGCCACCTGCATGTCGGCCACGGTGACCACCGTTCCCCGAAACCGCCGCACGGACACCGGCTCCGGCGTTCTGCGGTCGCAGGCCCGAGGCGACCTGACCGGCCTTGGCCGCAAAGCCGCGCCGTTGAGGGCGATGAAACGCCGGCCGGCCGGCGTGATCTCATGGCGCGGGGCGCCGCCCTGCCCCGGCTCGAGGCGCACAAGGCCGAGGGCGGCGAGCGCTTCGACGGTCGTGCGTTCGGCGCCGGCGCAGGCCCGCGGCCGCTTGGCCAGGCCGAGCAGGAGCGCGCCTTGGGCGGACGTGAGGGCGGCTGAGGACACGCGCGGCATTCCATCACCGGCAAGGCCCAGTCGCAACGCCGCGCTGGACGGCCTGCCGGTTGTGATGTCTGCTGACGGCGTCAGGGAGGCCTCGATGCGCAATCTCGTCACCGGCGCGCTCGCCGCGCTGCTGCTGGTCGTCCCGGCGGCGGCCGTCGGGGGTGACTATTACACCAACGTCAGCGGTCACGCCGTCCACCGGCCGGTGCATGCGTCCCATGCGCCCGCTGGCGCGACGGCGCGATGCCGGGATGGGACCTGGAGCTTCAGCGAACACCACCGCGGGACCTGCTCGCACCACGGCGGGGTGGCCGTCTGGCTGCGGTGAGGACCGTCCTGCTATTTTGAATCTGGACAGCCGCCGATCAGCCTTCCGCGTCCGAGCGGCGCTTCGATCGCTGGCGTGAGGCGGGCGCCGGAGGTGTGCGGCGTCGACAGTCTCGCCGCCCGCGGTGACCCTCGCCGCGGCGGGCAGCCCGCCGGCGTTCGTCCATTTTCGCCCGGCGCCGGCGTGACCTTGGTCGATTCCGTCAACGGCCTTCTAAATTGGCGCCTCCTCGTTTCGACTTTATCGCTGCGATGCTAATTCCACCGGAGCGGGTGGATGTTCGAATTGGTCAAAGTGGGAGGGCGACCCATGGCTATGCGGCGGCTGGGTCTTTTGGTGGGAGCTTTGCTGGTCGCAGCGGCTTGGCCGGATTTCACCTGCGCGGACCCGGCGCTCTCGCCGTCACAAGCCAAGGCGCTGCAGCAACGGGACTATCAAGCCGACAAGGAGATCGTCTTCGGATCGGTCGTCGATTCGTTGCAGGACCTCGGCTTCACCATCGACAGCGCCGACATTCAAAGCGGCTTCATCAAGGCTGAGAGCGCAACGGTCAACAAGACCGGCTTCCTAGACCTCCTCAGCAGCGCCGAGAGTTCAGGCAACACACAGGCCACCGCCTTCATCGAGACGATACGACCAGGCGCCACCCGGGTGAGGCTGACCTTTGTTGGTATCAAGACCACCTCTGGAACGTATGGCCAGGGCGCCCGCGAAGATCACCCGATCTTCGATCCCCAAGTCTATCAGCGCGCGTTCAGCCGACTTGACGCCGCCATCACCGAACGCACGGGTGGGCCAGCGACGGCGGGCGGGGACATCACGCCTATCGGAGCCCTAGGGCCGTCGAAGTCCGAGCCGATTGCGAAATCCAAGGTGGAGCTCTTGGCGGCCGCACGACGTGACCTGGAAGGCGAAGGCTTCCAGATCCTCAAAGACGACGAAGCCACAGGCTCTCTGGTAACCGGTCCGAGGGGCGCGCCGCTGACGGTCGCCCAGGCGGACTGCGGAAAGGCGTTCGGGTTCTCATATCTCTCCGATAAGCGGGCCAGCACCGACATCCAGTACTTCGTTGACGCCAGCGACGGGCAGCTCTCCGTTCGAACGGCGATCGATGGGCTCTACCGCACCGGCTACGGCAATCCCGACAAGAATCTCACCTGCACTTCACGCGGAGAGGTCGAGAACGCCTTCCTGGCGAAGGTGTCTGCGCAGCTTGCAGCGGCCGCGAAGTAACCCTGCGGCCCGCCGGGGGCCGACGTTCGAAATGGCGGCGCAGGGTGGAGGACCGCCCTTCGCCGCAATAGCCTTCCGGTAGCCATGGATTGCAGGACTTGCGATGTTCATCATCGAGGACGAGGCCCACGCCGAGCACGTGGGTGGGTACGCCGCGATCGAAGACGCTGTCGCCGAGCTTCGACGTCGCGCGGACACACCTTGGAACGAAGCACCGAACGTCGCCCTTTGCATGAGTTGGCGAACATGTGGGCGCAGGTACGAACTGATCGAGTACGACACCGACAGTACGCCTTGGAAGCAAGTTCGGCGCGCGCCCGCCTTGGATATCTCGGCGCAGGGGGTGGAGTGGCTATTGGAGTTATGAGCTGCGGATCGAAGATCCGGGGCGCCGCCCGCAGCCGGGCTGCGTTTGTGCCGAAGCGGGTGGCTTGCTACCTAAATCCAGCAACCCGATATCTGCATTGTCGCGAGAAGACCTACGCCAAGCGTCAGGCCCAGGGCGAAGAGGCCCACGGCGAGGGTAAACCTCCGTCCGCCAAGCATAGCGGGGAGCAATGCTAGCGGAAGCAGGATGCTGACGGTCGCGAAAACAATGAGCGCTCCACCTACCCACCACGGCCTAACTGTGCAGCCTGGCGCAATTGCGAACGCATGACCCCAGGCAAAGGTGAAAACAGGAGGAACGAGAAGGACCAAGAGAACCGGCAGGCGTCGCCGGCCAACGCTCTGCCTTCTTGGGAAGCAAAACCCGGCGGCCAATAAGCCGCCAAGCATGAACGCGGGAATGAATATCAGGGGGTCCAGGCAATCGCTCCGATCAATGGTGCACCTTGGATCAACCGTGTAATTCTCCATAGGGTTAGATTCAGCTTCGGGTCGCCTCGGCCCCGGCGTTTGTACCGAAGCGGGTGGAATCGCGACATTGACGCCGCTAGGCTAAGGGGGGGGGGCATCAGACCTATCGCACCATTGCGATAGAGCCCGCCGCCATCTGCAGGAGCCACATGGCCTTCACCGAACGGTTCAGCAGGACGCTGTTTGGCGGCGGCGCCCGTAGCACCCTCGGATATGCGGTGTTCTTCAACAGCGACACGTCGGTCCAGTACGTCGATGGCGCGACGAAGATCTTCGCTTCAGCGGAAGGCCTCGCGCCGAGGATGACGATGGCGCTCTATCCAGAACGCATGACCGTGGGATCCTCGGACGGACCAATGCTGGGGGACGAGGGGCTGCGTCAAATGGTGCTTGAACGGGTGCGTGGCGCCGGTCGATTCCTCGGATGGAATTTCGGCTGAACGACTGGATGGGGGAGACATTCGGCAAACTGGCTAAGGCCTTGCGAACACCTCCGCCATGCGGCCCCGGTCGTGGTCCAGGAGCCAGGAATCGAACTGGACGTATAGGGGCGCGATCTGGCTGGGCGAGACGGAGATGATGTCCATTCCGCGGTCGTCGTAGGCGTAGGCCATGCCCCCCCGTTCAGCATCGACGAGCATCGAGATCACAGGTGCGACGGGACGGACGCCTATCTCCTTGCTGATGTTGTTCCACAGCAGGATGTCAGCCTCGGCCCAACTTACTGACAGCGCTCGATGCTCCCGCCCCTCGGCGTCGGCGTCAGAAGACAACGGATGCGCAGGCCCGCGCCAAGCCGCGACGAATGGGGTGACAGGCACGCCCATGGCTTGAAGCTGGCCGAACGCACCGTCTCGCGCAGGCATAGAGTCGGCGAGATGTTCGGGGTCCGGCTGGGCGGCGATGATCGCGGTTGGGCGTGAAGCGCTGATCGCCGCCTAGCCAAGGCTCTGGCCCGGTCATAGGCGCAAGTGAACATGGTCAGGTAGGCATCGCCCTGACCGACGCCAAGGACGTGGCCTGGGTGAACTCGCCGTACCTGCGCGCCAGCATCGCGCCGGGCGCTTCCGCCTGGGGCGTCACGGCGGGCATGGGCTACGCCGAGGCCAGGGCGAAGCTCCTGGCCCAGGGCCTGACGCCCGGTCTGGCCGAGCGTGATCTGGATGACAGCGACAAGCCCCTGGCCAAGCAGTATCCCGAAACCGGAGGCTGTTCCCCGACCGACGACTATCCCTGTTCCTTCGTGTTGCGCACGCCGGACGGCAAGGGGGTGGTCACCGTCCAGACCAGCGGCCAGCCGCAGTCCGAGGGCGGTCAGGCGGGCGCGCCCACGGTGGTCGGCCTCTATGTGGCGCCGGCCTCCGACGCCGCGGCGAGCTCGAAACCCCTCGCCGCCGACCGGAACCTCCTGAACACCCCCGCCGCCTGGAGCCCGACCGACGGCGGCGCCGGCGACCTCGACCAGGGCGCCGACGTCGGGGACCCGAGCGACGCCTACGCCGTGGATGGCCCGGCCCTGGCGCAGGCGATGAAGGCCAAGGGCTACGCCCCGCACGCCTTCTTCAACGCCGCGCGCAGCGAAGGGCGGATCGACTTCGTCAGACCGGGCGCGCCGCAGGATGTCGTCCGGCTCTTCTACGAGATCCACGCGGGGTCGGTCATGCCGCCGACCATCACCCGCGTCGAAGCCGGCGGGGCGGCCTACACCGACGACCGCCTGCGCGACTACCTCGGCCAGCTCGTCGGTCACCCGCTCGCGAAGGACCAGTAACCCCCGCCGGCGCGCCCTCCGCCAGCAGCATCAACATCCCGGAGCCTGTGACCATGCGCCCCCGCACTGTTCCTTCCCGCCCTGTTGCTCACCCTCACGCTGGCCGGCGCCGCGCGGGCGGCGGAGTGTCCCGCCACCCTCTCGGACAAGGCGGCCTTCGACTGCATCACGCGCGCCAAGGCCACCGCCGAAGCCGCGCTCGCGGCCGAGGAACGCGCCTGGCCGAACACCGAGCCGATGCAGCGGGCCCACGCCGCCTTCCTGGATTTCCGTGACGCCCAATGCCGGGCCGAGGCCATGACGGCCCTGCCCAAGGCCAGCGGCGACCTTGATCACCTCGTCTACGACCTGGGCTGCCAGGAGCAGCTCAGCGAGGAGCGCACCGCCCAGCTGAGGCGCCTGCGCGGCCTGGCCAAATCCTACCGGTAACCCACCGACCGTCAGCCTGGCCGACGCGGACCCGAGAACCTGCCGTCGGGCCGCCTCGCAATCTTCATCCACCGCCCCGGCGCCAATACGGAGCATGACCGCGCGGAGAGTGGATCGGGAGCGCCGCCTTAGTGTCGAGACCCTCCGCTCCGTCGACATATCCCTTTGAAGCACCGTTATAATCTCGCCCGATCGAACCACCCGTCTGCGCCCACGATTTCGGCGCAGACGGCATACGGAACATGCCCGCGCGCGCGGGGGATCAGGAGCGCCCCCTTAGCCGCAGCGCCGAGACGCCGAGCGACGGCGGCTTTCACATTCCCCCGACTTGTGGGCCTCGGCAGCCGCGAGCATGTTGGCCTACCGGCTCTTCAGCAAACGGCCAACGCCATGAGCGACGATTTCCCCATCACCATTTTCCACAACCCGGCCTGTGGCACGTCGCGCAATGCCCTGGCCATGATCCGCGCCGCCGGCTACGAGCCGACCGTGGTGGAGTATCTGAAGGCCGGTTGGGCGAGGCCTCTGCTCGATGACCTGCTCGCCAGGACCGGCGCCAAGCCGCGCGATCTGCTGCGAGAGAAGGGCACGCCGGCTGCGGAACTGGGCCTGCTTGCCAACGGCGTGAGCGACGAGGCGATCCTATCGGCGATGATCGAACACCCGATCCTGGTGAACCGCCCCATCGTCATCACGCCCAAGGGCGCCGCGCTGTGCCGTCCGTCAGAACGTGTGTTCGATCTGCTCGACCATCGCCCGCCGACCTTCACCAAGGAAGACGGTGAGGTGGTGTCACTCTGACGTCGTTGAAGCCGTCTGGGCGCGCTGCATTGGCTCGCCTGCCAGAGCCGCGCGGGTTCGGATCACGGGTCAGTGCTGATAGAGTTTGATGGCTGAAAGCACGCGATCTCGCGCGCCGAGGCTGGATCGAAGACCACCATGAGCGATAGCGCCGCAGTCCATCCGCCAAGGTTTCTGACGAACCCGACCCGCTTCCTGTTCTTCACGGGCAAGGGCGGCGTTGGCAAGACCTCGATCGCTTGCGCCACCGCCTTGTCACTCGCCGATAGCGGCAAGTCGGTCCTGCTGGTCAGCACCGACCCCGCCTCCAACCTCGACGAGATATTAGACGTGCCCTTGGGCAACCTTCCAGTCACCGTCAGCGGCGCGGCGCGGCTGTCCGTGCTGAATATCGACCCCACCATCGCCGCTGAGAGCTATCGCGCGAGGGTTCTGACGCAAATGGGACCGGACGCGAGCGAGCAGGATCGGAGCTTGGTCCGCGAGCAACTGTCGGGCGCCTGCACGACCGAGATCGCCGCTTTCGACGAGTTCGTAGGCCGTTTGACCGACGACGACGGGGCCTACGATCACATCGTCTTCGACACCGCGCCAACCGGGCACACGCTTCGGCTCCTCAGCCTGCCGAAGGCCTGGAGCGGCTTTCTGAAGGACAATGATCAGGGCGCGTCGTGCCTGGGGCCGCACTCTGGCCTCAAGATGCATGAGGCGCGCTTCAAGGCCGCGATGGCGGCGCTCTGCGATCCGGCCGCCACGACGATCATCGTAGTCACGCGGCCCGAAGTCAGCGCGATCGCCGAGGCGGCGCGAACCTCGGCGGAGCTTCGTGCGCTCGGCCTCGGCAACCAGCACTTGGCCGTCAATGGCGTGTTCCGGGCCGGCGATCGGTCGGATGCGACAGCCATGTCGCTGGAGGTGCAGGGACAAGTGGCGCTGGCGGGCATGCCGTCATCACTACGGGCCCTGCCACGCGACGACATTCTGTTGCGGCCGTTCGAGATGATGGGGCTCGGCGCCTTGCGCTCACTGCTTGGTCCCGGCCCGGAGCCAGCCGCGCTGCGACCTGACCCTCTCGCCACACCGTTCGCCGACGACCTTCCCGCCCTGGATCGACTGATCGACAGCCTGGCGGTAGATGGCCGGGGCCTGATCATGGTCATGGGCAAGGGCGGCGTCGGCAAGACCACGATCGCCGCCGCCATCGCCCTCGGTCTGGTCGAGCGCGGTCACACTGTGCATCTCAGCACGACCGATCCTGCGGCCCACCTTGCGATGACAGTCGCGGGCGTTGTCGCGGGATTGCGGGTGGACCGGATCGACCCGAAGGCGGAGACTGAACGCTACATTGCGAAGATCATGGCTCAGCGCGGGCCGACCCTCGACGCACAAGGCCAGGCTCTGCTGCGCGAGGATCTGGCTTCGCCCTGCACGGAAGAAATCGCCGTCTTCCACGCCTTCTCGCGAATTGTCGCGGAGGCGCGCAGCGCGTTCGTCGTGCTCGATACGGCGCCGACAGGCCACACCCTGCTGCTGATGGACGAAACCGGCGCCTATCATCGACAGATGACCCGCCAGACGGCTTCACAGCAATTAGGCGGGCGGATCATTACGCCGCTGATGCGCCTCCAGGACCCGGACTATACGCGCGTCCTGCTGGTCACCCTGGCGGAGACCACGCCGGTGTCTCAGGCCAGCGCCCTGCAGGACGACCTGCGCCGGGCGCATATCGAGCCCTACGCCTGGATCATCAACAAGAGCCTGCTGGCCGCCGGAACTCGCGACGAACTGCTTCAGCAGCGATTGCTAGGCGAGCAGAAGCAAATCGATCGGGTGCGCGGGGCGATGGCGATGAGGTTGTTCTTCCTTCCGTGGCAGGCGAACGCGCCGGTCGGTCTGGCGGCGCTCCAGGAATTGGCCCACCACCGATTCCACGCGCCGTCGATCGCTTAGGCGACCGGGCGACGACGAGGCGCGGCTGACGGAGCCCCGGAGCGAAAATTGCCGGGTGCTTAGAAATCCACTGTCGCGACCGCTTTCGTATCGCAAAGCGGGCATCACCGATCGGCACCGTAGAAGTCTGGATTGGGCCGATTCTCACCATTGGGTCAGCGTTGACAACCTGCCCGTCGTGGCGCCGGCGCTCAGCAGGACAGAACAGTGAGTATCTGGAGCCAACCCAATTTCCGCTCCTGTTCAGGTTTCTTGGACGCCCGCCAGGCGCGGCGGTGCGATCGCCCCCGCAGGCGGGTGTTCAAGAAAGCTCGAAGTCTGACCCGCGGGATGCCGGTCACGGCCTATGGGGATTGGGTGGGATCTCTGTGCGGGCGGCGGTCAGGACGCCGGTCGGTGTCGGCCGGTCGAGCTGGCTGACGAGGGGCTGGAGCCGCTGTCGCGGCCGCGACACGGTCGCTGGAGGCGGCGTCAGATGTCGTTGGGTATGAGGACGCAGCCGCTGACGCATCCGGCGCGTGGCCGGGCGCGGGGGCGCACTGTGAGTGTCGGGGACCGCGGCGATGCTCATGAGCTGTCGATCCTGCAGGCTGGCGGCGTGGGCGCGCTGTGCGGCGAGGATCCGCGCTCGAAGATCTCGATGAGGAGCATGCGGCCGCCGCAGCAGGGGCAGGCGTCCGCGGGCTTGGCGTCAGCCTCGGGCTCGGCGCTGGGCTGGGACGGCGGCGCCAGCGGGACGTCGAGCAGCGCGCGGGCCTTGGCCAGGTTGGTGGCGCGGGCGGTGTTGACGAAGAGGCCGTAGTGGCGGATCCGGTGGAAGCCTGAGGGCAGGACGTGGATCAGGAAGCGGCGGATAAACTCGGCGGGCGCCAGGGTCATCAGCTTGCGCCGGGCCTCGCCGTCGGCGCGGTAGTCCTTCCAGCGGAAGGTGACGCCGCGCGCGTCGAGACTGACCAGGCGGCTGGACGAGATGGCGACGCGGTGGGTGTAGCGGGCGAGATAGGCCAGGACGGACTCGGGGCCGGCGAAGGGTCGCTTGGCGTAGACCACCCACTCCCTGCGTCGCAGAGGAGCCAGGCGGGCGGTGAAGGCCGCGCGATCGGCGAGCCCGGTGAGCTCGCCGAAGAAGACCAGCCGCCGCTCGGCGTGGGCGGCGGCGAGCTTGTCGAGGAAGAGGCGGCGGAACAGCCGAGAGAGCACCCGCACCGGCAGGAAGAAGCGCGGCCGGCAGGAGACCCAGCGCTGGCCGTCCAGTGAGAGGCCGCCGCCGGGGACGATGCAGTGGACATGCGGATGATGGGTGAGCGCCGATCCCCAGGTGTGCAGCACGGCCGTCAGGCCGATGCGGGCGCCCAGATGCTTGGGATCGGCGGCGATGGTCAGCAGGGTCTCGGAGGCGGCCTTGAACAGGATGTCGTAGACCACGGCCTTGTTGTGGAAGGCGATGTCGGCGACCTGCGCCGGCAGGGAGAAGACCACGTGGTAGTAGGCCAGCGGCAAGAGCTCGGCCTGGCGCGCTTCCAGCCATCGCTGCGCCGCCGCGCCCTGACACTTGGGGCAGTGCCGGTTGCGGCAGGAGTTATACGAGACGCGCACCCTGGCGCAGTCCTCGCAGCGCTCGACATGGCCGCCCAGCTCGGCCGTGCGGCAGGCCTCGATCGCCGACATCACCTTGAGCTGGCCGAGGCTGAGGTGGCCAGCCTGGCTCAGCCGATAGGCCGCACCATGGGCGCGGAAGATGTCGGCGACGTCCAGAACCGGGCGCATCGGCCCGGCTGGCGCCTCAGGCCGGCGGCGGCCTCAGCTGCAGCAGATCCAGCGGACTGTCGATCCCGTCCAGGGTCTTGGCGGCGACGTGGGCGTAGACCGCCGTCGTCTCCAGCTTCTTGTGGCCGAGCAGGACCTGGATCACCCGCACATCGACGTTCTGCTCGAGCAGATGGGTGGCGAAGCAGTGCCTCAGCGTGTGCAGGCAGACCGGCTTCTTGATCCCGGCCTTGCTGACCGCCTCGTGGAAGGCCCGGTTCAACGAGCGCGGGGTGACAGCGTTGAAGCCGGCCAGCCGGTTGGGAAACAGCCACACCGAAGGGCGCGCCACCCTCCACCAGTTACGCAGCACAGCCAGCAGATGGGGCGAGAGCAGCGCATCGCGGTCTCGGCGGCCCTTGCCCTGCTCGACCCGGATACGCATGCGCTCGCTGTCTATGTCGCTGACCTTGAGGCCGACGACTTCCGACGCCCGAAGGCCGGCGCCGTAGGCCACGCTGAGCGCGGTGCGCCACTTCAGGCCCGGCGCCGCCTCCAAGAGGCTGGCCACCTCAGCCGGCGTCATCACCACCGGCAGCCGCTGGGGCTGGCGCACGATCGGGATGTAGTCGATCGCCTCCGGCCGCTTCAGCGTCACGCGGAAGAAGAACCGCAGCGCCACCATGGCGCCGTTGATGCTGGCGGGCGCCAATCCGCACTGGGTCAGATGCAGCTGATACCGCCGCACGTCCTCGAACGTCAGCTCCGCCGGCCGCCGATCGCAGTAGCGGCAGCAGGATCGCACAGATCGGAGGTAGGACTGCTGCGTCCGCTCATCGAAGTTGCGGATCGTCATGTCTTCGATCATTCTACGGCGCAGCGGGTTGATGGCCTCTTCTGTCATCACGCATCTCCTGTCTTGAGGAGGACGTGACCCACTCACGCTCCTCCTCGGACAGGAGAATCCCGTTATCCACCAACGCTGATCGAATACTCCTCCCGCGCGAGCGGGTTAGTACTCTGACTCATCAGCGACTTTGGCCGGGTCCGGTTGTGGGTGCCGCGGATGGGCGCAACGTTGCCACTGAATCCCGCCTAATCTAGGCACCCGTTGAAGCTGGCACGGTGCCGATGATCGACGCCAGGGTCGGACGGAACACGACTGACCGCGCATCCTCGTCGCGCAACATCGCCCGCATGAAAGGACGTTTGAAACCGCAATCGGAGATGTAGGTGATCCTTCGCGCCGAGACCCAAACCTGGCGATGGTTTCAATGAGAGAATATTGCTGACGGAGCGGGCATCGGGACTGCCGCGACGAATAGAGGTAGCCCTGGGTAGTTTCTGACAAAACAGGGCGTCGAGACCGTGCTGCCGCAGTTGGCTGTCTGGGCAGCGGCGCGAGGCGTCAACTGTGCGGCGAGCAGGCCGACCAATGCAATCGCTATTACGGTCAAGACGGTTTTCGTGTAACGATCGACCATCGGTCGTCTCCCCAGGAAAAGTTCGTGAATGTGTTGGCGACTGATCGTGGGCCGCCCTTTTTGTCCGGTATTTTGATGTAAAAAATTGAGCATCATGCTCACTATGTCAAGCGGAGGACTGAGTTTGAAAATAACCCAATTGAAGTATGGAGCCGTCGCTTTGGCGGCGACCTGCCTATTTGCGTCTAACAGCGCAACTGCTCAAACCATGATCCAAAGGTGCGCTTGGTACACCACCTCGGTTGCTGACCCGTCGTGGCTAGTGCTTGGCTCTTCCTGGCACATCGTCCAACTGGGTAATTCAGCCGCGAATACCGCGGCTACAAAAGCTGATGCCGCACGATGCATCAATACTTCAACAGCGAACGTTCAAGACCCGCAACCTTGTCCAGGCGGCATCATGGGAGTGACCCACTCGCAACATTTCACGCCTTGCCATTGAACGATTCGTAGACACTCGACCACTGGCATTGGCCATTTAGGAGCGTGAGGATGGGGACTTATTACTATTCATGCGGCGGGAGCTGTAACGGGCCTGTCCGCGTAGTGTCCGGTAATCGTTCGCAAGCTGACCAGTTGGCGAACCAGGAATGTGGTGACGGTGCGGGGTGTCAATACCTCGGATGTGATGGCGTTAATTGTAACGGCTCGGACCTTATAACAGAGGAACAGCGATTGTTCCGCCCATCGACAGAGTTTTTGGCGAATGCGCGCACAATCGAGCAATGAGGGTCGGATCCGGCGAGGGTGTTATCGCGCCGGGACTGGCAGATCCGATCGGCGATGGCGATCTTTGTTTTCGCGCCCCCCGCCGGCCGGATATAGAGGCCGCCCTTCGTCCGCCATTACCTAGCCAAAGTCTCCCCGCTTTTGCCTGGTGCCGCTCAGGGCTTGCGGACGATGATGTTCATCCGTTGTAACTCGGGGACGAGGTCCACGTGGGCGAGCAGCGGCTGCGGATCTTGAGGCCCTTGGTCAGCTCGTCCCCCGCGTTCCGGCGTGGGCGGGGAAAGCTGTGATAGAAAAAACGCTCGGGAACGCTCATCCTGCCCCCATCAGAACAGTCTCCGGCCAGGCCGGTTGAAACTGCGTCAGCGTAGATCGCTGCGGGAGGCGCAGCGCATTGCGGCTCATCATACGCTAGTCATCCAGGTCGCCGCCGCCGTTGGGGCTGGCCAATGCCTTCTCAAGGCCTTTGCGCAGGGTGGCGAGCCGCGCCTCACCTTCGTCGCCTAGCTCAGCGTCGCCCTGGTGCTTGATACAGAGGTCTAACAGGCTGTTGAAGAAGTCCGTGGCGCGCCGGAACTCAGCATGATTCACTCTTCCTGGGCGGTAATCGGGGAAGGTGGATGCGGGGTTCTGACAGTCGGTCTGGGTCGTTGTTCACCCTGGTGGACCTGGAAGCGCGGGTTCGGCCTGATCATCCGCTGCGGGCGATCCGAC
>JARLIQ010000087.1 GCA_031291645.1 Caulobacteraceae bacterium | reverse complement strand
GGCCAAGGCCGCGCCGAAGCCCGCCGCCAAGCCCGAACCGGTCGCCGCCGCCGCGGCACCGGCGCCCCAGGCGGCCGCGGCCGAACTGCCGCTCGCCCCGTCGGTCCAGCGCATCGTGACCGAAAACAAGCTCGAGCCGGCGGCCATCGCCGGCTCCGGCAAGGACGGCCGCATCACCAAGGGCGACGCCCTGGCCGCGCTCGAGGCCCGCGCCACCGAGGCCAAGGCCGCCGCCCCGGTCCAGGTCGCCGCCGCGCCGCGCGCCGTGGGCGAGCGCGAGGAGCGGGTCCGCATGACCCGCCTGCGCCAGACCATCGCCCGCCGGCTGAAGGAGGCGCAGAACACCGCCGCCATGCTGACCACCTTCAACGAGGTGGACATGAGCGCGGTCATGGCCCTGCGCAATCAGTACAAGGACCTGTTCGAGAAGCGCCATGGGGTGAAGCTGGGCTTCATGAGCTTCTTCGTGCGGGCCTGCATCGCCGCGCTGAAGGACGTCCCGGACGTCAACGCCGAGATCGACGGCACGGACCTGATCTACAAGAACCACTACGACATCGGCGTGGCCGTGGGCACCGAACGGGGCCTGGTGGTGCCGGTGGTGCGCGACGCCGACCGGATGAACATGGCCGAGATCGAGAAGGCCATCGCCGCCCTGGGGCTGAAGGCGCGCGAGGGGACCCTGGCGCTGGAGGAGCTGCAGGGCGGCACCTTCACCATCTCCAACGGCGGGGTCTACGGCTCGCTGATGTCGACGCCGATCCTGAACGCGCCGCAGTCGGGCATCCTCGGCATGCACAAGATCCAGGACCGTCCGATGGCGGTCGGCGGCCAGGTGGTGATCCGGCCGATGATGTACCTGGCCCTGTCCTACGACCACCGCGTGGTCGACGGCCAGGGCGCCGTGACCTTCCTGGTCAAGGTCAAGGAACACATCGAGGACCCGCAGCGCCTGCTGCTGGACATCTGACACCCGCGTCGCCGGCGGGAGGGTCCTGACCTTTCCGCCCCGAACGCCTATATCGCGACGCTGACACCCGAGAAGCAAGGAACTGGGGCATGGCTGAATACGACGTCGTCATCATCGGCGCCGGCCCTGGCGGCTACAACGCCGCCATCCGCGCCGGCCAGCTCGGGCTGAAGGTCGCCTGCGTCGAGAGCCGCGCGACCCTGGGCGGCACCTGCCTCAACGTCGGCTGCATGCCGTCCAAGGCCCTGCTGCACGCCTCGGAATTCTACGAGATCGCCCAGAAGGACTTCGCCGGCCTGGGCATCGACGCCAAGGTCGCGCTGAACCTGCCCAACATGATGAAGCAGAAGGCCGACAGCGTCGCCCAGCTGACCAAGGGCGTCGAGTTCCTGTTCAAGAAGAACAAGGTCGACTGGCTGAAGGGCAAGGGCCGCATCGCCGGCCCCGGCAAGGTGGCGGTCACCGGCGCGGACGGCGCCGAGGTGGTCCACGACGCCAAGGCCATCGTCATCGCCACGGGCTCGGAGCCCGCGCCCCTGCCGGGCGTGGTGGTCGACAACAAGCGGATCGTCGATTCCACCGGCGCCCTGTCGCTGCCGGAAGTGCCGAAGAAGCTGATCGTCATCGGCGCCGGGGTCATCGGCCTGGAGCTGGGCTCGGTCTGGCGCCGTCTGGGAGCGGAAGTGACGGTGGTCGAATACCTCGACCGCATCACCCCCGGGCTGGACGAGGAGACCGCCAAGACCCTGCAGCGCTCGCTGACCAAGCAGGGCGTGGTGTTCAAGCTGGGCGCGAAGGTGACCGGCGCGACCGCCTCGGCCAAGGGCGTCGAGCTGACCTTCGAGCCGGTGGCGGGCGGCGCGGCCGAGACGCTTTCGGCCGACTATGTCCTGCTGGCCATCGGCCGGCGGCCCTACACCGAGGGCCTGGGCCTGGAGAGCGTCGGGATCACGCCGGACAAGCGCGGCTTCCTCGACACCGACCACGGCCGCACCTCGGCGGCGGGCGTCTGGGCGATCGGCGACGTGACCCACGGCCCGATGCTGGCGCACAAGGCCGAGGACGAGGGCGTGGCGGTGATCGAGCTGATCGCCGGCCGCGCGGGCCACGTGAACTACGGCATCATCCCCAGCGTCATCTACACCTTCCCGGAGGTGGCGGTGGTCGGCAAGACCGAGGAGGAGCTGAAGGCCGCGGGCGTCGCCTACAAGGTCGGCAAGTTCCCCTTCACCGCCAATTCGCGCGCCAAGATCAACCACGAGGCCGAGGGCTTCGTGAAGGTGCTGGCCGACGCCAAGACCGACCGGGTCCTGGGCGTGCACATGATCGGCCCCGACGTCAGCGAGATGATCGGCGAATACTGTGTGGCGATGGAGTTCGCCGCCGCGTCCGAGGACGTGGCCCGCACCTGCCACCCGCACCCGACCCGCTCCGAAGCCCTGCGCCAGGCGGCCATGGGCGTCGAGGGCTGGACCATGCAGGCCTAGGCGGGGGCGGGACCAGTCCCCCCTCCGCTCACCCCGCCTCAGGCGTGCGGGTGCGCGCTCGCATAGACCGCCAACAGGCCCGCCGCGTCCACGTCGGCGTAGCGCTGGGTGGTCGAGAGCGAGGCGTGGCCCAGCAGTTCCTGGATCACCCGCAGGTCCGCGCCGGCGCCTAGCAAGTGGGTCGCGAACGAGTGGCGCAGGGCG
Organism: Caulobacteraceae bacterium; assembly: GCA_031291645.1. Lineage (GTDB taxonomy): Bacteria > Pseudomonadota > Alphaproteobacteria > Caulobacterales > Caulobacteraceae > Poindextera. The sequence goes on along the minus strand of JARLIQ010000087.1, from coordinate 4,944 downwards.
TGCGGCGTGGCGCTGGCCGGCAGGCCGAGCTGGCCGCGCAGCCGCTGCATCAGCGCCTGGGCGTGGCGCGGGCTGTAGGCGCCGCCGCGCTTGGCCCGGAACAGGGATTCGTCCGGCGCCAGGGCCACGGGCAGGGCGTCCAGATAGGCGCCCACCGCCTCGCGCACGACCGGCAGCACCGGGACCATCCGGGTCTTGCCGCCCTTGCCGGTGATGCGCAGGGCGTCCGGCAGGGGCGCGTCCGACCGCTTCAGCGACAGGGCCTCCGATATCCGCAGGCCGCAGCCCCAGAGCAGGGTGACCAGCGCCTCGTCGCGCGCCAGCTCCCAGTCCTCGCGGTCGGGGTCGGCGCCGGCGGCGATGATCAGGCCGCGCGCCTGGTCCACGGACACCGGCCGCGGCGCGGTCTGCGGCAGGCGCGGCCCGCGCACCAGGGCCAGGGCCGGATTGCCGATGTCCAGCCGCCGGTCGAGCCAGCGGTGGAAGGCGCGGATGGTCGACAGGGCCTGCGACACCGACCGCGGCGACAGCGGCCGCTCGCCGCCGCGCCGGAACGCCAGGTAGGCGCGCACGTCGCCGGCGCTCAGCGCGCCCAGGGCCGCCAGCGTCGGCTCGCCGCCCAGGTGGCCGGTCATGAAGTCCAGGTAGGCGGCGACGCCGTCGCCATAGGCCCTGACCGTCCGCGGCGAGGCCCGCCGCTCGTTGGTCAGGTAGTCCAGCCACAGCGCCAGGGCCTGGCGGGCGGTGCGGGGCGGGTCAGCCATCGCCGAGATCTGTCCGCGAGCCCCTCCCCCTTGCGGGGAGGGGTTGGGGTGGGGGTGTCGGCTGGGCGTATCCGTTGATAATCAGCGATACCAGCGCGAAAGCGCCAAGACGGCTGACCTCGGCGCTGACACCCCCACCCGACCCGCATTCGCGGGCCACCCTCCCCGCAAGGGGGAGGGAAGCATGGCCGTCAGCTTGCGCAGCTTTTAAAGCGTCGGCCATCGCTCGGCCGTGCGTTCGACGACGCGGGCCAGGAACGCCACCAGTTCGGAGCCCATGTCGGTGGTGAAGCCGTTCGGGTCGGGTGAGCCGAAGGCCAGCACTCCCTGGCGCGCCGGGTTCCACAGCGCCATCCGCACCAGGGCGACGCTGGCGATCTGCTCGGTGCGCTCGTCGAACAGCGCCTGGGCCGTGCGCGGGGCGCCCATGCGGGCGAGGCCCGTGGGGCCCAGAAGACCGTCCGCCCCCTCCTCGGGCAGGGCGCGCCAGCCGGCGGGCACGCCGCCGGGCCGCTCGATCGCGATCACCGCGGCGACCAGGCCGAAGCGCAGGCGCGCCGTCTCGTCCAGGCGGCGGGCGAGGTCGGCGTGGTTGCGCGCCTCCAGCAGGTCGACCACGGCCGCGTGGGTCTGGGCCTGGGCGGCGAAATTGGCGCGGGCGGTCGCCTCGACGCGGGTGCGGGCGACCTTCTCGCGGGTCTTGGCGGCGGACAGCCGGGCCAGGGCGGCGGGACCGAACTCGACGATGTTCTCGGCCTTGATCCATAGGCCGAGGTCGGCCAGCAGCTCGGCGTCCTGGCGGATCAGGCCGGCGTGCTCGCGCAGGAAGCCGCGCACCAGCGCCCAATCCTTGGCCACGGCGTCCGTGGCGGCGGCGTCATTGGCCGCGGCGTCCCTGGCCTTGGCGTCGCCCTGGCCGGACTTCGGCGATTTCGATGTCTCGCTCAAGAAAGGCCCCACACCCGACGGCGTCCGGCGCTCGCGGCCGGCTTGTCCCCAGCAAAGCCCGAATCCGGTTAATGCCGGCTTGATGGCGCGCCAAACCGCCCCCTTCGGCGGCCGGCCGCGGCCATGCTATGCCGCGCCCATGGCGAGACTCGCGCGCGTCCTTCTGCCCCTGCCGTTGCCCGAGGCGTTCGACTACGCCGAGCCGGAAGGCATGGCGCTCAGCGTCGGCGACCAGGTCGTGGTGCCGCTCGGGCCCCAGCGGCTGATCGGGGTGGTGGTCGCCCTGGCCGACGCCAGCGGCCACAACCGGCCGCTCAAGCCCGTGCTGGAGCGGCGCGACGAGCCGCCCTTGCCGCCGGGCGCCCTGGCCTTCGTCCAGTGGGCGGGGCGCTATTCGGTCGACGCTCCGGGCCAGCCGCTGGCCATGGCCCTGCGCGGGGCGCGGGCGCAAAAGCCCAGGCCCGAGCGCCTGGTGGCGGCCACCGGCGCCGCGCCCGCCCGGATGACCCCGGCCCGCGCCCGGGTGCTGGCCGCGGCCGAGGCCCCCATGCCGGCCGCCGCGCTCGCCGCCGCCGCCGGCGTCTCGGCCGGCGTGGTCAAGGCCCTGGTGGACGAGGGCGTGCTGGAGGTGCGGCTGGTCGCCCCGCCGCTGGCCTTCGACGCGCCCGACCCCCACCGGCCCGGTCCGGCGCTGAACGCCAGCCAGGCGGCGGCCGCCCAGGTGCTGAAGGACATGATCGCCGCCGGCGGCTTCCAGGCCGCCCTGCTCGACGGGATCACCGGTTCGGGCAAGACCGAGGTCTATCTCGAGGCGGTGGCCGCCGTCCTGGCCGCCGAGCCCCGGGCCCAGGTGCTGGTCCTCCTGCCCGAGATCGCCCTGACCCAGGCGGTGCTGGCCCGCTTCACCGAGCGCTTCGGGGTGCAGCCGGCCGAATGGCACTCGGGCGTGCCTTCGCCGCGCCGCCGGCGGGTGTGGGAGGCGCTCGCCACCGGCCAGTGCCGCATCGTTGTCGGCGCCCGCTCGGCCCTGTTCCTGCCGTTCACCGACCTGCGGCTGGTCGTCGTCGACGAGGAGCACGACGGCTCCTACAAGCAGGAGGACGGCTTTATCTACCAGGCGCGCGATCTGGCCGTGGCGCGGGCCAAGATCGAGGGGGCGGCGGTGGTGCTGGCCTCGGCCACGCCGTCGCTGGAGACGATCTGGAACGCCGAGACCGGCCGCTACCGCTGGCTGCGGCTGGAGACCCGCCACGGGGTGGCGCGCCTGCCGGACATCGACCTCGTCGACCTGCGCGAGACCCCGCCCGAGCATGGCCGCTGGCTGTCGCCGCCGCTGGTCCAGGCGATGGCCGAAACCCTGGGGCGGGGCGAGCAGAGCCTGATCTTCCTGAACCGCCGCGGCTACGCGCCGCTGGTGCTGTGCCGGGCGTGCGGCGAGAAGCTGACCGCGCCGGACACCGAATCCTGGCTGGTCGAGCACCGCTACACCGGCCGGCTGGTCTGTCACCTGACCGGCTTCTCCATGCCCAAGCCGGACCGCTGCCCGCACTGCGGGGCCAAGGATTCGCTCGTCTCGATCGGCCCCGGCGTCGAGCGGGTCGAAGAGGAGGTGCGCGAACGCTTCCCGGACGCGCGGGTGGCGGTCTTCTCGTCCGACACCGTGGTCGACGCCGAGGCCGCGCGGACCCTGATCGAGGCGATGGAGCAGGGCGAGATCGACGTCCTGGTGGCCACCCAGGCGGCGGCCAAGGGCCACAACTTCCCCAACCTGACCCTGGTGGGGGTGGTCGATGCGGACCTGGGCCTGAGGGGCGGGGACCTGCGCGCGGCCGAGCGGACCTACCAGCTGCTGGCCCAGGCCACGGGGCGGGCCGGGCGCAAGGACCGGCCGGGCCGCGCCCTGCTGCAGACCTACGCGCCGGACCAGGCGGTGATGCAGGCTCTGGCCGGCCAGGACCGCGACGCCTTCGTCGCCGCCGAGATGGCCGAGCGGGAGGCCGCGCGGCTGCCGCCCTACGGCCGGCTGGCGGCGGTGATCGCCTCGGGCGCCGACCCGGCCGCGCTGGAGGGGTTCGTGCGGGCCCTGGCGGCGGCGGCGCCCAACGCCGAAGGGGTCGAGGTCTATGGCCCCGCGGACGCGTCGCTCAGCCTGGTCCGCGGGCGTCGGCGCAAGCGCTTCCTGGTCCGCGCCGACCGCTCCGTCGACCTGCAGGGCTTCCTCGCGGCCTGGCGGGCGCGGGTGAAGGTCCCAGGTTCGGTCCGGATGACCATCGACGTCGACCCGTACAGCTTTCTTTGACTTGCAACACACGAGTGCGGCCTGGACGTGCTATGACGCCACGGAAGCCTGGAAAAGCGGCGCTTTGGCCGCTCGCCGGGTCGGTTGCGATGCAAAACATCGCGTGCTATCAGGCGCGCGGCTTGGGGTGAGGGGCCATTTTCCGGCCTCGAAACCCAGGTGCTTTCCTAAGCGCATTCAAGCCTTTTTGGGCCGCGGCGGCAGTCTTCGCCGGCGGTGACGAACGCAACGGGCGGGTTTCATCTTGGCGGACGACACCAAGGCTACGGAAGTGGGCGCACGGTACGCCCTGGCGCTGTTCGATCTGGCCAAGGATCAGGACCTGGTCGCCACGGTCGAGGCCGATCTGAAGACTCTCAAGGGCTTCAGCGCCGAAAGCGCCGACCTGCGCACCCTGATCGTCTCGCCCGTCTTCAGCGCCGAGGACAAGGCCAAGGGCCTGGCGGCGGTCGCCGACCGCGCCGAGTTCAACCCGCTGACCAAGAAATTCCTCGGTTTCATTGCGGCGCAACGTCGCGCCTCGGCCCTGCCGGCGATCATCACCAGCTTCCAGGCCCTGTCCGCCACCTACCGCGGCGTGGTCTCGGCCCAGGTGACCACGGCCATCAAATTGACCGCCGCCCAGGCCAAGGGGCTGCAGGCCGCCCTGCGGCAGGCCCTGGGCAAGGACCCCGAAATTGAGACGCGCGTCGATCCCTCCATCCTCGGCGGGGTCAAGGTGCGCGTCGGCTCCCGCCTGTACGACGCTTCGCTGAAGTCGAAGCTCGATTCCCTGAAGTTCGCCCTCAAGAGAGCGTAAGACACCATGGACATCCGCGCCGCCGAGATTTCGGCCATCCTCAAGTCGCAGATCGCCGATTTCGGCGAAGAAGCCGATGTCTCCGACGTCGGCCAGGTGCTGTCGGTCGGTGACGGCATCGCCCGCGTGTTCGG
>JARLIQ010000086.1 GCA_031291645.1 Caulobacteraceae bacterium | reverse complement strand
TCGAAGTTGCGGTTCGAGGTCGACGCGCAGCGCTCGCCGGGCATGAGCTTGTCGGGGTTCATCGCCAGGCACATGGAGCAGCCCGGCTCGCGCCAGTCGAAGCCGGCCGCGCGGAAGATCTCGTCCAGCCCCTCGGCCTCGGCCTGTTCCTTCACCAGGCCCGAGCCCGGCACCACCATGGCGGCGACGTGGGGGGCGACCTTGCGGCCGGCGTCCAGCGCCTTGCGGGCGACCTCGGCGGCGGCGCGCAGGTCCTCGATCCGGCTGTTGGTGCACGAGCCGATGAAGACGCGGTCGATCCGCGCCTCGGTGATCGGCTGGCCGGCGGTCAGGCCCATGTAGTCCAGCGCGCGGCGCACCTGCTCGGCCTTGTCGCCCTCGAAGTCGGCCGGGTCGGGCACGCGCCCGTCGATAGCCACCACGTCCTCGGGACTGGTGCCCCAGGTGACCATGGGCTTCAGCGCGGAGACGTCGATCCGCTCCTCCCGGTCGAATTGGGCGTCGGCGTCCGAGAAGAAGGTCTTCCAGTAGGACACCGCCATCTCGAAGGCCGCGCCCTTGGGCGAGGCCGGGCGGCCGGCGACGTAGGCGAAGGTGGTCTCGTCCGGCGCGATCAGCCCGGCGCGCGCCCCGCCCTCGATGGTCAGGTTGCAGAGCGTCATCCGCTCTTCCATCGTCAGGGCCGAGATGGCCTCGCCCGCGTATTCGATGACGTAGCCCGTGCCGCCGCTGGTGCCGATCCGGCCGATCAGGGCCAGGGCGTAGTCCTTGGCCCCGACGCCGGGCGCGGGCGCGCCGTCGAACCAGACGCGCATGTTCTTGGACTTGCGCTGGCGCAGGGTCTGGGTGGCCAGGACGTGCTCGACCTCGCTGGTGCCGATGCCGTGGGCCAGGGCCCCGAAGGCGCCGTGGGTCGAGGTGTGGCTGTCGCCGCAGACGATGGTCATGCCCGGCTGGGTGCGGCCCTGTTCGGGCCCGACCACGTGGACGATGCCGTTGCGGACGTCGCCCATCGCGAAGAACTCGATGCCGTTGTCCTTGACGTTGCGCGCCAGGGTCTGGAGCTGCAGCCGCGCCTCCTCGTCGGCGACCGCGTCCACGCCCTTGGCCTGGCCCTCGGTCGGCACGTTGTGGTCGGCGACGGCCAGCGTCAGGTCCGGCCGGCGCACGGGGCGGTGCGTCGCCCGAAGGCCGGCGAAGGCCTGGGGCGTGGTCACCTCGTGGATCAGGTGCAGGTCGATATAGAGGATCGTCTCGCCGTTCGGGTCGTTCGCGACGACGTGGGCGTCCCAGATCTTGTCGTAAAGCGTCTTGCCGGTCATGGCCGGCATGTAGAGCCGGCCCCGGGCCAAGTCCAGGGCCGGCGTGGCGGTCGGTCAGGCGTGGGCGGCGTTCAGGGCCTTGGTCGGGCGGGGGCGGGCCTCGTCGAGCAGGCCCATGTCGGCCAGGCTGGCGGCCAGGGCCTGGTCCAGCGGGGTGTGCGGCTCGGCGCCCAGGAAGGCGGTGAGTTTGCGGTTGGACAGGCCGATCGGGACGCGCCAGAGGTAGCGCATCTCGTAAAGCTCGCGGAACAGTTCCACGAACGGCGCCAGCGCCCAGACCATGGCCCAGGGGAAGGGCTTGACCGACAGGCGCGGGCGCCCCGCGACCCGGCGGATCGCCGCGCCCAGCTCGTCGTTGCGGTCCAGCCAGTGGCCGCGGAAGTGGAAGACCTCGAAGACGCCCATCCGGTCCTCGGCGTCGGCCAGCCGGGCCAGGGTCTCGGCCAGGTCCGGCAGGTAGGCGAAGGCGTGGCCGACCTCGGACGGGCCGGGCTGGTAGACCCCGGTCAGGCGCGCGCCGCGGCGGGTGGCCAGCCAGGACAGGGCGCTCTTGGGCGCCGCCGGGCCAAAGAAGTCGCCGGCGCGCAGGATCAGCACCCTGACCCCTTCGCCTGCGACCTCGCGCAGCCGGCGCTCGACCTCGACCCGGATCGCGCCCTTGCGGGTCACGGGCGCCTGGGGCGCGTCCTCGGCGATCTGCGCGCCGCTGTCGGGCGCGTAGTTGTAGACGCTGCCGGGCAGGACCAGGCGCGCGCCGGAGGCCCGGGCCGCGGCGATCGAGCTTTCGACCATCGGCAGGACCAGGTTCTTCCAGTCATGGTAGGCCGGCGGATTGGCGGCGTGGACGATCAGCTGGACGCCGCGCGCGGCGCCGAGAACGTCGGCGGTGTTCATCGCATCGCCCCGAACCCAGTCGATCGGGGTGCGCGGGCCGGCGGCGCGGGCGGCCTCGGGGTTGCGGGCCAGGGCGCGGACGCTCCAGCCGTGCTTGATCAGGGCCTGGGCGGCGTGGGCGCCGAACGAGCCCGTGGCGCCGATGATCAGGGCGGTGCGGGCGGACGGGGCGGGGACTTGGGTCATGGCGACCTCCGTGGTTGCCCCGCCGTTATGGAACCCGTTTCCTCTATGCGGAATTGTATGATTTCGAGGATCGGCTATTCAAGAACGTATGTCTGCGCCGGACTGGGACCACTACCGCTCCTTCCTCGCCGTCGTCACGACAGGCAGCCTGTCGGGCGCCGCCCGGGCGCTGGGCCTGACCCAGCCGACGGTCGGCCGGCACATCGAGGCGCTGGAGGCGGCGCTGGGCGGCGGCGCCCTGTTCACCCGCTCGCCCGGCGGGCTAAGGCCCACCGAGGCGGCGCTGGCGCTGAGACCGCACGCGGAGGCCATGGCGCTGGCGGCCGAGGCGTTGATCCGCACCGCCTCGGGCGAGGCGGACGCGGTGCGCGGCTCGATCCGCATCACGGCCAGCGAGATCGTGGGCGCGGAGGTGCTGCCGCCGATCCTGACCGAGTTCCACGAACGGCATCCGGACGTCGCGATCGAACTGGTGCTGTCCAACCGCCCCGAAGACCTGCTCCGGCGCGAGGCGGACATCGCCGTACGCATGGTCCGTCCGACCCAGGACGCCCTCCTGGCCCGCCGGATCGGAACCGTCGGCATCGGGCTTTTCGCCCACCGCCGCTATCTGCAGAAACATGGGGAGCCGGTCAGCCTGGACGAGGCGGGCCAGACGGCGGTCGGCTTCGACCGCGATCCCTCGGTGGTCCGGGCGGCCGAGGCGCTCGGCGTTCCGCTCAGCCGCGAATTCTTCGCCTTCCGCTCCGACAGCGACCTGGCCCAGCTCGCCGCGCTCAGGGCCGGCTTCGGCGTCGGCGCCTGCCAGCTGGGCATAGCCCGGCGCGACCCGAACCTGGTGCAGGTCCTGGGCGATCTCGGCTTCGAGCTCGAGATGTGGGTGGTGATGCACGAGGACCTGAAGGCCAGCCGCCGGATGCGGCTGATGTTCGACCACCTCGTGGCCACGCTCACGGACTACGCCGCAGGCTCGCAGTAGCCGGCGCCCCTCGCGGAGCGCCGAGCTGGCGGATCAGTCTTCGCTGGAGTCGGCGCCGCGCGAGGACATGGCCCGTTCGGCGATCCGGGCCGACTTGCCGCGGCGATCGCGCAGATAATAGAGCTTGGCCCGGCGCACGACGCCGCGACGCTTGACCTCGATGGATTCGATCATCGGCGACATGATCGGGAAGACCCGCTCGACGCCTTCGCCGAACGAGATCTTGCGGACGGTGAAGTTTTCCTGGAGGCCGCCGCCGGAGCGGGCGATGCAGACGCCTTCATAGGCCTGGACGCGCTCGCGGTCGCCTTCCTTGATCTTGACGTTGACCCGCACGGTGTCGCCGGGCTGGAAGTCCGGAACCTTGCGCAGGGCGAGGAGGCGGTCGGCCTCTTCCTTCTCGAGCTCTTGAATCACGTTCATCGTCAATTCTCCTACTGGGCTTTACGCGCCCTTTGCCTGTTGTTTGGCGAGATAGGCCGCCCAGAGGTCCGGACGCCGCTCCCGCGTGGTGTCTTCCCGCATCGCCCTGCGCCATTTGGCCACCTCGGCGTGGTGACCCGAGAGCAGGACCTCGGGAATATCGCGCCCCTCGAACGTCCGCGGCCGAGTGAACTGCGGATGCTCCAGAAGCCCGTCCTCGAAACTCTCCTCGGTGAGGCTTTCCGGCTGGCCGAGCACGCCCGGCGCCAACCTGACGCAAGCCTCGATCACCACCATCGCCGCCGCCTCGCCACCGGCGAGGACCGCGTCGCCGACGGCGACCTCCGTAAACCCGCGCGCATCGAGGACGCGCTGGTCCACCCCTTCGAAGCGGCCGCAGAGGACGATCAGGCCGGGGCCCTTGGACCAGTCCGCAACCATCGCCTGGGTCAGGGGTCGACCGCGGGCGCTCATGTACAAAACCGGCCGGCCGTCCCGCTCGACGCTGTCCAGCGCCGAGGCGATCACGTCCGCCCGCATCACCTGTCCAGGACCGCCACCCGCGGGGGTGTCGTCGAGGAAGCCGCGCTTATCCTTGGAAAAGGCGCGAATGTCCACTGTTTCAAGACGCCACAACTGCTTCTCCCGCCACGCCGTGCCGATCAGCGACACGCCGAGCGGGCCGGGAAAGGCCTCGGGGACCATGGTCAGGACGGCGACGTCGAAGGACATGGGCCTGCTATAGGGCCGGGACCGGACAAACAAAATCCCTCCGGCCCGGGCGGGGCGGTCGAGGCGGCTTGCCCAAGCCGGCCGCCCGGACTAAGCCGCCGCCATGGCCGACACCGAAACCGACGACATCGAGAACCTGGTCGAGACCCTGGCGCTGGAGCCGATCGAGGTGAACCTGTTCCGCGGCGGGACCTCCGATCGCGACGGGCCGCGCATCTTCGGCGGCCACGTGATCGCCCAGGCGCTGCTGGCCGCCTACGAGACGGTGGAGGACCGGGTCTGCCACTCGATCCACTGCTATTTCATCCGGCCGGGCGACCCCAATGTGCCGATCCTCTATGAGGTCGACCGGGCCCGCGACGGGGCCAGCTTCACGACCCGGCGGGTGACGGCGATCCAGCACGGCCGCCAGATCTTCAACCTCGCCGGCTCGTTCCAGGTGGTCGAGGACGGCTTCGAGCACCAGGCGCCGATGCCCGAGGTCCCGCCCCCCGAGGGCCTGCCCGACGCCTTCGAACAGTTCAAAGCGATGCTCGAGACCATGCCCGAGTCCGCGCGGCGGATGATGGGCCGCCCGCGTCCGATCGAGCAGCGCCAGGTCAATCCGCGCGGGCCGACCGACAAGGTTCCTCCCTTCGCCAACAGCTGGATGCGCGCCCGGGCCGAGATCGGGCCCGACCAGCACCTGCACCAGGCGCTGCTGGCCTACGCCTCCGACATGGGTCTCCTGGAGACCGGCATGCGGCCGCACGGGGTGACCTGGCAGTCGCCCGGCCTGCAGTCGGCCAGCCTCGACCACGCGATCTGGTTCCACCGGCCGTCCAACTTCAACGACTGGCACCTCTACGCCCAGGACAGCCCCAGCGCCTCGGGCGCCCGCGGCTTCATCCGCGGCCAGATCTTCGACCACACCGGCCGGCTGGTCGCCTCCGTGGCGCAGGAAGGGCTGCTGCGCCAGCGGCCGGTGGAAGACAAGGTCTGACCCAGCGGCTGGGGACCTACTCCGCCTCGGTCCCTTCCTTGGCGTCGGCCTCCACCTCCGCCGGCCGGATCACGGTGACGAAGCCGCCGGTGATGTTGACCTCGGGCGCGGCCTCCTTGGTGAAGGGCAGCCACCAGGTCGGCCCGCCGGCCGCCGGCGTGATCTCCAAAAGGTCGCCGGCGCCGAAGTTCTCGACCGCACGGATGCGGCCCACGACCTCGCCGTCGGGCGCGCGCGCCTCCAGCCCGACCAGGTCGGCAAGGTAGAACTCGTCCTCCTCGGGCGGCGGCAGGGCGTCGCGGGCGATATAGAGGCGAAGCCCGCGCAGGGCCTCGGCCTGCTCGCGCGTCTCAACCTCTTTGGCCCGGGCGACGATGCCGCCCTTGGCCGCGCGGCCGCCCGACAGGGTCAGGGCCGGCGAGCCATCGGCGCGCCTCAGGGCCCGGTAGCGCATCAGCGCCAGCGGGTCGGCGGTGAAGGTCGTGATGCGGACCTCGCCGCGCACGCCGAAAGCGCCGGCGACGCGGCCGACCTCGATCAGGCGTTCGGACAAGGCCCGCTCGCTCCGCGTGCTCAGGCTTCGGAGGCTTCTTCGGCGGGAGCGGCTTCTTCAGGGGCCGGCGCCTCGGCGACCAGTTCTTCAGCGACCGGTTCTTCGGCCGGGGCGGCGGCGGCTTCAGCGGCGGCCGCGGCGCGGTCGGCTTCGCGCTGGGCCTTTTCGGCGGCGCGTTCCTCGGCCTTCTTGCCGGGCTTTCCCTTGTTCGGGTTGTTGCCGGCGGCCCAGGTCGCCAGGCCTTCCTGGGCCAGGAAGCGGGCGACGCGGTCGGTCGGCTGGGCGCCCTTGGCGATCCAGTCGGCCAGGCGCTCGACCTTCAGGGTCACGCGCTGCGGGTCGTCCTTCTTCAGGAGCGGGTTGAAGGCGCCGACCTTCTCGATGAAACGGCCGTCGCGGGGCGAGTGGCTGTCGGCGATCACGATCGAATAGTAGGGCCGCTTCTTGGCGCCGCCGCGGGCGAGACGGATCTTGAGCATCTTCGTAGTCCTCTTGGTGTTCGGTTAGGTTGGGTTCGGTTCAGGATTTCTTGAACGGGTTGAAGCCGGGAAGCCCGGACGGCGCGCCGCCGAGGCCGGGAAGGGTTGGGCCGCCGCCGGGCAGGCCGCCGGGTGCGCCTTCGGGCGGGCGACCGCCGCCCATCGCCTTCAGCCGCGCCATGTCCGGGCCGCCCATGCCGCCCATCGCCTGGGCCATGCGGGCGAAGCCCTTGCCGCCGTCGCGGCTCATAGACTTGAAGACGTCGGCCATCTGGCGGTGCTGTTTCAGCAGCCGGTTGATCTCGGCCACGTCGACCCCGGCGCCGGCGGCGACCCGCCGCTTGCGCGAGGCGTTCAGGAGGTCGGGCTTCTTGCGCTCGGCCTTGGTCATCGACGAGATGATCGCGCGCTGACGGCCGAACACCTTGTCGTCGATGTTGGCCTCGGCGATCTGCTTCTTGATCTTCTGGACGCCAGGCAGAAGGCCCATCAGCCCCTGCATGCCGCCCATCTTCTGCATCTGGGCCAGCTGGTCGGAAAGGTCGTCCAGGTCGAACTGGCCCTTGGCCAGCTTCTTGGCCATCCGCTCGGCCTTGGCCTGGTCGAGGTCGGCGCTGGCCTTCTCCACCAGGGCCACGACGTCGCCCTGGCCCAGGATGCGGCCGGCGACGCGGCGGGCGTCGAACACGTCCAGCGCGTCGATCTTCTCGCCGGCGCCGAGGAACTTGATCGGCAGGCCGGTGACCGCCCGCATGGACAGGGCCGCGCCGCCGCGGCCGTCGCCGTCGGCCCGGGTCAGGACTAGGCCGGTCAGCGGCAGGCGCTCGTGGAAGGCCTTGGCCGTGCGGACCGCGTCCTGGCCGGTCAGGCTGTCGGCCACCAGCAGGGTCTCGACCGGGTCGGCGATGCGGGCGATCTCGGCCGCCTCGCTCATCATCGCCTCATCCAGGGTGGTGCGGCCGGCGGTGTCGAGGATCAGCACGTCGTAGCCGCCCAGCTTGGCGGCCGACAGGGCGCGGCGGGCGATGTCCGCGGCGCTCTGGCCGGGCATGATCGGCAGGGTGTCGACCTCGGCCTGCTTGCCGAGCTGGGCCAGCTGCTCCATCGCCGCCGGGCGGCGGGTGTCGAGCGAGGCCATCAGGACCTTCTTGCGCTCGGCCTTGGACAGGCGGACGGCCAGCTTGGCCGAGGTGGTGGTCTTGCCCGAGCCCTGCAGGCCGGCCATCAGGATCACCGCCGGCGGCGCGGCCGCCAGGTTCAGCGGCGTCGGCTCCTCCCCGCCCAGGGTCTCGACCAAGCCGTCGTAGACGATCTTGACCACCTGGTCGGCGGGCCGCACCGAGCGGATCACCGCCTCGCCGCTGGCCCGTTCCTTGGCCTTGGCGATGAAGTCGCGGGCGACCGGCAGGGCGACGTCGGCCTCAAGCAGGGCCACGCGCACCTCGCGCAGCGCCTCGTCCACGTCCTTTTCGGACAGCACGCCGCGACCGCCCAAGCGGTCGAACACACCTGACAGCCGTTCCGTTAGCGCGTCGAACATTCGCCTTCCGCCTCGTCTTTCGTCACAAGGTCCCAAACGCAGTGCGCCCCCGTGGACGATCACGTCGACGGGGGGCCTCGCCGCCCTCGTCCTGATATAGGGGTCGTGGCGGTGGAGGGCGCGTTTTGGAATTGCGCCGAAGGGGCGGCTGATACGCCCGGCGGCGCTGAAGGTCAATGTCGAGGACGATCGCCATGGAAAAACGCCTGCTGCAGACCGCGATCATCGTCGCCGCCCTGGTCCCGATCCTGGCCGGGCTGGCGGGGGTGGTCTGGGGTCCGGCGATGGCCGGCTCGATCGTCGGCGCCGCCTTCGACAGCCACTTCCGCTACCTGTCCGGCCTCCTGATCGGCGTCGGGGCCGCCTACTGGTCGCTGGCGCCGTCGATCGAGCGGGAGGGCCAGCGGCTGTTCATGCTGACCCTGATCGTGGTGGTCGGCGGCTTCTTCCGCGCGCTCGGCATGCTGATCGACGGGCCGCCCGGCGTGGGCATGAGCCTGGCCCTGGCGCTGGAGTTGATCGTCGCCCCCGCGCTCTACGTCTGGCAGACGCGGATCGCCCGATTGACGCAGGGCCCGCCAGCGTCGATGGACGCGACGACGCCCTGGCGCTAAAGAGCCGGGCCATGGCGATCGGCGTCTTCGATTCGGGCGTGGGCGGTCTCAGCGTCCACCGGGCGCTGGTCGAGCGCTTCCCAACGGCCGACCTGATCTATCTGTCGGACCAGGCGAACATGCCCTACGGCGGCAAGCCGGGCGAGGAGATCGTCGCCCTGACCCGCGCGGGCTGCGAGCGGCTGTTCGGGGACGGCTGCGACCTCGTCATCCTCGCGTGCAACACCGCCTCGGCCATCGCCCTTCGCCGACTGCAGCAGACCTGGCTACCGGGCTATCGGCGCGGGATCGGCCGGGCGGTCAACGTGCTGGGCATCATCGTGCCGACCATCGAGGCGGCGACCGGCCTGCCCTGGAGCCACGAGGCCGAGCCCCGCGTGTTCAAGGATGGGGAAAAGGCCGAGCAGATCGACGTCCTCGGCATCTTCTCGACCCCGGCCACGGCGGCCAGCCGGGTCTATGAGATCGAGATCGACAAGCGCCGGCCGGACCTCGCCGTCTTCTCCGAGCCCTGCCCGCACCTGGCGCGGATGATCGAAAGCAGCGCCCCCGAGGCCGAGCTCAAGGTCCAGGTCGAGGGCCATGTCGCGGCGCTGAAGCGGCGCATCGGCCGCCATCCGGATCGCGCGGTGCTGGGCTGCACCCACTATGAGATCGTCGCCGACCTGTTCCGCGCCGCCCTGCCGGCGGGCACGCCGCTGATCCACCAGCCGGGCGCCACGGCCGACGCCGTCGAGCGCTACCTGGCCCGGCACCCGGAATACGATCCCGGATCGTCCGGCCTGCGCCGGTTCCTGACCACCGGCGCGCCCGGACCCCAGAACGGCTTGGTCACGACCTTTTGGGGCGGGCCGCTCACGTTCGAAGCAGCCCAGAGCATTTCTCGGTTCGCTTGAACCGGGAAATGCTCATAAAGTCTTATAATTAGACCATTTTCTACGCCGAACCGGTATCCACTTCGGCGGAAAATGGTCTAGGCGGCGATCGCCGTTTCCGAGGCGATCACCCGCGAGACCGCGTTGACCACCGAGGCGATGCGCAGCGCCGCCTGGATGGCGACGTTGGCTAGGCCGCGCTTCTTCAGCTCGCCCTCATGGGCGTCCAGACACATGCCGCAGCCGTTGACGGCCGAGACGGCCAGCGACCACAGCTCGAAGTCGGTCTTGTCGACCCCCGGGTTGCCGATGACGTTCATCCGCAGCCGCGCCGGCAGGGTGCGGTATTCCGGGTTCTTCATCAGGTGCAGCGAGCGGTAATAGATATTGTTCATGCCCATGATCGCCGCGGCCGCCTTGGCGGCGGTGCGGGCCTCGTCCGAGAGGCCGGCCTCGGTGGCTGCGGCCTCGATGGCCTTGATCACCGGGCCGACGCCGGTCGCATAGGCGCAGGCCAGGAACGCGCCCCACTTCTGCTGGTCGGTCAGCACGGTCTCGGCTTCCAGCGAGGAGAGGTTGAGGCTGAGATCCTTGGCGTAGGCCGGCAGGGACTCTCTGAGGACGTCGAGCGACATCGAAAACTCCTTGAACGACAGCGGGTTGGGGCGGCCTTGCGACCGCCCCGCGAGGCTCAGGCGGCCTTGAGCGTTTCACCGCCCACGGCGCGATTGCAAGCGCACAACTCGTCGGTCTGCAGCGCGTCGAGCACCCGCAGCGTGTCGGCCGGCGCGCGGCCCACGTTCAGGTTGGTCACATAGACGTGCTGGATGACGTTGTGCGGGTCGACCAGGAAGGTCGCGCGCAGCGCCACGCCTTCCTTCTGGTCGAGCACCCCGAGGGCGCTGGCGAAGCGGCCGGCCGGGTCGGCGAAGTTCCAGATCGGCAGCTTGTGCAGGTCCGGGTGCTCGCGCCGCCAGCCGAGCTTGGAATGCTCGTTGTCGGTCGAGCCGCCGAGCACCACAGCGTCGCGCTCGTCGAACCTGGGGTTCAGCCGGGCGAACTCGGCGATCTCGGTCGGGCAGATGAAGGTGAAGTCCTTCGGATAGAAAAAGATCACCTTCCACTTGCCCGGAAAGCTCTCGGGGGTGAGGGTCTCGAACGCGCTTTCGCCGTTCTCTTCAT
The DNA here is from genome assembly GCA_031291645.1 of Caulobacteraceae bacterium. Lineage (GTDB taxonomy): Bacteria > Pseudomonadota > Alphaproteobacteria > Caulobacterales > Caulobacteraceae > Poindextera. The sequence continues at coordinate 14,331 of JARLIQ010000086.1, read as the reverse complement.
GGCGCATGAAGCCGGGCTTCACGCCCACGAGGGTGAAGTCGGGCAGGGTGTCGCCGACGGTCAGCATGAAATCTCTCCTGAGGGTTCGGATGGGGAGGCGCATCCGCGCCGTAGGGATGAGATGGGGCCGGACGGCTGATAAATCCAATCGATAATCTATTCAAATATCATCGAGTGTATCTATATAGGGTCCATGGCCCTCCCGACCCTCAGACAACTCGACTATCTGCGGCTGCTGGCCGAGCAAGGCTCGTTCAGCCGCGCGGCCGACGCCGCCCACGTCACCCAGCCCACCCTCTCGGCTGGCATCCGCGAACTGGAGAAGATCCTCGGCTCGCCCGTCGTCGACCGCGCCCGCGCCGGCGTCATCCTGACGCCGGTCGGCGAGGACGCGCTTCGCCGCGCCCAGGCCATCCTGACCCAGGCCGAAGACCTGGTCGAAGCCGCCCAGAGCGCCGGGGCGCCGCTCGTCGGCCGCTTCCGCCTGGGCGTGATCCCGACCATCGCGCCGTTCCTGTTGCCCAAGGCCCTGCCGCGCCTGCGCGCCCGCTATCCGCGGCTCAAGCTCTATCTGCGCGAGGACCAGACCCACCGGCTGATCGCCGCGCTCAAGGCCGGCGAGGTCGATGCCGCCCTGATCGCCCTGCCCTACGACATCGGCGGGCTGGAAACCGCGCGGGTGGGCGAGGACGAGCTGCTGGCCGCCCTGCCCGCCGACCACCGGCTGGCCAACGCCGGCGCCCTGACCCCGGAGGAGCTGAAGAGCGACGCCATGATCCTGCTGGAGGATGGCCACTGCCTGCGTGACCATGCCCTGGCCGCCTGCGGCTTCGCCCCGCCCAAGCCGGGCTCGGAGGACACCGTGGCCGCGACCTCCCTGCCGACCCTGGTGCAGATGGTCGCTTCGGGGCTCGGCGTCTCCTTCCTGCCGGCCATGGCGGTGGAGGCCGGCCTGACCGATCGCGCCCAGGTCAGCGTTCACCCGCTCGACGCCGACCGCTCGGCCCGCGAGATCGTGGTCTGCTGGCGCGCCGGCTCCAGCCGCCGGGCCGAAGGCCGCCTGCTCGCCGAGGCCTTCCGCGAGCCCTGAGCGGATTTTTTCGAAAACGCCCTTGCAGTCCGAAACAACTTCGATATATCTAAGACAACGATATATCTAAGAAGGATCAAGTATGCATCGTTTTCACCATCACGGCCCCCGCTTCGCCCGCCACGGTTTCGGCTGGGGCGAGCGCGGCGCGGGCCGGCACATGCGCCCCGAGCGCATCTTCGAGCAGGGCGACCTTCGCCTAGTGCTGCTCAAGCTGATCGCGGAACAGCCGCGCCACGGCTACGAACTGATCAAGGCGGTCGAGGACGCGGTCGGCGGCGCCTATAGCCCGAGCCCCGGGGTGGTCTATCCGACCCTCACCCTGCTGGAGGAACTAGGCTACGCCACGGCCAAGGAAGAGGGCGGCAAGAAGCTCTTTTCCATCACGCCGGAAGGCCAGGCCTTCCTCCAGGCCCAGGGCGCGACCGTCGCCAGCCTGTTCGAGCGGATCGCCGAGGTGGCGACCGCCAATCGCGGCCGCCGTTCGCCCCAGGTCATCCGGGCGATGGAGAACCTGCGCACCGCCCTCAAGCTACGCCTTTCCAGCGGCCCGATGAGCGAGGAACAGGTCCAGGCGGTCGCCGCCGCGCTCGACGCGGCGGCCCGCGCGGTCGAACAGGCCTGACGCCCTGACAGCCCACCGCGGCTCCTCCCCGACTGCGGCTTCGCGCCCGGCGCCTCCTGCGAGGCCCGGGCGTGATTTTTTCAAGGGTTGGGCCTATATCCTCCCGGCCATGAGCCGTCCGTTCCTCAAGATGAACGGGCTCGGCAACGACTTCGTCGTCGTCGAGGCCCGCTCGGCGCCCTTCCATCCGGGCGCTGACGAAGCGCGCGCGATCGCTGACCGCGGGCGGGGGATCGGCTGCGACCAGCTCATCGCCATCGAGCCCTCGAGCCGGGCCGACGCCTTCATGCGCATCTGGAACGCCGACGGCGGCGAGGTCGAGGCCTGCGGCAACGCCACCCGCTGCGTCGGCTGGCTCCTGATGCAGGCGACCGGCCGCGACCGGGCGACCATCGAGACCGGCGCGGGCCTCCTGTCCGCCGCCCGGGCCGAGGACGGCCAGATCACCGTCGACATGGGCGAGCCCGGCCTGGACTGGAGCCAGATTCCCCTGGCCGAGGCGATGGACACCCGCAACATCGAGCTGCAGGTCGGCCCGATCGACGCTCCGGTGCTGCACACGCCCGGCTGCGTCTCGATGGGCAATCCGCACGTGGTCTTCTTCGTGCCCGACGTGAAGACCGCGCCGGTGCGCGAGGTCGGGCCGATGATCGAGCACCATCATCTGTTCCCGGAGCGGGCCAACGTCGGTTTCGCCCAGATCGTCTCGCGCGACCGTATCCGCCTGCGGGTCTGGGAGCGGGGCGCGGGCGAGACCAAGGCCTGCGGCACCGGCGCCTGCGCGGCCCTGGTCGCCGCCGCCCGCCGTGGCCTGACCGACCGCAAGGCGGTGGTCGAGCTGGAGGGTGGGGCGCTGACCATCGAATGGCGCGCGGCCGACAACCACGTGCTGATGACCGGTCCGGTGGCCGTCGAGTTCACCGGGACCCTGCCGTGAACAAGCCCCTCGCCCCGCTCCCGGCGGTCGACGTCGTCACCTTCGGCTGCCGGCTGAACGCCTATGAATCCGAGGTCATCCGTGCGCGGGCGGCCGAGGACGGCCTGGCCGACGCGGTGGTGTTCAACACCTGCGCGGTGACGGCCGAGGCGGTGCGCCAGGCGCGCCAGGCGATCCGCAAGGCGCGGCGCGAGCGACCCGGCGCGCGGCTGATCGTCACCGGCTGCGCCGCCCAGATCGATCCCCAGGCCTTCGCCGGCATGGCCGAGGTCGACCTGGTGCTGGGCAACGCCGAGAAGTCGCGCGCCGGCGCCTACGCCGACCAGCCGGACGCCCCGCGCGTGCGGGTCAACGACATCATGTCGGTGCGCGAGACCGCCGGACACCTGATCGATGGCCTGCCGACGACGGGCCAGGGCGGCCGCGCGCGCGCCTATGTCGAGGTGCAGAACGGCTGCGACCACCGCTGCACCTTCTGCGTCATCCCCTATGGGCGGGGAAACTCCCGTTCGGCCCCGGCCGGCGAAGTGGTCGAGCAGGTGCGCCGGCTGGCCGCCGAGGGCTATCGTGAGGTGGTGCTCACCGGCGTCGACGTCACCAGCTGGGGCGCCGACCTGCCGGGCCAGCCCGGTTTCGGCCAGCTCGTCGCGCGCATCCTCAGGCTGGTCCCGGACCTGCCGCGCCTGCGCCTCTCCTCGATCGACGCGGCGGAGATCGATGGCGAGCTGCTGCGCTGCCTGGCCGAGGAGCCGCGGCTGATGCCCCACCTGCACATGTCGCTGCAGTCCGGCGACGACATGATCCTCAAGCGGATGAAGCGGCGCCACAGCCGCGCCGACGCCCTGCGGCTGGTCGAGACCGTGCGGGCCGTGCGGCCCGACGTCGCCTTCGGCGCCGACCTGATCGCCGGCTTTCCGACCGAGACCGAGGCGATGTTCGAAAACACCCTGGCCCTGATCGAGGAGGCGGAGCTGGCCTTCCTGCATGTCTTTCCCTTCAGCCCGCGGCCGGGCACGCCCGCCGCGCGCATGCCGTCCGTCCCCCGGCCCATCGTCGCCGAGCGCGCCCAGCGGCTGCGCCAGGCCGGCGAGGCGGCGCTCGCCCGGCACCTGGAGCGCCAGGTCGGCCGCACCCTCTCGGCCCTGGTCGAGCGCGAGGGTCTGGCGCGGGCGGAGGATTTCACCGAGGTGGCGTTCGACGGCGCCGCTGCGCCGGGCGAGGTCGTCCGCCTGCGGGTGACCGGCGCCGATCCCCGCCGCGCCCTGGCCGGAGCGCCGCTGTCATGAGCCGGGTCCTGACCGGCGGATGCCAGTGCGGGGCGGTGCGGTTCGCCGTCTCCGGACCGCTGGGCCGCGCCTCGCTCTGCCACTGCCGCATGTGCCAGAAGGCCTTCGCCGGCCCCTACGGCGCCCTGGTCTCCGCGCCCGAGGGCCTGGCCTGGACCCGCGGCGCGCCGGCCTATTTCCGCAGCTCCAACCGCGCGCGGCGCGGCTTCTGCGCCGCCTGCGGCACGCCCCTGACCTTCGAGCCCGACGGCGAGCCGGTCGACCTCGCCATCGCCGCCTTCGACACGCCCTCGGCGATCACGCCGGTGATCCAGCACAGGCGCGACGAGCGCATCGCCTGGACCGACGAGACCGCCGGCCTTCCCGTGCGGGCCGCCGAGGAAGCCGCCGCGGCGGAGGGCTGGTACGCTTCGATCATCCCCTTCCAGCACCCCGATCACGACACGGACCACTGGTCCGCGCCGGGTCAGGATGACCCTGGCCCCGGCCCGCGCTAAAAGCACCCGCATGACCGACGCTCCCAAGAAACCGGGCTGGTTCAAGCGCCTGACCGAGGGGCTCTCGCGCTCCTCGCGCCAGATGTCCGACCAGGTGGTCTCGGCCTTCGTCAAGAAGCCGCTCGACCAGGCGATGCTGGACGAGCTGGAGGAGATGCTGATCGAGGCCGACCTCGGGCCCAAGGCCGCCGGCCAGATCGCCGAGGCCTTCGGCAAGGCCCGCTTCGGCCGCGAGGCGGGCGAGGACGAGGTCAAGGAGGCCCTGGCCGAGGCGATCGGCGACCAGCTGGTCGAACGCCAGGGCCGCTTCGATCCCCTGGCCGGGCCCCGGCCCTACGTGGTGCTGTTCGTCGGCGTCAACGGCTCGGGCAAGACCACCACGCTCGGCAAGATCGCCGCCGACCTCACCGCGCGCGGCGCCAAGGTGCTGATCGCCGCCGGCGACACCTTCCGCGCCGCCGCGGTCGAACAGCTCAAGATCTGGGCCGAGCGGGCCCATGCGGGCTTCATCTCGCGTCCGACCGGCGCCGACGCCGCGGGCCTGGCCTTCGACGCCTTCGAGCAGGCCAGGGCCGAGGGCTACGACGTGCTCCTGATCGACACCGCCGGCCGGCTGCAGAACAAGTCCGGCCTGATGGACGAGCTCCTGAAGATCGTTCGAGTGCTGAAGAAGCTCGATCCCGAGGCCCCGCACGAGACCCTGCTGGTGCTTGACGCCACCGTCGGCCGCAACGCCCTGGCCCAGGAAAACATCTTCGGCAACGTCGCCGGGGTGACCGGGATCGTGATGACCAAGCTCGACGGAACCGCCCGCGGCGGGGTGCTGGTGCCGGTGGCCCAGGCCTCGGACGCCCCGATCAAGCTGATCGGCGTCGGCGAGGGGATCGACGACCTGCAACCCTTCGACGCTCGCGCCTTCTCCCGGTCGCTGGTCGGACTCGAAGCCTAGGAAGGGCCCGCCATGTCGTCCGCGGATCAGTCGGCGACGCCGGCGAAGAAAGGCCACACCTGGATCCGCCTGGTCGTCGACTACGGCGGCATGGCGACCTTCTTCGTCGCCTACGTGACCAGGCTGCGGCTGGTGGCGACCCATGCCGGGCTCGGCTGGACGATCGCGGCCGGGGGCCATGCGCCGGCGGACATCACGGCGGCCACCTTCTGGCTGATGGTCGGCTCGGCGGTCGCCCTGCTGATCGGCCTGGTGGTCGAGCGGCGACTGGCGCCGATGCCGCTGATCGCCGGCGGCTTCGCCCTGGTGTTCGGGGGGCTGACGCTGTTCTTCCACGACCCGCGGATCATCAAGATCAAGTTCACCGTGGTGAACACGATCTTCGGGGCGACCCTCCTGGGCGGCCTTGCGCTGCGCAAGAACCTGCTGAAGAAGCTGCTGGGCGAAGCGCTCGATATGCCCGAGGACGCCTGGCGCCAGCTTTCGCTGCGCTACGCCCTCTATTTCCTGGGTATGGCCGCGTTGAACGAGGCGATCTGGCGCACTCAACCGGACCGGATCTGGGTGCTTTTCCGCGGACCCGGCGAATTGGTCCTGGTGGTCGTGTTCTCGTTAACTCAAATTCCTTTCATGATGAGATATCTAAAGACCAGCGAACCGCCTCCGCCGCCCACCGACTAGTGACTTGCGGGCGATTGAGACGTGGACTGAAAGTCTGTCTTCAAATCGCCATACAGGCGCGGTAGGTTGCGCGCAATTTCACTTCGGACTGGGGCTCATGGCGAAGTTGAAGACGAAAACCGGTGGAAAGAAATCCGGCAAAAAGAGTGGTGCGGGCGGTGCGCTCGATCATTCTCCCAGTCATCTCCTGCATCGGGCGCTGCAACTCGCGCTCGATATCTACGCCGAGGAGACCGGGCCCGAGGCCGTGACCCAAAGACAGTATGCGGTGCTCTCGAGCGTGGCGGCCCAGGAGGGCCTGACCCAGACCGACCTGGTGCGGGCCACCGGCATCGACCGCTCCACCCTGGCCGACCTTGTCGCCCGGATGATCGGCAAGGGCCTGCTGGCGCGGCAACGGTCGGTGTCCGACGCGCGGGCCAACACCGTCAGTCTGACGGCGGACGGCCGGGTCGCCTTGGACGCCGCCGAGCCGCGCGTGGTGGCCGCGGACGACCGGATCCTGAAACTGTTGCCGGCGCGCAAGCGCGACGCCTTCCTGAGCGTGCTGCGCGAGATCGGCCAGGCGGCCGAGGTCGAGGCGGAAGAAGCGCCCGTCGCGGCTGCGCCCAAGGCCAAGAAGAAGAAAAAGGACAAGGCGGCCAAGGCCGAAAAGCCGGCCAAGCCCGCCAAGGCCAAGGCCGACAAGCCGCCGAAGGCCGAAAAGGCCGCCGCCAAGCCGGTCGAAAAGAAGAAGAAGGCCAAGAAGGCCGCCCCCGAAGCCGTCGGCGCGGCCTGAGCCCTAGACCTTGATGTCGACCAGCGACCCGGGCCGCAATATCCGGCCGGGATGCGGCGGCGTGACGACTTCGTCCTGAACCTTGGTCACCGCCGGCTGCACGGCCCGGGTCTCCGCCCGCGCCGGCGCGGGCTGGGCGGCTGTCGGCGCCCCCGCCTTGACCAGGGCGGCCTGGAAGAAGGCCCGCTGGGCGGCCGTCCGCGCGTCGGCGGCCGGGCTGGTCGTCGCCGGCGGCTGGGGCGTGCGTCCGATGATCGGAGGAAGGGCCAAGGGGGCGAATCCGGGCTGGCGCTTCGGGGATGACCCAAAGCTTAACGTCTATGGTTAACGTCAGCCTAACGCGCGCCGTCCCCCTTCTCAAGCAGCCGCTCGGCGCTGTCCGGGGTCAGGGGAACGGCCTCCTTGGCCAGGATCTTGCCGTCGGCGCCGACCAGGAAGGTCTCGGGCACACCGGAGACGCCGAAGTCGAGCCCGGCCTTGCCGTCGCGGTCCACCAGCACCGTCTGGTAGGGATCGCCCACCTGGCCCAGCAGGGCCTTGGTCCTGGCCGGATCGTCCTTCCACGCCACGCCGACGATCCGTACGCCCTGGGCCTTCAGCGCCATCAGGGTCGGCGCCTCCTCGATGCAGGGGCCGCACCAGGAGGCGAAGAAGTTGACCAGGGTGGCCGGCGGCGCCTGGCCGCGCAGGCGGACCGGCGCCCCGCCCGCCAGCGGCGGCAGGATCGAGTCCGGCAGCGGCTTTCCGACCAGGGCGTCGGGCGTGTAGTGCGGGTCGGCGCCCTTGTGCAGACGCGCGGCGAACAGGGCCGCGAGCGCGGCCAGAACCGCCAGGGGGACGATCGCCAGCCACCGCTTCACGGGGTCTTGTCCTTCTGCAGCCGCTCGACCGCCTGGCGCCAGCGGCGCGCCCGGCGCAGCGAATCGCCGATCAGGACGGCGAACACCGCAGCCGTCACCGCATAGGCCGGCCACACGAACAGGGCGTACTTGCCCGCGTCGAAATCCAGCATGCCCCCTACCCCGCCGCCCTGAGCGCCAGCGCGCCGGCCCGCCGCCGCCAGACCTCGGCCCGGATGCGCACCAGCCACAGGGCGCCGAACGCGGCCATGTACGCCAGGCCCAGGGTGAGCAGCGGCGCCAGATAGACCGGCGGCATGGCCGGCCCGCCCTGGCGGAACACGGACGAACCCTGGTGCAGGGTGTTCCACCAGGTCACCGAGAAATGCACGATCGGCAGGTTGATCAGCCCCACCAGGGCCAGGATGGCGCAGGCCCTGGCCGAACGCTGCTCGTCGTCGATCGCCGCCTGCAGCGCCAGATAGCCGAGATAGAACAGGAACAGGACCAGGACCGAGGTCAGCCGCGCGTCCCACACCCACCAGGTCCCCCACATCGGCCGGCCCCAGAGCGAACCGGTGATCAGGGCCAGGAGGGTGAAGCCCGCGCCCAGCGGGGCCGCCGCCCGCGCCGCCGCGTCGGCCAGGGCGTGGCGGAAGACCAGGCCGATGAAGCTCGCTCCGCCCAGGCAGGCGTAGACGAACAGGCTCATCCACGAGGCCGGCACGTGGATGAACATGATGTGCACGGTGTAACCCTGCTGGTAGTCGGGCGGGGCGATGAAATCGAGCCACAGGCCGGCCGCGCCGAGCAGCGCCGCGACGACGCCCAGCAGGGGCGCGGCCCAGCGCGAGAAGCGCATGAACTGGTCGGGATTGGTCAGGGCGGCGATCATGGCGCTGTTCTAGTCCGGGATCGGCGCGGGGTCACGACAGCGCGTTGCGGCACGCCGCCGCCATGGCGAACGGCCCCAGCGCCGCCATCGCCAGGCTGTAGGCGCTGAGCAGCATCAGCGGCGTCCGCCAATCCAGGCCCGCCGCATAGGCCGCGATGGCGCCGCCGCCGAAGATCACCGGCGGGGCGAACAGCGGCAGGACGATCACCGCGATCAGCATACCCCCGCGCCGGCTTCCGAGGCTGAGCGCCGCCCCGATGCCGCCGCAGAAGGAAAAGCCCACGCCGCCGACCAGGGCGGCGGCGAAGGTCAGGGGCGCGAGCCGCACCTCTGCGCCCAGGGCCACGGCGGCCACCGGCGCCAGCAGCGCCAGGGGCGCGCCGGTGGTGATCCACTGGGCCAGGCATTTGGCGACCGCCGCCAGCTCCAGCGGCGCGGGGCCGAGCGCCAGCAGGTCCAGCGCCCCGTCCTCGTAGTCGCGCTCGAACAGCCGCTCCAGCGACAGCAGCGACGCCAGGGCCAGGCCGATCCAGGCCGCGCCCGGCGCGATGGCGGCCAGCCGCCCCGGCTCGGCGCCGATGGCCAGCGGCAGGAGGGTCGCGACCGCCAGGTAGAAGGCGAGCGCCAGCAGCGGCCCGCCGCCGCCGCCCCAGCTCAGCGCCAGTTCGCGGCGCAGCAGCACGGAAAAGCCGCTCATGCCCCGATCTCCACCGCCCGCGCCGCGACCGGCAGGGGATCGTGCACCGCCGCGACGATCAGTCCGCCGCCGGCCAGGTGTTCGTCCATCAGGGTCCCGAACAGGGCCCGCTGCTCGGCGTCGAGCGGGGCCAGCGGCTCGTCCAGCAGCCAAAGCGGCCGGGGCGCCGCGATCAGCCGCGCCAGCGCCACCCGCCGCCGCTGGCCGGCCGAAAGCTTGCGCACCTCCAGTCCGCGCAGCCGGTTCAGCCCCAGCCGCTCGCAGGCCGCCTCGGCGCTGGCGAGCGATCCGCCGGTCCAGCGGACCTGGAACAGCAACTCCTCGAACGCCGTGCGGCTGGACTTCAGGCCATCGTGATGGCCGACCAGATGCAGACCCTGGCAGCGCGCGTCCTCGGCCGGCAGCGGACCGGCGGGTCCCAAGAAGGCCACGTCGCCCGCCAGGGGCCGGATCAGGCCGGCGACCGCGCGCAGCAGGCTGGTCTTGCCGGCGCCGTTGCGCCCCACCAGCGCCACCGCCTCGCCGGCGCCCAGCGACAGCGTCAGATGCTCGAACAGCAGCCGGTCGCCGCGGGCGATGGCCAGGTTCTGGACCGAAAGCGCGCTGATCAAGCGGGATTCTCCGCGCGCGAGGCGCGAAAGCCGCGAGCGCTCGCATGGACGGACGCGACGCTCAGGGCTATGAAACGCGCGGCCGTGCGGGCCATACGCCGCGCAGGGCCGGACGCTGTGTGTCCGGCTCGACTAGCGCGCGATCCCGCGTCCGGTTTTCGGGCGGCCCTGAGCAGAGAGAAAGGTTCCCTTGCATGCCGTCGAACGACAGCCTCAACACCCGCCGCGAACTGACCGTCGGCGACAAGACCTATTCCTATTACAGCCTCCCGGCCGCTGAGGAAGCCGGTCTTTCCGGCGTCTCGCGTCTTCCCGTCTCGATGAAGGTGCTGCTGGAGAACCTCCTGCGCAACGAGGACGGCGCCTCGGTCGGCCCCGACGACCTGAAGGCGATCGCCGCCTGGCTGCAGAACAAGGGTTCGGTCGAGCACGAAATCAGCTTCCGCCCGGCGCGAGTGCTGATGCAGGACTTCACCGGCGTGCCGGCGGTGGTCGACCTGGCGGCCATGCGCGACGCCATGACCAAGCTGGGCGCCGATCCGGAGCGGATTAATCCGCTGAACCCGGTGGACCTGGTGATCGACCACTCGGTGATGGTCGACTACTTCGGCACCGCCAAGGCCTTCGGCGAGAACGTCGACCGGGAGTACCAGCGCAACCTCGAGCGCTACCGCTTCCTGCGCTGGGGCTCGTCGGCCTTCAACAACTTCCGCGTGGTGCCCCCGGGCACCGGCATCTGCCACCAGGTGAACCTGGAATACCTGGCCCAGACCGTCTGGACCGCCGCCGAAGGCGACGCCGAGGTGGCCTATCCCGACACCGTGGTCGGCACGGACAGCCACACCACCATGGTCAACGGCCTGTCGGTCCTGGGCTGGGGCGTGGGCGGCATCGAGGCCGAGGCGGCCATGCTGGGCCAGCCGATCCCGATGCTGATCCCCGAGGTCATCGGCTTCCGCCTGACCGGCAAGCTGCCGGAGGGCGCCACCGCGACCGACCTGGTGCTCACCGTGACCCAGATGCTGCGCAAGAAGGGCGTGGTCGGCAAGTTCGTCGAATACTTCGGCCCCGGCGTCGGCACCCTGACCATCGAGGACCAGGCGACCATCGCCAACATGGCCCCGGAATACGGCGCGACCTGCGGCTTCTTCCCGGTCAGCCAGGCGACCATCGGCTACCTGTCGGCCACCGGCCGTGACCCGGCCCGGGTCGCCCTGGTCGAGGCCTACGCCAAGGCCCAGGGCCTGTGGCACGAGGAAGGCGCGGCCGAGCCCGAGTTCACCGACACCCTCGAGCTTGACCTCGGCTCGGTGCTGCCCTCGCTCGCCGGGCCCAAGCGCCCGCAGGACCGGGTGCTGCTGTCCGACGCGGCCGCCAAGTTCGGCGAGGCCCTGACCGGCGAATTCGGCAAGACCGGCGAGGAGGCCCGCGTGCCGGTGGCGGGCGAAAGCTTCGACGTGGGCGACGGCGACGTGGTGATCGCCGCCATCACCTCCTGCACCAACACCTCCAACCCGAGCGTGCTGATCGCCGCCGGCCTGGTGGCCAAGAAGGCGGTCGAGAAGGGGCTGACGACCAAGCCCTGGGTCAAGACCTCGCTGGCCCCCGGATCGCAGGTGGTGACCGACTACCTGGCCAAGGCCGGCTTGCAGAAGTCGCTCGACGCCCTGGGCTTCAACCTGGTGGGCTATGGCTGCACGACCTGCATCGGCAACTCCGGCCCGCTGCCGCCGGCGATCTCGGACGCGGTCCAGCAGGGCGACCTGGTGGCCGTCAGCGTGCTCTCCGGCAACCGCAACTTCGAAGGCCGGGTGAACCCCGACGTGCGCGCCAACTACCTGGCCTCGCCGCCGCTCGTGGTGGCCTACGCCCTGGCCGGCACCATGAAGCTGGACATCGCCAAGGACCCGATCGGGACCGGCAAGGACGGCCAGCCGGTGTTCCTGGCCGACATCTGGCCGACCTCGGAAGAGATCGCGACCATCCAGCGCAAGGCGGTGACCAACGAGATGTTCGCCAAGCGCTATGGCGACGTGTTCAAGGGCGACAAGCACTGGCAGTCGATCAAGGTCGCGGGCGGCCAGACCTACGCCTGGGACCCGGGTTCGACCTACGTCCAGAACCCGCCCTACTTCGAGGGCATGTCGATGACCGCCGCGCCGGTCACCGACATCGTCGAGGCGCGCGTGCTCGCCATCTTCGGCGACTCGATCACCACCGACCACATCTCCCCGGCCGGCTCGATCAAGGCCTCCTCGCCCGCCGGCCGCTTCCTGCAGGAGCACCAGGTCGGCCAGAGCGAGTTCAACTCCTACGGCGCGCGCCGCGGCAATCACGAGGTGATGATGCGCGGCACCTTCGCCAACATCCGGATCAAGAACCGGATCACGCCGGACATCGAGGGCGGGGTGACCCGGCACTTCCCCTCCGGCGACGAGATGGCGATCTATGACGCGGCCATGCGCTACCAGGGCGAGGGCCGGCCGCTGGTGGTCTTCGCCGGCAAGGAGTACGGCACCGGCTCGTCGCGCGACTGGGCGGCCAAGGGCACCAAGCTCCTGGGCGTGCGCGCGGTGATCGCCGAGAGCTTCGAGCGCATCCACCGCTCGAACCTGGTGGGCATGGGCGTGCTGCCGCTGCAGTTCAAGGTCGACGGCTGGCAGAAGCTGGGCCTCACGGGCGAGGAGATCGTCTCGATCCGCGGCCTGACCGAACTGTCGCCGCGCCGCACCCTGACGGTCGAGCTCTATCGCCCGTCCGACGGCCGCATCGCCCGCTTCCCGGTGATCTGCCGGATCGACACCCCGACCGAGCTCGACTACTTCCGCGCCGGCGGCGTGCTGAACTACGTCCTGCGCAACCTCGCCGGCGGCGGTGAGGCGGCGTAAGCGAAGGGACGACTGGTCCCGTCCGGGTGGCTCACGGCCTCGTGAGGCGCGCTCGGACGGGAAAGTCGATTAATTGCGCTCCCATGCGAAAAGCGGCGCTGTTGTGGCTTGCTATTGCGTTCGCCGGCGGGGCCGCCGGCCCCGCCGCGGCGCGCTCGCCGGTGGTCGTGGAGCTGTATACCAGCCAGGGCTGCTCCTCCTGCGCCGGCTCGGGCCAGGTGATCGCCGACCTGGCCGACAAGCCGCACGTCCTGGCCCTGACCTTCGGCGTCGACTACTGGGACTACCTCGGCTGGCGCGACACCTTCGCCAAGCCCGAGTTCGTCGAGCGCCAGCGCGCCTATATGAGCCGCTTCGCCCTGCGCGAGGTCTATACGCCCCAACTGGTGGTCGACGGCCGCCTGCAGGCCGCCGCCCTGCCGGCCGACAAGGCCGAGAAGCTGGTGCGAGACGCCGCGCGGGCGCCGCACGACCCGCCCGACATCGCCTTCTCCGGAACCTCGCGGGTGGCGGTCGGCACAGGACGGGCGCCCCGCGGCGGGGCGGACGTCTGGCTGGTCCGATACGACCCGCACGACCAGTCCGTGGCGGTCAAGAGCGGGGAGACGCGCGGCCAGACCGTGGTCGAGCACAACGTCGTGCGTCAGCTCGTGCGGCTGGGCGGCTGGGCCGGCCGGCCCAAGTCCTACCGCATCCCGCCGGCCGAGGCCGACGGGCTCGACACCGTCGTGATCGTGCAGGGAGCCCACGGCGGGCGGATCATCGCCGCCAAGGGCGACTGAGGCGCGCCGCCCCCTGAGCGGCGCCAGCTGGCGGGCAAAGAAAAGCCCGCGCGGTGGAGGGGGGGTTCACCGCGCGGGCCGTCTTCTTGAGTGTCGACCGATCAGAACCCTGATCCAGGGGGCTGGGGGGGCTGTTCAGGATCCAGGACCAAGGCGTTTCCCGACCGGCCGACCCTGCTAATTTGGGGAGCCAAACCGGCGTGTCCAGGTCCGAAATAAGGTCATTTCGTGGCCCGCGATCTGCGGCCTTCGGGCGCCGGTAGGGCCTCGCCTTTGTGACGGTTTTCGGTCTAGGCTGCGGTTCGTGAGCCTGGACACCTCGTCTCCCTCCCCGCAAGGCGGCGTCGTCTTCTTCGAGCGCCGCGAACTCGACGCCCTGCTGCGCCTGTACGGCCGCATGGTCGCCGCGGGCGAGTGGCGCGACTACGGCATCGACGGCCTGCGCGAGGCGGCGGTGTTCTCGGTGTTCCGGCGCGCGTCCGAAGCCCCCCTCTATCGAATCGAGAAACGTCCGGCGCTGGCCCGCCGGCAGGGCGCCTGGGCCGTCATCGGCCAGGGCGGCGTGGTGCTCAAGCGTGGCCACGACCTGGCCCAGGTGCTCAAGCTGTTCGACCGCGGCCGGCTGCGGGTTGTGGACTAGGTCGTGGTGCCGATTTAGGGATTCCGGTGGATCGCGAGTTCTGATTCAAGGCTGCTTTTTGGAGGCGGCCTTGGAAGGTGAAGTTCTTCGTGACGATCAGTGGGAGCGGATCAAGCCGTTCGTTCCGGGAGGGCTG
>JARLIQ010000085.1 GCA_031291645.1 Caulobacteraceae bacterium | reverse complement strand
CTCGCTTCTGCCGCCCAGACCGACGACCAGGGCGTCGATCGGCGGATAGCGGCCGCGCTCGACCGCCATCAGCTCGGGCGCATAGTCCGCCAGCCAGAACCGGTCCAGGGCGTCGCCGTCGAAGGTCAGGATGACGATCGGCCCGCGGGTGACCCGGCGCAGCTCCGACAGGCCCAGGTCCAGGTCGCGCCACTGGTGGACGGTGACCATGGCCATGGCGGCGTCGACCGACTGGTCGTCCAGCGGCAGCGCCTCGGCCACGCCGCGAACCGCCGGCGCAAGGCGCCCTGGCCGCTGGGCGCGCATGGCGGCGGACGGCTCGACGGCGATGACGTGGCGGTCCTCGGGTTCATAGGAGCCGGCGCCCGCGCCGACGTTCAGCACGGTCCGCGCCTCGCCCAGCGCCGCGTGAACCCGGGCCGCGATGCGGGGATCGGTGCGCCGTCGCCGGGCATAGCCCTGGCCGTGGGCGTCGTAGTCGAAATCACCGGCAGGCTCTGTCGACATTGGGCTGTCGGCCTCAGGGCTCGCCGATCAGCTTGCAGCGGATCGGGATCACCGCCCGCCCCGCCAGTTCGACGCTGTCCTGGAAAATGCTGCAGTCCAGCAGGTTGTCCGGACTGGAGCGGCGGCCCGAATAGACGTTCACCAGCACCTGCAGCTTGCCGTCGACATAGACCAGCCTCTTGGTGTCGTAACGCACGCCCTGGAAGCGGGCGACGCCGGGCCCGGGCAGCTCGACCTTCTGTTCGCGGCCGAAGTCGATCTGGCCCACCTCGTCGGCCAGCCGCTGCCCCCTGTCGTTGGCGTCGCCATAGACATAGGCCGCCACGATGATGGTCTCGTGCGGGTGGGCCAGGCGCGCCGCCGCCTTGGGGCTGAGGCTCACCGCGACCTGGAAGGCCGGCGTC
Source organism: Caulobacteraceae bacterium (assembly GCA_031291645.1). Taxonomy (GTDB): domain Bacteria; phylum Pseudomonadota; class Alphaproteobacteria; order Caulobacterales; family Caulobacteraceae; genus Poindextera. The sequence continues at coordinate 4,589 of JARLIQ010000085.1, read as the reverse complement.
GTCGCCCAGGCCGGCGCCGCCTCGGCCGCGCCCGCCCCCAGCCACGCGACCAGCACGGCCGCCGCCAGTCCGCCTCGATCCGTCCGCATGCGCCGCCCCTCCCCGCTCAAGCGAGGCCAGCCTAAGCCAGGTGAGGCCCGGCGGAAACGAAAAGGGCGGCCCTGGCCGGGCCGCCCTTCCCTCGTCTCAAGTCGTCGCCTCAGACCGTCATTCGGCCAGCACCGACTCCTGTTCGCCCGCCGGGGCGTCCGAGCCGCGGTTGGACTCGATGTCGAACGACAGCTTGCCGTCCTTCAGGCCCACCTTGACGTGGCCGCCGCGGACCAGCTTGCCGAACAGGATCTCGTCGGCCAGCGGCTTCTTGATGTTCTCCTGGATCACCCGGGCCAGTGGCCGGGCGCCGTAGAGCTCGTCGAAGCCGTTCTTGGCCAGCCAGTCGGCCGCGTCGTCCGACAGCTCGATCGTCACGTGACGGTCGGCCAGCTGGGCCTCGAGCTGCAGCACGAACTTGTGCACCACCTGGCGGATGATCTCCGGCGACAGCGGCTTGAACGGCACGGTCGCGTCCAGGCGGTTGCGGAACTCCGGCGAGAAGATCCGCTTGATCGCCGCCTCGTCCTCGCCTTCGGCCCGGCCGCGGCCGAAGCCGATGGACTGACGTTGGCCGTCCGCGGCGCCGGCGTTGGTGGTCATGATCAGGATGACGTTCCTGAAGTCGACCTTCTTGCCGACGGCGTCGGTGAGCGCGCCGTGATCCATGACCTGCAGCAGGATGTTGTAGACGTCCTGGTGGGCCTTCTCGATCTCGTCGAGCAGCACGACCGCGTGCGGATGCTGGTCGACGGCGTCGGTCAGGAGCCCGCCCTGGTCATGGCCGACGTAGCCCGGAGGCGCGCCGATCAGGCGGCTGACGGTGTGGCGCTCCATGTACTCCGACATGTCGAAGCGCAGGAGTTCGATGCCGAGCGTCGAGGCGAGCTGCCGCGCGGTCTCGGTCTTGCCGGTGCCGGTGGGGCCCGAGAACAGGTAGCAGCCGATCGGCTTCTGCGGATCGCGCAGGCCCGCGCGGGCCATCTTCATGGCCGCGGAGAGCTGGTGGATCGCTTCGTCCTGGCCGTAGACCGCCCGGTGCAGGTCGTCCTCGAGCTGCTTGAGCGCCTCGGTGTCGGACTTGGAGACCGACTTGGGCGGGATGCGCGCGATCTTGGAGACGACCGCCTCGACCTCCTTCAACCCGATCGTCTTCTTCCGGCGGCTCTCGGGCAGCAGCATCTGCGAGGCGCCCGCCTCGTCGATGATGTCGATCGCCTTGTCCGGCAGCTTGCGGTCGGTGATGTAGCGCGCCGACAGCTCCACCGCCGCCTTGAGGGCGTCGTTGGTGTAGCGAAGCTTGTGAAAATCTTCGTAGTAGGTCTTGAGACCCTTGAGGATTTTCAGCGTGTCCTCGATCGTCGGCTCGTTCACGTCGATCTTCTGGAACCGGCGCACCAGGGCCCGGTCCTTCTCGAAGTGCTGGCGGAATTCCTTGTAGGTCGTCGAACCCATGCACCGCAGGGTGCCGGACGCCAGGGCCGGCTTGAGCAGGTTGGAGGCGTCCATCGCCCCGCCGCTGGTCGCGCCGGCGCCGATCACGGTATGGATCTCGTCGATGAACAGGATGGCGTTGGGATGGCTCTCCAACTCCTTGATCACCTGCTTGACCCGCTCCTCGAAGTCGCCGCGGTAGCGGGTGCCGGCCAGCAGCGCGCCCATGTCGAGCGAGAAGATGGTCGCGCCGGCCAGAACGTCCGGCACCTCGTTGTTGACGATCTTGCGGGCCAGGCCCTCGGCGATGGCCGTCTTGCCGACGCCCGGGTCGCCGACCAGCAGCGGGTTGTTCTTGGTCCGCCGGCACAGGATCTGGATGCAGCGTTCGACCTCGTTGGCCCGCCCGATCAGCGGGTCGACCTTGCCCTGGCGGGCCTTGTCGTTGAGGTTGACGCAGTAGGCTTCAAGCGCCTCGCCGCCAGTCTTGACCTGGGGCTTCTCCTCGTCCGCCTCGGTGGATCCCTTGACGGCCCGGGGCTCGGAAGCGCCGGCCTTCTTGGCGATGCCATGGGCGATGAAGTTGACCGCGTCGTACCGGGTCATCTCCTGCTCCTGCAGGAAATAGGCCGCGTGGCTCTCCCGCTCGGAGAAGATGGCCACGAGCACGTTCGCCCCGGTCACGTCGTCACGGCCCGAGGACTGGACGTGGATCACCGCGCGCTGGATCACGCGCTGGAAGCCCTGGGTGGGCTTGGCGTCCTCGCCGTCCTCGACCACCAAGGAGGTGAGTTCGGTGTCGAGATAATTGACCAGGCTCTTTTTCAGCGCGGCCATGTCGACGTCGCAGGCGTTCATCACCGCCGCGGCGTCCTGGTCGTCGATCAGGGCGAGCAACAGGTGCTCCAGCGTGGCGTATTCGTGCTTGCGCTGGTTGGCGAAAGCAACCGCCCGGTGGAGAGTGTCTTCGAGATTGCGCGAGAATGAAGGCAAGGGAGACCTCTCAATCCTTTTCCATGGTGCACTGGAGCGGGTGCTGATGACGCCTGGCCGTATCGACCACCTGAGCCACCTTGGTCTCCGCCACTTCGTAGGTGAATACGCCGCAAACCCCCACCCCGTGCTGGTGGACATGCAGCATGATCCTGGTCGCGTCCTCTCGTGACTTGTTGAAGAAACGCTCCAGCACGTAGACGACGAATTCCATCGGCGTGTAGTCGTCGTTCAGGAGCAGCACGCGGTACAGCGAAGGCTTTTGCGTTTTGGGTTTGGTCTGGGTGACGACGGCTGAGCCGACGCCTTTGCCCGGATCACCTTGCTTACGCTCGGCCATCGACCACGCTCTCCAACGCGTGCGGCGAACCGCCCCGCACATGGATTAGATATGGAAATCGGGCCCGTATGGAAGGGCGCATTGCGCTTTCGCGACGATTCAGCGCCGTTGACCCGAACCGGCGCCCAGACCGCGGGCTCGGGCGCCCAACCACAAGACCTTGGCGCCGTGGGGGTGCGCACGCCCAAGACCTCGTTCCGGGCCGCTTGGCCATAAAGTGGGTCGCCGCGCCACGGCGCCGCTCGAATCGGCTGTAGAAGGCGCCATCCGCAGCCACACGAACGGCGCGGCGGCGGCGTCGGCCGCCGCCGATGCGATTCGCGCGCCATTCCCGACGGCCGCCCTCGTCGCCTCGGGCGGGTCGGGCCAGACAAGACAAAGGCCCGGAACGTCGCCGTCCCGGGCCCGCACTCATACTCTAAGCTTACGCAACGACTCTACGCTTACACACTGACCGTCCGCTTAGCGGGCGGCTTGGAACTTCTCGACCGCCGCGGTGACGCGGGCGTTGAGCGGGGTCAGGGTTTCCTTGACCGAGGCGGCGACGGTTTCCGACGCCTTGTTCAGCTCGGCCAGATAGCCTTCCAGCGCGGTCTTGGCGTAGGCGGTCTGCAGTTCGATCACTTCCTGCACGCTGCGGGCGGAGCCGAGCGAGCGGGCGGCGGAGACGCTGTCCTCGACCGCCTTCTTGGAATAGGCGATCGCCTGGGCGCCCAAAGTTTCGGCGCCCTTGGTGGCGGCCGTGGTCGAAGCGACGACGGCTTCCAGGTTCTGCTTGGATTGTGCGTTCAACTCGTTCAGGGCGGTCAGCGACTTATCGACCGCGTCCTTGAACGCTTGAGCGCCAGCGGCGGAGTACTTTTCCGCCTGGGATTTCACAGTTTCGGCGGTGGTGGCCATGTGAAGGTCTCCTGGCCGGAGGGGTTGGGGAGGTCCGGGCGGACCAGAATGTGCCAGAACGACGTTCGCCGGTCAACAAAAATTGTGCAGTGCACAATGACGATACGGCGCCGGTTGTGCGGCGCACCATCCGTGGACGGACCACGGCGCGGCATTTTGCTCACCACTTGTTTACTTTGACGAAAGGCTCGGGTCGCATGCTAGTAGGCGCGTGTGGCGGCGCGAGGCCCGCCAGGTTCTTCGACGAGCGTTAGTCATGTTCGAATCCGCCCGCCGTTTGGCTCTCGCCCTGGTCCTCGCCCTCGCCACTATTGGGGCCGCGGACTTCGGCGCCGTCAGTCCGGTCCTCGCCCAGCCTCGGTTCGTCACGACCGAGTCGAAATACGCCGCCATCGTGATGGACGCGGCGACCGGCGAGGTGCTGTACGAGCGCAACGCCGACGCGCAGCGCTATCCGGCCTCGATCAGCAAGATCATGACCCTCTACCTGACGTTCGAGGCGCTCTCGACCGGCCGGCTGAAGCTGACCGACCAAGTGGTGGTGTCCCAGCACGCGGCCAACATGGCGCCCAGCCGGCTCGGCCTGCGCCCCGGCCAAAGCATCTCGGTCGACGACGCGATGCGGGCCGTGGCCGTGAAGTCGGCCAACGACATGGCGGTGGCCCTGGCCGAGAAGATCGGCGGCAGCGAGAGCCGCTTCGCCACGCTGATGACCCTGCGGGCCCAGGAACTGGGCATGAAGAACACCCACTACGTGAACGCCTCGGGCCTGCCGGACGTGCGCCAGATCTCCAGCGCGCGTGACATCGCCATCCTGTCGCGGGCGGTGATG
>JARLIQ010000084.1 GCA_031291645.1 Caulobacteraceae bacterium | reverse complement strand
GGCCAAATCCGCGCCTCGACATGGGCGTAGGCGGCTTCTTCGTTGTGGAAGTACGGGGCGGAAAGTGCGCTTGCCATCGGGCTAACTCCTTATGGCAATTACATTAGCATGCTGACCGGGTTTGCAAAAGATAATATCGCCGCCCGATCTGTCCGTTCGAGCCTTCTTCTACGAAGGCCAGCTGTTTGGCGTCGTGACCTTCAAGGACGTGGATCGATGGCTGCTGATGAAGCTGGACGTCAAGGCGAGCAAGGCCAGGACGTAGACGCAGGTCGCCTTCGGGCTGCGACTGACCGAGAGATCGAGATCAGGAAGTTCGCCCTCGACATGGCGGTAAGGACCCCAGCGTCGAAGGTGAGCGCCTTCGTCGAATATGCGGAGGCGTTCGAACACTTCCTCAGTCGAGGTGTGACGTTCTGAACACCTTTCCCGCGTCGAGGTAATCTACCGCGACGCTTTCGCTGCATTGAGCGTTTAGCGCTCGTCAGGCGTGATCGCGCCAGGCGGTCATTCGTCAGGACTCGTCCATGTTGATCTCGTTCGAGAAGGCGATGGCGCAAGCCGTCGACCTTGTGTTTGCGCGTCCGGGCAAGCCGCACTGGCTGACGGCTGCGGCCTATGGCGGCCGGCCATGCCGACGAGGCAAGGGCCTCGGCCATAAGCAGCAAGCCCGCGCCCAGGCCAAGCGCCATAGGCGCCAACGGCGGCGATGAGCGTCCAGGAAGTTCCGATGTCGGAGGTGATGCAGGACATCGTGTTTACCTTCCGGATCACCGGACTGGCGACCTTCGGCCTGCGCTGCAGGATCGCGGGCCTGTTGTTCCGCATCGGCGCTGCTGTCCTGGGCGCGAGGTCAGAGGTGACGATCGATACGACGGGTGGCTAGGAAGCCGCCCAACGCCCGATCGAACCTGACCAAGGTCGCGGCCAGGGCTGGCGCACAAGGCTATGAGCAGCGCCGCGCCGAACGCGCTTGGCGCGGCTGGTACAAGACCAAGCGCTGGACGCGCATCCGAGCCGACCAGCTGGAGCGCGAGCCCTGGTGCTGGCGCTGCCTGGAGGCAGGCATCCGGACTTGGGCGACAGTGTGCAACCACACCATCCCCCACCGGGGCGACCCGGTCAGGTTCTGGACCGGTCCGTTCGATAGCCTCTGCAAGCACCACCACGACAGCGACCAGCAGCGCGCCGAGCTAGAGGCCGACAGGCGCTTCTGACCGCGGCCGGGGGGCAGGTCGAATCTCTGGGGCCGCTCGCCCGGAGACCGGCGCCAAGCCAAATTTTCGCGCGGACGAATTAGATTTTCGGGGAAATCGCAAATGCGGCCCGGGCCCAAGGGGATCTCGCCGGACCAGCAGGCAGCGCGCGGGGAAACCCGGCCGTCGCGCCAGGTCGAGGTGTTGTTCGCCGACCACGCCAGCCGACCGGACCCTGCGGAAATCCCGCCGCTGACGGGCATGACGGCGGCGGCGAAGAAGATCTGGACCGTGAAGGTCGATCGCTACCGACAGCGCGGGCAGAAGATCCAGGGATTTGAGGACGCGCTGCGCCAGTACTGCGAGCTCGAGGCGGCGCTGACCAAGGCCTGGAAGAAAGGCGGCGTCACCATGGCGATGGTCAACACCCACCGCCACTGGGCGGCCGAGTTCTTCGACACGCCGGCGGCCCAGAAGGTTCCGGCCGGCGGCCGCGGCCGCGAGGCGAACAAGTTCGCGCAGAATGGCCGCCGAGTCGGCTGACGGGTTCAACCGCGACTACGCCGCGCTAGCCGAGGGATACGCCCGCGACGTCGTCGACGGCGCGATCGTCGCCTGCAAGTGGGTGAGGCTCGCCTGTCAGCGGCACCTGGACGACCTGGCGCGGGCGAGCGCGGACCCGGACTGGGGCTACCACTTCGACAGCTGGCACGCCGGCGACGTCTGCGACTTCATCGAGAAGCTGCCCCACGTCGAGGGGTCGTGGAAGACGTCCACGATCACGCTCGAGCTGGCGCAGATCTTCATCCTGGCCGTGGTGTTCGGCTGGCGGAAGACGCCCACCGACGGGTCGAACTTCGCGCCTCGCCGGTTCAACAAGGTCTACATCGAGATGGCGCGGAAGGGCGCCAAGTCGACCCTCACCTCGGGCGTCTGCCTCTACTGCCTGACCTGCGAGGGCGAGGTCGGGCCCCAGGTCATCATCGGCGCGTCTACCGGCGAGCAGGCGGGCAAGGTCTTCAAGCCCGCCAAGGGCATGGTCGACAAGAGCCCGGACCTGCGCGAGGCCTTCGGGCTCCAGACCTTCGTCCGGTCGATCATCTGCGCCGACAACAACGGCTTCATCCAGACCATCAACGCCAAGGGCTCGACCCAGGACGGCTGGAACCCCCACGTCTCGGTGCTCGACGAGCTGCATGCGCACAAGACCCGAGCCCTGTTCGACGTGATGACCTCCGGCGACGGCGCCCGGGAAAACCCGCTGCTCTGGATCATCACCACGGCCGGCTACAACACGGCCGGCGTCTGCTACGAGCAGCGCAGCTACGTCACCAAGGTCCTAGGAGGGACCTTCGAGGCCGACCACTACTTCGGCGTCATCTTCACCATCGACGAGGGCGACGACCCCTACGACCCGACGGTCTGGATCAAGGCCAATCCGATGCTGGGCGTCACGCCCAAGCTCGATTCGATGGTCCGGTACGCCAAGGACGCCAAGGCCTCGCCCGCCTCAGAGGGCGAGTTCAAGACCAAGCGGCTGAACGTCTGGCTGAACGCGGCGTCGGCCTGGCTGAACATGGAGAGCTGGAAGGTCTGCGGCGACCCGAAGCTCGACTGGGACGAGTTCGACGGGCTGGACTGCTGGATCGGCGGCGACCTAGCCGACAAGGACGACATCACCGCCCTGGTGCTGGCCGCGTGGGACGCCGACGGGCGGCTGATCTTCAAGCCGGTGTTCTGGCTGCCCGAGGCCGTGCTGCTGCAGCCCGACCACGCCCAGGGCAGCGGGCCGGCGCCCTACCGCCTCTGGCACGACCAGGGCCACCTGCGGCTGACGCCCGGCGACTGGGTCGACCACAACGAGATCGAGCGCCAGGTGCGCGAGTGGATCGAGCGATACCGGGTCCGCCGGGTGACGTTCGACCAGTTCGCCGCGGCCCAGGGCCTGGCCACCCGGCTCAACGAGGACCTGGGCGACCCGGACGACCCGCTCGCGCAGATCCTGGCGAAGAACTCGAAGTCGGTGACGATCCCGGCCAAGGAGCTCGAGGCGCGCGTGAAGGCGGGCCCGGCGCGCCTGCGGCACGACGCCAACCCCGTGATGGACTGGATGGCCTCGAACTGCGTCGTCGCGCGCCGGCGCGACGAGACCATCCTGCCGATCAAGGAAAGCCCGATGTCGGCGAACAAGATCGACGGCATCGACGGCCTGGTGAACGCGCTCGAGCCGATGACCAAGGTCGGGGACGGGGAGGGCAGGTCCTACCTCGAGACCTCCGACGTTCTGATCCTTTGAAGGGCGATGGATGGCCGAGCGCACCGAACCCGATGCGCCAGGCGCGCGTCTGCCGCGGCTCGTGGCCGCAGCCGGTCGTGCGGCGCCGAGCCTGCTGCAGGACCTGGCGGGGTTGGGCGGCGCCGCGCTGATCGCCTACGGCGCCCATGAAATCTACCACCCGGCGGGCTGGATCGTCGCCGGCCTGGAACTGGTGGCCGGCGTCCTGATGCTCCAGGTCGGCCGCTCCGCGGGGCGGCCAGAATGAAGGGCCTGTTCGAGACCATGGCCGCCGGCTTGCCGCGCGGCCTCGAGGCGAAGTCGACCGACATCGGCGCCCTGACCTGGGGCGAGATCTTCGGCCTGCCCTCCTCGAAGGCCGGCGTCGCCGTCAACGTCGACACGGCGCTGCGGGTGACCACGGTGCTGGCCTGCGTACGGGTGTGCGGCGAGGGGGTGGCCCAGCTGCCCCTGATCGTGGGCCGGATCGATCCGGACACGGACGCCTTCGTTCCGGCCAAGGGCGATCCGCTCTATCGGATGCTGCATCGCCGCCCGAACGACTGGATGACCTCGTTCGAGCTACGCGAGACCATGATGGTGCACGCCGCGCTGTGCGGCGACGGCTTCGCGCTGAAGAACGTGCTGCGCGGCCAGGTCCGCGAGCTATTGCCGGTGCCGCGCGGGTACATCACGCCGGAACGCCGGCCGAACTGGGGCATGATCTACCACGTCAACGACCCCTACGGGGCCGTCGGCACCTTCACGCGGAAGGACTTCCTGCACATCCGCGGGCCGTCCTGGGACTCGTTCCTGGGCCTGGACGCGGTCCGCGAGGCGCGGGAGGCGATCGGCCTGGCCATCGCCACCGAGGAGGCCCACGAGCGGCTCTACGCCAACGGCGGCCGTCCTGGCGGCATCCTGACCACCGAAAGCAAGCTCGGCGACGAGGCGCGCGAGCGGCTGAAGAAGGCCTTCGGCGAGAGCCACGGCGGGGTCGCGCAATGGTTCAAGACCCTCGTGCTCGACAACGGCATGAAGTGGCAGCCGATGGCGATGAGCGGGGTCGACGCTCAGCACCTCGAGACCCGCCGCTTCCAGATCGAGGAGATCTGCCGCGCCTTCCGCGTGTTCCCGCACATGGTCGGCTATTCGGACAAGACGGCGACCTTCGCCTCGGCCGAGAGCTTTTTCCAGGGCCACGTCCTGCACACCCTGATGCCCTGGCTGGAGCGCTGGGAACAGGCGCTGGACCGGGACGTCATGCCGGCCGACGGCACGCTCTGCGTCCGCTTCGACTACCGCCAGCTGATCCGCGGCGACACCGCGGCCCGGGCGCAGTTCTACACCAGCGGCATCACTAACGGCTGGCTGACCCGCAACGACGCCCGCCGCATGGAGAGCCTGGCGCCGCTGCCCGGCCTGGACGACCCGCTGACGCCCCTCAACATGGGCTCGACGCACAACGCCGCGCTGATGGCCGAAGGGCCCCAGGCGGCGAAGGCCATCGCCCGCGTGGCGGAGGCCGAGATCCGGTCCTGGGTGGGCCACAACGGCGGGCCGCCGCTCGACGACGACCAGGCCGATGAATTCAAGGCCAGGCTGGCCCAGCGCATCTGCGACGTCCTGCGCGTCGAGCGCCCCGCCGAAATCTGACGCCGCGCGGCGCATCCCGACGGATCGCGCCGAAATCCGACATCCCGGAGCTGCCATGTCCGACTTGAACGAGTCCGGCCGCGCCTACGCGCGCTCGCTAATCGCGGCCGGCAAGGTCGATCGCACCTCGTCCTGGAGCTTCTCGGCCGAGGACGGCGACGCGCTGCTGGGCGCCGGCGGGGCCGACTGGACCACCTACGCCAAGGCCCACCTCGGCATCGACCGGTCGGCCACCGACAAGACCAAGGCGCGCTGGAACTATCCATTCGCCAAGGGCGGCAAGGTCTATCGTTCGGCCCTGATCGCCATCAAACAGCGCGCCGGCGCCCAGGGCGAAAGCGCTATCCTCGCCGCGGCCACGGAGCTGCTCGACAAGGTCGACGCCGGCCAGCCGGCCAAGTCGGCCGCCGGCGCGCTCGAGACCAAGTTCGCCGCCTTCGAGTTCAAGTTCGTCGAGGACGGCTCCAAACCCCCGGGCACGTTCGAGGGCTACGCCTCGACCTTCAACACCGAGGACGACGGCGGCGACATGATGCTGACGGGCGCCTTCGATCGCACCCTGGCCCAGGCCAAGGCGACCGGCCGCATGCCCAAGATGCTACTGAACCACGGCGGCATGGCCGGCTATTTCTCGTCGCCGGCGCCGATGGACCTGGTGCCGATCGGCAAGTGGTCCGCGCTCACGCCCGACAGCCACGGCCTGCAGGCCGAAGGACGGCTGATCAACCTCGACACCGAGAACGGCAAGCAGATCCACGGCGCGATGAAGGAGGGCGAACTCGCCGACCTCTCGATCGGCTACGTCGCCAAGGACTTCACTCGCGGGACCAAGCCGAACGAGCCCCGCCGGCAGCTGAAAGCAGTCGATCTCCACGAGATCAGCCCGGTCACCTTCCCGATGAACCGGCTGGCCAACATCAACACGGTGAAGGGCCTCGGCCTTTCGCCTTTCGACATGCGCGACCTGGAGGCCGCCCTTCGCGATGGAGGGTTGTCGCGCGGCGACGCCGTGAAGGCGGTCGCGGTCTTCAAGACCCTGCTCCAGCGAGACGCTGGAGATCCGGACACGGAGCTGCGGGACGCAGCGACCTCGGACGACGTCAGCGCCCTCGTGGCGCGCATCCGGGCCGCTGCGGCCTAACCCCCAGATCCAGGAAATCCAGATGTCCGAAGTCGCCACCAAGGCCGACATCGCCGAAGTCATGACCGCCTTCGAGGCGTTCAAGACCGTCGTCGACGCCCGCGACGCCGAATACAAGGCCAAGGGCGCCGCCGACCCGCTGCTGAACGAGCAGATCGGCAAGATCGAGACGACCCTCAGCGGCTTCGAAACCGCCAACCAGAAGCTCACCCAGGAGCTGCAGCAGGCCAAGCTGAAGACCGAGGCCGCGCTCGACGCGCTCGAGGTCAAGCTGAACCGGCCCGGCCAGCACGGCGATGGCCGGGAGCTCTCCAAGAAGGAGCGCAAGGCCAGGACGATGACCCGGGCCGACGACTGGGCCCGCGGCGTCGACGCCGCGCTGAAGACCAGCTTCCGCGACATCACCGACGACCAGCGCAAGGCCATCGACGAGGCCAAGGAGCAGTACAAGGCGCTGAACATCACCGACGACACCGGCGGCGGCTACCTGGCGCCGGTGGACTTCGTCGCGGAGATCCTGAAGACCGTCGTGCTGATCTCGCCGGTCCGCGCCCTGGCGCGCATCCGCACCACCGCCCTGAAGTCGGTCCACATCCCCAAGCGGACGGCGCTGCTGTCGGCCACCTGGGAAGGCGAGCTGGACACCACGCCGCCGGCGACCGGCCTGAAGTACGGCATGCTCGAGGTGTTCAACTATGGCCTGCGGGCCATCGTCGACATCACCAACGACCAGCTCGAGGACGCCGCCTTCGACATGGCGGCCGAGATCGAGGCGGAAGTCTCCGAGCAGTTCGCGGTGGCGGAAGGCGCGGCCTTCGTCAGCGGCAACGGCGTCGGCAAGCCGGAAGGCTTCCTGACCAACGCCGCGACGATCGCCGCGGGCAACGTGACCAAGACCGGCGACGCGACCCACCTGACCCCGGACAGCGTGATCGCGGCCTTCCACAACCTGAAGACCGCCTATGCCCGCAACGCCGTCTGGGTGGCCAACCGCCAGACCATCGGCACGCTGCGCCAGCTGAAGGACAGCGTCGGCCAGTACCTGTTCATGATGGGCCTGCCGAACGGCGCGCCGAACACCGTGCTGGGCGCGCCCTACGTCGAAGTGCCCGACATGCCGGCCGTCGGCGCGGGCGGCTACCCGCTGGCGATCGGCGACTTCAACCGGGGCTACAGCCTGATCGACCGCATCTCCATGGTGATGCTGCGCGATCCCTACACCCAGGCCCCGTCCAACATGGTCCGCTACCTGTTCCGCAAGCGTCTCGGCGGCCAGGTGACCATGCCCGAGGCCATCCAGCCGGTGCTCGTCTCGGCCTGATCGGTTCGCCTCCGCCGGCGCGCTCGCGCGCGTCACCACCCCAACCTTGACTTCATGGAGGGATCCCGATGCGGGACCTGCACCACAACATCAAGGCGATCCGGTGCATCTCGCCGGTCTCGCTCGGCACGACCGGTGTCGGCAAGACCGGCAAGGTGATCGATCGCCAAGGCTTCGATTCCGTCGAGTTCGTCTTCGACTACGGCGCGATCACCGCCACCAACGCCACGGTCACCCCGACCATCCTGGAGGGCGACACCACCGGCGCCATGACCTCGGTCGCCGACGCCAACCTGCTGGGCCTCGAGGCCAACGCGGCGATCGGCGCGACCACGCCGCGCGCCTCCGGCGTCAGCATGAACGTGACCCGCCGCGTGGGCTACATCGGGCCCAAGCGGTACGTCACCGCCAAGCTGGTGGCGACGACCTCGGCCGCGATCGTGGCGGCCGCCACCGTCATCCTGGGCGCGGCCCACGACCACCCGGTCGCGACCTGAGGTGAGGTCCAAGCGTAAGGCCCCGGCGGCGACGCCGCCGGGCGCCTCAGTTCCCGAGCATGTCGCGATCGTCGGCCTGGGGCCGTCGCTCGAGACCTACGTCGACCTCACGCGGCGCCTTGGCGGGCGCCGGCGCCTGGCCGACGAGACCTGGGGCATCAACGCCCTTGGGGACGTCATCGTCTGCGACCGCGTCTTCCACATGGACGACGTGCGCATCCAGGAGGTCCGGGCCCAGGCGCGGCCCGAGAGCAACATCGCCGTCATGCTCGCCTGGATGAAGTCGCATCCCGGGCCGATCTACACGAGCCGTCCGCACCCGGACTATCCCGGCCTCGTCGAATTCCCGCTGCAGGACGTGATCAACACCTGCCGCGACGCCTATTTCAACTCGACCGCGGCCTATGCCGTGGCCTTCGCCATCCACATCGGGGTGAAGAAGATCAGCCTGTTCGGCTGCGACTACACCTATCCGAACGCCCACCACGCCGAGAAGGGCAAGGCCTGCGTCGAGTTCTGGCTCGGCTTCGCCATGGCGATCGGCATCGAGGTCTGCGTCGCCGAGGCCTCCAGCCTGCTGGACATGGTCGAAGGCCGGCCGCTCTACGGCTACGGCGCGATGGGAACCCGCGACGTCGCCATCGCGGCCGGCGCGGACGGCGCCATGACCGTCTCGTTCACCGAGCGCCAGGCGCTTCCCACCGCCGACGAAATCGAACGTGCGTACGACCACAGCCGCCACCCGTCGGCGCTCGTGAAGCGCTGACGATCCCAGACACCTTCGGAGCCTAACATGAAGCCCTTCTTCAACGCCCCGGCCGCCGCCGCCGCGCTCCTGGCCCTGGCCGTGGCCAGCCTCGCGCCCGCCGGGGCCATCGCCCAGAACACGCCCTGCTATATGACGAGCCAAGGCGCGCGGTGGGAGATCGGCTCCGGCTGCACCCTCGACGTGGCGAGCGGTGGGGTCATCACCTCTTCCGGCAAGGGCGCCGCCACCGCCAACGCCGGCAACAGCTACGCGGTGACCGTCAACGCCATGTCCGGCGTGGTGACCACCGACTCCCTGAGCACGGCCGCGGCCGGCTCGCAGGCCATCACCGTCTCCGATTCCGCCGTGAACGCCTCCTCCATCGTCCTGGTCTCCCGCAGCGGGGGGACCAATTCCGCCGGCACGCCGGTCATCAAGGCGGTTCCCGGCTCGGGATCGATCACCATCACCCTGGACAACAAGCACGCCTCGGCCGCCTTCAACGGCACCTTCGTGCTGACCTTCCTGGTCCTCTAGACGCGCCAGCGCTAGCGCGCGCCGGCCCGGCCCAGCCCTCCACAGCCCCGGAGCGACCCCATGAAGGTCTCTGTCCTCAAGCCGTTCGACTACGCCCACGACGGCGTCACGGTCCGTCATCTCGAGCAGGGTGAAGACGCGGTCGAGATCCGCGACGAGCTGGCCCCGGGCCTGAGGGAAGCCGGTTTCATCGCCCCGGCGAAGGCCAAGGCGTCGGCCAAAGGCGCGAAGCCGGGCGCCGACGATAAACCCGCCGATGGCGCGGGCGGCGAAGATCCGGCGGCTGGCGTCATCCCCACTGAGCAGCCTCCGGCGCCTGTGGAAGGCGATCCGGCCGCTCAGGCCTGATCCCCAGCCGCCCGATCGCCCGTGCGCCCAGGGCGCGCGCCCTGAGGCGCGGGAGCCGCCATGCTGATCACGCCGAACCTGGTGGGCGCCGCGCCGGCGCCCCTGCTGACGCTCGACGAGGCCAAGGCCCAGTTGAACGTGCAGGGGATCGGCGACTTCGACCGGCGCATCGGCGCCTTGATCGCGGCCGCGACCACCTTCGTCGAGAACTACTCCGGCCGCGCCCTGCTCACCCGGACCTACCACGGCTTCATGGACCATTGGCCGGTCTCGCCCCGCCACGTGGGCTTCCGGCCGGACATGGGCGGCGCCGGGCCGTGGCCCGAGACGGGCCGCTGGCGGACGCTGCGCTACATCGAGTTGCCGCGGCCGCCGCTGCAGGCGGTCGCCTTCGTCAAGACCTATGACGACGACGACGTCGCCACGGCCATGGACCCCGCGACCTACTACGTCGACACCACCAGCACCGTGGGCCGCATCGTGCGCCGGCGCGAGGTGACCTGGCCGCAGGCCTGCCGTACGGCCGACGCGATCGAGATCCAATGGACCTGCGGCTACGGCGAGACCGCCGACGACGTGCCCGAGCCGTTCAAGCAGGCGGCGCTGCTGCTGGTCAGCCACTGGTTCGTCAACCGGGACGCCGTCGTCGGCGTCGACAACCGCGACTCCTCGACGCCCCTGCCGCTCGGCGTCGACAGCCTGCTCGCGCCCTACTGCGTCGAATTCTTCTGAGGGCCGGCGGAGCGGCGATGCGCATCTTCCGAGGCGACCAGCTGGCCCGGTGCATGGACAAGGTCCGCGTCTGCGGCGAGGTGGTCCACGACGTCCTGATGGCCGACGAGGAGGCGGGCGAGGTGCGCCGCTTCGCGCGCGACGCCGACGGGCGGACCATCTTCAACGCCGCGAACGAGCCCTGCACCGAGCTGCTCAAGGGCGACGTCGAGATCGTCTGGCGCGATCCGCCCCATTCGCCGTTCCGCCGCGCGCGCTGACGCGCCGCGCCGACCTTTCCCCAACCGCAGGAGCCTGCCATGTCCGGCGTCACCGCCACCATTTCCGCGCGCGTCGCGGCGACCCTCTCCGAGGCCCCGCCGGTCGGCTCGGCCTCCCAGGTCGTCAACGAGGCCGTCACCATCCAGCTCAGCGCCGGCGTCGGCGCGGGCAACGCCGACACCCTCCTGACCAAGGCGCTGAACATCGCCGCCTCGGGCAACGTCACCATCGACCTGACCGGCTCGGCCACCGACGCCTTCGGCGCGACCGTGGCCCTGGCCGACGTCCAGGCCATCCTCGTCGAGGCCGATCCCACCAACACCAACAACATCGTGCTCGGCGGCGCGGCCTCCACGCCGTGGGTCGGGCCGCTGGGCGGCGGCAACCAGACCATCGCGGTCAAGCCCGGCGGCGTGCTGCTGGAGGCGGACAAGACCGGCTGGCCGGTCGCCGGCGGCTCGGCCGACATCCTGCAGATCAGCAACTCGGGCTCGGGAACGGCGGTCACCGGGAAGATCACGATCATCGGGCGCTCGGCCTGATCCCATGGCCCGCGTGCGGTTCCTGGCCGACTTCGACTGGTGGCCCACCACCACGTCGGTGACCGCCCACAAGGCCGGCCAGGAACTGACCGTGCGCCGCGCCTGCGCCGACCAGGCGATCGCGGAGGGCAAGGCGGTGGAGATCGACCCGCCGCCGCGGGCGCCGGAAGACGCGGCGCCCCAGGAGCCGGCGACCGATGGCTGACAACACGCCGGCGGCCAACAATGGCCAGCTGCGGTTCAGCGTGCGTTTCGAGCGGCGCGGCCTGGACGCCAACGGCGATCCGCTCGGCGACTGGCGCGAGCTGATGACCCTGGCCGCGCGGATCCAGAACCTGCGCGGTGGCGAGGCGGTCAATTCCCAGCGCCTCGAAGGCAACCAGCCGATCCTGGTCACCGTCCACGCCTGCGACCAGGTGCGCGAGCTGACGACCGCCGACCGCGTGGTCAACGCCCGGACCAGCCAGGTGTTCGACATCAAGGCGATCAACGAGGACGAGCGCCGGTTCTGGACCTCGGTCCTGGCCGTCTCGAAGGGCGGAGGCACTCCTGGCTGACCGTCCAAGCGAGCTGCAGGCGGCGATCGAGACCGCCCTGCGCGCCGGCGCTGCCGTGGCGGCGCGGTTCCCGTCAGGGCGCCCGCGGATCTACGACATCCCGCCGACCAACGCGCCCTTCCCCTACATCACTCTGCCGGACCTGCACGACCTGGCCGTGCCGGCCGAGTGCTTCGACAGCGGCGACGTCACCGCCAACGTCCACGTCTGGAGCCGGACCTCTCCGCCCAGCACGATCGAGGCCAAGCGCATCGCCGGCGCGGTCATGACCGACCTGCTGGCGCCCGGCGCGCTCGACACCATGCCGTCGAACGCGGTCGGGACCGTGCGCCCGATCGACATCCAGTCCCTCCTCGAACCCGACGGCCAGACCGCCCACGCCGTCGTCCGCCTCGAGATCTCGCTCGACGCGATCTAGCCGCTCCGCGGCCGCCGGCGGCCGCGCCGCCATCCCCTCCGACCTGAGCCCATGGGAGCCTTGAATGGCCAAGCCCACGACCCTGCCGTTTTCCAGCTTCCAGGTGCTGCTGGGCGACGGCGCGACCCCCGAGACCTTCTCCGCGCCCTGCGGATTCACGAAGCGCTCGCTCAAGCTGTCGAGCCAGACCAGCGACACCATCGTCCCGGACTGCGACGACCCGACGATCGCCGCCTGGACCGAGCGCAACGTCTCCTCGCTGTCCGGCCAGGTGTCCGGCAACGGCGTCACCGCCATGGGCAGCCTCTCGACCTGGCGCGCCTGGTTCCTCTCCGGCCAGACCAAGAACATCCGCATCCTGTTCAACCTGCCGGGCGCGCAGGGCGGCGGCTACTTCCAGGGCGGCGCGGTGCTGACCGACTGGTCGCATGACGCCGACATCAAGTCCGAGGGCGGCCGCACCCAGCAGTCGGTCACCCTCGACAACGACGGTCTGTGGGCCTGGACCGACAATCCGTGAGCCGCGACGCCTCGATCGAGCTTCCGTTCGGCCTGGAGGCGCGCGCTTTCCGCCTGGGGATCGGCGAATGGCGCCGCATCCAGGAGGCGACCGACGCCGGCCCGTACGAGATCTGCGGGCGCCTCGGCGCGGCCGTGCGCGCGGCCGTCCAGGGCCTCACCTCCCTCGAGGGGCTGCTGCTGGCCGCCAACTGCAAGCTGCAGGTCGACGACGTGCGCCAGGTGCTCTACCAGGGCCTCGTCGGCGGCGGCATGCCGCCCAACGACGCCGGCAAGCTGGTGGGCCAGCTGGTCGACCAGCGGCCGATCTCCGAACAGGTCGGGACCGCCTACCAGGTCGCGATCGCGGGCCTCGCCGGCGCCGGAGACGAACCGCCGGGGGAGTCCGGCGGGGAGGCAGCCCCCGACGAGAGCTCCCGGACCTCCCCAACGGAAAGCTCCGCTTCGCCCGCTTCTACGGCAACGGCGCGGCCATCGGCTTCACGCCGGCGCAAGTCGACGAAATGAGCCTCTGGCAGTTCCAGGCCGCCTGCGCCGGCTACGCCGACGCCAACAGCCCCGACGACGACGACAGCCTCACCCAGGCCGAGTTCGACGAGCTGGCGACGATGATCCCGCCCGAGGGGATGTTCTGAAGTGGCGAGCTGGAAGAACCGGCCCAAGGCGTCGGAGCTGTTCAAGAAGCTCCCCCCGATCCTGAAACAGGCCATGGCCGTCCAGCTGAAGTCGGAGGTCACCGGCCTGGTCGATGCGATGAGGCGCGCCGCGCCTGTCAGCGATGACCTCGAGAAGACCCCGGGCCAGTTCCGCGACTCCATCCACGAATATGAAAATCCGAGCCGTGAGCTCTCCTACCGCATCGTGGCGGACGCGAAGGATGTGAAGGGCGCCTTCATCGGGCCCCATATCGAATTCGGACACCTGGCCAGGGACGGCTCGCACGTGCCGCCGAAGCCATCCTTCTTTCCGACCTATCGCGCCTGGAAGCGTCCGATGCGCCGCCGCATGAACGCGGCCGCGCGCGGGGCCGTGAAACGGCTGATCGGCACCATCGGCCTGTGGGGAGGCGAGGGGAATGGCTGACGACAACCAGGCCCTCCTGCTTCAGATCTCGGCCGACGTGAATCAGCTCGGCAAGCGGATGGACCAGGCCGAGAAGAAGATGTCGTCCTCCCTCGACCGCATGGAGAAGAGGGCCAGCACGTTCGAGAAGAACGTCTCGTCCGCCTTCGGCAAGGGCAACGTGGGCGAGGCGCTCGACAAGGTGTTCGATTCGAGCCGCCTCGCGGTGCTCGAGGAGGGCTCGACCCGCCTTCGCGTCTTCGGTTCGGCGCTCGAGCCCCTTGGGCCAGCCGGGATCGCTGCGGCCGCCGGCGTCGCCGCCATGGGCTTTGCGGTCGAGCGGGCGATGAAGGTCGCCGAGTGGGCCGAAGGGATTCAGGCGTCCGCCCGCGCGATCGGGGTCACCACCAGCGCTCTCCAGGAGTTCGACTTCGTCGCCACCGCGACCGGTGTGCCGATCGACAAGATGCGCGAGAGCCTCAAGGGGATCACCGAGGTCATCGGCCGCGTGCAGAGCGGCCTGGCGCGCGGCCAGACGGTCAAGGTCTTCCAGGCGATCTTCGGTGGCGACCCGAAGCAGGCGACGGCCGAGCTGAGGTCGCTCGGCGGCCAGCTCGACGCCATCCTGCCCAAGATCGTGGACTACGCCGCGAAGTTGCAGCCGACCCAGCGTGCGGGCCTCGCGTCGGCCCTGAAGATCGATCCGACGGTCCTGAACAGCCTGATCGACGCCCGCGGGAACCTCAGCGAGCTCGTCGATGAGGCGCACCGCTACGGCATCATCGTCGACCAGGACCTGATCAAGAAGAGCGCCGACGCGGCGGAGAAACTGCACGTCGCCGCAGCGATCATCGACGGCGAGATGCGGGTCTCGCTCGCCGACCTCGCGACGCCGACGGCGACCGCGGCGATGAAGTTCGCTGACCTCTCGAAGTCGATCGCCGACGTCATCCGCAACAGCGAGGACGCGCTGGAGCCGATCGCGCGCCTGATGAAGGAGCTGTCCGGGCCCGGTCAGAAGGACAACGTCATCGGGCCGCTATTGCCCGACGGCGCGGGCGCGGAACTGAACAAGTGGAAGGGCCGCGCGGCGTTTGGCGTTCCGGGGCTGATCTACGGCCTGGGCGCGGATTTCCTCGCGCCGAAGGGCCGGTCCGACAAGCTCCACGACGCGATCACCAACATGCTGAACGGCGGCCACGTGTCGCCGCCGGAGGACTGGAACGCTCCCGCCCCGCCGCTCTTGCCGCCGGTTCCGGGGGCGTCGCACAGCACCGCCCATGCCGACGCCAACGCCGTCGGCGCGGCGGAGAAGGGCTACATCGAGGCGGAGATCAAGGCGGCGAAGGACCTGGAGACGCTGCACGCCTTGCGGCTGCAGCTGATCAACCAGGAATTCACCAACCAGGTCGCCAGCGCCAGGACGGACAAGAGCCTGTCGCCGCAAGCCCGCGCCACCGTGCTCGCGACGGCGGCGCTGACCCGGGACCAGGCCACCGCGGCGGAGAACCAGGCCTACCAGAAGGCGATCGCCGACCACGCCAGGACCGTTGGCGACCTGACCGCCAAGTACCAGGACGCCCAACTCGCCGCCCAGGCCGACATCACCAACAGCCTCGCCGACCGCCAGGCGCTCGAGCGCCGGCAACTGGAGGAACAGCAGACCCAGGAGCGCGCCGACCTGGCGCAGAAGCTGGCTGACGACAAGGCCTTCCAGACGGGCGCCGGCAAGGCCCAGGCGACGCAGCTGCTCATCGACCAGGCGCAGGCCCAGCTGGCCGAAACGGCCGCGCAGCGCGCCAGGCAGGCGATCGAGACCAAGAACCGCGAGGACGACAACGCGATCCAGGTCCTGAAGTACCAGGACGAGCGCCTTAAGGCCGAGCTCGACATGGCCATGACGGTCAAGGAGCGGGCGCTGCTGTCGGCGCAGATCCTGAAGAACGAGCAGGAGATCGCCCAGCTCGAGCTGAACAAGAAGAACCGAACCGATCGGGCCAGTCCCAAGCAGGCCGCGGCTAGCCAGTCGGCGCTGAATGCCACCAACACCGCCCAGACCGCGCAGAATCAGGAACAGAACCAGGGCCCGCTCGGCCAATGGGTCACCGAGACCAGAAAGGCCGTCGGCGACGTAGGGACTGCGCTCGAGAGCGAGGCGGTGAAGGGCATCAACGACTTCAACGCCGGCATCTCTCAGGCCATCGTCAACGGCAAGTCGATGGGCGACGTCTTCCACTCCATCCTCAAGCAGATGGAGGCCGACCTGATCCAGTACCTGCTCAAGCAGGCGGAGATCGGGATCTTCGGGGGCGGCCCGACCCAGTCCGCGGGCGCAGGCGGCGGTGGCATCCTGGCGACCTTCGCGTCCGCCGCCATGCACTTCCTCGGCTTCGCCGGCGGCGGCCAGGTCAACGGCGCCGGCTCCGGGACCAGCGACAGCAACTTCGCCCGCGTGTCGGACGGCGAGTTCATCGTCAGGTCGGCCGCCACGCGGAAGAACCTCGGGCTGCTCAACGCGATCAACAACGGGGCGTCGCTGCCGGGCTTCGCCAGCGGCGGCCTGGTCGGTTCGGCGATCCGCATGCCGGCGCTGTCCAGCAGCTCCAGCAGCCGGCCCACGCAGATCAACCTGCATTCGAGCTACGACCTGCGCGGCGCGTCCGGCGACCAGTCGATCGACAACAAGATCGCCCTGGCCAGCCATCAGACGGCGGTGCGGGTGATGGACGCGGTCCAGCGCTCCCTGCCCGGGTGGAACATCCAGTACCAGTACGAGAAGTCGTAGGTGGATCGCTTCCCGATCTACCTGTTCCCGCCCAGCGAGCACCGCTGGTACGTGGCGGGGGCGCCCCTCATCGGCGGCCAGCCGATCGCCGGACCGCCCCAGTCGGCGGACGTGGCGGCGGGCGGCTGGTGGGTGTGCGAGTGGTCGGCGGCGATCCTGCGCACGCGCGACCAGCACGCGGCCTGGCGGGCCTTCCTGGCGACCCTGAACTCCGGCGTCAACGCGATCGAGGTCCCGGCGCTGGACATCCTGCAGCCCTGGCCGGGTGGCGTCGTGCCCCTGCCGGAGCCTCACTCCGACGGCGCGCCCTTCGCCGACGACAGCCTCTACGCCACCGAGCCGATCGTCGCCTCGCTGGCCGCCGCCGCCTACATGCCGGCCTGGCCCGCGCCCGCCACCGCCCCCACCCAGGCGCAGATCGCGATCACCTCGGGGAACGCGCTGCGCGGCGGCGAATACTTCAGCGTGACGGGTCCCAGCGGCATGGTGCGCATGCACATGGTCTGCCGGGTGCTGTCGACCTCGGGCGACGTCTCCACCGTCAGCCTGATCCCGCCGTTCCGCGAGGACATGACCTCGGGCACGGCGGTCGACTTCAACGAGCCGCGCTGCACCATGAAGGGCGACGTCGCCTCGATCGCCGACGCCTGGCCCAAGATCCAGCCGCCCTTCGTCGGCCGGCCGTCCATCAAGTTCGTCGAGGCCTTCTGATCCATGGCCACCGAAGCCCAGGTCCTGCGCGGCGACCGGCTGCAGCCCGGCTGGCTGATGTTCGTCGATTCGACGCCGGCCGTCCGCATCTGGAGCGGCGCGGCCAACTTCAAGCTGGGCCCATGCGGCCTGGACACCGCCGGCGGCGTCTACCAGGGCCTGGGGCTGATCGTCGGCGTGCCGTCGCTGAAGGTCCCGATCAACGGCTCGTTCAGCCAGCACGTGTTCAGCCTGTCGGGCGTCACCGCCGACATGATGCAGCTCGCCAACGCCGACCGCGACGCGGTGCGCGGCGCGCGCGTGGCCTGGGCGCGCGTCGACCTCGACGCCGACGGCCAGCCGGTGGCCGAGCCGGTCTGGGTCTGGCAGGGCTGGGTCGACAGCCCCCGAGTCGCGCGCGACGGCTCCAGCAGCCCGCCGACCCGGACCGTCAGCCTGGTGACCTCGTCCGGCTCCGTGCGCCGGCGCATCCGGCAGTTCGGCTACTGGACCAGCCCCCAGCAGCGCACGCGGGACCCGAACGACTCGGCCTGCGACCAGGTCGCGACCTACGCGGCCGGCACGGACACGATCTGGCCCACGTGAGCGAGCTCGAGAGCTATATCCGCGTCGGCCAGCGGATCCGCTTCGCCTATGGCGTCCACGACTGCCTCTTGTGGCCGGCCGGCTGGGTGATGGTGCGGGGCCGCGGCGATCCTGCGGCGGCCTTCCGCGGCCGGTACTCGACGGCCGCGGGTGCGCGGCGGTTCGTGATCCGTCACGGCGGCCTCGAATGCATCGCCCGCAAGGGTGCGCGCAGCGTCGGCCTGGAGGAGATCGACCCGGCGGACGCGCTGCCTGGCGACGTGGCCGTCGGCCATGCCGGGCCGAACGACTGGGGAGATGAGCCGGTGGGAATGATCCGGGCGGGCCGCTACTGGGCGGCGCTGGACGCGCGCTGCGGCGTCGTCGTGGGGCCGGCCACGCCGCTGGCGGCCTGGAGGGTCTGATGCCCGGGCTGTTCGGTGCGCTCGGCCTCTTCCTGTTCGAGGTGGCCACCGACGTCGGCATTCCGATCAGCATCGCGGCCACCATCGCCAACGTGGGCGCCCTGGCGGCGATCGCCGGCATCGCGATCGGCGTCGGCGAGGCGCTGTTCGGCAACTCGTCACCGAAGCCGGAGGGCCTGCGCGAGACGGTGCGCCAGGCGATCCCGCCGCGCCGGCGGGGCTGCGGCGTCGCCCGGCTGGGGGGCGCCTATCTCCTCGACTACGCCCAGGGCCAGATGCTTTACCGCGTCGTCGCGTTTGCCGACTCCAAGCCGGAATCGGTCCTAGCCTACTACCTCAGCCAGGACGAGGTCACCCTCTCTGGCATCTACGTCAACCAGCTGGCCAACGGCGCCTATCCGGGCAACAGGGAGAGCATCGAGACCTGCTGGGGCGTCACCGGCGTCAACGCCTTTTCGGACCTGACGGCGGAGATTCCGGCGGTCTGGCCGGCGACCTGCTACGGCACCGGCATCTTCATGGGCTACCTCAGGTGCGGCAACGGCGACCTGACGGGCTATGCGACCCGCTTTCCACGCGGCAAGCCCACGCTGAACGTGGCCGCCAGGCTGGGCCCGGTCTACGACTGGCGGGACGGGACCCAGTCCCAGACCAACGCCGCCACCTGGAAGGTCTCGACCAACCCGGTCGTCAACCTGGTCCACGAGCTGTGGAACTATCGCGGCTACGACTGGACGATCGACTTCGTCCCGACTCTGTCGATCCTGACGGCGGAGGCCAACGTCTGCGACACCCTGGTCGAGACGCTGAACGTCCTGGTCAAGATCGTCGTGAAGTCCAACGCCGGCGCGACCAGCGTGGTCATCGCCAGCGGGCCGACCCCGCCGATCGGGACGGTCTTCTATGTGGGCGGCCAGCAGTTCACGGTCTCCTCCGTGGCGGGCTATTCCAGCGGCGGGGTGACCGGCTACCTGATCGGCTGGTCCAGCGGCAGCCTCCTGGCGCAGGTCCAGATCGGCGACATCGCCCGCTGGCAGGCGACGCCCGCCAACCCGGTGACCGAACCCACCTACGCCTGCGGCGGGGCGTGGAACGTCGACGAGGCCGAGGCCGACACGGTCAAGCGCTTCCTCGACGCCATGGACGGCTGGATGCAGCGGCGCGGGTCCGACGGCGCGGTCGTGATCCGGGCGGGCCACTACTACGACCCGACGGTCGTCATCGGGCCCGACGAGGTGATCTCCTACACCTGGCAGCCGTTCGTCGAGGCGGGCAAGTCGGTCAACCAGGTGATCCCGGCCTTCGTCTGCCCGGCGCTGGACTATAGCCAGGTCGACACCACCCCCTGGCAGGACGACGCCGACATCGCGGTCAACGGCCTCTCGTCGCAGCCATTCCAGCCCGACATGGTCCAGTCCAACGGACAGGTCCGGCGCCTCGCCAAGCGGCGACTGCACCAGCTGATCACCCACGCCGAGACCATCACGCTCAAGGCCTCGGGCCTGCGGGCTCTGGGGGAGCGCTACATCCGCCTGCAGCTCTGGGGCGCCGAGGTCACCGACCTGGAGGACATCGTCGTCGAGATCGTCGGCGACGGGGAGATCATCAACAACGGCATGGCGATCACGTTCCAGATCGCCGCCGCCGACCAGACCATCGATACCTGGGACGCCTACACCGACGAGGGTTCGGGGCCGGCGGCCGTGTCCGCCCCGGCCCAGGGCGCGCTCGACGTGCCCACCATCACCGCCTTGACACCGTTCGACGAGCTGTCGTCCAGCGGCGTCGACGGCATCCGGCTGGAGGTCGACGCCGACCCGCCGGCCGGCTTCACCACGCGCGACGACCTGACCTGGCTCTTGCAATGGCGCGTCGTCGGCGCGACCTCGTGGAACGGCCAGACCTATCTAGGCCTGCCGGCCGGCAGCGTCGTGATGGACACCGCCTTCGTGCCGGTGGACGTGACGATCGAGGTCCAGATCGCCTTCCAGACCGGTGGCGGGCAGATCTCGCCCTGGACCGTCTCGAGCACGGTCTACACGTCGACCGCGGGCATCGCGCCAGGGCCGCCGACGTCGCTCTCGGTCAACTCTCCCGCCGCCGGCGACACCAGCATGACCTGGCGCAACCCGAGTTCGAGCAGCTTCGACCACGCTCGCGTGCACCGCGGGACCACCTCGACCTTCTCGTCGGCCACCGACGTCTCGGGCGCCCTGCCGGGCTCTTCCGGCGCGGTGGAGGCATTCACCCAGACCGGCCTTGCGACCGGGACCTACTATTACTGGGTGACGGCGGAAAACGCCTCCAACGTCGCCTCGTCGCCCGACGGGCCACAGAGCGTCGCCGTCGCCTGATGCGATCCCCCCTGATCCGAGGAGTGCTGGACCGTGGGTGAGATCACCGACACCGCGGCCGCCGTCTACCGCGACTTCGTCACCAGCGGCCTGCCGGCGAGCGGCGCCAACGAGCCGGTCAAGGGCGACATCCGCAGCCTCTTCACCGTGATCGACAGCCAGGTCGCGATCCTGGCCGGCGGCGGCCTTGTGGGCTCGCCCGCGATCAAGTCCACGAGGAGCGCCCTCTACTCCGACCTGGCGCATGCCGCCGGGACCCTGGGCGTCGTCTACGGCGACACGACGGCGACCTATAACGGGCTCTACGCCAAGGTCGGCAGCAGCGGTTCGGGTTCCTGGACCTATTCGGGCATCGTGATCGCGCCGTTCGTCGGCCTCTCGCTGCTCGGGTCGGACGTCACCTCGCAGCTGCTCAACGTGATCTTCGACCAGCTGGGCCTGCGCTACTGGCAGGGCAAGAAGGTCACCAAGGCCTGGACCGACTCCAACTACCGGCCGTCGATCATCGAGACCGAGGACGGCCACGTCTACATCCCGCAGCTGGTCGCGCGGGTGGGCGTCTCGAACGGCATGACCATCGCGCACGGGACCGACGGCGCGCTCGTCATAAACAACGGCGCGACCGAGGGCATCCTCGCCATCGGCGATGGCGGGGACACCTTCGACACCTCGACCCGGCGGGTGCGGCGCGGCGTGCGTGTCTCCAAGGCCTGGGGCGACTCGGGCGCCCGCGCCTCGATCGTGGAGCTCGAGGACGGCCGCGTCGAGATCCCCGCGCTGATCCCGACCGGCGTGCTCGCGCTGGAGCCGCCGCTGGAGAGCACCAGCTACCTCTTCAGCGCCGGTCTCGTCGGCGGCCTGCAGCAGCTCTTCCGCACGACGAAGGCGACCGGCGTCACGGCGCAGATCACCTCGAGCGGCAACAACGGGCGCCCAAGCCTCTCGGCCGACGGCGCCAGCGTCAACTACGCCTCGGACCGCAACGGCCTGGTCGAGGGCTTCTACCAGCCGGTCGCCGGGGGCGCGGACCATCCGCTGATCTCGCGTCCGGTGTTCCCTTGCTGGGGCGACAGCCTGACCAACGGCTACAACGCCGTCCAGGGCCAGGACTTCGTCACCCGCCTCGGCAGCCTCCTGGCCCCGTTCGGGCATGCCGTGGAGAACCTCGGCTGGGGCGGCCAGACCTCCCAGATGATCGCCGAGCGGATGGGCGTCTACACCGTCCCCGTCACCCTCAGCGGTAACCAGATCGTCGCCGGCGCGAACTCGGTGACGGCGATCAACGGCGCGGCGATCCAGAACTGGACCAGCCTGGTCGCGGCGACCGGACACCCGCCCAACCCCTGCTACCAGTTCCTGACCCACGCCAAGTCGGACACCCTGACCCGCAAGGGAACCCTCTGCGGCGTGCATGGCGTGATGACGATGACCGACACGGGCACGGCGCCGTCGGACACCGAGACCTACACCTTCACCCCGGACACCGGCTATTCGGGCACGACCGCGTGCCCGGTCGGATCTCCGTTCCAGGCCGACCTCGCGCCCCATTGCGACGAGACGCCGATCCTCTGGCTCGGGCGCAACAACGCCGCCGCCTATCCCGCGCAGGTGCTGACCGACATTGCGGCCTGCGTCGCCTCCTTCGCGCCGAAGGCCAAGCGTTACCTCGTCATGAGCGTGCTGAACGGGGCCTACGAGGGCACGGGCACGACCGCCTACACCAACATCGTGTCCACGGTGAACGCCGGCCTGGCGGCCGCCTACTCTGGCTACTACCTCGATATCCGAACCTACCTGGTGCAGCACGGCCTGGCCGACGCCGGCATCACGCCGACCACCCAGGACACCGCCGACATCGCCGCCGACATCGTGCCGTCGTCCCTGCGCACCACCAGCGGCGTCACCGACAGCCAGCACCTCAACGCCGCCGGCTACAACCTGGTCGCGACGCAGATCTACAACTTCCTCGTGGCCAAGGGCTGGACCTGATGACCAACAGCACGATCCAGCGGTCCGCTACGGCCTATACCAGCAGCGCGACTCCGAAACTCTACCGCGACCCGATGCTCAACGCCGGCTCGCTGCTGATGTTCGACTTCCTCGACGGCTATTCGAACCAGAATGTGGACGGCGCGCTCAGCGTCGGCGCGACCTTCAACAACATGGTCGACGGCGGTCCGAGCGCGAGCGTCAACGGCGCCGGCTTCTCGAGCCTGAGCGGCAAGGCCGGGATCTCCGGGACCGGCGGGTCCTACGGCACGGACTACATCGATTTCGGGGCGGGCGCGTCGTACGACCTCTCGGGGTCGAACGACGAATACTTGATGCACTACTGGTTCAAGATCCCGTCGAGCGGCTACACCACCACGTCGGGCATGGGCCTATTCGAGTTCATGAATCCGCTGGCGACGCTCAACCTGGCGCAGTGGGGCGTCCAGCTGGGCTCCGACGGCAAGACGCCCGAGGTGATCGTCGCTGGCAAGAAGGCGGACGGAACGACCGCGACCTCCGTTCAGGTGACGGCCACCAGCGGCGCCGGGCAGGGCGCGCCCTGCCTGGTGTCCCAGCACTGGAAGCCGGGCCAGTGCGGCATCGGGATCAACGGCGTGATCGTCTCGTCCCAGATCAGCACGACCGTTCCGTCGTTCCTGCTGGGCATGACCGGTGGCCGCTGCGTGCTCTACAATATCGCCAAGGCGACGCACTATCGGATGGCGCTCGAGGACCTGACGGTCTCCGGCAACAACGCCGCCGTCCAGATGGCGGCCGAGTACGCCGCCAACGCCAGCCGCTTCACCTAGCGGCGCGCCGCCGCGGCCTCTTCAGATCCGGAGCGACCGATGACCAAGCTTCGTCAGGTGGCGTGCGCCTTGGCGCTCGGCTGCCTTCTCGCGCCCGCCGCCGCCGTCGCGTGGCCGACCTGGACCGACAACAGCGGCAATACGCATGACGCGACCGGCACGGCGCTGGCGTCGCGCACGCCGGTCGCTGGCCAGCAGGTCCTCGTGCTGACCAGCACGCCGGCCAGCCTCACGGTCCCGATCGGCGCGACCTCGATCGACATCTTCCCGGAGGGGACCAACGGCGTGGGCGGCCAATGCCTTCGCTACCGCGACGACGGCTTGGCGCCGAACCAGACGTCGGGATCAGGCCTGGCCGCACAGCAGGACGTCACGGGCTATCGCGCCAACCTGTCGGCCATCCAGTTCGTATTGGCCTCCGGCGCGACCTGCACGGTCACGGTCAACTACTACAAATGATCCGGATGATGACGAAACTCGGCCGTCTGCTGCTGGCGGCGCTGCTCGCGCCGGCGCTCGTCCACGCCCAGCCGGTGATCAGCCCAGCTCCGGGCGTGTCGGCGTCCGTCTATGCGACCGACGCCCTCTACCGGAAGCTGCTGCGCAACGCGACCGCGGCCCAGGCCCGCAACGCCTGGGACCTCGGCGCCATGCCGTCGGCGACGTCGCCGGCGGCGGCGATCCTGCCGACGATCACCCTGCAGACCTCGGCGCCGTCCGGCTACGGAAACCTCTACTATTCGGCGGTCAGCGGCGTGCTGCAGACGACGCCGTTCTCCTTCTTCGGCGGCGTGCCGATCCCGAGCTCCGGCACCCACGGCGTCGTTTACCAATGGTCGATGTCGACCGCGACGGGCTCGGGCTACTCGAACAGCAACATCGTCCAGACCGAGTTCGGCGGCACGCGCCAGCTGCACGCCGAGGCCGATGCGATCGAGTTCATGCACGAGGGGACGAAGCTCTTCGTCCTGCTCAACATGACCACCACCTTGCCGATCCGCATTCTCGTCAACGACCAGTACGTCTCGCTGACCGGGTCCGCGGTCAGCGCCAACGGCAACACCTGGGTGATCATCGACTTCACCCAGGGCGGCACGATCTCGGCCGCGAACGCCCGTGCGCTCCGGCGGATCCGGATCGAGACGGAGGACGCCACCTCCTTCGAATGGGCCGGGACGCCCGCCACGGAGAGCCTGCGGCCGATCCCGACCAACGACGTGGTCCACGTCCTCTGGGAGGGCCACAGCGTCGTACGGGGCTTCGGCTCGTCGATCCGCGGCAACGGCTACAGCCAGGTCACCTGCAAGCTGCTCGGCTGGCGCGACTGCCGCCAGCTCGCCCTGGAAGGGTCGGGCATCCTCAACCCGGCCACGGTCGCGACCACCTACGACACGCGGATCACCGACTTCGACCAATATCCGGGCGCCGACGTCTGCCTGGTTGACAACAGCCTGAACGACTCGACGCCGACCTACGTGAGCACCTACCAGGCGGCCTTCATCACCCATGTCGGCCATATCCGGGCCCACCAACCGAACTGCCTGATCATCATCCTGGGGGCCTTCCCCGGGGCGACCGGGCCCAGCACCGGCACCGGGAGCGTGGTGGCGCTGGAGCAGACCATCCAGGCCTCCGTTGGCGCCTACACCACCGCCACCGGCGATACGAATATCATCTTCGTGCCGATCAGCACCCTGTCGCCGACGCCGGTCATCTTCGGCACCGGGACCTGCGGCTCGACCAACGGTTCGGGCAATTCCGACATCTACATCGGGGGCAGCCAGGGCACGAACGACGCCTCGAACTGTGTCGACACCGTGCACCCGACCGACACCGGCCACATGGCCTACGCCCGATACCTGAGCGGCGCGATCCTGTCCGCGCTCCAGACCCTGCGCGCGCCCTAAGGCTCGCGCGCCGCCAAGAGGACGCCGCCATGGATTCGACGTTCTGGATCGCCGTCGGCGGCGTCGTGGGCGCGCTTGCGCTCGGCGTGACCCTGATCGTCCACGTCGTCACCTACGCCTACCAGCGCGGCGCCATGGACACCCGGGTCAGGAGCCTCGAG
The DNA here is from genome assembly GCA_031291645.1 of Caulobacteraceae bacterium. Lineage (GTDB taxonomy): Bacteria > Pseudomonadota > Alphaproteobacteria > Caulobacterales > Caulobacteraceae > Poindextera. The sequence continues at coordinate 57,516 of JARLIQ010000084.1, read as the reverse complement.
GAGCACGTGGCCAAGGCCAGCGACACCAGCGTGGCGATCGCCGCGCTCGCCGCCACGGTCGATGGCCTGAAGCGGTCGGTGGACAAGCTCGACGCCTATCTCGACGGCCGCGTCAGCGTGCTCGAGCAGCGCCTGAACGGCTCGTCGGCCGGCCGCAAGCGCGTCTCGGCGAACTGAGCCGCCGCGCTCTCATCCACGGAGACATCGATGACCGACCAAACCGAGGCCTCGGCCGCGGCGCCCGTTGTCGCGCCGTCAGCGCCGCCGAACTGGGAAAACATCGTCGCGCTCGGGATCTGCGCCCTCACCGCCATCGGCGGCCTGGTCTCGGTCGGCGAGGGCGTCGCGCCCGAAGCGGCCATGGTGTTCTGCGGGCCGGTGCTGATGGCCTGCGGCGTCGCCTACCAGGCGGGGAGGGGGCGTTGACCACCGCCTTCCTCGAGCTCGACATCGTACGGGACGAGGGCACGCGCTACGCGGCCTATCCCGATCCCGGCAGTCCGCTGGCCAAGGCCATGCTCGCCGGCCGGCCGACGGCCGGGCTCAGCGGGGCGCCCTGGACGATCGGCAACGGCCACACCGGCCGCGAGATCCACGAGGGCCTCGTCTGGACCCAGGCTGAGGTCGACGCCGCGCGGCGGGCCGACATCGCGGCCGTCCGCCAGGGCCTGGATACTGCGCTTCCCTGGTGGCGAACGCTGTCCGACCTGCGGCAGGACTGCCTGGTCAACCAGGCCTTCAACATGGGCGTGCACGGCCTTCTCGGCTTCGGAACCTATCTCGGCCTGGTCAAGGCCGGCCAGTACGCCGGCGCGGCCCAGGACGAGCTGCACACCCTCTGGGCCACGCAGGTCGGCGTCCGGGCGGTGAGGCTCGCACGCCAGATGGCGTCGAACGTCCACCAGAGCCTGCCGGCCTAGTCCGGCCGCCCATCCCTCTCGGCCCACCCAGAACCCCACAGCGACGCCGGCCCACCGGGCCGAGCGAGCCGCCGCGCGTCGCGCGCAAGGAACAGCAAACATGGCAGACTTCATCCAAACGGCGGAAGCCGACATCGCGAAATGGTTTGGCGAGGGCGTTGCGCTCGTCGAGGACGGCGCCGTGATGGCGTGGAAGTTCGTGCACCCGTTCATCACCGCCCTCGAGCCCAGCGCGTGGGCCGCGGCCCTGCCGATCATCATCCAGGCCATCACGGATATCGCCAGCGGCGACATCGCGGACATCGAGACCGCCGTGCTGAACAAGGCCGAGGCCCTGGGCCTGTCCCTCTTCGACACCCTGAAGGGCGATGTCCTGCAGGCGATCATCGCGGCGGTGAAGGCCTTCCACCCGGCCACGACCACCACCGCTTCCTGACCCCGTCCTGGCCCGGTCGCGCTGTTCGCCGGCCTGGGCTCGCCGCGCGGCCCGAGGTCTCCCCCTGCCTCGGGCCGCGCCGCTGACCATGGAGATTCCGATGACCGACACGCCCGACGTCGACACCGCCGCGATCGCGGACCGCTACGGCCGCGTCCTGGCCACGCTACCCAAGGACCCGGCGACCGACACGCCGGCCCAGGCCGACCTGCGCGCGCTGATCGCTCGGGCCACCTCCCTGGAGCTGATCCTCCCGTCCGTCGCCCAGCAGGCCGCCTTCCTCAGCGGCTTGTGCCAGGCCGCGGGCGTCATTCCCTCAGACCAGGCGTAGGCCAGTGGCCGACCGCGGCCCCAACGGCCGTTTCGTGTGCACGCCGCCGCGGGTGCGCGAGCCAGACCCCGTCGAGATCGCCCCGATCGGCGCCGAAGGGCCGTCGAGCCTGCAGCTAGCGGCGGTGGCCGGCGCGGCGATCGTCCTGGTGCTGGCCATCCTCCTCATCGCGAGGCTGCTCCCATGATGAAGCTGATCAGCGCCGTCCTCGGCTCGGTGATGGTGCTGGCGATCGTCGGCGCCGGGCCGGCCGTCTGGTGGTACGACCGCCGGCCGCCGGGCGTGCCGAGCTTCCAGGTCCGCGCGCCCGGCTTCCTCGGCCACTTCGTGCATTTCACCCTGGGCCTGCCGGAAAGCCTGGCGGCGAGGGGCGCGGACGACAAGGCGACCTTCGCCACCGAGCAAGGCGCCTTCCTGAAGCTCCGCGCGGCCTTCGCGGTCGAGAACGACGCCGTCGTGAACCTGCAGGCGACCTCGGCCCGCTGGCGGGCGGCGTCGGCGAACGCGGAGGCCCGGGCCGTCCGGTCCAACGCCTGGCGCCTGGACCTTGCCACGCGCCTGCAGTCGACGCCCGCGCCCGCGGATACCTCCGAAATCGCGCTCTGCCGGGCCGCAGACGCCATCCTGAAGGAAGGCGGCCAATGACGCGCGCCATCATCGCCGCGGCCCTGTGCGCCCTCCTGGCGGCCTGCGGGACGGCCTCCGGGCCCGACCGGGTCACCATCCAGCAGCAGCTCGTGCCGGTCGCCGTCGCCTGTGACGCCGACCCCGGGCTCCGGCCGGCTTTCGCCGACGCGCCGGCGGCGATCGCCGCGGCGCCGAACATCTTCGAACGCGCCAAGCTCTACGCCGCCGGCCGCCAGCAGCATCTCGACTGGGAGGCTCGGCTCGAGGCGTCCCGCACGGGATGCGCGGCGCCGCAGGGTACGCCGCCGCGATGAGTCGCGGGCCGGCCTTCCACTACTGCCCCTGCGGCCACGCCACGCGCCGCAAGGGTGCGCCGCTTCCGCTGACCTGTTCCGCCTGCGGCTATCTCGCGAGATCCTTTCGCGGCCCTCCGCCCGGCGCGGACTACCGAGACGACGGCCGAGACCGCCTCAGCCTCGGCGACGGCGGATATCGGGTGATGCCGCTCGATCGGCCGGATTGAAGCCGCCGCGCTCGCCCGCTCCAGCCACCGACATCGACGCCCCCGGTCCCCGCGGCCGGGGGTTTTTTTGTTGCCCGGAATTCAGAATTTCAGGGCCGCATACCAGGCGCTTGGCGTAGCAAGCGCGTGCATCCGCGCCTTGAGCGCCAAGTATTCGACCTTGCGCATGTAGAGAGTGTCGGCAGATCGGATGATCTGACCATGCCTATCCGGTTAGCGCCCATCGGGGCGAGATGTTGTGTCGGAGAGGTCACGATGGATCGCCCCCATCGTTCACGATGCCGGAAATTCGCGCTAGTTCCGCATCCTTACCAGGAGGGAGGTCCGCATCCATGACAAGGAGTGACCCCGACCACGAAAAGAGCGTCAGGCTCTTAGGCCATGTTTTGGCGAGCCGTTGGAGCGATCGAACGGCGCGGTCTTCTATGGTGGTAAGCGGCCTTGTCATCGGTTCAAGTGACCATGGGAGCCGAGATAGCCTGGACGCCCTGCGACGGCACCGCTTCCCATCGTCCGATTGGGGGTGCCAAACTTCAATTGGTGGTGCTGAGCACACAGAAGCGTTCCGCGTCCGGCGGCTTCGCGAGTGCATTGCTCGCCACGAGATGTCACGGCCTCGCAGCGCGGATTTGCACGATCAACACGCATTTTTGCCTCCTCTAAATCTGGTGGTCATGGGTGAAAACCGGATAGGCATCGTTCGTCCGTTGGTCACAATCGGCGCTGTTAAGTCTTCAAATCCCGCCTGCATCGGATAGGTTGGTGGCCCATCGGGCTCGTGCGGGCTGCTAACACCGCCCAAAAAGCTCGCGAAGTGTTCCTTGTCAGGCACTCGCGCGGTCCACTGAAGTCGGTGCAGAGCGCGGTGTGTGCGCCATAGCTCCTTCAATTGAGCATGGAACTGATCGCGGATGTCCCTAGCGTCGCCCGGCTTTGGCTTGTTGCCAGCCGACCTAAGGGACCCATGATAGACGAGCCGAAACTGCATCAGGCCACGAATCGGCAGGCCAACGTGTGGCCATATTCGCGCCTTTCGCTTCCACTCTGGCGTTTCATGCACATAGGGGCGCTCCCACGGCCATTGGGTCCTGGTCATGCTACCGCCCCGCCGGCCGGGTTTGCAAAAGATAATATCGCCCGATTGGGACCAGCTGCCAGCCGGCCGGGATAGCCCCCAATTCAGCCAGCACGGTGTGTGCGCGCCGCACGATGGCGAGTACGCGCGAGGCTACGAAGAGCAGCACGAGCCAACTCGCCGCCGCCGCCGGCGCCGACAGCGCAATCGCCGAATTCAGCATCCGACGCCCCCACATCTCAGGCGTACGGAGGAGACATTGGGCGCCTGCCCTTTACAGTGCGCTATTTCCAAGTCTTTGAATTTCTGACCTAACGCCCAGATTGTGGCTCTGGAGGTCCTCGGTTCGAGCCCGAGAGGTGGTACCATTGCGAGGCCTGCTCTTCGCGGGGGCGCCACGCGTCGACGGGGCCGCCTCGCCGTTCAGCCGGCGGCGGCCGGCGGTTTGGCGCCGTTGCGGTCGATGGTTCCCTTCCTGAGCAGTTCGGTGGCGCGTCCGACTTCGACGGGTTCCGAGAAGTAGAAGCCCTGGCCGCGCGTGGCGCCGCCGAGCGCCAGCAGCAGCGCGCGCTGGTCGCTGGTCTCGACGCCCTCGGCGATCACCTGGATGCCCAGTTCGCGCGCGACGCCGATGATCGCGCGGACGGTCGCCGCCTGGGCGCTGTCCTTGGTTGCGTTCTCGATGAACTGGCGGGCGACCTTGAGGTGGTTGATCCGATAGGCCCGGAGATACTCGAACGACGAATAGTCCGTGCCGAAATCGTCAAGCGCGATCCTGACGCCCATGTCCTGCAGACGGTCGAGCACGTCGTTCTGGGCGAAGGTGACCCGCGCCAGCATGGACTCCGTCACGTCCAGTTCCAACTCTTCGGCCCCCACCCCGGTCTTGGCCAGCGTCTCGGCGACGTCGCGGACGAAGTCGGTTCCGTTCTTGAGCTGGAGCATGGAGACGTTGACGGCGATCACCTGAGGGGCCACGCCCTCATCGTGCCAGCGCCTCATCTGTTCGCAGGCGCTGCGCAGCACCCAGCGCCCGAGGTCCTGGATCACCCCCGTGCCCTCGGCGATGGGAATGAACGCGGCCGGCGCCAGGACGCCGCGGGTCGGATGGCGCCAGCGAACCAGCGCCTCCATCCCCACGATGCGGCCGCTGACCAGTTCGACCTGTGGCTGATAGTGCAGATAGAGTTCGTCGCGGGTGAGGGCCTTCCTGAGGTCCTCGGCGATGGTGACGCGCTCGTTGACCTGCTGGTCCAGCTCCGCCGAGTGGAAGCGGTATTGGTCGCGGCCTTCTTCCTTTGCGCGATAGAGCGCAAGGTCGGCCTGGGCCAGCATGGCGTCCGCCGCCCGGGCTTCCGACGTAAAGGGCGAAATCCCGATGCTGGCCGTCACCCGCAGCTCCGTGTCCGCCAGCATGAACGGGGCGGCGAGCGCGGTCTTGATGTCCGCGGCCAGGGCGCCGGCGTCCGAGGGCTCGACGATGTCCATCTGCAGGATGGCGAACTCGTCGCCGCCCAGCCGCGCGACAAGGTCGGTCTCGCGCACGCGGCTCCTGAGGCGCTCGGCGACCTCGCGCAGCAGCAGGTCGCCGGCGGGGTGTCCGCGGGTGTCGTTGATGTCCTTGAAATGGTCGAGGTCGAGGTAGAGGACGGCGAACGGCGGGGCGCCGCGGCGGGTCGCGGTGAACGCCTGGTGCAGGCGTTCGACGAAGGTCGCCCGGTTCGCGAGGCCCGTCAGCGCATCGGTGCGCGCCAGCAGGGCGATCTTCTCTTCCGCCGCCTTGCGTTCGGTGACGTCGACGATGATGCCCTCGATCTCGATGAGCCGGCCGAGCTCGTCGCGCACGGGCATGTAGCGGTTCTCGACCCAGCGGAAGGCGCCGGAAGCCAACATCATCCGAAGTTCGATCGTGGAGCCGGGCCCGCCCTTCTCCGTCACATTGGCCATGGCCTCCTGGAATTTGGCCTGGTCGTCCGGATGGATCAGCCGCTGGAGATAGTTATCGGTGGCGACGAGTTTCTTGGCGTCGTAGCCGAACTTGGAGACGTTCTGGGAGATGTAGGTGAGCGAGAGCTGCGGCTCGCCCTTCATGCGATAGAGCACCGTTGGGCTGTTCTGGACGATGGTGTTGGCGTCGGCCAGTTCCTTCACGTAGCGCGAGCGCGTGATGGAGGCGCCGACCAGTCCGGCCAGGGTGGCCAGGGTGTCGGTCTCGGCCCAACTCCAGGCGCGGGTCGACGACGCGGAGTCCATGAACCACAGACCGCCCCACAGCTTGCCTTCGGTCGTCACGGGGATGAACAGCATCGACTTCATCCCCGCCCGTTCGAACAGTTGGCGGGTGTCGCCCGAAATCTCGTCGATCGAGGTGGCCGTGCGCTCGCCCACCAGGCCCGCGGCGCCCAGGGCCGGGAGGTTGGCGGTGACGTCCAGGTCTCTGAACATCTGGTCGTCGAGCAGGACCGGCAGACCCGGCGCGCACCATTCATAGAGCACGGACGAACGCAGATGGCCTTCCCGCGCCGAGGTGATCTGGCCCAGCTGGACCCGGCTGACGGCCATGGTCTGGCCGATCAACTCGAGCACCGCCGTCACGGCCGCGTCCAGGTTGAGCGAGCCGAGGAGTTCGGTGGCGCCGTGCGCCACCGCCTTGAGCATGGCGTCGTGGGCGGCCAGGGCGTCCTGCGCCGCCTTACGCTGGATCAGCTCGTCTTCCAGGCGGGCGTTGGATTGGTTCAGCTGGGCGGTGCGCTGGCGCACCGTTTCCTCCAGCTCGGCCTCGTGGTGAGCCAGGCGGCTGTCGCGATCCTGGATCACCTCGAGCATGGCGTTGAAGGAGCGGGCGAGGACCCCGACTTCGTCATGGCCCAGGTCGGGCGCCCGCACGCCGTAGTTTCGGTCGGTGGAGACGCCGGTCATGACGTCCGACAGCTGCGCGATGGGATGGACGATGCCGCGCTGCAGCCGTTGGAACAGGATGATGGCCAGGCCGAAAGCCACCGTCGCGGCGAACAGGGTGAAGGCGACATCGGTCAGGATGGCGGAATAGAGCGCCTGAAGGTTCGACTTGAGATAGATCGCGCCGACACGCTCGCCCTTGAACATGATCGGCTGGCTGAGGACCAGGGCGTCGCCGGAGAACCGGTGCTCGGCCTGTTTGGGCGTCGATGCGAGCCGTTCGGGGCCGCCGTTCCCGGGGCCGTAGACGGCGAAACGTGCGCCGCTGGCGTCATAGACGGCCGCGAATACGACGTTGGGGGTCTCCGACAGGGCGGAGAGGATGTCGGCGGCGGCCGTGCGGTCGTTGAACAGCAGGGCCGGGGCGGCGTTGGCCGCCATGATCTTGGCGTTGGAGCTCAGTTCATGGAGCGTCTGGCGGCGCCAGTCGCTCGTTTCCTTGACGATCGACAGGCTCGAAAGGCTGGCCAGCATGACGCCGGTCACGGCCAGACAGACGACCAGCAGCTTGCGGCCGATCGGCAGGTTGTTGAAGGAGAACCGGCTAGCCATGGGCGCCGCTCCGGTCGTGGGTTATCCGTGCAAGTCTCAGCAGGTACGAACTGACGGCGAGGCCGGACCGGCGCTCGGCGTCGATGTTGATCTCGAAGCGCACCTTGCCCTGCTCCAGGTAGAAGTTGATCACCGCGCCGCGTTCGGCGAATCCGGGCGTGTCGCCGACGGTCAGGACCGGCCGTCCCTTGACGCTGGCGAGCACGCGGTCCAGGTCGCGTTCCTCCGAGCTTGTGATGAACAGCATCTGGCAGGCGCCCGCGCCCTCGACGGTCACGCGACGCACCTGCAGCGTGGCCTGGCCGACCGGCTTGCCGGTGATGATGCCGATGTCGGATCCGAACGGGTCGTCGCCGATGATGCAGAGCGTCACGGCCTTCTGCGCTTGAGACTGGGCGGACCAGTCGACGAACCTGGCGAAATTGTAGAGGAACGCGGCCTTGACCTGATACTGGCTGGGCGTGTCGGCCGCCGAGGCCAGAGACCAGCACGCGAGGAGCGCGACGAGGAAGGACGCCAGCCAGCCGCCGGACCTGGCCCTTGCGGCGACACTCCGACTGGACCCTGTTCTGGCGCGCCCCGTCATGGCTTAGAACCCCACGGTGGCTGTGAGATAGGCGGTGCGCGGGACCTCGGTCAGCGCGCCATAGTAGCTTGCCAGGAACTCCTTGTGGCGCGGCTGAAGGAGGTTCTGCCCGGACAGGCTGAAGCTCAGGTGGTTCGTGGCGCGCCATCCGAAGCGCAGGTCGAGGCGGGTGTAGGCGGGGACGGGGGCCGCCGACAGGGCGCTGGCGTAATAGAGCGCCGCGTCGAATTCCGTGCGGGCCGGCAGATCAAGGTAGGAGCGGATCTGGACCTGATGGCGGGGGCTGAGGCCCACGCCGTTCCGCTGCAGCGTCAGGTTCACGGTGGGATCGCTTGTGCTCAGATTGCCCAGCAGCAGGCTGTAGGCCGCGAACAGCTTCCATCTTTGGGTGACCTGCCAGTTGGCGTGCGCTTCCGCCCCGTAGGTCTCGCCCCTGAGCAGGTTGCCCTCGCGTATTGGCAATACGAGGTGGGCCGGGGCCGGCAGGAGTTCCATGAAAGCCGGTTGAGGCGAAAGCGACTCCAGGTCGGCCTCGCGATCGTAGAAGGCCGTGACGAAGAGGACGGCGCGGGGGGTCAGGGTGGTCCGGTAGCCGACCTCGAACGAGGTCGCGCGCTCCGATTCCTGCTTGCCCGGATTGCCGATGATCGCGAGCAGCGTCGGCGGAGACGTTGCGGTGGCCGGCGTGCCCACGATGTTGAAGCGCAGAAACTCTTCGGTGATCGAGGGCGCGCGGACGGATCGCGACACCGCCGCCCAGACCGTCTGGTTCGGAGTAGGCTCCCACACCAGGCGCAGCGACGGCTCGTCGTCCCAGCCCGTAAAGGTATTGTGCTCGACCTTGACCCCGCCGATCAGGTGCACGGTGCGGGTCAGGGCGAATTCGTCCTGGACGAAGGTGTTGAAGATCGCCTCCTTCCCCGTCGATGGCGTGAGGGAGATGTACTGGGTGTCTCGGCTTGTGTAGTTCAGCCAGCGATAGCCGCCGCCCCAGACCACCTCGTTCCGTGAACCCAACTGGATGTGATGGCGAACCTCGAGATCATAGGTGTTGATCGAGACGGAGCCTGTGTAGGCGTCGGTGACGGTCCGGTCGAAATAGGCCTGCAGCGTGAGGTCTGAGTCCGTCGAGAAGCGGTGGTTCCAGCTGACCAGGGCGTGACCGCCGCTGTTGTGCTCCACCAGCGCGCTGGCCGTGGTCGGGCCGACCAGGCTGGGGAGGTAGATCAGCGATTCCATCCGCTCGCTGAAATATTCGGCCTGGGCCGAAACCGCGTCGGCGGAGGAGGGCGTCCAGTCGAGACGGACGCCGCCGTGCAGGTCCCGCCACGAATCTCCGGCGTTCTTTCCCTCAGGCGTGACGAAAGCCGCCTGGTTCGAGCCCTCCAGATAGGCCCGGTAGTAGGCGTTGTCGGACAGCTTGCCGCCGTAGCGGATCCAGCCCGAATTGGCCGAGCCTGTCCCGGTGGTGACGCTGGCCTGCAGTCCCTGCGTGTCGTCGGCCTTCTTGGTGACGATGTTGATGACGCCGTTGACCGCGTTGGCGCCCCATATCGTCCCGCCGGAGCCGCGGATGACCTCGATGCGGTCGATGTCCTGGAGCGGCAGGTCCAGCGTGTCCCACATCACGCCGGAGAAGAGCGGCGTGTAGACTGAGCGTCCGTCGACCAGCACCAGCAGCTTGGTGGCGTAGATGTCATTGGAGCCGCGCACGCTGATCGCCCAACTGTGGGAGTTGGCCTGGGCGACGTCCAGGCCCGGGACCATGCGCAGCAGTTCGGGGACCGAGGTCATGCCAGAGCGGCGGATGTCGTCCTGGGTGATGACGTAGAGAGCCGCCGCCGCGTCCGCGAGGCGCTGTGGCTTCTTGCCGACGCTCGTCACCTCGATGTCCATTAGCTGCTCGATCGGCAGGTCGAGCAGGTGGGCGGTGTCGGCTTCGGGCGCCTGCGCCTTGTCCTGGGCCCTGGCGGCCGGCGGCCCGGCGAGGCTCGCCAGCAGCACCAGGCACGACAACGCCACGGCGCCCGCGAAGGGCGTGCAACCATGCAACCGACGTGACCCCTGGCCTCTATCGATTGGAGAGGGGGCCAGCCTGCGGGCTCTGTCGATGCGCACTGTCATGACGAGAACCTAGGGTGATTGCGCAACGCAATTGTTGACCACTGGCCCACGAGAACGGCATTGACCTGGGTCAAGCGCTGTCCTGGGAACGATTGTGTCGTAATCTATTGAAAAATACTAACCACAAGTGTGGGGACAACGAATTTATTGCGCGAATGTGTCGCATCGGTTACCAAATCCTCTCTGTTGATCCAGGTCAAGCGTACGGGCGCAAAGCCGCCTATGTTGAAGTATGCGCCGAGCGGTTGTGGATTGGCTGCAACCTGGCGTCTCGTCCTCGGAGGTCTCGTGCCGACGGGTATGCAGACGGGTTCCGATCGCGACCGCGGGCCAGAACCCGACAAGGTCCGCAAGCGGAATCGCCCTGACCCAGGCTGGCGCGGGGCGGCGGCCAGCGCGCACGCGCGCTCCTTCAAGGCCCTGGTGGAAGCCGCGCCCGACTGGGTCTGGGAGGCCGACCCCGAGTTTCGCCTGAGCTATTCCAATCCTCGGTGCCTGCCATCGCTCGGCTATGCGCCCGAGGAGCTGGTCGGACGCCCGTTGTTCGAGTTCATGGGCGCGCGGGCGGCGGCGGCCCGGTCCCGCGAGGCCGAAGCGCTCCGGTCGGCTCCCCATCCGATCCGTTGGCTGACCGAATACCGACGCAAGGCCGGCCGCGCCGTCCTCATGGAGACAAGCGTCGTTCCGAGGTTCGGCAAGACCGGGGAGCTGTTGGGCTACCGAGGCTTCGACCGTGACCTGACCGGCCGCCATGACGCCGAGGAGGACCTGCACGCCAGCGAGGAGAAATACCGCGCCCTGGTGCAGGTGAGCGCGAACTACGTCTGGGAGGTCGATCGGACGGGGCTGGTCGTCAGTCTGGTCGCAACCGGCGACGACCGGCTCGGGTGCGGTGCGGTCGAGCTGGTGGGCCGGCCGCTGGCGGAGCTTGCGTCGGAGACCGAGAGGCGCGCCTTCCAGGCGCGGCTGAAGGCCCTGATGAGATCGAAGGCGCCGTTCTCGTCGGTGGAAGTCAGCGCCCGGACCATGGATGCAGGCGACGCGCCGCTCGAGATCAGCGGCGTGCCCCTGTTCGACGCCAAGGGCCGGTTCCGTGGATACCGGGGGACGGCTCGGGACATACGCCAGCGCAAGGACGCGGAGAACGCTCTCGAATACCGCGACCGCATCCTGACCGCGGTCACCCGCAGCGCCATCGAGCTGGCGGGCGCGGGGTCCGTCGACCTCGCCATGCCGAGCGCCCTGCAGTTCATCGGCGAGGCCCTGGGGGTCGATCGGATGCTCATCGTCGAGAGCGTCGAACGTGACGGCCGACCGGCGCCGACGCTGCTTTACGGCTGGGAGGCGCCGGAGGCGCCCGTGCATGTCGGGGCGGAGCTGTTCTCCGATCCCGCGGTCGCGGCGCCCGAGCTCAATGCATGGCTCGCGCCCTTGGCCCGCGGTGAAATGGTGATCGCCTCAGCCGGTGACGGCCATGCCGCGACCGCGCCCTTGCTCGCCAGGGTCCAGGCCCTATCGATCCTGTTCGTTCCCATCCGGCTGGGCGGGAGCTGGTGGGGCGCCATCGGAATCGACGACTGCAAGTCGCGGCGAACATGGTCGACCGCGGAGACCGACAGTCTCAGGACCTTCGCCGAGTTGGCCGGCGCGTCGATCGTGCGCGAACGCCACGAGATCGAGCGCTTCCGGGCCGAGCGGGAACTGGAACTGCGCTACCTGAGCGACGAGCTGACCGGCCTGGCGAACCGGCGTGTCTTCGGGGAGCGGCTGCAGGAGGCCATCGAGGCGGCGGACGACGGCGAGGGCGGCTTCGCCGTGCATTACCTCGACCTCGACCACTTCAAGGACATCAACGACACCCTCGGCCACCCGGTCGGCGACCTGTTGCTGAAGGCGGTGGCCGAACGCCTGCGCAAGGTGACCCGGCGCGGCGACGTCGTGGCCCGTTTCGGCGGCGACGAATTCGCCATCCTGGAAGCGGGCGTGCGCAAGGAGGCCGACGCGGCCGCCGTGGCCAACAAGATTCTGCGGGCGATCAACCTGCCGTTCTCGATCGACGGACGAAACCTGCACGTCGGGGCCAGCATCGGGATCGCCGTTTACGAACCGGGAGCCCACGATGCGGAATCGGCGCTCGCCCATGCGGAACTGGCGCTCTATCGCGCGAAATCGGAGGGCCGCCAGACCTACCGGTTCTTCACCGCGGTCATGGACGAGGAGACCCGCTCACGGGTCGCTCTCGGCGACGAACTGCGCAACGCCATGGCGCAGCAGCAGTTTTTCGTCGTCTACCAGCCGCAGGTCGAAATGGACACCGGCCGCATCGTCGGGGTCGAAGGTCTTATCCGCTGGCGTCACCCGGAACGCGGCGTCATCGGTCCGGGCGACTTCATCTCGGCCACCGAGCGGAGCGGACAGATCATTCAACTCGGCCTTTGGGTGTTGAACGAGATCTGTCGCCAGACCCGCGCTTGGCTCGACGCCGGGATCGCGCCGCCCAGCGTCTCGGTGAACATCTCGGCGGTCCAGTTCAGGCAGATGGCGCAGCTAGAGCGGGCGCTCATCACCGCCCAGCGCAAGGCGGCGATCCCCAGCGGGACGCTGCAGCTCGAGCTTACCGAGACGACGCTGATGGAAGCCTCGAAGGCCCACGCCGACGTGCTGGAGCGGCTGCGGGAGCGGGGTTTCAAGATCTCGCTGGACGATTTCGGGACGGGCTACTCGTCGCTCGCCTATCTGCGTCGCTATCCTGTCGACGAGATCAAGATCGCCCAGGTGTTCGTGGCGGGTATCGCCTCCAACGCGGGCGACGCCGCCATCGTGCGGGCCGCGATCAGCCTGGCGCGTGAACTCGGGCTGCGGGTGATGGCCGAGGGCGCCGAGACGCTCGAACAGGCCCGCCTGCTCGCCGCCTGGGGGTGCCGGCTGGCGCAAGGCCACTATTTCTCGGCCCCTCTTGGCGCGGCGGAGATCGAGCCGGTGTTGCGCCGGGGCGCGCTGAAGGGCCTGAACGCCGCCGGCGACGCCGCGCCGACGCTTGCGTGAGCCGCCGTGCTCAGTGGTGGGCGAAGAGATCGAGCAGCCGCAGGGCCGCCGGTCCGCCGATGATCAGGAAGGTGGTCGGCATGATGAGCAGCATCATGGGCAGGGTGAGGAGGGTCGGCAGCTGATTGGCGCGCTCCTCCATCCGGACCAGGGCGTCGCTCCGTAACTCGGCCGCGGTGGTGCGCAGGGCCTGGACCAGCGGCGTGCCGTAGCGCAGCGTCTGGGACAGCGCGGTCACCACCGAGCGGACGCTGGGCGTGTCGACGCGCGAGGCCAGATTGGCCAGCGCCTGGTCGCGGTCGGGCAGGATCTTCAAGTCCGCGGAGGTGAGCGCCAGTTCTTCCGCCAAGGCGGGTTGCGACCAGGACAGATCGCCCGTGATCCGGTCGATGGCGTCCTCCAGCGAAAGCCCCGCTTCGACGCAGACCACCAGCAGTTCGAGCGCTTCCGGGAGGCCCTCGGCCGCCGCGACCACATGTCGTTTGGTGAAATGCCCCAGGATCATACCCGGCGCGATCCACCCCACGGCGGCGGCCGCCGCCACGGCCAGCACCTGGCCCGCCAGCGGCGGATGGCTCGGCGCCAGGCGGATGACGAACAGGCTTACGGTGGCCAGGACGAGGGCGGGCACGATCCTCAGCCCGGCGAAGACCGTGGTCGCGTAGCGTGCGGGGATATTCAGCCGGCGGCAGGCCCGGGTGATCTCGCGCAACTCCGCCGGGTTCATCCCCCCCACGGGGCCGCGCGAGAGCGCCGCGCCAATCCCATGAAAATCGAACTCGGCCCTCTCAGGCGCGCCGGCCTGGGACACGGCGATCAGCTGCAGGCGCTTGGCGGCGGAGTCCCGCCGCGAGCGCGCGGCGCTGGCCATCAGGGCGAGGCCGCCGATCAGCAGCAGGGCGGAAAGGGTGGCGGTGAGGAGCGCCTCGACGGACATGGACCCACCCCCGGTTCAGAGACGGGTGACGCTGCGCATCATCTGGCGCATGACCGCGAAGCCGCTGAGCAGTCCCCCTATCGCCACGGCGATGATCACGTTGCCTCTGCGGTCGGTGATCAGCGGCGCCAGATAGGACGCATTGACCAAGAGCAGGCCGCCGATGATCGCGAAGGGCATGGCGGCCAGAACATAGGCCGACATCCGCACCTCGCCCGTCACCGCCCTGGCCTTCAGCCGGCCAGCGCGACGCCTGCGGATGATCTCCGAGAGGATCTCCAGGGTGGTCGCCAGATTGCCGCCGGTGGCCTGCTGCAACGACGCGGCCACCGTGAAGAACCGAAAGTCGTGGGCGCGAATGCGTCTGCCGGCGGCGATCAAGGCCCGCTCGAAGCTGACGCCGATGGTCATCTGATCCCCGACGGCGGCGAACACCTCCTTCACCGGCGAGGCGGCCTCCGTCCCGACCACCCGGATGGTCGCGCTCATTGGAAGGCCGGCCCGCAGCATGCGCACGATCATGTCGACGGCGTCGGGAAACACGTCGACGAACTTGGCTTCCAGACGGGCCTGCTCGAGCCGCAGCATGATCTGGGGCGGAATCAGCATGCCCACGATCGTGCCGGGCGCCCAGAGCCAGATCGGCAGCCGGAAGACCACGCAAAGCAAGCCCCAGGTCACCGCCGCCGCGATGACGGCCGGGATGAGCAGGGTGAGGGTGGGCGTCTGCGAGTCCCACGAGCGGCGAACGCCTACGCCCAGGACCGCCTGGATCACGGCGTTCGCGCGGTCGCGCCCGGTCTCTGCGTTCCCGAACAGCGCGCTGGACATGGGAAGGATCGCGTCCACCCGTCGCTTGACGATCCGCTGGGTCGTGCGCATGGCCCCGGTGACAGCGGCCAGGGTGGCCGCCCCCGCCAGCAGCAGCACAAGCGCCACGATGATCAGGATGGCGGTCATGGCGCTTCCCCCTGGACGCCGAGCGCCTTCATGAAGGCGTTGGCGAGCCCGAAATACTCTAGGCGGTGCAGGAAACGCGGCCGAACCGGGTGGGCCTCGAAGACCCCGACCAGCTTTCCGCCGGGCCCTTCCCCCGTGAAGCGGTAGGCGAAGAGCTCGCTCAGCGAGATCACGTCGTCCTCCATGCCCGTGACCTCAACGACCTCGGTGACCCGCCTGACGCCATCCCTCATGCGTTCGGTGTGGACGACCAGGTCCAGGGCGCTGGTGATCTGCGCCCGGATGGCCCGGAAGGGGAGGTTGGTGTTCGCCATCAGGATCATGTTGTCGATCCGGCCGAGGGCGTCGCGCGCCGAATTGGCGTGGACGGTGGACATCGAGCCGTTATGGCCGGTGTTCATCGCCTGCATCATGTCGAAGGCTTCCGCGCCGCGGACTTCGCCCACGATGATCCGGTCCGGACGCATCCGCAGGGCGTTGCGCACCAGGTCGCGCTGCAGGATCTCGCCGTGCCCCTCGATATTGGCCGGACGGGTCTCGAGCTGAACGACGTGCGGCTGCTGGAGCTGGAGTTCGGCGGCGTCTTCGATGGTGATGATCCGCTCATCCGGATCGATCATGCGCGACAGGGCGTTGAGCAGTGTCGTCTTGCCCGACCCGGTGCCGCCCGAGATGATGATGTTGAGACGGCAGCGGGCGGCGATCTCCAGGGCCCGCGCGAGTTCCGGCGAGACGGTGCCCAGCTGGGCGAACTTGGAGAAGTCCATCACCGATTTCGAGAACTTGCGGATCGAGATGCAGGGACCCTTCAGGCTGAGGGGCGGGATGATCACGTTCACGCGGCTGCCGTCGAGCAGGCGGGCGTCCAGCATGGGGCTCGATTCGTCGACCCGCCGTCCGACCGTGGAGGCGATGCGTTGCGCCACGTGCATGACGTGGGCGTCATGGCGGAACCGCAGGGAGGTGAGTTCGAGCTTGCCTCGCCGCTCGACGTAGATCATCCGCGGCCCGTTCACCAGGATGTCCGCCACCGTGTCGTCGCGAAGCAGCGGCTCCAGGGGACCCAGGCCGATCATGTCGTTGACCAATTCGGCGGCCAGCGCCTGCTGTTCGGCCTTGTTGAGCAGCAGCCTTCGCGCGTTGGCGATCTGGGCGATCATCTGGTCGATCCGCCGGGTCAGCTCCTCGCGCGTGAGGCGCACGGCCACGGCCGGCTCGATGTCCATCAGCACCTGGTCGCGGATCAGGTCCGCCGCCGGCGGGCGGGCGACAGAGGTGAAATGGTCGCCGCTCGGTTGCATATCAGCCGAACAACCTCGACAGCAGCGACCGGCCGGGTTCGACCTTTTCCCCCGCCACGCGGGCGAAGACCGGGCCGAGGGCGCGGTCGAGGACGGCGCAGTCGGGCTTGGCCTTCACGCCCATGTTGCCGGCGTCGGCGATTTCCCGTGACCAGGGGATGATGACGTCCGGCGTCTGGCCGGCCCCACGTGCGAATTCCTGCAATGGCAGCGCGCCGGCGGCGCCGCTCTTGTTGAGGATGTGCATGGTCGCGCGCTCGGGGCTGTTGGGCCCGATCATCTGGCGCAGCCGGCCGACCTCCCGGGCCGACGCCAGTCCGGCGTCGCTCACCAGGATGAGGACGCTGGGCAGGTGAAGGACACGCGGCAAGGTCACGGCGCAGGCGGGCTGCAGGTCGACGACGACATAGCGGTAGCGTCGCCGCAGGGTGTCCAGCAGCGACAGCAGGGCGTCCTCCTCAAAGGTTATCTTGTCGTCCAGCGGCTCCAGCGCGGCGAGCAGGTCCAGGCGCTTGCTGACGTGGATGATGCCGCGCTCCAGGAACAGATCGTCCACCCGCTCGGCCCGTTCGAGGGCCTCGCGCAGGGCGTGGCCCGGGCTGGCGTCGAGCTGCAGCGCCGCATCGCCGAACTGCAGGTCGAGGTCGACCAGCACGACGGGGCGCGGCGGGTGTTCGGAGAGCCGCCAGGCGGTCCGTACGGCTACGGTGGTGGCGCCCACGCCGCCCCGCGCGCCCACCACCAGGATCAGCTTCCCCGCCCGAGCCGCGTGCTGACCAGAATCGAGCGCCGACGCGCGCTCGTCCTTGAGGATGGCGTTGCAGGTGCGCGAGACCAGCGCCGAGACCAGGGGTTTGAAGAAATACTCCGCGGCGCCGATCTCCCGCAGCGCGCGGTAGAGCCGGATGTCGTTGGACTGGCCGATCAGCACCACGCCCGTCGAGGGCTCGCACTGGCCGATGAGTTCGGTCGCGGGGCCCGTCGGGTCGCGCAGGTCGCTGACGTCCACGATGAGCAGGCGCGGCGACGACCGTTCCGACAAGTCCGCCAACGCCGCGCTCACGCCGCCGGTCTTGAACGTCACGTCGGAGACGCCGAGGTCGCTCAGCGCCTGACGGATAACGCCTTCCGAGTCGCTGTCGCGGACGTAGACCAGGGCGTTGTGCGCAGACGCGGAACCGGCCAGCGGCGCCGAAGGGGGGGCTGCGATATCGCTCATGGCGCGGTTCCGGTGTCCGTCCCGCCGCCGATGACGATGGTCGGCTTGTTCGTCGACTGTTCGGGTGACGTCTTGGGCGGGCCACGCTTGTAGGCGTCGATCACCGCGGTTTCCCGCGAGCCGTCCGCCGGACCCAGCGGCTTTCCCTGCGTGAGGTCGGCGGGGTCGGCGACCATCTTGGCGAGGTTGGCGGCGTTCCAGCAGCCTTCCTCGGGCAAGGTGACCGCTGCGCCGGGCGAGGGGTCCGCCGGCTGGCAGATCGGCTGGGCCGCCGTCCTCGTCTGGGCCGAATCCGCGCTCTCGGGATGGCGGTCCACGCAGCCGCTGAGGACGGGCATGGCCAGGGCGGCGAACAGCAGAACGGCGCCGATCCGCGCCGGGCGAAGCGATGAGGTCAAGGCTGATCCTCCAGCATGAAGCCGGCTGGTCCGGCCAGGTGGGGACGTGCGTCCGCGGCGGGTTTCCGCTTGTCCGGCTGGGAGAGGTCGCCCAGCAGGATCCGCTCAAGGTCGTTGGAATAGTTGATCGCCTCCGTCGGAAGGTGGAGGTCGCTCGGGTGGGAGACGGGCCGGACGATGTAGGGCGTGACGATGAACACCAGCTCGCTCTCGCTCCGCTTGAAGGTGCTCGAACGGAAGAGGGCGCCGAACATCGGCAGGTCGCCCAGTCCGGGGAACCGTTGCACCGTATTGGACATGCTGTTCTCGAACAGGCCGGCGATGGCGAAGCTCTGGCCGCTGGCGAGCTCGACCGTGGTGTCGGCCCGCCGCACCGCGACGCTTGGGATGCTGATGTTGTTGACCTTGACCGCGCCGACGTCCGACAGCTCGCTGACTTCGGGCCGCACGCGGATGCTGATCCGGTTTGACGAGAGTACGACCGGGGTGAAGTCGACGTTGACGCCGTACTTCTTCCACTCGATCGATATCTGATCCAGGCTCTGGGACACGGGCACGGGGAACTCCCCGCCGGACAGGAAGGTGGCCGTCGCGCCGGAGATCGCGGTCAGGTTCGGTTCGGCGAGGATGGTGACCAGGCCATTGGACTGCAACGCGTCGATCAGGGCCGACACGTCCACCGGGCCGTTCTTGTAGCCGACACCCAGGGAATCGAGCGAACTCGTCGAGGTGTCGCGGGTGAACTGGCCAAACGCCGTCGAGGTCTCGCGGCCGGTCAGCAGGCCCACGGCGATGGTCCCGTTGTTGAATACGGCGTCCCAGTTGAAACCCAGCTCGCTGGTGACCTGGCGGGAGACTTCCGCCACGCGGATTTGCAGGTTCACCTGCGTCGATTCATCGACCGCGACCGCGAAATTCAGGCTCTCCTTTTCGGCCAGATACTGCTGGGCCGCGGCCTTGAGGGTGTCGGCCTCGGCGGGCGAGGCGACCCGGCCGGACACTGTCATGCCGCCGGGGCCGCGAGACACGCTCACCGTCGCGTCCGGAAACTGGGTCTGCAGCGCGCTGGCGACATCCTCGGCGTCGCGGCGCACGGTGACGGCGTACCTGCTGACCGCGCCACTGGCGGCGAAGACGTAGACGGTGGTCTGTCCAGGCTTCTTGCCGAAGATCAGGAGCCGCCTGGAATCCGGCGCCTGGACGTCGGCGATGTCCGGGTTGGCGACGAAGACGGTCGCTCCCGGACCGGGCATGGCCAGGACCAGGGCCTTGTCGACGCCCACCGTCAGGTCGCCGGCTTGGGTGGCGTTCGCCACGGAGGCCGGCGCCGCGATCTGCTGGGCCCTTGCGACGGATATCGCCCCCGACGACAGCAGCGCCGCGGCGGCAAGGGCGCCCAACCAGATCCGTGGGGCGGGTCCGCCGGCCACGGATGCGTCCCGGGTCTCGTGCAAGCTTTGGTCGCGAGTCATTGGGCGTCTGCCTTGGAGCCGCGGAGGATGCGGATTGGCGCAATGGAATGGGCCGCCGCGCTCCGACGCGCGGAGGCCGCGCCGAGAAGCGAGCCTGGAGGGGCGACGGAAGCCGAAGGGGCGTTGGCGGCGACCCGGAGCGCCGAGACCTCATTGCCCCAGACCGGTCCCCGCGACGCCGCGGCGTCTGCGCCAGCGTTGGCCAGGGCGCGCAGGGTCAGTTCCACCTTGCCGAGTTGAAGCGCGAGGAACAGGCGCTGGGCGTCGAGGTCGGTGACCTCGAGGGTGATGGTCCGGGGTTGGGGCGCGTTCGCGCCGCCGCCCGTCCCGGGCGCGGCGCTGCCGGCGGCCGCTGGTGATCCGGCGAAAGTGCGATCGACGGCCATTACGCGGACGTCGCGCAGCAGGACCTGGGCCACCGACTTCTTTGTCGTCGCCGCGCCCGGAGCGGCTTGCTGGTCCATATCCTGGACCAGGATCACATCGACCCGGTCGCCAGGGAGGATCAGGCCGGACGCACTCTGGGCCGCGTCCACGGCGATGGTGGCCGCGCGGCGGCCGGGCGCCAGCGCCGCGGCGAGGAAATTCCGATCGCCGGGGGCGACGAGCGCGCTGGCGGTGATCATCTCGCCGGCGGCGAAGTCCCGGCGCGCCACGGCGCCGACGAATTGGGCTTGGGAGACCTGGCCCCGCGCCAGGCTTCCGGTCGGAGGGGCCTTCGCCTCGATTTCCCGCCAGCCGAGGTCGCCCTCGCGCAGCAGGGCGCCCGAGGGGAGGGGGTGCGCGGCGACGAGGACGGCGACTCTGGTCGCGGATTCGGCGCCGGAACGGGGCGCGCCTGGGCGGAACAGGAGGTAGGCGGCGATGGCGAGCCCGACCACGATCGCCATGGCGCCAACGATCAGGAGGAGATTGCGCAGCATCAGAACGCCTCTTGCAGAAAGACGAAGGCGGAGCCGGCAAAGATGGCGACACCGAAAGGTATCGACGTCTTCGAGGCGGTTCTGGCCGCCTTGGGTTCGACGAGGCCTGGGGAAGGCGCGCGTTCGTCCGAAGGCGCCGGCCGCCCGACCCACCGTGACCTGAACATGCGCGAGACCGCCATATAGGTGACGGCAAGCGCCCCCCCGGCCAGGGCGATGGCCAGCAAGAGTTGTGGAACACGGGTCGGCTCGAACAGGCAGGTGGCGGCGGCGATCATCTTCGCGTCCCCGCCGCCAATCACATTACGAGGAACCAGGAGGCCGAGCGGGACAAAGACCGCCAGCGCCGTCACGGCGCTGAGCCAGCTCGCCCAACCATCGACGACCAGGCGAGACGCCAGGCCCGCGCCCAGCACCCAGAGCGCCAGCTGGTTGCGGATGATGCGGGCCCTGAGGTCCTCCCCGGCGGCCAGGAGGAGACCGCCGAGGCCGGTGCTCTGAAGGAGAATGGCGACAGAACTGCTCATCCCTCGACCTCGGACCCTGACCCCGAGGAAATCCTCGAGGGCGACACCCTCGCTCACCCGCCGGGCCTGCCGGCGGCGGCGTCAGATCTTGGTGGCGATGGTGTTGAACGTGGTCGCCAGGTTGGTGCCGACCAGGGTGACCGCCGCAACGATGGCCACCGCGATCAAGCCTGCGAGCAGGCCGTACTCGATGGCGGTGACGCCTTCCTCGGACCGCAGCCCGAACATGTCGGCGATTCTTTTCGAAATGCTACCCATGACTATCTCTCTCCCGTTTGGGTGGTGACAGCCAATGCTGTCTGGTGGCATGTAAGCGCTGACACACAACCGAAACATTGACGTAAATCAAAGCCATCGTGGCCATTCATGGCGAAATCGAACTCCATGGTAGAGTCATTTTAAAATTATCATCACCAAGTGATACAATGAGAAACGGCGAAGGAATCCGACAATGAGATTTAAAGACTCACCAGGAACTGAAACCGCTAGCGTTCGAGCGAAAATATCGAAAAACATGATGCCCATCATCATGATATGCGCTTGTTTTGGCGCGTCAACTGTCGATGGTAAGGACTTGGCGAGAGGCAAGGAAACGCAACTGTCGGCTGCCGGGGTCAAGACCACGATTCAACTCGCGCGGGCTGCGCGGTCGTCGGGCGACCTGTCGGCCGCTCTTGGTCTGTATCGCCGGATCGCCGGGAAGGGCGCCGATCCGGCTGTGCAGGTCGAATATGCGGACACGTTGCTGCAGAGCGGGCTCATCGATGACGCCATCGGCGTCTATCAAGGGATCGATCCAAGGTCGAAGGCCGGGGTCGACGCCCTGCTGGGTCTGCAGCGCTGCTATGTGAGACTGTCCGAACCGCAGAAGGCCCTGGAATACGCCCAGCGGGCCACGACGCTGGCGCCTCACGACGAGCGCGCCCAAGTGGACCTGGGCGTCGCGCTGGATGCGGCGGGGCGCCACGGCGAGGCGCAGGCGTCCTATCGGCTGGCGCTTGCGGTTGAGCCCAGGAGCGTCGCCGCGCGCAACGACCTGGCCCTGTCGCTGGCGATCACCGGACAGTACCAGGAAGCCATCGAACTGCTGACGCCCATGGCGAAGTCGGCCAACGCCACGCCCCGCGTCCGCCAGAACCTGGCCTTGATCTATGGATTAAAGGGTGACCGGGACCAGGCCATGGCGCTGAGCCGGGCGGACCTGGACGCGCCGGCCGCGGACGGCAACCAGCGCTTCTTCGATTTCGTGCGCGGCCGCGGCAAGTAGCGGCCGGCGCGGCGTCATGACGTCGGCTCGGTCGGGTAGCAGGCGTTGGCGACCAGCGTGAGGCTCCCGCCATAGATCCACGGCGTCACGAAACTGAAGGGCGTCGACGCGGACACCCGCCATCCGCAGGTCGCGGACGTCACGCTGAAGGCGGACGAAGCCAGAGTCATGCCAAAGGCCCGCGACGCCGCATAGGTTTGAACCTGCGAGGTCGTGGCGCACTGGGTGGTGTCGACCGCGGCGCATCGTGCGGCCGCGTCGGTCGCATAGTCGAGCGTGGCCTGGGTCCAGAGCAGGCGTCCGATGTCCATGACGCCGAGCAGGAACAGCAGGAAGATGGGCAGCACCAGGGCGAATTCGAGGGTGGTGGCGCCGGCGGGTTGGCTCCGAAGCAAGCCGCGGCCGCCGCGGCGCTTGTCCCAGCCGATCATGGGAGCCTCGTGGTCGCCGTGGCGGTGAGGGTGGTCGGCAACGGCAACTGGGACGGCAACAGGGTCGTCCGCGTCAGCGATGCGCTGACCTGCACGTACTGCCGCGCAGTGGAGCCGTCCGCACAGGTTGCGCCGCACGTGGCCGTGGAGACGCCGGTGACCGACGGACAGCCGCAGAACAGCACCGGTGTCGGCGTCGCCGCGATTCCACTCGAAGACTTGGCGGTGGTGACGGCCGAAGCGATCCCGGCCTGGTCCCATCCATACTCGGTGGCGTAGAGCGCGCCGGCCGCTGCGGCGTCCTGGACCTGCATCTGCTGCCGCACGGCGAAGCCGAGTTCCTCCGTCGCCACCAGCAGAAGGACCAGCATAGGCGCGATGATGGCGAGTTCTATCGCCGCCAAGCCTCGTTGGTCGGCGCGAAGGCGGGTCAGCAGATGGCGGATCGGTCGCGCAATCATCGTCTCTTCCACCCGTCTTGTTGAGGCCCCGATGATGCGAGCCTGCCTGGGCTGAGACAGAGCCCGGCTCCCCACCAGACTAGAGGGGAAGAGGCCAGCCGCATTGACGAGTATCAATCGCATCGGCGCACTGGGTTCGACCATGGATGCACTTCGACGAAAGTAACCCGGGCGCCGGTATCGAGTCATCTCGCTCAGGCAAGAGCGGTTGATCGATCGCGACGACCGGATCTCGGAGCCGTTCCTGCCCGTGATGTTCAGAGAGAGGGCGTGGGGATTTGCGTTTTCGCTCCGAAAATCAATCCTCTCTGGTGGTGATATTGATGGGGCCGGCGCGGGCGCTTCGTCCGAGCCGGCTGGCGGCGCCGCCAGGTCGGCGCTCCCACGTTGCCGACGCCCGCCGCCTCGCGAGAGCGAAGGCCGCCCGGCGGCTCGCCTGGACCGCGCCGGGCGGCTAAAACCCGCTTCGACGCGGCCAATCGCGCCGGCGCGCCCACAGGAGACAGCGATGGATTCGACCGTGGCCAAGGCCTTCGTGGATCGCCTGTGGGACGAGGAGGTGACGCCGCAGCTGGTCGACTACATCCGTATTCCCAACAAGTCGCCCGCGTTCGACCCCGACTGGCAGGCCCACGGCTACATGGAGGCCGCGGTCGACCAGTTCGCCGCCTGGGCCAGGAGCAAGATCGCCGCGCTCGCCGGCGCCACGCTGGACATCGTCCGTCTCGAAGGGCGCACGCCGGTGATCTTCATCGACATCCCCGGCCAGGGTGACGAGACCGTGCTTCTGTACGGCCACCTGGACAAGCAGCCGGAGATGACCGGCTGGGCCGAGGGGCTCGGGCCCTGGCTCCCGGTGCTGAAGGACGGCAAGCTCTATGGGCGCGGCGGCGCGGACGACGGCTATGCGATGTTCGGGGCCCTGTCGGCCATCCTGGCGCTGAAGGCCCAGGGCGTCGCCCACGCCCGCTGCGCCGTCCTGATCGAGGCCTGCGAGGAGAGCGGCAGTTACGACCTGCCGCTCTACGTCGACCACCTGGCGGCCCGGCTGGGCTCGCCCTCGCTCGTCGTCTGCCTCGACTCCGGCTGCGGCAACTACGACCAGTTGTGGCTGACGACCTCGCTGCGCGGCATGACCGGCGGGGCCTTGACGGTCCAGGTGCTGGACGAGGGGGTGCACTCGGGCGACGCCTCGGGCGTGGTGGCCTCCAGCTTCCGCATCCTCAGGAGCCTCCTGTCGCGGCTGGAGGACGAGGCCACAGGCGAGATCCTGCCGCCCGAGCTGCACGCCCAGATCCCGCCGGGACGGATCGTCGAGGCTAAGGCGGCCGCCAAGGCGCTCGGGGCCGAGGTCTACAGGAAGTTCCCCTTCGTCGCCGGCATGCGGCCGATGGCGGACGACCCGGCCGAGCTGATCCTCAACCGGACCTGGCGGCCGGCCCTGTCGATCACCGGCCTGGAAGGCGCGCCGGACCTGCAGAGCGCGGGCAACGTCCTTCGCCCGTTCACGGCGGCCAAGCTGTCGCTGCGGCTTGCGCCGACGGCGGACGCGGTCAGGGCGGGGGAACGGCTCAAGGCCCTGCTCGAGGCCGATCCGCCCTATGGGGCCAAGGTCACGTTCGACGTCGAGAAGGCCGGCTCGGGCTGGAACGCCCCGCCTCTGGCCGGCTGGCTCAGGGCCTCGATCGACCGCGCCTCGGAGATCGCCTTCGGCCGCGACGCCGCGATGATGGGCGAGGGCGGGTCGATCCCCTTCATGGGCATGCTGGGCGAGAAATTCCCAGAAGCCCAGTTCGTCATCACCGGCGTGCTCGGGCCCCATTCCAACGCCCACGGTCCGAACGAATTCCTGCACATCGCCATGGGCAAGGGGGTGAGCCTGGCCGTCGCCCAGGTGCTGGCCGACCACTTCGCCCGCGGCGCGGCGGCTTAGGCCGGCTTTGCTTGGGCGGCGGATGGGCTATTGAAGGCGCCGCGGGCAAGGACGGCGGAGGACGACATGGTGCAGAACTGGAAAGAGATCGGCCCGCAGCGCTACCGCGAGACCTTCGGCCGCTACTTCGAGGACTTCCAGGTCGGCGACGTCTATGAGCACCGGCCCGGCAAGACGGTGCTGGAGAGCGACAACCACCTCTTCACCCTGCTGACGCTGAACACCCATCCCCTGCACTTCGACGCCGAATACGGGGCGGCGACCGAGTTCGGCCGCAACCTGGTGGTCTCGACCTATACGCTCGCCCTGCTGATCGGGATGAGCGTCAGCGACATCTCGCAGAAGACCATCGCCAACCTGGGGATGGACGAGGTCAAGTTCAGCCACCCGGTGTTCGCCGGCGACACCCTCTACGCCGAGAGCGAGGTGCTGGAGAAGCGGGTCTCCAAGTCGCGGCCCGGCCAGGGCGTCGTCACCGTCCGCACCACGGGCAAGAACCAGCGCGGCGAGGTGGTCTGCACCTTCAAGCGCAGCATGCTGATCCCCGAGCGCGGCCATGCGGTTGAGGACCGGATGGGGACCTACTGAGATGGTCGTTTCCCATAGTCCGTTCGGGACCGTGCGCGTCCTGGAGAGCCTGCGGGCGGACTGGTGAGCCGGGGACAGCGCGTACTCGTCGCCGGCGCCGGCGCCTTCGGGACCGCGACCGCGCTGGAGCTGGCGCGCGGCGGGGCCGAGGTGGTCCTGGCCGATCCGGCTGGGATTGGCGACAACGCCTCGGGCGCAGCCGCCGGCATGCTGGCGCCGGCGTTCGAGGCCCTGCTCGATCCGACCTCGGCCGGCCATTTCGGCTTCCTTGCCGCGGCGCGGGACCTCTGGCCGGACCTCCTGGCAGGGATTGGCCCGCAGGCCGTGGGCCTGACGCGCGGCGGCGCCCGCTGGGTGGTGCTGGCGGACGATCCGCCCGGCCTGGCCGAGACGCGCCAGGCCGGCCTGGCGGCCCTGGGGGCCGGGGTCGAGGACGCGCCCGGCGGGGGCTTCTTCACCCCGGAGGACTGGCGGCTGGCCCCGTCCCTGGCGCTGCCGGCGCTGCAGGCGGCGGCTCGGGGCGCGGGCGCGCGGACGGCGCAGGCCTCGGTGACGGCGTTCGAGCCCGGCCGAGCCGTGCTCTCGACGGGCGAGGCCGTGCAGGCCGACGCGCTGGTGGTCGCCACCGGCGCCGAGCCGGCCGCCCTGGCGCCCGAACTCGCCGTCCTCTCGCCGATCAAGGGCCACATCCTGCGCTTCGCGCCCGGCGGGCCCCTGGCGGGCGAAGCGACCCTGCGCTGCCGGCTGGGCTACGCCACCGGCGGCGCGGACGGCCTTTGCGTCGGCGCCACCATGGAGGCGGGGCTGGCGGACCGCGCGCTCGATCCGGAGAAGGTCGAAGCCCTGCGCCGTCTGGCCGCCGCCCTGTCGCCCCCGCTGGCCGCCGCGCCCTTCGCGGCCCTGGCCGGGGTGAGGGCCACGACGCCCGACGGCCTGCCGCTGGTCGGGCCGTCCGAGCGGCGGGACGTGTTCCTGGCGGCCGGGGCCCGGCGCAACGGCTGGCTGCTCGCGCCGCTTGTCGCGCGGATGACGGCGGCGTATCTGGCGGGCCGCGATCCTGGCCCCGAAGCGGCCCGGCTGGACGCGCGGCGGTTCGCGTCCGCCTGAGAAACGCAGAGACGCAAGAGGGAAGGGACGGCATGTCGAGCTTCTGGTTGACCGAGGAACAGGAAGCCATCCGCGAGGGCGTCGCCAAGGTCTGCGCCAAATACGGCGACGACTACTGGCTGAAGACCGACGACACCGGCCGCTATCCGGAGGACTTCGTCGCCGACATGGCCGAGGGCGGCTGGCTGGGCGTCGTCATGCCCGAGCGCGTGGGCGGCGCGGGCCTGGGCCTGACCGAGGCGGCGGTGATGATGCAGACCGTGGCCCAGTCCGGCGCGGGCTTTTCCGGCGCCTCCTCGATCCACCTGAACATCTTCGGGCCGATGCCGCTGGTGAAGTTCGGTTCGGACGCCCAGCGCGAGATGCTGCTGCCCCGGATCATCTCGGGCGAGGACAAGATGTGCTTCGCGGTCACCGAGCCGAACTCGGGCCTGGATACCTCGAGCCTGGAGACGCGGGCCGAGCGCACCAACGACGGCTATCTGATCAACGGGCGGAAGATCTGGACCACCGGCGCCCAGCGCGCCAACAAGATCCTGATCATCGCCCGCACCACGCCCAAGGACCAGGTGGCCAAGCCGACGCAAGGCCTCAGCCTGTTCTATACCGACCTCAACCGCGAGCACATCGAGGCCAACCCCATCCCGAAGATGGGCCGCAAGGCGGTCGAGTGTAACACCCTCTTCATCGACAACTTGAAGGTCCCGTTCGAGGACCTGGTCGGCGAGGAGGGCAAGGGCTTCCAATACCTGCTGCACGGGCTGAACCCCGAGCGGGTGCTGTTCGCCGCCGAGGCCGTGGGCCTGGGCCGCGCGGCCCTGGCGCGGGCGGCGACCTACGCCAACGAGCGGGTCGTTTTCGGCCGTCCGATCGGCCAGAACCAGGGCATCCAGCATCCGCTCGCCAAGTCCTGGGCCGAGCTCGAAGCGGCCAACCTGATGGCGTTCAAGGCCGCCGCCCTCTACGACGCCGGCAAGGACTGCGGGGCCGAGGCCAACGCGGCCAAGTACCTCGGCGCCGAGGCCGGCTTCCGCGCCTGCGAGACCGCGGTCCTGACCCACGGCGGCATGGGCTACGCCAAGGAGTACTTCGTCGAACGCTATTTCCGCGAAGCCATGATCGCCCGCATCGCCCCGGTCAGCCGCGAGATGATCCTGAACTTCATCGCCGAGCGCGTCCTGCACCTGCCCAAGAGCTATTAGGGCGCGGCGGCGGTCTTCACGGGCGTGGCCGCCGGCGTAGCCGGGGCGATGTGCGCTTCGATGAAGGTGATGATCTCGGCCAGCGCGGCCTTTTCGTCGCTCGTCTCCCAGGAGGGATGCTCTTCGTCCGCGTAGATCGACAGCTTCACGTCCTTGCCGGCCTTTTTCAGCGCCGCTTCCATGTTGCGCGACTGTTCGGGCGAGACGATCTCGTCGTCGCGGCCGTGTATCAACAACACAGGCGGGCCGTAGCTCGCGGCGTAGGTCAGCGGAGAGGCCTTCTTCACCGCGTCGGCCTGGGTCGCGGGATCGCCGATCGCCTTGCGCCAGTAGGCATAGGCTTCGGAGTCCTTGCCGTAGGTGAGCTTCTCGTAGTTGAGCATGGCGGCCAGGTCAGCAACCCCGGCCCATGAGACAACGCATTTGTAGAGTTCTGGGTGGGTCGCGCCGGCGTAGAGGGCGGCGTATCCGCCGTAGCTGGCGCCGAAGATGCAGATTCGCTTCGGGTCCGCCTGGCCGGTCTCAATCAGCTTGCGCACCCCGTCGGTGATGTCGTCGGCCATGCGGCCGCCCCACTGCCCGTCGCCAGCCTCCTCATAACTCACGCCATAGCCCCCGGAGCCTCGGAAGTTGGGCTGGAACACCAGATAGCCGCGGGTCGCGAGGAACTGATCCCAGATGTCGAAGGCGTAGGAGTCCCTCGCTGCCGGCCCGCCATGCGGCATGACGATCAGCGGCAAGGGTCCCGGCGGCGCCGCGCGTGGGCGGGTGAGGTAGGCCGGGACGGAGACGCCGTCGCGGGCGGCGTAGCTCCACTGGCTCATCGTCGCCAGGGTCTCCGTCGGCAGGTGGTCATAACGCTCTCCGAGCAGAGCCATGACCTTGGTCTTCCAGTCGAACAGATAGTAGCCCGCCGGCTCGTCGGGCCCGCTGACCGAGAACAGCCACCAGCGGCCGTCGTCGGCGACCGAGATCGGGATGACGCTCCGCTTGTTGTGAAAGAACTTCTCGATCGCCCGGAAATTGGCGTTGAGGTTCGGGTCCTCGAAGTCGCACGTGTAGACGTCGGCGGTGAAGCAGACGCCCCGTAGCTGGTAGGTGTCGCCGTCGTAGACGACACTCTCGATATCGTATTTTTCCGCCGGCCAGATCGGCGCGCTGAGGGTCTTGGCGGCGAAATCGTAGATGCGCAGGCTGCGGGTGTCGCCTTCGCTCTTGTCCTTGGGCCGCGCGGCCACATAGAGCCGCGCCGGCTTGTCCGTCGGGCCGAGGATGGCGAAGTCGTCGAGTGCCTTCAGGTCCTTGGCCCGCAGCTTGACGATTGTGGTCCACTGGGTCTGGCCGGGGCTGCGTCCTTCGATCACGACGCCGTTGCTGAGCTCGCGGAGCCGGGCGACAATCGTCCCCGCGCTGTCGGTCTTCCACAGAAGGGTGCGCGCGTCGCCGACCTCCACCAGGGTGGCTTCGCCGGTCCGGATGTCGACCTTCCACGCGCCGAACGGTCCGGTGTTGGTCGGCGCCATGGCGAGGATATGGTTTGGATCGTCCCGCAGCCGGTCCAGCAGCCCCACGAGGCCCCCGCGGCGGCTGTTCCAAAACCCGCCCTTCAGCAGCTGGACGGGGTTTGTGCCGTCGCGGTTGACCGCCAGGATGAACCGTCCGTAGCGCAAGCCGACGATCGGGCCGTCCGGGCGGTTCCCGCGGTGCTGGATGTCCAGCAGGGTCAGGCCCACGATCAGCCGGTCGTTGTCCTTCCACTCCAGCCAGTCGACCGACAGGCCTTTGATGGGACCGTTCTTGTCGGCCAGCGCCAGGGCCGGCATCAGCTTGCGCGTCGCCAGGTCGGTGACGAACACGCCGCTCATCGCACCGGTCTGGACAAGGGCGAGGTGCTGGCCGTTCGGCGACAGCTTGGCGCTGCTGAACACCGGATCCTTGAAAAAGTCGTCCAGCGAAGGCGCGCCGGCGGAGGCCGGCGCACCCTCAACCTTGGGGGGCGTATCGGCCGCGGACGCCGCTCCAACAATTAACCCTATCGACGCGATGGCGCAAAGCCACGCAAGATGGCGCAAGCCCAACGCCGCCCCCGACTCCAGACAACCCTTGGGCGCAGAGTTCCAGGCCGCCTACAGCGAAGTCAACTGGTCTTGCTCCCCTACGGCGTCACGGCGAAGCGGATCGGGATGCGGACGGTCGCGCCGTCGACGGGGGCGCCGTCTTCGGTTCGGGGGCTCATGTGGAAGAAGCCCGAGAGCTTCAGCGCCGCCCGGCCGAAGCCGGCGCCGGTCGGGGTCTCGGCCGCCACCTGGCAGCCGCGCAGGTCGCCGGTGGCGGTCACCAGGCACTGCAGCGTCGCCGAGCCCGAAAGGCTGCGCTCGAGCGCGCCTTGCGGATAGTAGCGCTCCATCTCGGTCGCGGTCGGCCGGCTGAGCCAGGTCGGGTCGCGGATCTCCTTGGGCGGTGGCTGGCGCGGCGGGGTGGTGTCGGTGAAGGTCGCGACCACCGGCGTGTCGTCGGTCAAGGTGGTCTGGATTGGCGGATTGATCGGGATGGTCTTCAGGGGCTGGATCGAGGTGTCCTCGATGGTCGGCGGCTGGTGCGCGAGGAGCGGGCGCGAGGGCTTGGCCGGGGCCGCCTGGTCGGGCCGGGGCAGGGTCACCGTCCGTATGGTGAGGGTCGGCGTGGGCGTCGTCTGTTCCTCGGGCGGGGCGATGAAGCGCTGGTGAATGACATAGGCGGCGAAGCCCACATGCACGGCGACCGAGACGCCAATCGCGGCGATCAGCGGCTTCGACAGCTTCCTGGGCGGCGGCGCGCCGTCGAGCGCGTGGATGAAGGCGTATTCGGCAGGCGTGCGGCGCAGGGCCATCATCATCGACGTTTCCTCCATGCGCCTGTTGAAGCGGCGCTTGTTGACCCAGCGTCATCCTGGACTGCGGGCCTGTAAACGTCCATTTATCAACTGAACAGCGATAAGCGTGCAAATTCCCGTGATGGCTTGACGGTGCGGGCTGGGCGATCCCGGCTGGGTCGTTTTGGCCGGGCAGGAATTGCCGATCGGCAGCTTTGGTTAATTGCGCCTTAACCATAAGCGGCGACCTATCGGGTCATGAGCGTCGACTCGATCAGGGACGTAGTGCAGGTCGCCATCGAGCGCGCGTCCAGCGCGACGGGGGTGGATTTCAGCTTCCTGCTGGGTACGGCCCGGCGCGAGAGCGGCTACAACCCGGGCGCCAAGGCGCCGACGTCCTCGGCTGCAGGCCTGTTCCAGTTCGTCGAGCAGACCTGGCTCTCGACGCTCAAGAAGCACGGCGCCAAATACGGCTACGCCCGCTACGCCGACCTGATCCAGGCGGGTCCCGACGGTCGCTATCACGTCCAGGGCGCCGAGGCGCGGCGGGCGGTGATGGACCTGCGGCTGGACCCCCACGCCGCCTCGCTGATGGCGGGGGAGTTGGCCTCCGACCACGCTTCCTATCTTCGGGGGCGCATGGGCCGCGATCCGACGGCGGGCGAGCTTTATGCGGCGCACTTCCTGGGACCTCAGGGGTCGGCCAAGCTGATCGAGGCGGTGCGGACCAGCCCGCAGACGCTGGCGGCGGGCCTGTTTCCGGAAGCGGCCGCGTCGAACCATTCGATCTTCTATCGCGACGGGCGGGCCGCCACGGTCGGGGAGGTCTACGCCAACCTCACGCGCGGCCCGACGCCCGGCGGCGCGGTGGCGTCGCCTGCGCCGGCTCCAGCCCCCTCGGCCGACTTCGTCCAGTACGCCACCGCCCGGCGGATCGACCGCATCGAGCAGGAGCAGGCGCTGGTCGACATGGTGCTGCGCGGGCCGGAAGCGCCCGACCAGGTCCCGGTCGGCGGCCTTTCGAACTCGCTGTTCTCGGCGGAGATGCTGCGCGCCCTGACCACGGCGCGCGGCGGAGGCGGTTAGAGCCCTTTAGGGTCAGATGGAAGCATTTGATCCGGTTAAAAGGGCTATAAATCAAACATTTAGAGCACGTCACTCCTGGATCGCGGTGCGTGGCGCGGCGGGTTCCTCGTAGAGCTCCTCGTCCTTGCGCCAGACCAGGACGGCGGGCAGCAGAAGCACCAGCGGGACGGTGATCAGCGTCGTCGCCGAGTTGGCCAGCACCAGTTCGCCGAACCTCAGGTGATACTTCTCGAGCAGGAACGAGCCCAACCAGTCGGTCCCGAAGAGGGCGAGGTTGCGGACGCTCATCATCAGGGAGAAGCCCAGGCCCTCGCTGCCGGCCGGGGTCGCGCGGATGGCCAGGTCCATCAGCGCCAGTTCGGCGAGGGAAAAGCCGAAGCTGTTCACGCCCTCGACGATCCTGGCCGCCAGCACCGACGAATAGAAGAGATAGCCGAGGTTGGTGACGGTCGCGGCCAGGAGGCAGACGATCAGCAGGTTGCGCAGCCTGATCCGCCGGCAGGCGAAGCCGTAGGCGATGGCCGCCGCGACGCCGGTCAGCCCCGCGATCAACGCCAGGAGGCCCTGGCCTTGGGTGGTCATGTGCAGGTCGTTCTGCTGCTTGTAGAACACCGCCGTCGACAGGCCTGGCGCGATATAGAACAGGGCCATCAGCCCCGCGGCGGCCCACATCGTCCGGGCCGAGCCGATCTTGCCCAGCTGGCGTCCGGCGGCGTTCAGCAATTCCCGCGCGTCAACGGACTTCCGCTGTTCATGCAGGAAGAAGATGGTCGCGGGAATGAGCAGGAACAGCACCCCGCCGCAGGTCAGGGCGGTCCAGCCGAAGGCGATGCTGGCGAGGTAGCCGGCGCTCGGCCCGTTGATGATCAGACAGGCTTGCTGGACGGCCTGGCGGATGGCGGTCAGCCGCCCGGAGCCCGACGCGGCCTGGGCGACCTCGACCATGTAGCCGCCCACAACGGTGCTGGCGACCACCATGAAGGTGTTGGCGACGATGCAGACATAGAGCAGCTGGTTGTACTGGTGCGGCGTGAAATAGAGGCCGATCCAGGACAGCACCCCCAGCGTCGTGGCGATCAGGATGTAGCTTCGACGACGGCTGCCGAGGAGCGGGAAGGCGTCGGTGAGGATGCCGGCCAGGGGCTTGAAGTACCAGGGAAGCCCGGCCCAAAAGAAGAAGGCCGCGTTCGCGGCCCGGCTGACGTGCAGTTCGTTCTTGAGCAGGTTCTGGAGCGGTAACCGCGCCAGCACGTGGGTCTGGGCGAGGGTGGTGGCCAGGACCCCGACGACGATCACGATCGAGGCGTGGAGCAGCGCGTTGTCGCTCCTTGGCTGTTCTTGGGTGAGGGTTGCTGTCGCCATGACCGACTACCTTGCCGCGAGCATCTTGTCTTGGAACGCACAGTCCAAGATTTCCGGAGCGCCAGCAAGGCGAGACATAAACGCCGCATAAACGACGATCGCGGCGCCGAAATTGTGGGGCGAACGGACCGATCTGGGGCGCCGCGCCGGCCTGTGCCTAGGCGGCCGCGCCCTCGGCCAGCAGCCGCTCGATCTCGGCGGGGGAATAGCCGACGCCGGCCAGCACTTCGCGGGTGTGCTGGCCGAGCGCCGGGGCCGGTCCCTTGGGGCCGTCGTCGGCGCCGGGAAAGCGGGCGGGCGCAGCCGGAGCGCGGAAGGTCCCGCCCTTGGGGTTGGGCGTCTCGACGAAGCAGCCGGCGGCCTGGGCCTGGGGATCGGCGGCGCACTCGGCCGGCGTCTGCACCGGCGCCCAGACGATGTCGGCCTCGTCCAGCCGGGCGGCGGCTTCCGCCAGGGTCAGGCCGGCGAAGGCCGCATCCAGGGTCCGCACCAGCTCGGCGCCGTTCGTGCGGCGCTCGCGCCCCTTGGCGAAACGCGGGTCGCTCGCCAGTTCCGGCTGGCCCAGCGCCCGGGCCAGGTCGGGCCAGTCGGCGCCGCCGTCGCGCGGGTTCAGGCACAGCCAGTGGCCGTCGGCGGTCTTGAAATAGTTGGCCAGCGGATTGACCGCCTGTTCGCGTGGCCGGGTCGAGGCGATCTTCCCCAGTCGCAGCTGGATCGCCATGTCGGTGGCGATGGCGTAGACGCCCGTGCGCAGCAGCGAGGTCTCGACCAGCCTGCCCTTGCCCGTGCGGCCGCGCTCGAAGACGGCCGCCAGGATCGCCGAGACCGTCGCCAGGCTGCAGGTGTGGTCGCCGACGCCGGTGCGCAGGCCGAAGGGGTCGATCCCCTTGGGCGCGGTCAGGGACGCGACGCCCGAGCGGGCCCAGAAGGCGGTGACGTCGAAGCCGGGCTTGTCCGCGTCCGGCCCCTGGAGGCCGTAGCCGGTCAGGCTGCAGTAGATCAGCCGCGGATAGCGCGCGCCCAGGCTGTCATAGTCCAGGCCGGCCCGCTTCAGCGCCGCGGGCCGGACGTTGGTCAGGAACACGTCAGCCCCGGCGATCAGCCGGGCGGCCGCCTCCCGTCCTTCGGGCTTGGTGATGTCGAGCGCGATCGAGCGCTTGCCCCGGTTGTCCATCTCGAACACCGGGTTGCCCTCGTGGCTGTCGGACAGGCTGTCGAAGAACCGCCGCATCGGATCGCCCGCGGGCGACTCGATCTTGACCACCTCGGCGCCCCAGTCGGCCATCACCCCGCCGGCGCCGGGGCCGGCGATATAGGTGGCCAGTTCGACGACCTTCAAGCCTTCCAGCACGCGCGTTCCCTTCCTCGACCTGCTTTTCCGCCATGGTGACGGGGCCGGCGGCGAAAGAAAAGGGTGTCAGGCGCGAAGGCGGGCGGGGGCGAGGCGGTTCTGGCGCATCGCGGCGGCGAGGGCGCGGGCGACCCCGCCCACAGTCATCGGCTTGCGCAGCACCTGGCTGGCCCCGGCTTCGAGGCAGGCGGTCGCCTCGTCGCTATCCCCGCCGATGATGGCGATGATCGGCGTGCGGGCGGCCGGGCCCTCCATCCGGCGGATGGCGCGGGTGGCTTGCGGTCCGTCCAGCACCGGCAGCCGGCCGGCGAGCATGATCAGGTCGACCTCGCAGATCTGGGCCAGCTCACAGGCGCGCTGGCCGTCGTGGGCCTGCAGCACGTGGTGGCCGAGCTGTTCGAGCACCGAGCGCAGCATCGCCGCGTGCAGGGCGTCGTCCTCGGCCACCAGCACGCGCAGGGCCTGGACCACCAGCCCCTGGGCCGGGGCGGTCGGCGCCAGCGCCTCGTCCGGCGCGCCGAGATGGATGTCGGGATCGAACCGCAGGTCCAGGCGGAGGCAGCAGCCGATGCCGACCGCGCTCTCGGCTGTGACGTCCCCGCCCATCAGCTGGGCCAGGTGGCGGGCCAGCGGCAGGCCGAGCCCGGCGCCGGGGACGCCCGCCGCGGTGCGCTTGATCCGGCTGAACGGCTCGAAGGCCGCGTCGAGCTCGTCGGGCGTGAGGCCCGGGCCGGTGTCGACCACCTCCAGCCGGATGCGGTCGCTCGCCGTGCGAGCCAGGCGGAGCTCGATGCGGCCGCGGACGGTGTACTTGATCGCATTGCCCAGGAGGTTGGCCAGGATCTGGCGCACCCGCGCCGGGTCGGCCACCGCCGCGCCTTCGCCGGTCGCCAGCTCCTCGTCGACGTGGATCGACAGCTCCAGCCCCTTGGTGGCGGCCAGCGGCCGGTTCAGCAGGGCCAGCTCATGCGCCAGGCGCGGCAGGTCGAAGGGCTGCGGCTCGATCGCCAGCCGCCCGGACTGGGCGGTCTCCATGTCGAGGGTGGCGTCCAGCACCGTCAGCAGGTCCTCGGCGGCGCCGAGGGCGGCGGTCAGCTGTTCGCGCGAGGGCGCGCTTCGCCCGCCGGCGCCGGCCGCGGCGGCCAGCACGTGGGCCGCGCCGGTCAGGCCGTTGCGGATCTCGTGCGACAGGGTGGCCAGGAGGTCGGACTTGGACTTGGCCAGCTTCTCCGCCCGCGCCAGCGACTGGGCGCGGGCCTCGATCAGCTGTTCGCGCTCGGCCGCCAGAGCGAACTGGCGACGCAGGAGCCGGTTCATGATCAGGGACAGGGCCATCACCAGCGCGATGGCGCCCAGCGCGATGCGGCCGAGCTGAACGGAGGCCGGGTCGGCGAACAGGTACAGCAGCGGCGCGGCGGCGGCCGTCGGCCCCACGATCAGCAGCGCCGGCAGCAGGGGGGCGGAGAAGAAGATGCAGATGGCCGCGGCGCCGATGGCCAGCATCAGCAGCTCGTCGTGCGCCAGGCCGGCGCCGGCGGCGACGGTGGCGATCTGGGCCACGGTCACGGCCCACAACAGCCCGCCGAGGATCTGCACTCGCGTGCGCAGGCCCAGGTTGGTCCGCGATCCGGGATGCCGCTTCAGCCAGTCGACCCCGCCGTAGAAGGCGCCCCAGTTGACGGCGAACGCCGCCAGGCTAGCCAGCATCCACATGCGGTCCCGGGCGTAGGTGCATATCCAGCCGTAGACCGGCAGCGCCAGTCCGAAC
Organism: Caulobacteraceae bacterium; assembly: GCA_031291645.1. GTDB lineage: Bacteria > Pseudomonadota > Alphaproteobacteria > Caulobacterales > Caulobacteraceae > Poindextera. Next base: position 21,195 of record JARLIQ010000084.1, on the reverse strand, counting down.
AGGAGCAGGGCGTAGGGCAGGAGCGCGACCTGGGCGTCCAGCGACTGCAGTGCGACGGCCCGGCTGGTCCGTCCGGCCGGATCGGCGGCCGGGGACCCGTTCATGGTGTCGGGCGCGTTACTCAAAACCCCAGGCTCCTCCTTGGTTTCCGGTCGAGCCTAGGTGGTCAGGGTTGCCGGCGGATGAATCGGAAAAACAGTTCCCCTCCGGGTGGACAAGCAATCATTAAGTTTAACCACGCATTGTCCATTTTCGATTCACTCACCGCGGTATCTTGGAGGGGCGCTATGGCGATGACGCGGTCGGCGCTGACCGACACGGACATCCGTACGCTGGTGAAGGGAGAGTCCGCCGACGAGCGGGCCGTCGCCGCCCACAAGATCTGCCGGCACATCGAAAAGGGCGTGCTGTCGCCGGAGGAGCGCGAGCAGGCGCAGGAGATTCTGCGCGTCATGGCGGCCGACGCGGCCGAACTGGTTCGCCGGGCCCTGGCCGTCACCCTGCGCGACTCGCCGCTGGTGCCGCACGACGTGGCGATGCGGCTGGCCCGCGACGTCGAGAGCGTGGCCTTCCCGATCCTCAACTTCTCGCCCGTGTTCACCGACGAGGACCTGGTCCAGATCGTGCGCATCGGCGGTCCGATCCGCCAGGTCGCCATCGCCAGCCGCCCGATGCTGTCGCAGCAGGTCACCACCACCATCGTCGACCACGGGGGCGAGGAGGCGGTGCGGATGGCCTGCGCCAACGACAACGCCAGCTTCGCCGAACGCACCCTGCAGGTGGTGGTCGAGCGGTTCGCCAAGTCCGAGGCGGTGCTGACGGCCATGGCCTATCGCAAGGCCCTGCCGCTGTCGGTGACCGAGACGCTGATCACCCTGGTCGGCGACAAGGTGCGCGAGCACCTGATCAACCACCAGGCCCTCTCGCCCCAGACGGCGCTGCAGATCGCCCTGGGCGCGCGCGAGCGGGCCACGATCGACCTGGTGGACCAGGCCGGCCGGACCACCGACGCCAAGGGTTTCGTACGCCACCTCAACGCCGCCGGGCGGCTGTCGGCGTCGCTCCTGATGCGGGCCCTGGCCAACGGCCACATGGCCTTCTTCGAGTGGGGCATGGCCGAGCTCGCCGGCGTGCCGCACCATCGCACCTGGTTGATGATCCACGACGCCGGATCGCTGGGCCTGAAGGCGATCTACGAGCGGGCGGGCTTGCCGGCGCGGCTGTTCCCGGCGTTCAGGGCGGGCATCGACACCTTCCACGCGATCGAAGCGGAGGGGGGCGCCAGCGACCCCGAGACCTTTCAGGAGCGCATGCTGCAACGCTTCCTGACCCAGCCGCGCACGGCGACGCGCGAGGATATGGACTATCTGCTCGAGAAGCTCGACCGGGTGCGCAGCGAAAGCCGCGTCGCGGGGCGCGCCAGCGTCGCCTGATCCGGCCCTTGGCGCCTGCGGCGTGATTTTGGATTGCCTAAATCCGAAATCGTCGTGATCTAGCCGGCCAGGGAGGCGTGCGACCTCCGTGGAGGAGCAGACACGCCATGGCCACCGACACCCCGATCCGGCCCGCCGCAACCATCCTGCTGGTCCGCGACGCGCCGGCCTTCCAGGTGCTGATGGTCAAGCGGCACCACCAGATCGACTTCGCGTCGGGCGCCCTGGTCTTTCCGGGCGGCAAGACCCACCAGGGCGACCACGACCCCGCCTGGGCGAGCCATGCGACGGCCTGGGACGCCGCGCCGGCGGACGAGCGCGCCCTGCGCATCGCCGCCATCCGCGAGGTCTACGAGGAGGCCGGTGTGCTTTTGGCGCGCGACGCGGCCGGCGCGGTGTTCCACGGCGACGAGCGGATGGGCCCGGCGCGCGAGGCGGTGGCCAAGGACGAGCGGCCCTTCATCGATCTGGTGGCGGAACTTGGCGTCAGGATCGACCTTGCGGCCCTGACACCCTTCGCGCGCTGGATCACGCCGTCGCTGATGCCCAAGCGGTTCGACACCTGGTTCTATCTGGCCCAGGCCAACAGCGAGCAGCTGGCCTGCTGCGACGGCTGGGAGACGGTCGACGCCGAGTGGATCGCGCCGGCCGAGGCCATCGCCCTGGCCGCGGCGGGTGAGCGCAAGGTGATCTTCCCGACCCGGATGAACCTGCAGCTGCTGGCCGAGGCGACCAGCGGCGCCGACGCGGTCGCCCGCGCCAAGGCCCGCCCGCTGGTCGTGGTCGAACCGAAGGTCCAGCCAGGCGATGATGGCCCTGTGCTGGTGATCCCGTCGGACGCCGGCTATGGCGAGGTGGCCGAGCCGCTGTCGGCGATCGGCTAGGGTTAAGGCCGCTCTGACGGGCTTCGCGCCCGGTCGATGCGCTTGCCTACCGCTCGTATTCGCGGACCCGGGTGTCCAGTTCCTTCAGCAGGGCCTGGGCGACCGGATGTTCGTTCTCGCGGATGTCGCCGCGCACCGCCGCCTTGATCGCGTCGATATGGGCGTCCAGCAGGAACAGCGGGGCGCGCATGCGCGTCGCCGGGTCGTCGATCAGCCGGCACAGCGAGCCGGCGATGCTGGTGACGACGGGAAAGCCGTAGGTCGAGCCCAGTCCCTTCAGGTCGTGGGCGCGGAAATAGAGGTTCTCGGCGGTCTCGGCGGTGTAGCCTTCGGCGCGGATCCGTTCGCGCGCGGCGTCCAGCTTGCCAAGCTCGTCCTGCATCCATTGGCCGAAGTTGCTGGCCAGTCCCTTCAGCGCGGCCTCGGCCTTGGCCAAGGCGGCGGGGTCGATGCCGCCGAACCGACCGCCAACCCTGATCTTCAGGGTGTTGGAGGCGGGAATCATTTGGCCCGGCTTGGACTCACTCACGGCGATCTCCCCCGACAGGGTGCAAGGCGCGAGCCCGCTCGCGCGATGTCCGACAGTCGCGCAGCATCGTTAAAAAGTGGTTTGGCGTTCAGACCGAGAACTGTTCGGCCAGCACCCGTTCCTCGAGGCTGCGGCCGGCGTCGAACAGCATGTAGAGCCGCACGCCCCGGTCTTCGGCGATGTCGACCTTGACCACGTCGCGCACCTCGAAATTGTCCGCCACCGCGCTCACCGGCCGCTTGTCGGCCTCCAGCACCTCGACGGCGACCTTGGCGGTGTGGGGCAGGAGGGCGCCGCGCCAGCGCCGGGGCCTGAAGGCGCTGATCGGGGTCAGGGCCAGGACCCGCGCGTCCAGCGGGATGATCGGGCCATGGGCCGATAGGTTGTAGGCGGTCGAGCCGGCGGGGGTGGAGACCAGCACCCCGTCGCAGAACAGCTCCGCCAGGCGCACCTTGCGGTCGATCGAGATGCGCAGCTTGGCCGTCTGCCGCGTCTGGCGCAGCAGCGAGACCTCGTTGATCGCCAGCGCCTTGTGGCTGACGCCCGCCGCGTCCTCGGCCACCATCACCAGCGGATGGATCATCGCCCGCTCGGCGGCGGCGATCCGGTCGAGCAGGCCGTCCTCGTTGTACTCGTTCATCAAAAAGCCGACCGAGCCCTGGTTCATGCCGTAGATCGGCCGCTCGGCGCCCAGGTTGCGGTGCAGGGTCTCGAGCATGAAGCCGTCGCCGCCCAGGGCGACCACCACCTCCGCCTCGGCCTCGCTGGCGTCGCCGTACCGCTGGGCGAGGCGGTCGCGGGCGGCCTGGGCCTCCGGCCGGTCGCTGGCGACGAAGGCCAGGCGCGTGGGGGGCGGACGCGGGGAGACGGGGCGCGGATCGGTCATGGCGCGCAGACACAAGCGGTCCGCCGCGCCAAAGTCAAACGGCGTCGATCGCGCTTCGGAAGGCCGCGGCGGCCTTGCCCACGTTGTCGCCGGTGAGGGCGGAGAAGACCTTGCGGGCCACGGCGATGTCGCCGCCCGGCCGCCCCTCGTTCAGGTCGCGCACAAGCGCCAGCAGGGTCGAGAAGGCGCCGCGGTCGACCCCGACGCTGAGGCAGGCGAGCGCCAGGACGTCGGCCCGGTCGGCGTCGATCGCCTTGCGCACCTGATCGAGCGAATAGCCGCCCAGCACGGCCAGGGCGGTCACGAACAGGGATAGCCGCTGCTCGCGCAGGGCGCGCAGCAGGTAGCTCGGGCGCAGTTGGCCGGCGTTGTACAGCTTGGCGACCAGCCGGCGCTCCATGTCGGCCTGCTCGGCGTTGATCCGCTGGCCCTGCGACTCGCCCGCCTGGGTCTGCGCTTGGCGCACGGCCTCGGCCAGCGCCTGGTCGAGCGCCGCCGCGTCGACCTGGAAGCGGGTGACGATCGCCGTGCGCAGCGATTGGCCGACCCACAGGTAGAGCCGCTGGGCCAGTTCGCTGGTCAGGCGGGGGTGACGGGCCAGGGGCGAGCGCATGGCCGCGATCTGGCGCGAGGCCTCGACCAACTGGGCCATCGCCCGCGGCGAGATGTCGGCGGTGTCGTTGCCGGCGAGCGCGGTCATCACCGACGGCTCGGCCTGCCTGACGATGGTGTCGACGACGGGCGCGCCGATGCTGGGGCGCTGGGCGACCTCGATCTGGTGGTCGACGGTGGCCTCGATCAGCAGCCGGACCAGGTCCGCGTCGGTCAGCACCGGGCTGGAGGCGATCACCGGCCTGGCGATCTCGATCTCGTCCATCGCCAGGGCGTTGACCAGGTCGGCCGGCGGCCAGTCGGCGCGGGCCAGCCGTTCGGCCAGGGCGCGGCGGATGTCCTGTTCGGCCCCGCTCACCAGGCTGAGGAAGATCTCGCCGAGCAGGGCCTGGACCTGGGGCCGCCGCATCGCGTCGTTCAGCTCGGCGCACAGGTCCGCGAGCGCCAGCATCAGCCGTTCGCGATCGGCGGGCGCACGGCTCTCCGCGAGCCTGGTCAAGTCCTGAGCGGTCTGAAGGGCGCTCACAAAGGTCTCCGGTCGGGACTCGGGGTGCGACTGTGGAAGAGTCTCATGAAAACATATCTAACGCCGCCCCGCGGTCGGACTTGACGTCGCGGCGGACGGGTACGAGTCTAACAGTTGTTTGGCAGGAAGGAGACCGCCGTGGCTGACGGATCGATCGTGGGCGCCGCCTCGCTGAAGGGCAAGGTCAGCGAAGAGGAATGGAAGGCCCGCGTGGACCTCGCGGCGCTCTACCGCCTGGTCGCGCTGCACGGGTGGGACGACATGATCTTCACCCACATCTCGGCCCGTATCCCGGGGCCCGAGCACCACTTCCTGATCAACCCCTACGGCCTGTTCTTCGGCGAGATGACCGCCTCGGCCCTGGTCAAGGTCGATCTCGAGGGCAATATCATCCAGGAGACGCCGTACTTCATCAATCCGGCGGGCTTCACCATCCACTCGGCCATCCACGCCGCGCGCGAAGACGCCCACTATGTGATGCACCTGCACACCGACCAGGGCGTGGCCGTGGCCGCCCAGGCCGAGGGCCTGCTGCCGCTGTCGCAGCATGCGCTGATCGTGCTGCCGCAGATCGCCTATCACGACTACGAGGGCATCGCCCTGAACCTGGACGAGCGCGAGCGGCTGGTGGGGGACTTCGGCGAGAAGAAACTGTTCCTGCTGCGCAACCACGGCACCCTTTCGGTCGGCTCGACCGCGGCGGAGTGCTGGATGGGCATGTTCTTCCTGGAGCGCGCCTGCGCCCAGCAGGTGATGGCGCTCAGCGCCGGGCGAGACGGGGTGCTGATCGCCCCCGAGGCGGCCCAGGCCGAGGTGCGCGGCCAGATGCAGATGGGGCTGGGCGGCGCCGGCCGGCTGGCCTGGCCGGGCTGCCTGCGCCGTCTCGACCGGGAGCTGCCCGGCTACGACGCCTGAGGACTGACCAGACGGCCGTGATCGCACGGGTGCGAGGCGGGCGGCGAAGCCCGCCTCGAGCCAGGCGTCCTACTGCGGCGCGGTGGTGACGGTCTTCAGGTAGGCGACGACGTTGATCCGGTCCTGCGGGTTCTTCAGCCCCAGGAAGGACATGCGCGTGTCGGGCACGATGGCGCGCGGGTCGGTGATCCACTTGTCGATCTGGGCGGCGTCCCAGGTGATGCCGCTGGCCTTCAGTCCATCGGAATAGTTGAAGCCCTGGATGCTGGCGGCCTTGCGGCCGAAGACGCCCCACAGGTTCGGGCCGGTCATGTTCGGGCCGCCCTGTTCGGGCGTGTGGCAGGCGCGGCACTGGCCGAAGGTCAGCCGGCCCTTTTCGATGTCGCCGGTATTGTAGGGGGCGGGCAGGGTCGCGACCAGCGCCTCAGCCTGTTCGTGCGTGGGGCCGGCCGGGACCGCCGGCGCGGACGCCGGCTCGTTCGGCGAGGCGGGTTGCTCGGCCGTCTCCTGCTTCTTGCCGCAGCCGGACAGAAGAACCGCCCCGGCCGCTACGGCCATCAGGGAAACAACAACCCGCATCACGCACCTCCTGCGCCCATCCAATGCGCGCGGACCCTAGCGGACGCAAAGCGCGATGCAACGGTCGTTTGGCCGGCGGTTCAATCTCGCCAGGGCGTCCCGCCGTTCGCGGGGAGACGTCAGTAAAGGAAGGTCGGCAGCAGCCGGGCGACCATCCGTCGCGTGCTGTCCGCGTCGCGTCCCAGCATCGCACGCAACGGCTCGCCGATCACCGCGTCGCCAAAGGCGCTCAGCGCCATGAACAGCACCGCGGCGGTGATGCGGCTGCGGGTCTGCTCGCCCTCGGCCGCGAACTTCTCGTAGATCGCCTCGACGAGGTCCTCCACGGCGGCGCGCACGGGCTCCAGCTGCTTCATGTCGCCGGACATCACGATCCAGGCGGCGAGGCGCCCGGCGCCGCCCTGGTCGAAGGCGTCGAACACCGAGTCGACCAACGCGCGCGGCGCGCCGGCGTCGGAACGCAGGTGGACCACCGCGGCGGCGAGGGCGTCGGTCAGGTCGCGGACCATCGATTCCATCAGCGCCGACTGAAGTCCGGCGGCCGAGCCGAAATGGTGGATCAGGTTGGCGTGGGTCACGCCGATCCTGTCGCCGACGGCCTTCAGGGTGATCGCATCGGGGCCGGCCTCAAGCAGGAGGGCGCGGGCCGCGGCCAGCGCTTCCTCGCGCGCCTCCTCGGGGCCGCGGCGGCGGCGCTTGGGTTTGGCGGGAGTTTCGTTGTTCTGTATTGACATGTCTGTAACTTACATTAGTGTAGATAGCATCGCTTCGAGCGGAAGCGACCGCCCCGGCGCCAAGGCGCCGCCGTGGACGTCGGACCCTATTGACGAGCGAGTTTACAAGATGTCGCGGCAATGGCGCAGCTTTTCTACATTCCGACCCCTCCCGCGCCAGCGTTTCGCCTCCGCTTTCGCCAAGGCTGGTCCGCCGCAGCCTCGGCCCTAGGCGCTCCAATCGATCGTTCCTCCCCGAACATTCCGCCACGAGATCGTTCATGACACAGACCCCTCGGACGCCGCCGGACCTGACTATCCAACCCCGTGACCTGTCTTTCGGCGCCAAGGCGTCCGATCGCCGCTGGTGGCTGGGCGACGATCCGGTCGCGACAACCTTCTTCAACGCCCTGTCCACGACCTTTCCGCACGGCGAGCGCTTCTTCATGGACAGCGTGCGGCGCTACCGCGACCAGGTCCCGCCGACCCTGAAGGCGCAGATCGCCGGCTTCCTGTCGCAGGAGGCGATGCACACCCGCGAGCACATCGTGTTCAACAAGCAGGTGGCCGACCACGGCGTCGACGTCGCGGCGCTGGAGGCGCGGGTCAAGGCGCGTCTCGATTTCGCCCGCACCCGGCCCGCGCTGCAGCAGCTGGGCGCCACCATCGCCATGGAGCACTTCACCGCCATCCTGGCCCACGCGCTGCTGGCGGATCCCCGGCACATGGAGGGCGCTTCGGACGAGGCGAAGGCCATGTGGCGCTGGCACGCGATCGAGGAGGTCGAGCACAAGGCCGTCGCCTACGACACCTTCCTGGCCGCGACGCAGAACATGCCGGGGTGGCGGCGCTGGGCGCTGCGCGTCTCGACCATGGGCGCGTCCACCTGGATCCTGTTTGGGACCGTCGGACGCAATATCGCCGACATCTTCACCGCGCACGGGGTCAACCGGCCCGCCACCTGGCGGCGGCTGTTCGCCTACCTGCTGATACGGCCGGGGGTGCTGCGGCAGGTGCTGGGCGCCTACCTGTCCTATTTCCTGCCGGGCTTTCATCCCTGGAACCACGATGACCGGGCCCTGGCGGCGGCGGCCGAGCGCGGCCTCGTTACGGCCTACGGCGGGGCGGCGTCGTGATCGGCGTCGTTCTCAGTCTGGCGATGGCCGGGGCCCCGGCCGGCGGCGGCGATGGGGCGTTCGGCCTCTGGCGAACCCCGGTCGACGGCGGCTCGGTGGTCCGCATCGAGCCTTGCGGCGCGGCCGTCTGCGGCCGGATCGTCAGTTCTCCGCGCCTGCGGGCCTATCCGGACCAGAAGGACGTCCGCAACCGCGACCAGACCCTCCAGGGCCGGGCGCTGAAGGATCTGCTGGTCCTGAAGGTCACCCCCATCGGGCGCAACCGCTGGGGCGACGGCTGGGTCTACAATCCGGAAGAGGGATCGACCTACCGGGGCGTCATGGAGCTGACCGCCAACGGCGAGCTGCTGTTGAAGGGTTGCGTCGTCGCGCCGTTCTGCCGGACCCAGACCTGGACCAGGCTGGCGGATGCGCCGGTCTTCACCCAGACGTCCGGAAAGGGCCGCCAGCCCTGAGCTGTCAATTCAGTCCGGTGGCGGCTTGCCGCGCATCGACTTGACGCCCGACCGGCGCGACTTGCCTTCCAGGCGGCGCAGCTTGGAGGCATAGGTCGGCTTGGTCGGCTTGCGGGGCTTGGGCTTGTACAGCGCGCGGCGGATCAGCTCGGCCAGGCGCTCGCGCACCTCCTGGCGGTTCATCTCCTGCGACCGGGAGCCTTGCGAGAACAGCACCAGCACCCCGTCCTGGGTCATGCGGCTGCCGGCGAGGGCCCCGAGGCGGGCCTTCACGTCCTCGGGCAGGGAGGGCGAGCCACGCACGTCGAACCTCAGCTCGACCGCCGTCGACGTCTTGTTGACGTGCTGGCCGCCGGGGCCGGAGGCGCGCACGAAACGCTCCTCCAGCTCGGCCTCGTCCAGGGCGATGGCGTCGGTGACGGGGATCATCGCCCTTGCGGCCGGCGCCCGTCAGGGCGCGAGCGAGACGTCCCGGGTCTGGCCGTCGATCAGGTCGATGTGGCGCATGACCACCAGGTCCTCGAGCGCGCCCTGGGCGGTCACCACCTTGACCCGGGCGATGATGAAATAGGACCCGCCGGCGACGTCCCGGAAGCTGAAGGCGCCGCCCGCCTCGCACTGGACGGAGGCGGCGAGGGGGTTTTCGGCGGAGGGGCCGAGCTTGGCCGAGCGGGCCTTGACCGTCCCGATCTCCAGCCGCGCGCTCTCGGCCGAGCCGTAGAGGGCCAGGATCCGGCGGCGGAAGCCGGGGGTGTCGTGCATCAGCGCGACCGACAGGCCCGTGCAGTCGCCGTGGGCGCCCGACCGCAGGCGGTAGGCGCCATGGCCGATGATCGTGGCCGCGGCAGGGGGCGGCGGAGGCGGCGGCGGCGCAGGGGCGGCCGGTCCGGGGCCGAGTCGAGGGCCGGTTTCGGTGGCACAGGCGGCCAAGGCCAGCGCCGCGAGGGCAAGGGCGCCAATACGCTTCATCACTGGGCAGCTCCCATTTTGCGCCCAAGGATAGCGGTGCGGCTCGCCCGCGTCACCTTGCCGCTGATCGTCCCTGGCGCACACTCGAACGGGGCTATTGGAACACCACCGTCCGCTGGCCGTTGAGCAGCACCCGCCGCTCGGCGTGCCACTTCACCGCCCGCGCCAGCACCAGGGCTTCGACGTCGCGGCCGACGGCGATGTAGTCGGCGACCGAATGGCTGTGCTGCACCCGCTCGACCGACTGCTCGACGATCGGGCCCTCGTCCAGGTCCTCGGTGACGTAGTGGGCCGTTGCCCCGATCAGCTTCACCCCGCGCTTGTAGGCCGCGTGATAGGGCCGCGCGCCCTTGAAGCTGGGCAGGAATGAGTGGTGGATGTTGATGATCCGCCCCGGATAGCGGGCGCACAGCTCGGCCGGCAGCACCTGCATGTAGCGCGCCAGCACGACCAGTTCGGCGCCCAGGCCCTCGATCGCCTCGCCCAGCAGGGCGGCCTGGTCGGCCTTGTTTTCCGGCGTCACCGGCATGTGGATGAACGGCAGGTCCGCGCCCTCGACCAGCGAGGCGAAGTCGGTGTGATTGGAGATCACCGCCTTGATGTCGATCGGCAGGGCGCCGATCCGCCAGCGGAACAGGAGGTCGTTCAGGCAGTGGCCGAACTTCGAGACCATGATGATGGTCGCGGTCTTGCGACGCTGGTCGAAGAATTCGGCCTTCATGTCGTAGGCCGCGGCGATCGGGGTGAAGGCCGCGCGCAACTCGGCCAGGGTCGCGCCGCTCTGCGGCTCGAAGCTGGTGCGGAAGAAGAAGCGCCGGTTGCCCGCGTCGCCGTACTGGGCGCTCTCGAGGATGTTGCAGTCGTTCTCGACCAGGAAGCGCGAGACGTCGGCGACGATCCCCACCCGGTCGGGGCAGGAGAGGGTGAGCAGGAACGCAGGCCGCTCATGCGCGGCGGCGGATTGGGTCTCGGAAGCGGTCATCGGCGGCCAGGGTCAATAGAGGGTGGCGCTAGCTCGCACACCCGGGGGGCGGGGTCCAGCGGATGGGGCGGGGGCGTCTATGCGGGTCCGACCCATCCAAGCACTATCGAGCCGCCTTCAAGGAGCCGATCCATGATCTATCGACACCCTTTCCTGGCCCATGCGGCCTTCCTCCACGCCTTCTTCCCGGGGTTGCTGCTGGCCGCGTTCCTGTTCCAGCTCGTGCTGGTGGTCATCCCGGCGTTCATGATCCTCAGGCGAATGGGTTTCAGCGGCTGGTGGGCCTTGATCACCTACCTGCCGTTCGGCCGGACGATCGGGCTCTGGATTCTGGCGACCACGCGCTGGCCGGTCGAGCAGGGCGCCAGCCGGACGCCGGGCAGGGCCTAGCGGGCGGGACGCAACCGTTCCAAGGCTTCTTTCGCCAGGGGCTCCAGCCCCTCGCCGCCCTCGTCGATCCAGGCCAACGCCTGGGCCTGCATCCGCTGCGGCCAGAACTTGAGGATGTGGTCGGTCACCGCCGCGGCGGCGTCGATGTGAGGCTGGGCGCCGAAGAAGCGGGCGATCTGGTTGGCCTTGTGGACCAGTTTCTCAGCCGTGCCGGGGGCTACGTCGCTCATTCGGCCGGCTCGGCGGGCGCGATGCGGCGGCTCTGGCGGGCCTGGGCCTGGTAGGCCTGCTGCCAGGCGCTGGGGCCGTTGGTCGGCGAGACCTGGACCGCGGTGACCTTGTATTCCGGGCAGTCGGTGGCCCAGTCGGCGAATTCGGTGGTCACCACGTTGGTCGAGCCGTTCGGATGGTGGAAGGTCGTATAGACCACGCCCGGGGCGACCCGGTCGGTGATCAGGGCGCGTAGCGCGGTCTCACCGGTGCGGCTCTGCAGGCGCACGAGGTCGCCGTCGCGCACGCCGCGCTCCTCGGCGTCGTGCGGGTGGATCTCCAGCCGGTCCTCGGCGTGCCAGACCGAATTGGCGGTCCGCCGCGTCTGGGCCCCGACGTTGTACTGGCTGAGGATGCGTCCCGTGGTCAGCAGCAGCGGGAAGCGCGGGCCGGTCTTCTCGTCGGTCGGCACATATTCGGTGACCACGAAGTGGCCGAGGCCGCGGACGAAGTGGTCGATGTGCATCACCGGCGTGCCCTCGGGCGCGGCGTCGTTGCAGGGCCACTGGATCGAGCCGAGCGCGTCCAGCCGCTCGAACGACACCCCGGCGAAGGTGGGCGTCAGGCAGGCGATCTCGTCCATGATCTGCGAGGGGTGGTCATAGGCCATCGGATAGCCCAGGGCGTTGGACAGGCGCTGGGTGATCTCCCAGTCGCCATAGCCGTTGCGCGGGCTCATCACCTTGCGCACGCGCTGGATGCGGCGCTCGGCGTTGGTGAAGGTGCCGTCCTTCTCCAGGAAGGTCGAGCCGGGCAGGAAGACGTGGGCGCGGTTGGCGGTCTCGTTGAGGAACAGGTCCTGGACCACGACGCATTCCATCGCCGCCAGCCCGGCGGCCACGTGATGGGTGTTGGGGTCGGATTGCAGGATGTCCTCGCCCTGGATGTAGATCGCCTTGAACGTCCCATCGACGGCGGCGTCGAGCATGTTGTTGATGCGCAGGCCCGGCTCGGCGTCGATCTCGACGCCCCAGGCGGCGCCGAACAGGTCCCGCACGGCGTCCTCCGAGACGTGGCGATAGCCGCTGAGCTCGTGCGGGAACGAGCCCATGTCGCAGGCGCCCTGGACGTTGTTCTGGCCGCGCAGCGGGTTCACCCCGACGCCGGCCCGGCCGATATTGCCCGTCGCCATGGCGAGGTTGGCGAGCGCCATCACCGCGGTGGCGCCCTGGCTGTGCTCGGTCACGCCCAGGCCGTAGTAGATCGCCGCCTTGCCGCCGGTCGCATAGAGCCGGGCCGCGCCGCGCACCTGGTCGGCCGGCACGCCGGTGAAGGCCTCGGCCGCCTCCGGGCTGTGCTCGGGCCGGGCGACGAACTCGGCCCAGTCCTGAAAGGCCTGCCATTCGCAGCGCTCGCGCACGAAGGCCTCGTCGGCCAGGCCCTCGGTGACGATGACGTGGGCCAGCGCGGTCAGGATGGCGACGTTGGTCCCAGGGCGCGTCGGCAGGTGGAAGTCCGCCGCGATGTGCGGGCTGCGGACCAGGTCGGTGCGGCGCGGGTCGATCACGATCAGCTTCGCGCCCGCGCGCAGGCGCTTCTTCATGCGCGAGGCGAACACCGGATGGCCGTCGGTCGGATTGGCGCCGATCACCAGCATGACGTCGGTGTGCTCGACGGAATCGAAGTCCTGGGTGCCGGCCGAGGTCCCGAAGGTCATCTTCAGCCCGTAGCCCGTGGGCGAGTGGCAGACCCGCGCGCAGGTGTCGACGTTGTTGTTGCCGAAGCCGGCGCGGACCAGCTTCTGGACCAGGAAGGTCTCCTCGTTGGTGCAGCGCGAGGAGGTGATCGCGCCGACCGCCGCGCGGCCGTACTGGGCCTGGATGCGCTTGAATTCGGAGGCCGTGTGGGCGATCGCCTCGTCCCAGCTCACCTCGCGCCACGGCTCATCCGTCCGTGAACGGACCATCGGCTTGAGGATGCGCTCGCGGTGGGTGGCGTAGCCCCAGGCGAAGCGCCCCTTGACGCACGAATGGCCGTGGTTGGCCTTGCCGTCCTTGTAGGGGACCATCCGCACGAGCTCTTCGCCGCGCATCTCGGCCTTGAAGGCGCAGCCGACGCCGCAATAGGCGCAGGTGGTGACCGCCGAATGCTCGGGCTGGCCGATCTCGATCACCGCCGCCTCGGTCAGGGCCGCGGTCGGGCAGGCCTGGACACAGGCGCCGCAGGAGACGCACTCGGACGACAGGAAGGGTTCGGACTGGCCGGCGGCGATGCGGCTGGCGAAGCCCCGCCGGGCGACCGTCAGCGCCAGGGTTCCCTGCACCTCGTCGCAGGCGCGCACGCAGCGCGAACAGACGATGCACTTGGCCGGATCGTAGGTGAAATAGGGGTTCGAGGCGTCGCTGGCGTCCGCCAGGTGGTTCGCGCCCTCATAGCCGTAGCGCACCTCGCGCAGGCCGACCGCGCCGGCCATGTCCTGCAGCTCGCAATCGCCGTTGGCCGCGCAGGTCAGGCAGTCCAGCGGATGGTCGGAGATATAGAGCTCCATCACCCCCTTGCGCAGCCTCTTCAGCCGCTCGGTCTGGGTGCGCACGACCATGCCTTCGGCGACCGGCGTGGTGCAGGAGGCCGGCGCGCCCGCGCGGCCCTCGATCTCGACCAGGCACAGCCGGCACGAGCCGAACGCCTCCAGACTGTCCGTGGCGCAGAGCTTGGGGATCGATGTCCCGGCCATCTTGGCCGCCCGCATGATGGAGGTTCCGGCGGGCGCGCTCACCCGCTCGCCGTCGATGGTCAGGGTGACCTGGACCTGCGACGCGGGGGCTGGCGTGCCGTAGTCGATTTCCTGGATCAGGGGCATCAGGACGCCTCCTCGGCGGGCGTTTTCGGCGTGGCGTCGAAATCACCCGGGAAATGCTTCACCGCGCTCATCACCGGATATGGGGTGAAGCCGCCGAGCGCGCAAAGCGATCCGAACTTCAGGGTCTCGCACAGGTCGGCGAGGAGCGTCAGATTGGCCTGGCGCTCGCGGCCGGCGCGGATGGCGTCGATGGTCTCGACCCCACGCACCGCGCCCAACCGGCAGGGCGTGCACTTGCCGCAGCTTTCGATGGCGCAGAACTCAAGGGCGAAGCGCGCCTGCCGGGCCATGTCGACGGTCTCGTCGAACACCACCACCCCGCCGTGGCCGATCAGCCCGTCGCGGGCGGCGAAGGCCTCGTAGTCAAAGGGGGTGTCGAACAGCGAGCGCGGGAAATAGGCGCCCAGCGGGCCGCCGACCTGGACCGCGCGCGCCGGCTTGCCGGTGAAGGGGCCGCCGCCGATGTCGTCCACCAGTTCGCCCAGGGTGAGGCCGAAAGGCGCCTCGAACAGGCCGCCGTTGGTGATGTTGCCGGCCAGCTGGATCGGCATGGTCCCCCGCGAGCGGCCATGGCCCAGGGCGGCGTAGGCCTCCGCCCCATCGGCCAGGATGTGGGCGGCGGCGGCCAGCGTCAGGACGTTGTTGACCACCGTCGGGCGGCCGAACAGGCCCTTGTGCGCCGGCAGCGGCGGCTTGGGGCGCACCTGGCCGCGACGGCCTTCCAGGCTGTCCAGCAGCGCCGTCTCCTCGCCGCAGACATAGGCGCCGGCGCCGACGCGGATCTCCAGGTCGAAGGGATGCGGCGCGTCCGGACCGATCAGGCCCTCGCGCGCGGCGGTCTCGGCCGCCCGCCGCATGGCGGCGACGGCGTGCGGATATTCCGAGCGGATGTAGACGAAGCCCTTGGCCGCCCCGACCGCAAAGCCGGCGATCGCCATGCCCTCGATCAGCAGGAACGGATCGCCCTCCATCAGCATCCGGTCGGCGAAGGTTCCGGAATCGCCCTCGTCGGCGTTGGCGACGACATACTTCGGCCCGTCGCCCGCATCGGCGACCGTCTTCCACTTGATGGCGGCCGGGAAGCCCGCGCCGCCGCGGCCGCGCAGGCCCGAGCGGGCGATGGCGTCGACCACGCCGGCGCGGCCGAGCGAGAGGGCGCGCTCCAGGCCCTTGCCGCCGCCGCGGGCGCGGTAGTCGGCCATGGACTGCGGGTCGATGATCCCGCAGCGGGCGAAGGTCAGCCGCGTCTGGCGGGCGAAGAAGGGCAGGGCCTCGGGCCGGCCGAGCCGCTTGGGATGCTCGCCGCCGTCGAACAGGCCGGCCGCCACCAGGCCGGTGACGTCCGCGGCCTCGACCGGGCCATAGCCGATGCGGCCCTCGGCTGTCTCGACCTCGACCAGGGTCTCCAGGGCGAAGGCGCCGCGCGAGCCGTTGCGGACGATCTCGACGGCGCGGCCAAGGCGAGCGGCTTCGGCGCAGAGGGCGGCGGCCACCGCGTCGGCGCCGACCGCGACGGCGGCCGCGTCGCCGGGAACGAAGACGCGCCCGCTCATCGGGCCAGTCCGTCGATCACGGCGTCCAACCGGTCGGGATCGAGCCGCGCCAGCGGCTGGCCGTCCAGCATCGCCGCCGGTCCGCTGGCGCAGAGGCCGAGGCAGTAGACCGCCTCCAGGGTCACGGCGCCGTCGGCCGTGGTCCCGCCGATCGCAACGCCCAGGCTGCGTTCCACGTGTCCGGCCAGCGCGTCGCCGCCGGCGGCCTGGCAGGCCTCGGCGCGGCACAGGCGCAGCACGTGCGCTCCGGCCGGCTCGCTGCGGAAGTCGTGGTAGAAGCTGACCACCCCGTGGACCTCGGCGCGGGTCAGGTTCAGCGCGCCGGCGATGATCGGGACGGCCTCGCCGGGCACGAAGCCGAAGCTCGCCTGGACCGCGTGCAGGACAGGCAGCAGCGGACCTTCAAGGTCCGCGTGAGCGCTGACGATCTGGACGAGCCGATCGGGGTCAAAGGGCTGGAAAATCTGGGCCATGGCGCACCGGACTTGAGACTAATCGCTTCGGGGGGACGAAGCCATCGTCGAACGGCGGCCGGCGAGGCTTCGGGCCGCCCGCGCCAGGTCTTCGCGCGTGTTGACGTTGGCGAAGGCGGCGGCCTCGGGGAAGTCGACGAAGCGGCCGTCCAGTCGGGCCAGCGCCTCGCGCACCGGCGGGTGGCCGGCCTTCATCAGGGCGGCCAGGGGGCCGGCCAGGCGCGTTCGCCAGAGGCCGCAAAGGGGATGCGGGCCGTCGCCGGCGCGCGCGACGGCCGCGCCGTCGGTCTCGCCCAGGGCGGCGGCCAGGCGCTCGACCAGGTCGGCGGGCAGGAAGGGGGTATCGCAGGGCGTGGTGGCGAGCATCTCGGCGCCTTCGCCCGCGGCCCAGACCAGGCCCGCCAGGATTCCGGCCAGGGGGCCGGCCTCGAGTCCGGGCGGATCGGTCAGGCGGGGCAGGCCGCGCGCCGCCGCCAGCGCCGCCGCGCCGCCGCCGTCCGGGGCGCTGACCGCGACCTTCGCGCAGGCGCCGTCCAGCGTGGCCAGGGCGGCGTCGAACAGGCTGCGCCCGCCAAGCTCGGCCAAGGCCTTCTCCGCCCCGAAACGGCTCGATCGACCGCCCGCGAGCACCAGGCCGAAGATCATGGACGCGCCTTCGCCGCCGCGTCCATCACGACGCGCCCGGCGTGGGTGAACACCTCGAAGCCGTCGCCGCGGGCGACGCCGACCACCGTGATCCCGACCGCCTCGGCGGCCCGCAGGGCCAGCGCCGTCGGGGCGGAGACCGCGATCAGATAGGCGGCGCCCAGGGCGGCCGTCTTCTGCACCATCTCGACCGACACCCGGCTGGTCAGCACCACCGCGCCCTCGCGCCCGCCCAGGCCCTGGCGCGCCAGGGCGCCCACCAGCTTGTCCAGCGCATTGTGCCGGCCGACGTCCTCGCGCACCGCGGCGAGGCGGCCGTCCGGCCCCATGAAGCCGGCGGCGTGGACGGCGCGGGTGGCGGCGTTCAGCGGCTGGGCCTCGGCCAGGGACGCGCCGGCGGCCAGGATCTGGGCGGCGCTGAGGCGGAAGGCCGGCTCGGCCACGGCGGCGCGTGGCGTCAGGGCGGCCTCCAGGCTCTCGACGCCGCACAGGCCGCAGCCGGTCGGGCCGACGATCCGCCGCCGCCGCGCCGACAGCCTGGCGGCCACGGCGGGGTCCAGCCAGATCCGCGCCTCGATCCCGAGTTCGGACTCGGCCACCTCCAGGGCGCTGATCTGGGAGGCGTCTTCGATCACACCTTCGGTCAGGCTGAAGCCGACCGCGAAGTCCTCGATGTCGGCCGGGGTGGCCATCATCACCGCATAGGTGGAGGCGTCGTAGACCAGGGCGACGGGGGTCTCCTCGGCCACCTCGCGCGCGCCGCGCCACGCTTCGCCGTCGCGCCAGGCGAGCGTCGGCGCAGGCCTGGACGGGGCGCTCACCGGCGGTCCGCCCGCGCGCGGTGAGACGCCGCAGCGGTCCATCGCCGCGGAGCCGTCGTTGTCACAAACTCGGCCAATATGTTACGGCTGGGATGCAGACGAATGATTCCAGAGGCGGAAGTCATTTGACGGGGCGAGGCCGTAGCGCTGGCGAAAAAGGCACACCTGCCGGAACAAGTTTCCGCATCAACACAGAGTCCCTTGCGTATTTCCAGGGAAGATTTCATTCATTGCGGACCCGAGTAAGGCAACGGGCCAATCGCGTGAGTAGAATCCCGGTGAAGTGAGCGCATGCCGGACACCAGAGATGCGACCTGGCGATTCATCAACCTTGCGCCGATCATGGCGAGCCAAACAGCGCTTGACGATTTGTTCGCTGAAACGTTGCATCCATTCGGTATAGACCGTTTCGATTGTGGTCGGCTGGCGCGCGATAGCGACGACGAGCCGGCGGGCCGGATGAGCGGCCGCGGCATGAGCGCCTGGAACCGGCATTTCATGGACCAGCGGTACAACGTCATCGATCCCTGCATCCTGGCCTATCCCAACCTGCGGGGCGCCTTCACCTGGACCGACGTCAAGAACCTCACGCCGGACCACGCCGAGTCCCCCATATGGGGCGACGCCCGTTCGGACGGAATGCTGGAGGGCTTCATCGTGCCCACCGCGCCGGGCAAGAAGAACGCCGCGATCGTCCGGTTGACCACCACGGAGCCGCGTTTCGATCCGGCCGTCCTGCCGCTACTGCAAAGCATTTCGGTAATCTACGCAGCTTCGACGCGGTCGTTCTTTTCCCCGGCGCTCGGTGAACAACCGAAAGTGCCGCCGGCCGTGACATTGACGGAGCGGGAGCTCGAGTGCCTGTATTGGGCGGCGCGAGGAAAGACCAATCCCGAAATCGGGGCTATCTTGCAGATCTCGCGTCATACGGTGAACAGCCACATCGAAAGCGCCAAGGGCAAGCTGGGTGTCGCCACCCGCGTCCAGGCCGCCGCCATAGCTCATAGCCTGGGGGTGCTGTCCATCGCGTGATCGCGCGATGTGATCTCAGGCGTTGATGTGAACCTTTTGAGGCCGCCCACTGACGGAGGCGGCCATGATCCACATCGTGACGGCGAGCAATCGCCATCTGTATCGCGCGCAGCTTGCGGAGATGCACCGGTTGCGCCGGGTCCATTTCGTCGAGGAACGCGGGTGGCGCGAACTGACGGTTATCGACGGTGGCGAGTATGACCAGTTTGACGACGAACGCACGGTCTACATCCTGGCGTTGGGGCCGGAAGCAGGGGTGCTCGGAGGCATGCGCGCCCGGCCAACCGACGACAAATGCATGCTGGCCGACGTGTTCCCGGACCTGATCGGTCCGGACCAGCCGCCGGTCTGCGGACCGGGCGTGTGGGAGATCAGCCGGATCTTCACCACCCGCGCGGCCCGGTCGATGAAGAAGTCGGGCGCGGCCAACATCACCCTGGAGATCCTGCTGGCCGCCATGGAATGGACCCAGGACGGCGGCGTGGACCGCCTGGTCGGGGTGATCGACCTGCCGATGTACGCGCCCTCCAGGGAACGGGGCTGGAACATCCACATGACGGGCCTGCCGCTGGACCTGCCGGACGGCCCGGTCATCGGCATCGAGATCGCCAACACGGTCGCGGACATCGAGGCCTTCCGGCGGATGAACGGCCGCAGGGGGCGCTCGGGCTACATGGTGACCGACGCGGACATCGCCGCGTTCGGCGACCTAGCCAAGATCGAAGCCGAGTTCGCCGTGGTGCGGGCCGACGGCCGGCTGATGCCGGGCGAGGCGGCGCGCGGGTCCGAAACGGTCGCCGCGCCGGCCGTCGTCCGCTCGCCCCCCGCCGAGGACCTGCCGCGCCTTTCGCCGGCGGCCACGCCGGAGGAGGTGGCGGCCCAGCTTTCCGCTCATGGCGTCGTGGTGATCGAAGGGCTGCTGGACCCCGCCCGGCTGAAGCAGCTGAAGGGCCAGCTCGCGCCTTGGTTCGCGGCTGCGGAGGTCGGCGAGGGACCGTTCTTCGGCCGGCGCACCCGCCGGTTCGGATCCCTGCTGGCCAAGGCGCCGGCCAGCGCCGAGCTCGCGCTCGAACCCTTGGCGCTGGGGCCGATCGAGGCCCTGCTCAAGGCGGACGGCGCGTGCGATGAGATCGAACTGAACCTGACCCAGGCCATCGCCATCGATCCGGGCGAGGCGGCCCAGGTGCTCCACCGCGACGAGACCCTGTGGCCGGTTCGCCTGGCCTTCGAGCGGATGGCCAACGTCATGTGGGCGCTGGACGACTTCACGCTCGAGAACGGCGCCACGCGGCTGATACCCGGCAGTCATCTCTGGGACCGCACCCGCGCGCCGGCGCCCGGCGAGGCGGTGGCGGCGACAGCGCCGGCGGGCTCCGCCGTGATCTGGCTGGGCGGCGTGCTGCATGGCGGCGGCGCCAACCGGTCGGACGCCGTCCGCCACGGACTGGTGGTCAGCTACCGGCTCGGTTGGCTGGCCCCGGCGGAGCGGCTGCAGCTGGTCACGCCCAGGGCGACGGCCGCGGCGCTGCCGGAGCGGCTGCAACGCCTGCTCGGCTACCAGCTGCACCGGCCGAACCTCGGCTGGATCGAGGGACAGGATCCGATCCGCTGGCTGCGCGGCGAGGTCGCAGACCTGGCGCCGACCGCGGACAACTTCCCCCCGGAGATGGCCGGGATGTTCGAGGCGCTGCTGCACGACCCAGCCTTCGCCGGCTATCGCGACTGAAGAGTTTTTGAGGAATTTCAAAGCCGTGAGGCGGTCGCGAGGGGCGACCGCACCGCGCCATCGAGGTAAGAGGCATGAACCGATTTGGTGAGATCGCCGACGAATTGACCGACCTGATCGAAGAGCTCGAGCGCTCCGATCTGGCCGGGGAATCCAAGCGGTTGAGGGTGGCGCTGGCGCGCGCCTTCGACAGAGCCTGCGAGGCCGACCGCTCGCTGCGGCTGAAGACCGAGGCCATGGGCCACGCCGTTCCGCCAGCGCGCCGGGCGCGGCAGGGGCATCGGGCGACAGGCGGCTTCGGCCCGTCGGCCAATGTGATCGAGCTGCCGGCCTGGCGGGCCGCGGCCATGGACCGCCGGCCGATGTGATCGAGCCGACGGCCTGGTGGGACGGGGCGGCTCAGCGCGTGGGGGATGCGCGGCTTAGCCGGCGCGTTCCGCAAAAGTGGAACCGGTTTTGCGACAAGAACGCGCTCAAACTTTTGAATCTAGAGCACGATTCAACGATCAGACGATTCCGTCTGATCGCATCGTGCTCTAGCCGCAGGTCACGGCCGTGATCAGGCCGGTGTTCGCATCGTAGAGGATGTCGGTCCGGTCGGGTCGGTAGTCCTGGCTCACCGGACAGGTGGCGCAGGCCACGCGCCGATGGGACGGGTCGACCGGAACGGGAATCTCGGACTTCGGCCGGCCGATCAGATAGGCCAGAGCGGCCGCCTCGCAGCGCGGCGACGTCGGGCCGGCGGGCGGGGTCTGGGCCGGCGAAGGCGGCTGGCTTTGCTGCGGCGGACTTTGCTGCAGCGTCTGGGCCGAGGCGTGGGCGCACAGGGACAGCGTCACGGCCAAGCCGAACGCCCACGGCCTCAT
>JARLIQ010000083.1 GCA_031291645.1 Caulobacteraceae bacterium | reverse complement strand
TCCAGGCGACGGTCGCCAAACCGCCCCAGCGTCACGTCCAACATCATCTGCTCCGGTCAAATCAGCACCAGAGAATCAGACTTGCCCCACACCACCAAGCCGAGATGTGTGAATGCCGTAGCCGCAAGGGGGAGGGGCTTGGCGCGGCGCGGCCGGGCGCCGAAATTCCGCATCAGCCCACCGCCGCCGGCTGGCGGACCAGTTCGGCGATCTGCGGCTCGACCGCCTCGATGTCCTGCTCGAACTTGAGCAGCACGTTCAGCGTCTCGCGCACCAGGTCGGCGTCCAGGGTGTCGGCGTTGAGCAGCATCAGCACGCGCGCCCAGTCCACCGTCTCGGAGATCGAGGGCGACTTGCGCAGGTCCATGGTCCGCAGCGACTGGACGAAGCCGACCAGGGCCTTGGTCAGCCGCCTTTCGACGCCCGGCACGCGCGAGGCGACGATCCGCTCCTCCAGCGCCGCGTCGGGCAGGGGGATGTGCAGGTGCAGGCAGCGGCGCTTGAGCGCGTCGCCCAGGTCGCGGACGTTGTTGGAGGTCAGGAACACGATCGGCGGGACGATCGCCCGCACCACGCCCAGTTCCGGCACCGAGACCTGGTAGGCCGAGAGCACTTCCAGCAGGAAGGCCTCGAACGCCTCGTCCGACTTGTCGATCTCGTCGATCAGCAGCACCGCGCCGCCCTCCTGGCGCAGGGCCTTGAGCAGGGGGCGGGGCTCCAGGAAGGGCTCGGAGAAGAACAGGTCGCCCATGTCGTGCAGCCGGTCCATCGCCTGGGCCATGGTCGGCGCGTCGCGCAGCGCCTCGCCCATGTGGTCCTTCAGGATCTGGGTGTAGAGCAGCTGCTTGCCGTACTTCCACTCATAGAGGGCCTTGGCCTCGTCCAGCCCCTCGTAGCACTGCATGCGGATCAGCGGCAGGTCGAGCATGGTCGCCGTGGCCAGGGCCAGCTCGGTCTTGCCGACCCCGGCCGAGCCTTCGACCAGCACCGGCTTCTGCAGGTGGCCGGCCATGAACAGGGCCGTCGCGATCTTGCGCGAGGCGATGTAGCCGACCTGGGCGAGGCCCTCGATGATCGTGTCGACCGAGGCGAGGGGATTGGACGTCGGGCCCGTAACGGCCCCCGAAATCGGATTGGGCAAGGCTCAAACTTTCAGGAATGACGACAGCAAGAGCGTGAAATCACGCGAAATATGCCCTCCATTTGCCAGAGGCCCCGAGCGGTGCGCAAGCCGCCGGGGCCGATCGCAAACATTTGTTCGAAAGGCGCCGCAGGGGCAGTCTTGGCGAGGCCGGCCCCGCCGGTCTAAGCCCGCCCTCGCAAGGCCGCGCCGGCGAGAGCGCGGCGGTGGGGACGGACGGGCGCATGGCGGACGCGGGCGAGGTGGTGCGGATCGGCGGCGCCGGCGGGTTCCCGGGCGGCCCCGGCCGCCTCGTGAAACGGGATTGACGAGCGCCGTCACCGACGCGTTTGTGCGCGCAACACGTCTTTGGATCTGGAGGAATGCAAGGTGGGAGTTCTGGACGGCAAGGTGGTTCTGATCACCGGCGGCGGCAACGGCATCGGGCGCGAGTGCGCGCTCCTGGCCGCGCGCGAAGGCGCGAAGGTCGTGGTGAACGACCTGGGCGGCAGTGTCTCGGGCGGCGACGAAGGCTCGACCGGCCCGGCCGAGACCGTGGCCCAGGAGATCCGCGCGGCCGGCGGCGAGGCGGTCTCCAACTCCGAGAGCGTCACCTCCATGGCCTCGGTCAAGGGCATGGTCGAGCAGGCCAAGGACACGTTCGGCGGGCTGCACGCGGTGATCAACCCGGCCGGCATCCTGCGCGACGGCATGTTCCACAAGATGAGCGACGCGGACTGGGACGCGGTGCTCGAAGTCCACCTGCGCGGCTCCTACAACGTCACCCGCGCCTCGGTCGAACTGTTTCGCGACCAGCAGGACGGCGCCTACGTCCTCTTCACCTCGACCTCGGGCCTGATCGGCAACATCGGCCAGGCCAACTACGCCGCCGCCAAGCTGGGCATCATGGGCCTGTCGCGGATCATCGCCATGGAAGGCGCGATCAAGAACGTGCGCTCCAACATCATCGCGCCCTTCGCCTGGACGCGGATGATCGCCACCATCCCGGTCAAGGACGAGGCCTCGGCCCAGCGGGTCGAGCGGATGCGCAACGCCATGCGCGCCGACCAGGTGGCCCAGCTCGCCGTCGCCCTGTGCTCGCCCCAGGCCAAGGACACCTCCGGCCAGGTCTTCGCCGTGCGCGGCGCCGAGGTGGTGCTGTTCAACCAGCCGCGCCCGGTGCGCTCGGTCGCCCGGATCGAGGGCTGGAGCCCCGAAACCCTGCTCAGCCAGGCCCTGCCGTCGATGAAGGCGGACTACACCGACCTCGGGGCCACCGCGAGCGTGTTCCCGTACGATCCGATCTGACCTTCGACAGGAGCCGCGCCATGACCACCGTCGGCCTTTCCGCCTGGGGCGCCTACGCCCCGCGCCTGCGTCTCCAGCGCAAGGCGGTCGCCGCCGCCAACGCCTGGATCGCGCCGGGCCTGGCCGCCAAGTCCAAGGGCGAGCGGGCCATGGCCAACTGGGACGAGGACGCCCTGACCATGGCGGTGGAGGCGGCGCGCGACGCCCTGGGGCCGGGCGACGACCGCGGCGGCGTGGACGCGGTCTATTTCGCCTCGTCCACCGCGCCGTTCGCCGACCGGCTCAACGCCGGCATCGTCTCGGCGGCCCTGGCGCTGGAGCGCAGCGTCTCGTCGGCGGACGTCACCGGCTCCCAGCGGGCCGGGCTGACGGCGCTGGCCCAGGCGCTCTCGGCGGTCAAGGCGGGGGCGGCGACGACCGCCCTGGTGGCCGCCGGCGAGCACCGGCGGGCCCGCGCCGCCTCCGCGGCCGAGCTGGACAACGGCGACGGGGCGGCGGCCTTCGTGGTCTCGGGCGGGGACACGGCGGCCGACTTCCTCGGCCACGGCGCCCTGACGGCGGACTTCGTCGACCACTTCCGCGGCTCGGACGCCGAGTTCGACTACGCCTGGGAAGAGCGCTGGATCCGCGACGAGGGGATCATCAAGCTGGTCCCGCCGGCGATCCGCGACGCCCTGGCCGCGGCGGGGATCACGGGCGAGGACGTGACCCACTTCTGCTTTCCCTGCACCTTCGCCGGCCTGGCGGCCGGCGTGGCCAAGGCCTGCGGCATCCGTCCCGAGGCGGTGCGCGACAACCTGGGCCAGGTCATCGGCGAGGCGGGCTCGGCCCACGGCCTGATCATGCTGGCCCACGCCCTGGAGCAGGCCAGGCCCGGCGACGTCATCCTGGCCGCCCAGTTCGGCCAGGGCGCCGAGGCCCTGGTCTTCCGCGTCACCGAGCGGGTGGGCGCCGCGCGCCCGGCCCGGGGCGTGACCGGCGCGCTGGCCGACCGCAAGGAAGAGACCAACTACCTGAAGTTCCTGTTCTTCAACGGCCTGGTCGAATGGGACAAGGGCATGCGGGCGGAGAAGGACAACAAGACCGCCCTGACCACCCTCTACCGCAACTCGGACATGATCCTGGGCCTGGTCGGCGGGCGCTGCACCGAGACCGGCGTGGTCCAGTTCCCGCGCACCCGCATCTCGGTCGCGCCGAACAAGGCCGCCGTCGACACCCAGGAGCCGTACCGCTTCGCCGAGCGCAAGGCCAAGGTGCTGACCTGGTCGGCCGACTACCTGACCTTCGCCATGGCCCCGCCGAACCACTACGGCATGATCGACTTCGAGGGCGGCGGGCGGATCTACCTCGACATCACCGACGTCGAGCCGGGCGAGGTCGACAGCGGCCTGCCGGTCAGGATGGTGTTCCGGATCAAGGAGGTGGACGAGCGCCGTGGCTTCCGCCGCTACTTCTGGAAAGCCACCCCCGACCGCTCGGCCATCGCGGCGCAGACGGCCCAGGCGGCCCAGGCGGCGGAGTAACCCGGTCGGCTCTCCGCCCAAAGCCACCCGCAAGGGGGAGGGGAAGACGAGCCCGGTCTTGCCAAAGGCCGGTTTCGGGTCCGGAGTGACGACAACCAAGGGCCGGGAGCTGCAGCCCGGCCGAAGCGGAGGATGAACCATGGCCTCGGGCATCAAGGACAAGGTCGCCGTCATCGGCATGGGCTGTTCGAAGTTCGGCGAGCGCTGGGACGCGGGGCCGGACGAGCTGATGGTCGAGGCCTATCTGGAGGCCATGGCCGACGCGGGGATCGAGCCGACCCAGCTGGACGCCGCCTGGTTCTCGACCCACGTCGACGAGTTCGGCACGGGCAAGGGCGGCACGCCCCTGTCGATCGCCCTGCGCCTGCCCAACATCGCCGTCACCCGCGTCGAGAACTTCTGCGCCTCCGGCTCCGAGGCCTTCCGCGGCGCGGTCTACGCCGTGGCCGCCGGCGCGGCGGACATCGCTCTGGCCGTGGGCGTCGAGAAGCTGAAGGACACCGGCTACGGCGGCCTGCCGGTGGCCAACGCCGGCACGCTCTCGCCCCAGGTCGCGCCCAACGGCTCGGCCCCGGGCAACTTCGCCCAGCTCGCCTCGGCCTACCGCAGCAAGCACGGGGTCAGCCGTGAGGACCTCAAGCGGGCCATCGCCCACGTCTCGGTCAAGAGCCACGCCAACGGGGCCAAGAACAGGAAGGCCCACCTGCAGAAGCCGGTCACCGAGGAGCAGGTGCTGAACGCCCCGATGATCGCCGAGCCGCTGGGCCTGTTCGACTGCTGCGGCGTGTCGGACGGCGCGGCCGCGGCCATCGTGACCACGCCCGAGATCGCCCGTTCGCTCGGCAAGCACGACCTGGTGATGGTCAAGGCCCTGCAGCTGTCGGTGTCCAACGGCTACGAGAGCCAGTTCAACGCCTGGGACGGCTCATACTTCCACACCGCCCGCATCGCCGCGAAGAAGGCCTACCGCGAGGCGGGCGTCGAGGACCCGCGCCGGCAGATCTCGATGATGGAGGTGCACGACTGCTTCTCGATCACCGAGCTGGTGACCATGGAGGACCTGTTCATCAGCGCCGAGGGTCAGGGCTGGCGCGACGTGCTGGACGGCTTCTACGACGCGGACGGCGGGGTGCCCTGCCAGATCGACGGCGGGCTCAAGTGCTTCGGCCACCCGATCGGCGCTTCGGGCCTGCGCATGCTGTACGAGATGTATCTGCAGCTTCAGGGCCGGGCCGGCGAGCGGCAGCTGGCCGATCCGGTGCTGGGCATGACCCACAACCTGGGCGGCTCGCCCGCGTCCAACGTCTGCTCGGTGGCCATCGTCGGCCGCGAAGGCGCCTGACCGCAAAAAGAGCGCCTGATCATAAGGAAAGCGAAAGCCGCCGCCGGCCCCCCGACCGGCGGCGACCCTTGCTCGAGCGCTAACCCAGGAAGCGCTGGGCCACGAACAGAAGGTCGGCGGTCACCGCGATCGCGGCGATCCAGCCGATGACGGTCAGTATCGAGATACTGGGCGCATCAGTGGGCTTCGAGTCGGCCTCGCCACCGTGCATCCACTCTGGCGTACAGCTCATCTAACCCTCCCCGGATAGAGTTACCCTGCCATGGCTCTGCAAGAACATTGCCATGCTGTGTTAAAACGTAGCTGGCGTCCATGGGTTGCGACACATTCCGCGCTTATTCGAACAAGATTTCGCCATTCCGCCCACGCGGCGGCCCCCGTTTGCAAGAGGCTCGCAACCGGCCCCGGCCGGATCAGGAGTAGCGCGCCTCGACGGCGACCGGCGCGGTCTGGCCGGTGACCGCGCTCAACGCCCAGGCGAGGTCCGCAAGGTAGGTGTCGGCCACCTCGGCGTGGAAGGGCGAAAGCATCAGGTGCAGGCCCGCCGGCTCGGTGGTCATGCTGGTGAACCAGCCGCGCTCGCGCAGCTTGGCCCAGACCGCCAGGCAGTTCACGTCGTCGCGGCTGAACGCCACCAAGCCCAGCTGCGGCGCGCCCAGCACGGTGAAGCCCAGCGCCCTGACCCCCGCCTCGATCCGCTCGCGGGTCCGGGTGACCAGGCCCTGTTTGGCGCGGTAGCCCTCGACGCCCAGAAAGTTCATCACCGCCCAGGCCGCCGAGATGGCGCCGCCCGGCCGGGTGCCGGCGAGGGTCGGGGTGACCATCCGCCCGCCGGGCCAGTCGCTCATGTCGAAGATCATGAAGCTCTGCAACTCGGCCGAGCGGAAGAAGACGGTCGAGGCGCCCTTGGCGCAGTAGCCGTACTTGTGCAGGTCGGCCGACATCGAGCGCACGCCGGCCAGCTCGAAATCGAACGGCGGGACGTCGCCGCCGTTCATCCGCACGAAGGGGGCGATGTAGCCGCCCACGCAGGCGTCGACGTGCAGCCAGAGGTCGCGCGACAGGGCCAGCTGCGACAGCGCCCCGATCGGGTCGATCAGGCCAAAGGGAAAGCAGGGCGCCGAGCCGACGATCATCACCGTCGCGGCGTCCGCCGCCGCGGCCATCGCCTCAGGGTCGGCCAGGAAGTCCTTCAGGGGCGTGCGGCGGACCTCGATCTCCATCACCGCCGCAGCCTTGTCGAAGGCCGGATGGGCCGAGCGCGGCAGGACGATGTTCAGCGGACCCTTCACCCCCTTGGCCTTGCGGGCGTAGTCGCGGGCCGCCTTCATCGCCATGGTGATGGAATCGGTGCCGCCCGAGGTGATCGACCCGACCGCCTCGTCGGGCCCGTGCAGCAGCGACAGGCCGAAGCCGACGACCTCCTCCTCCATCCGCTTGAGGCTGGGGAAGGCCATCGGGCCGAGGCCGTTCTCGGACATGAAGAGGACGTAGGCCTCCTTCTGCACCCGCTCGACCTCGGGGCCGGCGTTGAACACGTAGACGGCCGTCTTGCCCTCGCGCCAGCGCACGTCGCCGCCGGCGTAGTCCAGCATCCGGGTCTTCAGGTCGGACCAGTCGGCGCCGGTCTCGGGCAGGGGACGTCTCATGCGGAACTCCTTGCGCGCAGCCGCGGGAGCTTATCAGACGGAGCGGGCGGCCGGCAGGCCGTCAGGCCGCGCTGGTGCGGCCTTCGGCGATCGCGTCCTGGCCGGCCGCGGCGGCGGCGAGCGCGGCGCGCAGGGCGGCGAAGTCGATCGGCTTGGTCAGGTAGGCGTTGGCCCCGGCCTGATAGCCGGCCTCGTGGTCCTCGGCCCGCGCCGAGGCGCTGAGCATGACCACGGTGGTCCTGGCGTTGACCCCGTCGCCCTGGCGCAGCCGGCGCACCGCGCTCAGCCCGTCCATCACCGGCATGTTCACGTCCATCAGGATGATGTCGAACGCCTGGCCGGCGCACAGGTCCAGCGCCACCTGGCCGTTCTCGGCGCAGGCCAGCACATGGCCCTCGGCCGCCAGCCACAGCTGCAGGATTTGGCGGTTGATGGCGTGGTCCTCGACCACCAGCACCCGCATCGGGGCGATCGGCGCCTCCGCGGCGGCGGCCGGGGCGGCGGCGCCGGCGACCGCCGTCCAGGACGCGACCTCGGTCTCGAACGTCAGGGTGAAGGTCGAGCCGCGGCCGGGCTCGGACTCGACGTCGAGCACGCCGCCGATCAGTTCGGCCAGCCGCCGCGAGATGGCCAGGCCCAGGCCGGTGCCGCCGAACCGCCGGGTGCTGGAGGAATCGAGCTGGGAGAAGGGCTGGAACAGGCGGGCGCGGTCCTCGGGCGAGATGCCGAGGCCGGTGTCGCTGACCGCGATGGTGATCCGCGCCCGGTCGGCGGCCAGCCGCTCGGACCGCAGCGACAGGGCTACGCGCCCCTGGTCGGTGAACTTGGTCGCGTTGGACAGCAGGTTGTGCATCACCTGGGCCAGCCGGGTCGGATCGCCCACCGCCAGCGCCGGGGCGCCGGCGTCGATCTCGACGGCGTAGTCCAGCCCCTTGCTCTCGGCGCGCGCGGACCAGACCGCCCCGACCCGCTCGGCCAGGTCGGGCAGGTCGAACTCGATCGCCTCCAGGTCGACCCGCCCGGCCTCGATCTTGGCGAAGTCGAGGATGTCGTTCAGCAGGGTCAGCAGGGAGTCGCCCGAGGTGCGGATGATCTCGACGTAGCGCCTCTGGGCCGGCGTCAGGGCGTCGCTGTCCAGGAGCTGGGCCGCGCCCAGCACCCCGTTCATCGGCGTGCGCAGCTCGTGGCTGATCATCGCCAGGAAGGCCGACTTGGCGGCGTTGGCGGCGTCGGCCACGTCGCGCGCCTCCTCCAGCTCGCCGATCAGCCGGGCCTGCTTGTCCTGGTAGCGCTGGATCTGGCCATAGTGGACGCGGCCGGACAGCACGTTGGCCGCGATGGCCCCGGCCAGGATCACGATGCACAGGGCGAAGGTCCAGAACTCGCTCCGGTCGTGCAGGGAGAGGGCGAACCAGACGGCGACGGCCGCGTAGGGACTGGCCGCGAAGGCGGCGTGGCCCAGCCTGTGGCTGAAGCGCATGAGCACGGCGAGGAAGCCGGCCATCAGCAGGCTCACGGCGATCAGCCGCCCGCTCTCGCCGCCGTGGCTCCAGGCTAGCAGCGGGGCGATGGCCCAGAGCGCGCTGCCGCCGGCGACCGAGACGGCGAGCAGGGCGTCGACGTTGCGCGCGCCCGAGCGGATCGCGCGGCGCTCGGCCTCGCTGCCGATCACGGCGGCCACCGCCGCGGCGCCGCCCCAGAGCGCCGCCAGTCGCCAGCCGGCCGCGTAGGCCAGGCCGAAGCTCCAGCTCAGCACCAGCCAGTAGCGGAGGTTCTGGGTGACGAGAAAGGTGGTCAGCGTCTGCCTCGCGCCCCTTCCCGTCGCTCCCGAACTGTATTCCTCAGGCATGGTTCCACCCGATCGACCCCGGGGCGGGACGTTGACCATCCAGCTTCTAACTCTTCGTGAAAATACGCCGTCCGACCCGCATATTGAGGCGAAAACCTCAGGCGCGCGCCCTCGCGCGGGGCCGGCGGATGATGTTAGATCGGCGCCCGCCGGCGCCTGGGGCCGGCGCCAGGGGGAGCTGCGCCGATGGCCTCGGACGAGCCGCTGATCGTTGTTCTGGACCGGGACGGCTTCCCCGGCCACATCGTGATCCGCCCGCCCGCCGCGCCCCACCGCTGGGTCGAATATCCGCGCACGCCGCTGTCCGAGGTCGCCGGACGGATCGCGGACGCCACCGTGGTGGTCACCAACAAGGCGGAGGTCCGGGCCGAGGCCCTGGCGGCCGCGCCCCGGCTCGGCCTGATCGCCGTCGCCGCCACCGGCATGGACAACGTCGACGTGGCCGCGGCCGCCGAACGCGGGGTCCTGGTCCGGAACGTGGTCGGCTACGGCACGACCTCGGTGGCCGAGCACGCCATGATGCTGATGCTGGCGCTCGCCCGGCGGCTGGAGCCCCATCGCGCCGCGGTGCTGGACGGGACCTGGAGCGAGAGCGGCCAGTTCTGTGTCTTTCCCGCGCCGATCCGCGACCTCGCCGGCCTGCGCCTCGGCCTGATCGGATCGGGCGCCATCGCCGGCGCCTTGGCCGAGCGGGCGCGGGCCTTCGGCATGGAGGTGGTGTCCGCCGAGCGACGGGGCGCGCCGGCCCGGCCGGGCCGGCTGCCGTTCGAGGCGGTGCTGGCCAGCTGCGACGTCATCAGCCTGCACTGCCCGCTGACCGCCGAGACGCGGGGGCTGCTGGACGCGCGGGCGTTCGCGGCGATGAAGCCGGGGATGGTCGTGATCAACACCGCCCGCGGCGCCCTGGTCGACGAGGCGGCGCTGGAGGCGGCCCTGGAGGCCGGGATCGTCGCCGGCGCCGGCCTCGACGTGACCCTGGCCGAGCCGCCGCCCGCGGGCGCGCCGATCCTGCGCCTGGTCGCCCGCCCGGACGTCATCGTCACCCCCCACGTGGCCTGGGCCAGCGCCGCGGCCATGCAGACCCTGGCCGACCAGGTCACCGCCAACATCCAGCAGTTCCTTGAGGCCCGGTCCGCGTAGAGGTGGGGTCAGTCCGGGACGGGCGGACTTGAAGCAACTTACATAAACCCGTTTCCTAGCGTCCCTCGGCGCCGACGGGGGCGAGCGCGGCGTCGGGCTGGCGGACCGGCCGGCGCAGGCCGAGATGCTCGCGCAGGGTCGCGCCGTCGTAGCCGTCCCTGAACAGGCCGCGCCGGCGCAGCTCCGGCAGGACCAGGGCGATGAAGGCCTCCAGGTCTCCGGGCAGGGTCGGCGCCAGGACGTTGAAGCCGTCGGCCGCGCCGCCCTCGAACCATTCCTCCATCAGGTCCGCCACCTGGACCGGCGTGCCGACCACCACCTTGTGTCCGCGGGCCGGGACGATCCGGTTCATCAGTTGGCGGACGGTCAGGTTCTCGCGCCGCGCCAGGTCCGCGAACAGCTTCTGCCGGCTCTGCCAGCCTTCGGTCGGCGGCAGGTCGGGCAGGGGGCCGTCGAGGTCGAGCCCGGTGGCGTCCCAGCCCAGGAAGGCCGACAGCAGGCCGAGGCCGCGGCGCGGTTCGACCAGGTCCTGCAACTGATCGTGCTTGGCCCAGGCTTCCGCTTCCGTGGCGGCGACGAAGGGCATGATCCCCGGCATCACCAGGATGGAGTCGGGCGTGCGGCCCAGCCGGGCGGCCTGGCCCTTGAGGTCCGAATAGAAGGCCTGGGCTTCGTCCAGGCTCTGCTGGGCGGTGAACACCACCTCGGCCGAGGCTGCGGCCAGGGCCCGTCCGTCGTCGGAGGAGCCGGCCTGGACGATCACCGGATGGCCCTGGATCGGCCGCGCCGACTGCAGCGGCCCGCGCACGGCGTAGTGCTTGCCCAGGTGGTCGAGGCGGCGGACCTTGGCCGGGTCGAAGAAGCGCTGGGCCTCCTTGTCGAACAGGAAGGCGTCGTCGTCCCAGGTGTCCCAGAGGCCCTTGACCACCTCGACGTATTCGGCGGCCCGGTCGTAGCGGTCCGCGTGGCCGAGCTGGTGGTCCAGGCCGAAGTTCCGCGCCTCCGCGTCCGAGCCGGAGGTCACCAGGTTCCAGCCCGCCCGGCCGCCGCTGAGATGGTCCAGCGAGGCGAACTTCCGCGCCAGGTGATAGGGCGGCATGTAGGTCGACGAGACGGTGGCGATCAGTCCGATCCGCTCGGTCAGGGGCGCGAGCGCGGCCAGCAGCGTCAACGGCTCCCAGTAGTAGACCTGCGGCGCGCGGCTCGACTGTTCCAGCGACCCGCCGGCCAGGGCGACGTTGTCGGCGAAGAACACCGCGTCGAACCCCGCGCCCTCGGCGGCCAGGGTGATCCGCTTGTAGTGCTCGAACCGGATCAGGTCGGCGGGATCGACGTCGGGGTGGCGCCAGGCGGCCAGGTGATGGCCGACCGAGTGGATGAAGGCGCCGAGGCGGATCTTGCGTTTGGTCATCGTCAACTCCCGTTTGACACCCGGGGAATAGCGTCGCCAATCACCTATCGACTTAATCGGAATTATGTCTCTGCAGTTTTTCTGGGCCCGGCCGGGGCGCCGGCTGAAGCCGGCCCGGCCCGCGTCAGCTCGACAGGTTGAGCAGGGCCGGGTCGCCCCCCTGGGCGGTGATGTTGATGCTGACCGCCCGCTCGACCGCATAGCGGGTCAGGGCGTTGGGGCCGCCGGCCTTGGGCCCGGTGCCCGACAGGCCCTCGCCGCCGAACGGCTGGACCCCCACGACCGCGCCGATGATCGAGCGGTTGACGTAGGCGTTGCCGGCCGGGACCGCGCCGCGCACCTCTTCGGCGAAGCGCTCCAGCCGGCTGTGCACGCCCAGCGTCAGGCCGTAGCCGCGTGCGGCCAGCGGGCCGGCCGCCGCCTCCAGCCTGGCCGGGTCGTAGCGGACCACGTGCAGGATCGGGCCGAACACCTCGCGCTCCAGGAATCCGGCCGAGGGGATCTCGGCCAGCACCGGGCCGAAGAAGACGCCGCCGGCGGGCGCGGGCAGCTGGCGCAGCACCTTGGCCTCGCGGCCCAGCCGGTCCAGGTGGCGCGCTAGGAGCTCGCGCGCCGCCTCGTCGATCAGGGGGCCGATGTCGCTCGTGGGCTCGGCCGGATCGCCCAGCGTCAGGGCGTCCATGGCGCCCGACAGGCCCTCGATCAGCCCGTCCGCCGTCTCGTTGGGCAGGAACAGGATGCGCAGCGCCGAGCAGCGCTGGCCGGCCGAGCCGAAGGCCGAGAGGATCACGTCGTCGATCACCTGCTCGCGCAGGGCGGTGGTGTCGACGAACATGGCGTTCAGCCCGCCGGTCTCGGCGATGAAGGGGATGATCGGCCCGTTGCGGGCGGCGAGGGCGCGGTTGATGGCCCAGGCCGTCTCGGTGCCGCCGGTGAAGGCCACGCCGTCCAGGCCGGGATGGGCGACCAGGCCCGCGCCGACGCTCTCGCCGGGCCCGGGCAGCAGGGCCAGCAGGCGCGGATCGAGCCCCGCGCCGTGGAACAGGCCCACCGCCGCGGCGGCGACCAGCGGGGTCTGCTCGGCCGGCTTGGCCAGGACGGCGTTGCCGGCGGCCAGCGCCGCAGCGATCTGGCCGGTGAAGATGGCGAGCGGGAAGTTCCACGGGCTGATGCAGGCGAAGACGCCGCGGCCGCGCAGGGCCAGGGTGTTGGTCTCGCCCACCGGGCCGGCCAGCACCTCCGGGGCGCCGAACCGGGTCTCGGCGAGGTGGGCGTAGTAGCGGCAGAAGTCGGCCGCCTCGCGCACCTCGGCGACGGCGTCGGGCAGGGTCTTGCCGGCCTCGCGCGACAGGATGGCGATCAGCCGGTCGCGGTCGGCCTCCAGGGCGTCGGCCATGGCGCGCAGGGTGACGGCTCGGGCCGCCCCGCCGCCCGCGTCCCAGGCGCCTTGCGCCGCCCGGGCCAGGCGGAACGCCTCGTCGATGTCGGCGGCCGAGGCCTCGACGACCTGGCCGACCACGCGGGTCCGCTCGGCCGGGCTGGTCACCGGGAGGGCCTCGCCGGGGCCGGGCTTGCCGCCGACGATCGGTCCGGCCTGCAGCGGCGCCAGCGCGGCGCAGGCCCTGGCCAGGCGCTCGCGCTCGCTGGCCACCGACAGGTCCACGCCCGCCGAGTTGCGCCGCGCTTCGCCGTAGAGGTCGGCGGGGCGGGGGATCTTCGGGTGCGGGCCGGGCTGGCGCTCGACCGCGGCGATCGGGTCGGCCACCACAGCCTCGACCGGCGTCGCCTCGTCCAGCAGGGCGTGGACGAAGGAGGTGTTAGCCCCGTTTTCCAGCAGCCGCCGGACCAGGTAGGGCAGCAGGTCCTCGTGGCCGCCGACGGGGGCGTAGGCGCGAAGGCGCAGGTCCGGGTCCGTCGCCGCCGCGGCCTGGTAGAGCGCCTCGCCCATGCCGTGCAGGCGCTGGAACTCGACCACCACGCCGGCCGAGGCGGCCATGCGGCGCACGGCGGCCAGGGTGTGGGCGTTGTGGGTGGCGAACTGACCGTAGAGGTGCGGCGCGGCGCCGATCAGGGCGCGGGCGCAGACCAGGTAGCTGAGGTCGGTCGCCGGCTTGGTCGTATAGACCGGATAGTCGGGCCGGCCGGCCACCTGGGCGCGCTTGATCTCGCTGTCCCAGTAGGCGCCCTTGACCAGCCGCACCATCAGCCGCCGGCCGCTGTCCTGCGCCAGCCTGGCCACCGCCTCGATCGCCGCGGCGCTGCGCTTCTGGTAGGCCTGGACGGCGAGGCCCAAGCCGCGCCAGGCGCCCAGGTCCGGCTCGCGCGCCAGCCGGTCGAGCAGCTTCAGCGACAGGACGAGGCGGTCGGCCTCCTCCGCGTCGATGGTGAAGTTGATGTCCCCGTCCGCCGCCAGCCTGGCCAGCCGCACCAGCCGCGGATAGAGGGCCTCGAACACCCGCGCCTCCTGGGTCGCCTCATAGCGCGGCGACAGGGCCGAGAGTTTGACCGAGACGCCGTGGCCGGCCTCCGGCCCCGCGCCCTTGGCCTTCGCGGCGATGGCCGAGATGGCGGCGGCGTAGGCGGCCTCGTAGCGGTCGGCGTCGGCCTCGGTGCGCGCGCCTTCGCCCAGCATGTCGAACGAGCAGACGAAGCCCTCGGTCCGCGCCCGCTTCAGCGCCGCCTCGATCGTGCGGCCGAGCACGAACTGCTCGCCCATGATGCCGACGGCGGCGGCCACCGCGCGGCGGATCACCGGCTCGCCCATGCGGCCGGCCAGGCGCCTCAGGAAGCCCGGGAAGTCGCGCCGCGCCTCCTCGTCGACGTCGACCAGCTTGCCGGTCAGCATCAGGCCCCAGGTCGAGGCGTTGACGAACAGGCTGTCCGAGCCGCCCAGGTGCGCGGCCCAGTCGGCCGAGCCGATCTTCTCGGCGATCAGCCGGTCGCGCGTCTCCTCGTCGGGGGTGCGCAGCAGGGCCTCGGCCAGGCACATCAGCGCCAGGCCCTCGCGGGTGCCGAGCGAGAACTCCTGCAGGAAGCTTTCGACCACCCCCTGCCGGCGCGTCGCGCGGCGGGCGGTGCGCACCAGGGCGCCGGCGTCGCCGGCCACCGCCGCGCACTCCTCGTCCGACAGCGGGCGGGCCTCCAGAAGGGCGGCGACCGCCTCGGCCTCGCCCCGATACTTGCCCGCGTCCAGCGCGTCCCAGTCCATGCCCGCATCCCCGTTGCCGATCGCCATATGATCGGTGTATCCAAGGTATCGACGAATGTGCTTCGTAGTTTTTCTAGATTTGTCGAAGATCATTTGGCGAAAGGCTCTCGATCCGCATGTCCGCTCTTGACGACACAGACCGCCGGATTCTCCGCGTCCTGCAGGCCGACGGGCGGATCACCAACGCCGAACTGGCCCAGCGCTGCAACCTCTCGCCGGCGGCCTGTTTCGACCGGGTGCGGCGGCTGCGCGAGCGGGGGGTGATCACCGGCTACGCGGCCCTGGTGGACCCGACCAAGGTCGACCGCGGGCTTCTGATCTTCGTCGAGGTGCTGCTCGACCGGACCACGGCCGACGTGTTCGAGAGCTTCGCCGCGGCGGTGCGCCTCGCGCCGGAAATCCTCGAATGCCACATGGTCGCCGGCGGCTTCGACTATCTGATCAAGGCCCGGGTGCGGGACATGGACGCCTACCGCGCCTTCCTGGGCGACATCCTGGTGCGCATGCCCGGCGTGCGGGAGACCCGCACCTATGCGGTGCTGGAAGAGGTCAAGCACGCCATCGCCCTGCCGGTCTGAGGCCCTTGCCTCGGCCGCGCGGTCACGCTCTTGTGCCGCGCAAACCCGGGGAGGCGACGTGGCCGGCGGATTTCTTCGACTGGAAGGCGGCGGCGAGAGCCTGGTGTTCCTGATCCCGGACGTCGGCGCGCCGGTGCTGGCCTACTGGGGCCCGGACCTCGGCGGGGCCGAGGCGTTCGGGGCCCTGAGCCGGCTGGACGACAGGGCCGTCCCGCATGGCGGCCTGGACGACGGCGAGGCGCTGAACTGGCTGCCCGAGGCCGGCCACGGCTTCACCGGCCATCCGGCCCTGATCGCCCGGCGCGGCGAGAGCGAGCTGGTCAGCCAGATGGCCGTGCGCGCGGTGGACGCCGACGGCGCCTCGGCCGCCGTGACCCTGAGGGACGATCTGGCCGGGATCGAGGTGGTCCTGACCCTCGCGCTCGACGCCGCCACGGGCGTCCTGACCAGCCGGGCCGAGGCCCGCAACCTGGGGCCGGGCCCGCTCGCCCTCGACTGGCTGGCCGCCGGCGCCTTCGCCTCGCCCCACGCCGAGCTGATGCTGTTCGACGGCCGCTGGGCGCGCGAGTTCGCCCCCGTGCGCCAGACGCTGGTCACCGGCCTGATGGTCAAGGAGAACCGCACCGGCCGCACCTCGCACCACGCCCCGCCGTTCCTGGTCGCCGGCGAGCCCGGCTTCGGCGAGGCGCGCGGCGAGGCCTTCGGCCTGCACCTGGCCTGGAGCGGCGACCACAGGATGTTCGCCGAGCGCCTGCGCGACGGCCGCATCCAGCTCCAGGCGGGCGAACTCCTGCGCCCGGGCGAGATCGTGCTGGCCGAGGGCGAGGCCTATGCGACGCCGGCCCTCTACCTGGCGCGCTCGGCCGCCGGCCTGAACGGCCTCTCCGACCGGCTGCATCCGTTCGTGCGCGACACCATCCTGGGCG
The DNA here is from genome assembly GCA_031291645.1 of Caulobacteraceae bacterium. Classification (GTDB taxonomy): domain Bacteria; phylum Pseudomonadota; class Alphaproteobacteria; order Caulobacterales; family Caulobacteraceae; genus Poindextera. Next base: position 38,308 of record JARLIQ010000083.1, on the reverse strand, counting down.
GGCGGCTCAAGGGCAAGACCCGGCCGGTGCATTACAACACCTGGGAGGCGGTCTATTTCGACCACGACGTCGCCCGGCTGCAGGGCCTGGCCGACCTCGCCGCCGGGGTCGGGATCGAGCGGTTCGTGCTGGACGACGGCTGGTTCCTGGGCCGCGACGACGACACCACCAGCCTCGGCGACTGGCGGGTCGACCCGGTGAAATACCCGCATGGGCTCAAGCCGCTGATCGACCACGTGCTGGGCCTGGGCATGGAGTTCGGCCTCTGGGTCGAGCCGGAGATGGCCAACGCCGAGTCCGAGCTGATCCGCGCCCACCCCGACTGGGTCCTCGGGATCGAGGGCCGCCGCCAGCCGCTGGGGCGGCGCCAGTACGTGCTGGATCTGACCCGGCCGGAGGTCTCGGACGCCATCTTCGCCCAGATCGACGCCCTGCTGGCCGAGCACCCGATCGCCTACCTCAAGTGGGACATGAACCGCGACCTGACCCACGCGGTCAGCGGCGGGCGCGCGGCGGTCCATCGCCAGACGCTCGCGGTCTACGCCCTGATCGACCGGCTGCGCGCGGCCCATCCCGGCGTCGAGATCGAATCCTGCGCCTCCGGCGGCGGGCGGGCGGACTACGAGATCCTCAGGCGCACCGACCGGATCTGGACCTCGGACTGCAACGACCCGATCGAGCGGCAGTCGATCCAGCGGGCCTTCTCCATCTTCTTCCCGCCCGAGGTGATGGGCGCCCACGTGGGGCCCGAGGCGGCCCACACCACCGGCCGCGTCACCAGCCTGCAGATGCGCGCCTTCACCGCCTTCTTCGGCCATATGGGCGTCGAGGCCGACCTGACCGGCTTCACCCCGGGCCGGCGCGCCGAACTCAGGGAGGCCATCGCCCTGCACAAGGCCTGGCGCGGCGTCCTGCACGCCGGCCGGACGGTGCGGCTGGAGCATCCCGACCCGGGCCTTATGGCCCACGCGGCGATGGCCGAAGGCCGGGCGCTGGTCTGCGCCGCCCAGGTCGAGACCCCGCGCACCGCAGGCCTGGCGCCGCTCCGGATCGCGGGGCTGGACGCGGACGCCACCTACAGCCTTCGCCAGCTCAACCTGCCGCGCCGCCCACCCGCCTCGATGAAGCACGTCCCGGCCATGGCGCGCGGCGAGACGCTGAGCGCGAGCGGCGCCATGCTGGCCCACGCCGGCGCGCCGCTGCCGCTGCTGCGCGCCGGGGAGATCGCCGTCCTTCTGTTGGAGCGTCAAGACGCGTGAGTGAGAACGCATGAGTGAGATGGTCTGCGTGGTCCCTCGGACCAACGCGCTGGGCGAGGGGCCGGTGTGGGACGCCGCGCGGGGGCGGCTCTACTGGGTCGACATCAAGGGCGGCCGGCTGGAGTGGTTCGAGCCGGAAACCGGCGCCGACGGCGGCGTCGACCTGGAGGTGCAGACCACCTCGGTGGTCCCGCGGGCGAACGGGATCGGGTTCTTGGCGGCGGCGCGGCCGGGCCTGGGCGTACTCGATCCCGACACCGGCGCGTTCGAGCTGAAGATCGAGGTCGAGGCCGACCGCCCGGACAACCGGCCCAATGACGGCAATGTCGACCTGGGCGGGCGCTACTGGTTCGGCACCATGCACGAGAGTTACGGCCGCTTCGAAGGCGCGCTCTACCGGCTGGATCCCGACTGGACCCTGACCCGGTGCATCACCGGCATGGGCATCCCCAACACCCTGGTGTGCAGCCCGGACGGGCGGCGGCTCTACATCGCCGACTCCACGCGGCTGACGCTGGAGATGGCCAGCATCGACCCCGAGACCGGGGCGCTGGGCCGGGTCGAGCCGTTCGCCGACACCCAGGGCCAGAGCTATGGGCCGGACGGCTCGGCGGTCGACGCCGAGGGGTTCCTGTGGAACTGTCAGTGGGGCGGATCACGCATCGTCCGCTATGCGCCGGACGGCGGCGTCGACAAGGTCGTGCCGCTGCCGGTGACCAACCCGACGAGTTGCGCGTTCGGCGGGGCCGGGCTGGACACCCTCTACATCACCTCGGCGCGCGAGACCCTGTCGGCGGAGACCCTGGCCAGGGAGCCGTGGTCGGGTTCGCTGATGGCGTTCAAGCCGGGCGTAAAGGGCCTGGCCCTGCCGCCGTTCGCGGGGTGAGGGGGCGACGCCCCTTCTCCCACAAGGGGAGAAGGAGGTCTTAGACCGCCGTGCCGCCGACCGTCAGGCCGGTGAGCTTCAGCGAGGGCTGGCCGACGCCGACCGGCACGCTCTGGCCGGCCTTGCCGCAGACGCCGACGCCCGGGTCGAAGCCGAAGTCGTCGCCGATCATGGTCACCCGGGTCAGGGCCGAGGGGCCGTCGCCGATCAGGGTCGCGCCCTTGACCGGGGTGGTGATCCTGCCGTCCTCGATCAGATAGGCCTCGGTGCACTGGAAGACGAACTTGCCGTTGGTGATGTCCACCTGGCCGCCGCCGAAGTTGGCGCAGTAGAGGCCGCGCTTGGTCGAGGCGATCATCTCCTCGCGCGGGGTGTCGCCGCCGAGCATGCCGGTGTTGGTCATCCGGGCCATCGGCATGTGGGCGAAGGACTGGCGCCGGCCGTTGCCGGTGGGCTGCTGGCCGGTCAGGCGCGCGCTCATCCGGTCGTGCATGTAGCCGACCAGGATGCCGTCCTCGATCAGGATCGTCCGCTGGGTGGGCGTGCCTTCGTCGTCGATGGTCAGCGAGCCGCGGCGGCCATAGAGCGAGCCGTCGTCGAAGATGGTCACGCCGGGCGCGGCGACCCGCTCGCCGATCCGGCCGGAGAAGGCGCTGACGCCCTTGCGGGTGAAGTCGCCCTCCAGGCCGTGGCCGACCGCCTCGTGCAGCAGCACCCCGTTCCAGCCCGGGCCCAGCACCACGTCCATCTCGCCGGCCGGGCAGGCGATGGCGTCCAGGTTGACCAGGGCCTGGCGCAGGGCCTCGTCCACCTGCTCGCGCCAGCGGTTGGGGGTGATCCAGGTGTCGAAGCCGCTGCGCCCGCCGGCGCCGGACGAGCCGGTCTCGCGCCGCCCGTCCCGCTCGACGGTGATCGCTACGTTCAGCCGCACCAGGGGCCGCACGTCGCGCAGCAGCCGCCCGTCGGCGCGCAGGATCTCGATCATCCGCCGTTCCCCGGCCAGCGAGGCGCTGACCTGGGCGACGCGGGGGTCGCGGGCGCGGGCGAAGGCGTCGATCTCCTGCAGCAGGGCGACCTTGTCGGAGAAGGCGGGGGAGGCGAGGGGGTCTTCCTCGCCGTAGAGCTTGGCGTTGGTCGCGCGCGGCGGCTCGGCGGCGACGCCGGCGCGGCCGCGCTTGGCCAGGGCGGCGCTGTCGGCGGCGCGGCGGATGGCGGCCTCGGAGATCTCCGAGGCGTGGCCGTAGCCGGCGGTCTCGCCCGCCACCACCCGCAGGCCGAAGCCCTCGATCGAATCGTAGCTGGCCGACTTCAACCGGCCGTCGTCGAACAGGAAGGCCTCGCTCTCGGAGCGCTCGACGAACAGCTCGCCGTCGTCGGCCCCGACCAGCGCGGTCTCGAGCACCGACTGCGCGCGATTCGCATCGACGCCGGCGGCTTCGAGCAGCGACGGGGCGGGGCTGTGGAGGGTCATGGAGCGCTCGCGATGGTGGAAATCAGGTCTTGAACATAAGCATGCCGGGCCGAAGGCGAAACCATCGCCCGCAAACGCGTTTCAATCGTCTTGGCAAGGTTGGACAGAGCGCGTATGCACGCCGCAAGGCGGGAGGCCAAGTGCGACAATCCGCGCGAAGGCGGGGAGTGGGGACGCACTAGGCTTTACGAATAAAAAGTCTGCCTATCGGGACGCAGTCTAACGCGTCGGGGGGCGGCGTAACGGATCGTGAGGAAATGAGGGCTGAGGCTTTGTCGATGCGAAGGCTGCGGAGCGCGATCTCGGCGGTGGGGGCGGCCGCTTTGACGGCCGGGTTGAGCGTCCAGGCGCACGCCGCGGACATCGTCGGACAGCCGGTGGACGGCGCCGTCGGGCTTCAGCCGGGCTATTCCTCGCTGAAGCACGAGGCGATCTTCTTCCACAACGTCATCCTGCTGCCGATCATCACCGCCATCACCCTGTTCGTGCTGGCGCTGCTCCTGGTCTGCATCGTGCGGTTCAACAAGCGGGCCAATCCGACGCCGGCGAAGTGGAGCCACAACACCACGGTCGAGGTCCTGTGGACCGGCCTGCCGGTGCTGATCCTGATGTTCATCGCCATCTTCTCGTTCCGGCTGCTGTTCGACTACCACACCATGCCGACGCCGGACCTGACGGTGAAGGCGACCGGCTACCAGTGGTACTGGGGCTACGCCTACCCGGACCAGAAGATCGACGAATACACCTCCAACGTCCTGCCCGAGGCTGACGCCAAGTCGCGCGGCGAGCCCTACCTGCTGGCGGCGGACAACGCCCTGGTCGTGCCGGTGAACAAGACGGTCAAGGTGCTGGTGACCGGCGCCGACGTGATCCACGACTTCGCCCTGCCGGCCTTCGGCCTGAAGACCGACGCGGTGCCCGGCAGGGTCAATGAGACCTGGTTCAAGGCCGAGAAGACCGGCATCTACTACGGCCAGTGCGACCAGCTGTGCGGCGTCAACCACGCCTTCATGCCGATCGAGATCAAGGTCGTGACCCAGCCCGAGTTCGACGCCTGGGTGCTGTCCCAGCACGGAACCCCGACCGACGGAACCGCTCCGGCGCCGGCCGCCGCCCCGGCGGCTCCGGCCGCGCCGGCTTCGTCATCCGCGCCCGCCGCGCCGCAGAAGGTGGCCATGAACGCCGCCGTCGCGCAGCACTGACCGTTCGGAGAGAGCTCAAGATCATGGCGACCGCTTCTGTCACCGACCACGGCCACGGATACTCCGACCACAGCCACACCCCGCCGTTCCTGGTGCGCTGGCTGTTCTCGACCAACCACAAGGACATCGGCACGCTGTACATCCTGTTCGCGATCTTCGCGGGGATCATCGGCGGCGCCTTCTCCGGCCTGATCCGCTGGGAGCTGGCCCATCCGGGCATCCAGATCTTCACCGATCACGGGATCTTCAATTCCGGCTTCTTCAAGGGCCACCACGGCTACAACGTGATCACCACGGCCCACGGCCTGATCATGATCTTCTTCATGGTCATGCCGGCGATGATCGGCGGGTTCGGCAACTGGTTCGTGCCGCTGATGATCGGCGCGCCGGACATGGCCTTCCCGCGGATGAACAACATCTCGTTCTGGCTGCTGGTCTCGTCCTTCATCCTGCTGCTCACCTCGACCTTCGTCGACGGCGGGCCGGGGCAGGGCTTCGGCGGCGGCTGGACGATCTATCCGCCGCTCTCGACCATCGGCCACCCGGGCCCGGCGATGGACCTGGCGATCCTCTCGATCCACCTGGCCGGGGCCTCCTCGATCCTGGGCGCGATCAACTTCATCACCACCATCTTCAACATGCGCGCGCCGGGCATGACCCTGCACCGGATGCCGCTGTTCGTGTGGTCGATCCTGGTCACCGTCTTCCTGCTGCTGCTCTCGCTGCCCGTCCTGGCCGGCGCGATCACCATGCTGCTGACCGACCGCAACTTCGGCACCCACTTCTTCGACCCGTCGAACGGCGGCGACCCGCTGATGTTCCAGCACCTGTTCTGGTTCTTCGGCCACCCGGAAGTGTACATCCTGATCCTGCCGGGCTTCGGCATCATCAGCCACGTTGTCTCGACCTTCTCCAAGAAGCCGGTGTTCGGCTACCTGGCGATGGCCTACGCCATGGTCGCCATCGGCTTCCTCGGCTTCATCGTGTGGGCGCACCACATGTACGCGGTGGGCATGCCGGTCGACCTGCAGGCCTATTTCGTGGCCGCCACGATGATCATCGCCGTGCCCACGGGCATCAAGGTGTTCTCGTGGATCGCGACCATGTGGGGCGGCTCGATCGAGTTCAAGACGCCGATGCTGTTCGCCATCGGCTTCATCTTCCTGTTCACCATCGGCGGCGTGACCGGGGTGGTGCTGGCCAACGCCGGCATCGACTACTCACTGCACGACACCTACTACGTCATCGCCCACTTCCACTACGTGCTCAGCCTGGGCGCCGTGTTCGCGATCTTCTCCGGCTTCTACTACTGGTATGAGAAGATGTGGGGCGTGAAATACAACGAGTTTCTCGGCGCTCTGCACTTCTGGCTGATGTTCATCGGCGTGAACGTGATCTTCTTCCCGCAGCACTTCCTCGGGCTGCAAGGCATGCCGCGCCGCTACATCGACTACCCGCAGGCCTTCGCCAAGTGGAACTACGTGTCCTCCTGCGGCTACGTCATCACCCTGGTGGCCATGGGCGTGTTCTTCCTGATGCTGCTGGAATCGGCCGTCCGCCGCCGCAAGGCCGAGGCCAATCCCTGGGGCGAAGGCGCCACCACCCTGGAGTGGACCCTGTCCTCTCCGCCACCTTTCCACCAGTTCAACGAGCCGCCGCATATTTCCGCCGATGCGCATTGAGCCTGGGGCGTAAGGGTCTAAAGGGGGGCGCGGCGCTGGACCGGCGTTCGCGCCCCTCAACCATTTGAAAGTCGCATACCGCCTATGACCGATACCGTCGCCGTGACAGCCACCCCATCAGCGCCAGCGCGCTGGCAGGACTATGTCGCGTTGCTCAAGCCGCGGGTGATGTCCCTCGTGGTGTTCACCGGCCTCACCGGCCTGGTGTGCGCCCGCACCCCGATCCATCCGGTTTTGGCGGTGATGGCGATCCTGTGTATCGCGGTGGGCGCCGGGGCGTCCGGCGCGCTGAATATGTGGTACGATTCCGATATCGACGCCCGCATGCGCCGCACCCGTGGCCGGCCCGTGCCCATGGGCCGGGTCCAGGGCGCCGACGCCCTGGCCATGGGGATCGTGCTGTCCCTCCTGTCGGTGGGCATGATGTGGTTGGCCATCAATCCCCTGGCGGCCGCCCTCCTAGCCTTCACCATCGTCTTCTACGCTGTGGTCTATACGATGTGGCTGAAGCGCTCGACGCCGCAGAACATCGTCATCGGCGGTCTGGCCGGCGCCCTGCCGCCGGTGATCGGCTGGGCCTCCGCCACCGGCTCGACCCCGCTGAACGCCTGGCTGCTGTGCGCCATCATCTTCCTGTGGACCCCGCCTCACTTCTGGGCCCTGTCCCTCTACACCGCTGAGGACTACGCCGCCGTCGGCGTGCCGATGATGCCGGTGGTCAAGGGCGCCAAGTCCACCCGTCTGCAGATCCTGCTCTATAGCCTGGCGCTGATCCCCGTGGCGGTGGCCCCGGCCTTCACCGGCCTGGGCGGCCCGATCTATCTGGCCATTTCCGGCCTGGGCGGGCTGATGTTCCTGCTGCTGGCGGTGCGCCTGGTGCTCAGCAAGGCCGGCGATCGCACGGACGAGCGGGAAGGGCGGCTCTATGACGTGCGCCTGGGCGCCAAGGCGGCCCGCAACCTGTTCGCCTTTTCTATCCTCTACCTGTTCCTGCTGTTCGCCGGTCTGCTGGCCGAGCGCCTGATGGGCCTGGAGGCCCTGCGCTGGTGACCTTCAATCCGCCCGAGAGCCCGGAAGCCACCAAGGCCCGGCGCCGCCGCAGCATCGCCATCGCCCTGGCCCTGGGCGTGTTCGTGATCCTCGTGTTCGTGGTGACCCTTGTCAGGATGGGGGGCCATGTCGCCGACGCGCCGCCCTTCTGACCCGGCCGCGGCCCGCAATGGCCGCGTGGTGCTCATCTGCGTGACCGTGCTCGCGCTGATGACCGGCGCGGCCTTCGCCTCGGTGCCGCTGTACCGCGCCTTTTGTCAGGCGACCGGGTTTTCCGGGGCGGTGCCCACGGCGACCAAGGCGTCGCGGGTGGTGCTGGAGCGGCGGGTGACCGTGCGTTTCGACACCAATGTCCGTGACCTGCCCTGGAGCTTCGCGCCGGTGGAAAACCAGCAGTCGATCCATATCGGCGAATCGGGCCTCGCCTTCTTCAAGGTGACCAACAATTCGGACAAACCCCTCACCGGGCGGGCGGCCTATAATGTCGCGCCTTTACAGGCCGGGGCCTATTTCCGCAAGCTTCAGTGCTTTTGCTTCAATGATCAGACGATCGCCGCGCACACCACCGTTCAGTTTCCAGTGGTCTATTTCGTCGATCCGGGTTTCGCCAAGGACCCGGATATGAATGGGATGAGCGACGTGACCTTGTCCTATACCTTCTACCCATCAGTATCCCCCACTCAGAAGGTCGCGTCAAAGCCCGCTCAGGGCCTTGGCGGGACGGCCGGGGCGGCGTTATAGCTTAGAGACTTAACCACCGCCGCGCCGGTTCGCCGGGGCGCGCGACCAGACATTTTGAGGTTCAAGAGCGACATGGCCAACGACGCCGTCAAGCACGACTACCATCTGGTCAATCCCAGCCCCTGGCCGCTGGTCGGCTCGTTCTTCGCCTTTGTCATGGCGATTGGTGGGGTGACCTGGATGAAGGGCCTGTTTGGCCTTGAAAAGCATTTCATCTGGATTTTCCTGATCGGCTTGGCCGGTGTGCTCTACACTATGGCCGGCTGGTGGCGGGACGTGACCCTGGAAGCCAATGCCGGCGACCACACCCCGGTGGTCTCCATCGGCCTGCGCTATGGCATGGTGATGTTCATCGCCTCGGAAGTGATGTTCTTCGTCGCCTGGTTCTGGGTCTTCTTCGAGATGGCCCTGTTCCACCATCACAGGACCCTGACCCCGGACATCAATAGCACCGCTGGCGTCGCCGCCGCCTGGGCCACCTGGCCGCCGAAGGGCGTGGAGCTGGTCTCGCCGTTCCACCTGCCGCTGGTCAACACCCTGACCCTGCTGCTTTCGGGCACCACGGTCACCTGGGCTCACCACGCCCTGCAAACCGGTGACCGCAAGGGCGCCAAGACCGGCCTTTTGCTGACCGTTCTGCTGGGCGTGCTGTTCACCTCGGTGCAGGCCTACGAGTATCACCACATCCTCAGCGAGCATCTGTTCTTCTCGCCGGAGACCGAGAACTCGGCCCTCTATGGCAACGCCTTCATCATGGCCACGGGCTTCCACGGCTTCCACGTGCTGGTGGGGACCATCTTCCTGACCATCTGCCTGCTGCGGCTGATGGGCGGCGGCTTCACCCCGCAGAAGCACTTCGGCTTCGAGGCGGCGGCCTGGTACTGGCACTTCGTTGATGTGGTGTGGCTGTTCCTGTTCGCCTTCGTCTATATCATTCTTCCCGGCCTGAAATAGGCTGGCCATGGCGCAGGTGAACCCGTTCGTCGCAGGGATCACCTGCCGTTGCCCCCGCTGTGGCGAGGGCGACATGTTCGACGGTTATCTGAAGCTGAGCGCGCGGTGCGAGGCCTGCGGCCTTGACCTGCGCGCCGCGGACTCCGGCGACGGGCCGGCGGTGTTCATCATTCTGATCGTGGGCATGATCGCCAGCTTCGGCGCCCTGTTCACCGAGTTCACCATCCATCCGCCGATCTGGGTCAATCTACTGATCTGGTTGCCGATCACGGCGATCCTGACCCTGGCGCTGCTGCGCCCCTTCAAGGGGGTGATGATCGCCATGCAGTTCCACAACAAGGCCTCCCAAGCCCGCAATGATGAAGTCTGAGGGGCTAGCCGCCTCGGCGGGCGGCGCGGCCGGCAAGCCCGGCTTTCCCGTGGTCATGACCCTGTTCGCCGCCCTGGCCTTCGCCCTCCTGGTCAGTCTCGGCGTCTGGCAGGTCCACCGGCTGCACTGGAAACAGGATCTGCTGGCCAGGATCGCCGCCCTGCAACAGGCGCCGGCCGAGCCGCTGGTGGTGGCCATGCGCCGGGCCGCCGATGGGGTCGATGTCGACTACACCCGGGTCCAGGCCGATTGCCCCCTGATCGAACAGACCCCTTTCGTGCGGGTCTATGCCGTGCGTGACGCCCAGGCCGGATTTCGGATCATCACCGCCTGCGCCCTGACCGGACACCCCTATGGCAGTATCCTCGTCGACCGTGGTTTCATCGCCCAGGATGACGCCGCCCATCTGACCCCCGGGGTCCAGACCCTGAGGGCGCCCATCATCGGCGTGCTGCGCAGGGGCGACCGCAAGACCTTCGTCACCCCGGACAATGAGCCGTCCCAGCGGCTGTTCTATTGGCGCGACATACCCGCCATCGCCCGGGTTCTCGGGGTGACCAATCCCGCGCCCACCTTCCTGATGCTGGAGTCGCCCGGACCTATGGCTCCGGGCCCAATTCCCGCTCCGGTACCCACCGATATTCCAAATCGACATTTGGAATACGCCGTAACCTGGTTCGGACTTGCCGCCGCGCTTCTGGGCGTTTACCTCGCCAGCCTTTGGCGGCGACGGATAGGCTAGATGCAATACGTCTCAACGCGCGGGGACAGCCCGCCCATCGGTTTCCTGGATGCGGTGCTCTCGGGTCTGGCCCCGGACGGCGGGCTCTATTCACCGGCCGTGTGGCCGCTGCTGACACCGGAAGAGATCGCCGGTTTCGCCGGAAAGCCCTATGCCGTGGTGGCCGCCGATATCCTGTCCAAGTTCGCCGGCGACGCCATCAGCCGCACGGATCTGCTCCAGATCACCACCGAGGCCTACGCCACCTTCGACCATCCGGCGGTGACGCCCCTGACCCAGCTCGATTCCGGCCAATGGCTGCTCGAGCTGTTCCACGGCCCAACCTTGGCCTTCAAGGACGTGGCCATGCAGCTGCTCTCGCGGCTCTACGAACACGCCCTGTCCGCCAAGGGGCGGACCATGACCATCGTCTGCGCCACCTCCGGGGACACCGGCGGGGCGGCGGTGGAGGCTCTGCGCGGCCGGGACAATGTCCGTATCGTGGTGCTGTTCCCCAATGGCCGGATCAGCGAGGTCCAGCGCCGGTTCATGACCACGACCACGGACGCCAATGTCCGCTGCCTGTCCATCGACGGCACCTTCGACGACTGCCAGACCATCGTGAAGTCCCTGTTCCAGGCCCAGGGCTTCCGCCAGGCGGTGGACCTGTCCGGGGTTAATTCCATCAACAGGGCGCGGATCGCCGCCCACGTTGTCTATTACTTCACCGCCGGGGTCGCCCTGGGCGCGCCGCACCGGCCGGTGTCCTTCACCGTGCCCACCGGCAATTTCGGCGACGCCTTCGCCGGCTATGTGGCCTATCGCATGGGCCTGCCCATCGAGCGGATCGTCGTCGCCACCAACGGCAACGACATCCTCGCCCGGGCCATCCAGGATGGCCGCTACGCCCGCGGCAAGGTGCTGGAGACCCAGAGCCCGGCCATGGACATCCAGATCGCCTCCAACTTCGAGCGCCTCTATTTCGAGGTGGTCGAGCGCCAGGGGATCGAGACCTCCCGCGCCATGCGCGGTTTCGCCGAGAGCGGCGCCATCGACATTCCGCCCAAGGCCCTGGCCTCCATCCGTGAACTGTTCGTCGGCGCGGGGGTCAGTGAGGCCGATACCGCCCGGGCGATCGTCTCGACCTATAGCGACACTGGCCAGCTGATCGACCCGCACACCGCCGTCGGCGTCGCCGCGGCCGGGCGCGTGGGCCCCAAGCGCCCTACCACCCCCATGATCGTGCTCTCCACCGCCCATCCGGCCAAGTTCCCCGAGGCGGTCGAGGCCGCGGCGGGGATCGCCCCGGCGATGCCGCCGGCGGGTCGGGGCCTGGCGGGGCGCGAGGAGAAGATCGATCATCTGCCAGCGGACGCCGAGCAGGTGATGGCCTATATTCGCGCTTTCGCCGGAGCCTGACGCGATCTCCACACCCACCATCCATCGCCTGCCCAACGGCGTCCGCGTCGTCTGCGATCCCATGCCCGGACTCGAGACCCTGGCCCTGTCCGTCGCCATCGGACGGGGCGCGCGGTCGGAGACGGAGGCGCAATCGGGCTGGGCCCATCTTCTGGAGCACATGGTGTTCAAGGGCGCGGGCTCACGTTCCGCCCGCGATATCGTCGAGGTGATCGAGGCCGAGGGCGGTCAGATCAACGCCGCCACCGGCCATGAGCGCACCAGCTATCAGGTGCGCGCGCTCAAGGGCGGCTTGCCGCTTGGCCTGGAGGTTCTGTCAGACCTGATCCTGCGCCCGACCCTGGATGCGGGGGACCTGATCAAGGAAAAGCCGGTGATTTCCCAGGAAATCGCCGAAGCCGCCGACACCCCGGACGATCTGGTGTTCGAACTGGCCCAGGCCCAGGCCTTCGCCGGCCACGCCCTGGGTCGGCCGATCCTGGGCACCGACGCCAGTGTCGCCGGCGCCCATCGCGACACCCTGGCCGCCTTCCACGCCAGCCTCTATGGCCCGGACGCCATCGTGGTCAGCGCCGCCGGCGCCGTGGACGAGACCGAACTGCTGGAACTGGTGGAGAAGACCTTCTCCGACCCCGCCCGCTCGACCCCTCCGCCCCCTTGGACCGCGCCGGCCTTCACCGGCGGCCAGGCGCCGGTGATCCGCGCCCTGGAACAGGCGCACCTCGTCCTGCTGCTGCCCGCCCCCGGGGTGCGTGATCCGGACTATTTCGCTCTGCGTCTGTTCGCCGAGATCCTGGGCGGGGGCATGTCGTCGCGCCTGTTCCAGGAGGTGCGCGAGCAGCGGGGGCTGGCCTACGCCATCGACGCCTATGCCGACACCCACTCCGACAGCGGCGTCCTGGGGATCTATGCCGGGGCCGCGGCGGCGGATGCGGCCGAGGCGGCCCGGGTCTGCGCCGGCCAGATCGAGGGTCTTATCCACCACGTCCACGACGCCGAACTGGCCCGGGCCAAGGCCCAGCTCAAGGCGGCCACCTTCATGGCCCGGGAATCGGCCCTGGCGCGGGCGGAGAACGCCGCTGGCCAGGTGCTGCTGTTCGACCGCATCCTGCCCCTTCATGAAACCGCCGCGGCCATCGACGCCGTCGAGCCGGCGGATATCGCCCGGCTGGGCGGGCGGCTGCTGGAGGCCGGGGTCTGCGCCGGCGCGGTGCTGGGCCCCAAGCGGGCCATGAAGGCCGGGCTGGCGTTCGAAAGCGCCCTGTTCGGCTGAGGGCTTGCAAGGAAATAAACAAATCGCTCGAATTCATATCCGCTCATCCCCGCGAAGGCGGGGACCCCGATTCATCCACGAATTTCAGTGGGTTTCACCTGGATCCCCGCCTTCGCGGGGATGAGCGGGTTAGAGAGGTTCGAAGAAGTCGACGTATTTATTTATCAACGGCCCCTATGGCCGTCCCCCAAAGGCCGAGCTCTCACACGCGTTGCGGGTGATGGGATCACGGCGTGTTTTCAACGGGGCGAAAGGCCCCTAAGCTGGGCTCGGGAGACAACGCCGATGGCGCTACTGGACTGGATGGCCCCCGAGGCCGGATTTCGGCTGGAGGCGAACGGGGTGGTGCTGCGCCCGCCGCGGTCCAGCGATTATGCCGCATGGTCGGACCTGCGCCGCCGCTCGCGCGCCTTCCTGCAGCCCTGGGAGCCCACCTGGCCGGTGGATGACCTGTCCCGGGGCGCCTATCGCCGCCGTCTGCTCGCCTATCAGCGGGACATGGATCTGGGCTATGGCTACTCCTTCCTGGTGTTCCGTCGCCAGGACGAGGAACTGGTTGGGGGCATTACGCTTTCCAACGTCCGGCGGGGCGTGGCCCAGATGGGCACGGTGGGCTACTGGGTGGGTGAGCCCTTTGCCCGCCAAGGCCACACCCTGAACGCCGTCCGGGCGGTTCTGGGGTTCGGTCTGGGGCGCCTGGGCCTTCACCGTATCGAGGCCGCCTGCCTGCCGGAGAACGAAGCCTCCCGCGGATTGCTGCTCCGAGCAGGGTTCGAATTGGAGGGAAAAGCCTCCGCTTATCTGAAAATTAACGGCAATTGGAGAGATCATCTCCTGTTCGGACTAGTCGCGCGCGGTTCCGCGCCGTCTGGAGGGCCGAGCGCATAGTATGCGGCAGAACGCAGCGCAGGCGTGACATGGCTCTAGGGTCGAAAGACCGTTTCGTTTGGGACACCATGGTGACCCTGGAGGCTCTCGGAGCCGCCCAGGTGGTGCTGTGGACGTGGGATCCCCATAATGACCGCCTCAGGCTGACGGGCGCCGCCCGGGCTCTGGGGCTGTCTCCGCTCGCCCCGGAATGCGCCTCGGCGGCGGCTCTGGCCCTGTGCCTGCCGCAGGATCGGGCCCTGATGGAGGGGGTGCTCACCGTCCAGGAGCCCGGCCAGGAGATCATGGCCCGGGTGCGCATGCGCGGCGGCGAGACCTGCATCTGGCGCGGCGAATGGCTGGAGGAGGGCGGGGTGCGCGCGTCCGGCGTGATCGTGCCGGAAACCCGCTTCGCCGCCAGCGAAAAGGACGCCCTGACCGGCCTTCTGGATCGCCGCAGCTTTATCTCCCAGGCCCGCGAGCAGCTTCAGATCAATCGCAACTATACCCTGGTGGTGGCGGACCTGGACCGTCTGCGCCGGCTCAACGAGGCCCTGGGCCACGAGCGCGCGGATCTGGTCCTGTCGGCCCTGGGCTCGCGTCTGGCGGCGGCCTTTCCCTCCGACACTCTGCTGGCTCGGGTGGGCGAGGACGAATTCGCCGCCCTGACCAATTCCGATATCGAGCGCCCCGCCGAGGTGATGCGCGCGGCCCTGGAACAGCCCCTGCGGATCGCCGGCTTCGACATCGTGCCGACCCTGTCCATTGGCGCCGTGGCGGCCGAGGGCGGCGTGGACGCGCCTGAGGCGGCGGAATTGCTGCGCCGGGCCGAACTGGCCGTGGAGTCGGCCAAGACCGCCGGCCGGGGCGGGGCCGCCGCCTATGGCCGGGCACTGGAAAGCGACGGGCTCTCGCGCCTGGCCATGGAGTCGGATCTGCGCGGCGCCATTGGTCGCGGCGAAATCGTGCCCTATTATCAGCCCGTGGTGCGCCTGCGCACCGGGGCCATCGCCGGCTTCGAGGCCCTGGCCCGCTGGCGCCACCCCCGTCGTGGCCTGATCCCGCCGGATCAGTTCCTGCCCCTGTGCGACGAGATGGGCCTGTTGGTCGAGCTGGGCGCCCATATGATGCGCGCCTCGGCCCTGCAACTGGCCGAATGGCGCCGCGCTCACCGGGCCGCCGGCGAGATCAGCGTCAGCGTCAACCTGTCGGTGGGCGAGATCGACCGGCCGCATCTGGTGCGGGATCTGAGCGAGCTTCTGGCCGAGACCGGCCTGCCCCGGGGCGCCCTGAAGCTGGAGATCACCGAAAGCGACATCATGCGCGATCCGGATCAGGCGGCGATCATCCTGCGCAAGCTGCGCGAGGTGGGCGCGGGTCTGGCCCTGGACGACTTCGGCACCGGCTTCTCATCCCTGTCGTACCTGACCCGTCTGCCCTTCGACACCCTGAAGATCGACCGCTATTTCGTGCGCACCATGGGCTCCAACGAAGGCTCGGCCAAGATCGTGCGTTCGGTGGTCAATCTGGGCCGGGACCTGTCCCTGGAGGTGGTGGCCTAGGGCGTCGAGAATGCGGTCATGGCCCGCTATCTGCTGGATATCGGCTGCGACTATGGCCAGGGCTTCGGCTACGCCCCGGCTCTCTCGGCCCAGGAGGCCGAGGTCTATCTCAACGAAAGCTATGTGGACGGCGCCGCCCCGGTGAAGCTGAGGGGGTAGGGCGCCGGTTCAGGCGCGCCCCGCCTGGCCAGACAGCCGATCCGCCGACACCCCTAGCCGCGACAGGGCCAGGCTCCATTTGCTCTCGTGGTCGCGGCCGAACACCAGGGCCTCGTCCGGATCGCAGGTCAGCCAGACATTGTCCCGGATTTCCCGCTCCAGCTGGCCCGCCCCCCACCCGGAATAGCCCAGGGCCAGGATGGCGTGGCGGGGCCGGCGATGGGGGTCGGCTATGGCCTCCAGGATGTCGCGGGTGGCGGTGAGCACCAGACTGTCGGCCACCCGGGTGCTGGTCTCGGCGCTCAGATAGTCGTCGGTGTGCAGGACAAAGCCCCGCTCGCGCTCCACAGGTCCGCCGATCAGCACGGGCTCCTCCGGAGCCTCCGCGGCGTCCACCCCCAGCCGTTCCAGCAGATCGGGCGAACTGACCCCATCGAGGGGGTTGTTCAGCACCAGCCCCATGGCGTGGTCGAAGTCATGGGCGCAGATCAGGATCACCGCCCGCTCGAACCGGGGATCGCCGATCCCGGGCATGGCGATCAGCGTCCGCCCGGTCAGGAACCGGGCCTCCGTTCCAGGGTCCGCGGAGGTGAAACCTTGCATGCGCTATGATTGACGCCTCCTGGGCGGCGCTTCAAGGCTCCAGTCGTCAGAGTCGAAAATCTGTTGAAGGCGCTTGGTCTTTCAACTGTCCCTTGGCGGTGGGCGCGCTTGCCCATATCTCTGCCGGGGGGCGCCCGATCCGGGCGCCGCCGCTCAACGACCAGGGAGACCGCCCGATGACGATCAAGGCCGGCGATACGCTGCCGCAAGCGACCTTTATGACTTTTACCGCCGAAGGCCCCGCGCCGCTGACCTCGGATGCGCTGTTCAAGGGCAAGACCGTGGCCCTGTTCGCCGTGCCCGGCGCCTTCACCCCAACCTGTTCCGCCAAGCACCTGCCGGGCTTCAAGGCGCACGCCGCCGAGATCAAGGCCAAGGGCGTCGACACCATCGCCTGCGTCTCGGTCAACGACGTGTTCGTGATGAAGGCCTGGGCCAAGGATCAGGGCATCAGCGACGAAGTGCTGCTGTTGGCCGACGGCAATGGCGACTTCACCCGGGCCATCGGCCTGGAACTGGACGGCTCCAAGTTCGGCATGGGCTCGCGCTCACAGCGCTATTCCCTGATCGCCAAGGACGGCGTGGTGGAAAAGCTCAATGTCGAAGAGGGCGGCGAGTTCAAGGTCTCCTCCGCCGACTACCTGCTGGGGCAGCTCTAACGATCCTGCGTGCGGGCCCCCTCCACCATGCTTCGCATGGTCCCCCTCCCCCAAGGGGGGAGGAATTAGAAAAGATCACCGCCGAACCCAATTCCTCCCCCTCTGGGGGAGGGGGACCGCGAAGCGGTGGAGGGGGCAACGGCGGATCGCATCAGGCCCCCAGCACCGCGGCGGTCACCGCCTCCAGAGCGTCGGCGCCGGCGGTGACGCCCGCGACCTGCCCCGGCGCCTGGGCCAGAACCGTATCGGCGTAGCAGCTGGCCAGGGCCAGGCGCCCCTTGGCCCAATCCTGGTCTTCACAGGCCTGATCTTCGCGGGCCATGGCGCTCAGGGCGCCCTTGGCCAGCAGCCAGCCGCCGATCACTTCCCCCGCCAGCTTCAGATAGGCGGTTGCGCCGGCCAGGGCCGCCGGGGTCCCGTGGTGCTCGCTCATCCAGGCGGTCGCCCCTTCCAGGGCGTCCAGGGCGAAGTCCAGGCGCTGTCCAACCCCTGTGGCGTAGGGGTTGTCGTTGCTCAGCAGGGTGTCGGCGGTGGCCCGCATGTCCTGCACCAGGGCCTTGATCCCCGCACCATCTTGCATGGCCAGCTTGCGTCCGGCCAGGTCGATGGCCTGGATGCCGTTGGCGCCCTCGTAGATCGGGGCGATCCGGGCGTCGCGATAATGCTGGGCCGCGCCGGTCTCCTCGATGAAGCCCATGCCCCCGTGGATCTGCACTCCCTGGCTGGCGACCTCGACGCCGATGTCGGTGGACCAGGCCTTGGCGATGGGGGTCAGGACCTCCTCGCGCAGAGCCGCGGCCGCGCGCTCGGCCGGGTCGGCGGCGTGACGGGACAGGTCCGCATTGATGGCGGTGAGCAGGCAGATGGCCCGGGCGGCCTCGATCTTGGCCTTCATGCCCACCAGGGTGCGCCGCACGTCCGGATGGTCGAAGATCGGGGCCGAGGCCTCGTGGGTCCAGGCCGAACGGCCCTGGCGGCGTTCCTGGGCGTAGGCCAGGGCCTGCTGATAGGCGCGCTCGGCGATGCCGACCCCCTGGGCCCCGACGTTCAGCCGCGCGGCGTTCATCATGGTGAACATGTGCGCCAGACCCTTGTTCGGCTGACCGACCAACTCGGCCTGGGCGCCGTCGAACAGCATGACGCCGGTGGGGGAGGCGTGGATGCCCAGCTTGTGCTCGATCCCGCCGGGACGCAGGTCGTTGGGGGCGCCCAGGACGCCGTCATCGCTCACCAGCCGCTTGGGGGCCAGGAACAGGGAGATGCCCTTGCTGCCCTCGGGGGCGTCCGGCAGGCGGGCCAGGACCAGATGCACGATATTGTCGGTGCAGTCGTGGTCGCCCCAGGTGATGAAGATCTTCTGGCCATAGAGCTTGTAGCCGCCCTGTCCGTCCGGCTCGGCCCGGGTGCGCAGGGTTCCAAGGTCGGAGCCCGAATGGGGCTCGGTCAGGTTCATGGCGCCGGTCCAGGCGCCGGAGATCATGTGGGGCAGATAGAGGGCCTTCTGCCGCTCGGTGCCGTGGGTGTGGATCGCCTCGATGGCGCCCTGGGTCAGCATGGGGCACAGGCTGAAGGCCATGTTGGCGGCGTGCATCATCTCGAACACCGCCAGTTCCAGGGCCTTGGGCAGGCCCTGGCCGCCGAAGTCCGGGTCCGCCGCCAGACTGTTCCAGCCCCCTTCGGCGAAGGTCTTGTAGGCCTCGGCGAAGCCCGGGGCGGCGGTGACCTTTCCATTGGCGTAGGTGGCGCCAGACTTGTCGCCGGCGCGGTTCAGGGGGGCGAGCACATCCGTGGCGATGGCGCCGGCGGCTTCCAGCACCGCGGCCACCGTCTCCAGGTCGAGATCGGCGAAGGCCTGGGTCGCGCGCAACCGGTCGATGTCGATGACGTCGGTCAGGGCGAACAGCAGGTCCCGCACGGGCGCTTGGAAGGTCATGGGGTGCTCCGATGGTTTGAGGAGGGTTCTAGGGACTCCTGTCGGTCCGGCCAAGGCGTCTGGAATTGTGTTCCGTTACGTAATTGGGGCGGGGCGGTCGTAATTTCGCCCCCGCTCGGGCCGCAGCGTTCCGCTGTGCCGCGCGCCAGATCCCGTTGGGGGGAGACCATTGTGATCCGAACCAGAACAGCCAGTGTCTTGCTTGCGGCCTTGGCGCTCCTGTCGGGCGCCCCCGCCCAGGCCCAGATCAAACCACCGAACCAGGACCCGGCCGCCGCCCCCGCCGGCCCCTATGTGCTGGACAAGCGCCACGCCAGCCTGATCGCTAAGGTCAGCCATATGGGCTTTTCCGGCTATACCCTCAGGCTTGATCGCCTCGACGCCCATTTCGATTACGATCCGGCCCAGCCCGAGGCGGCGAAGATCGAGGTGACGGCGGACGCCGCATCCCTGGATGTGGGGGACGAGGGTCTCAACAAACGCTTCGCCAACGAATTCCTGGGCGCGGACGCCGCCCCACAGATCACCTTCGTTTCCACCGCCATCCAGCGCAGCGACCCCACGCACGGAACCGTCACCGGGGACCTGACCTTTCACGGCGTGACCCGGCCGGTGGTTCTTGCGGTGACCTTCAACGGCTATGGCTCCAGCCTGATTGGCGGGCGGCGCATGGGCTTTTCCGCCACCGCCGACATCAAGCGGTCGGATTTCGGCTCCAAGGCCTGGCTGAACTTGGTGGGGGACGATGTCCACCTGATCATCGAAGCCGAGTTCACCCACGGGTGAACATGGGCTAGATCAGGGCAAGAGGCGCGCGGACGCGCCGCAAGGATCTATTTCATGCTCGTGAGCCATACGCGCGACCGCGCCGCTCCGACACCAAAGGCGGGCTGACAGGCGTGGGCCAGGATCCGCCGCGCGAGCCCGACACCGTCGAAGCCGCCGTCGCCGCCCTGAGGGCCGGGCGTCTCGTCATCCTGCCGACGGAAACCGTCTATGGCCTGGCCGCCGACGCCGCCAATCCGGCTGCCGTGGCCGCGATCTATCAGGCCAAGGGCCGGCCCAGCTTCAATCCCCTGATCGCCCACGTCACTGGCCTTGAGACGGCCCAGGCCTTTGCCCGCTTCGACGCCCGCGCCCACGCCTTGGCCGAGGCCTTCTGGCCGGGACCCCTGACCCTGGTGACGCCGATCCTGGCGCCGGAGCGGGTCTGCGACCTGGCGCGGGCGGGGCTGGACACCGTGGCCGTGCGTGCGCCCGCTCACCCCTTGGCCCAGGCGGTCCTGGCCGGTTTCGGCGGGCCGGTGGTCGCCCCCTCCGCCAACCGCTCGGGCCGTCCCAGCCCCACCAGCTTCGCCGACGCGGTGGACGAGACCGGCTTCGCCGCCGCCGCGGCCCTGGACGGGGGCGCCTGCGCCATCGGTCTGGAATCGACGGTGGTGGCGGTGCTGGACGGTCCGGTCAGGCTGTTGCGGCCCGGCGGCGTGACCCGCGCTCAGCTGGAGGCGGTGGTCGGCCCCCTGGCCGAGGCCGAGAATGACGCCGGCCGCTCTCCCGGACGCCTGGCCCTGCACTACGCCCCTGACGCGCCCGTGCGGCTGGACGCTATCGAGGCCAAGCCTGGAGAGGTGCTGCTGGGCTTTGGCGCCGTGACGGACGATCCGGGCTTCAACCTCAGTCCCTCAGGCGATCTGGCGCAGGCGGCGGCCAACCTGTTCGCCTATCTGCGCGCCGCCGACCGTCGCCGTCCCACGGCCATCGTCGTGGCTCCCATCCCTGATCACGGCCTGGGCGAGGCCATCAACGACCGCCTGCGCCGGGCGGCGGGGTTCGTGGGGTAGGGCTCTATCCATCGAGAACGTGGGTCGTGGTCCATTCTGGCCTGACGCGCCGGCCCATTGTAAACTGCGGCCCATGACCAAGCCCGTCCCCGCCGATGTGATCTCCAACCTCAAGTCCGTCCTTGGAGAGGGGGGCTGGAGTCAGGATCCTGATCGTCTGGCGCCCAAGCTGGTGGAGTGGCGCGATCGCTGGCGGGGAACCACCCCTCTGCTGGCCCTGCCCAGGACCACGGCCGAGGTCTCGGCGGTGGTGGGAATCTGCGCGGCCCATGGGGTGGCGATCACGCCCCAGGGCGGCAACACCGGCCTGGTGGGCGGGCAGATCCCCCAGGGCGAGATCCTGCTGTCCCTGGAGCGGATGCGGGCGGTGCGGGACCGGGATCTGTTCGACGACGTGATCGTGGTCGAGGCCGGTGCGACCCTGGCCTTCGTACATGATGAGGCGCAAAGCGTCGGCCGGCGTTTTCCCTTAAGCGTCGCGTCGGAGGGGTCGGCCACCATCGGCGGGCTGATCTCCACCAACGCCGGGGGCACGGCGGTGCTGCGCTACGGGACCATGCGCGATCAGGTGCTGGGGATCGAGGCGGTGCTGCCCAATGGGGCGATCTGGAACGGCCTCAAGCGCCTGCGCAAGGACAATACCGGCTATGACCTCAAGCAACTTTTGATCGGAGCCGAGGGGACGCTCGGCGTGATCACCGCCGCCAGCCTCAAGCTCTATCCGGTGCTGCCGTCCAAGGCCGTGGCCATTGTCGGCCTGAAGAGCCCGCACGACGCCATCGCCCTCCTGGCCCGGGCCAAGGTCGAGACCGGCGGCGCCCTTGAGGCCTTCGAGCTGATCAGCCGGCGGGGCATGGGCTTCGTCATCAAGAACATCCCCGACCAGCGCGAACCCCTGGCCGAGCATCACCCCTGGTATGTGCTGATCGAGACCGCCAGCGGCGAGCCGGGGGCGGCGGAAGCGGCCATGGAGCGGCTCCTGGCCCGCGCCCTGGAGGATGATCTGATCCAGGACGCCGCCGTGGCCCAGACCGAGGGCCAGGCCAAGGCCTTCTGGGCCCTGCGCGAGCATCAGTCCGGCGCCCAGAAATCGGAAGGCGCGGCCTGGAAACACGACGTCTCGGTGCCGGTCTCCCGCATCGCCGATTTCATCGCCGAGGCGTCCGCCGCGGTGGACGAGGTGGAGCCGGGCGCGCGGATCGTCGCCTTCGGCCATGTGGGGGACGGCAATGTCCACTACGACGTGCTGGCCGCCGAGGGCGTCAGCTTCGAGGCCCATAGCGACCTGCGGGACGCGGGCTCGCGGCGGGTGCACGACATCGTCGCGTCCATGAACGGCTCGATCTCCGCCGAGCACGGCCTGGGGACCATGAAGTCGGCCGAGGCCCTGCTCTACAAGTCGCCGGTGGAGGTGGAGGCCCTGCGGGCGATCCGCGCGGCCCTGGACCCGGGACGCATCATGAACCCCCGGGTGCTGTTCTAAGAGGGCGCATTTGGCGGCTTCGGATCGCCCTGTGGGCGCCGGCGCCGAAAGAGGTCGAAACAGACAAGCTTTGGGCTAGCGGCGGGCCGCCGCGCGGCTTATCTGGTCGGCCATGCTGATCGTGCTGTCCCCCGCCAAATCGCTCGATTTCACCCCCGCCGCGCCGGGCGCGCCCCTGTCCACACCGCAGCTGAAGGACGACATCGCGGCCTTGGCCAAGGTGACGCGCAAGCTCAAGCGGTCGGACCTGAAACAGCTGATGTCCATCTCGGAAAAGCTGGCCGATCTCAACTATCAGCGCTTCCAGGCCTTCGATGAGGCCTGCGAAGAAGGGCTGCAGGCGGCCATGGCCTTCGACGGCGACGTCTATGATGGGCTGCAAGCGCGCACCCTGGACAAGGCGGCCCTGGGCTGGGCTCAGGATCATTTGCGTATTCTGTCGGGGCTCTACGGCGTGCTGCGCCCGCTGGACGCCATCCAACCCTATCGCCTGGAGATGGGGATCCGCCTGAAGAACCCACGCGGGGCGACCCTCTACGACTTCTGGAAGGGGCGGGTGGCGCCGACCCTGAACGCGGTGCTGGAGACCCAGGCGGAGCCGGCGCTGATCAATCTGGCCAGTCAGGAATATTTCGGCGCGGTGGACGTCGCCGCCCTCAAGGCGCCGGTGATCACCTGCCACTTCAAGGAAATCCGCCCCGGCGAGGCGCCGCGCATCCTCAGCTTCTACGCCAAGAAGGCCCGGGGCCTGATGGCGCGCTATGCGATCGAGCACCGTCTTGAACGGGCCGAACAGTTGAGGGCGTTCGATACGGCGGGATACGTCTATCAGGCCGACCTTTCCACCGATACCGATTGGATCTTCTGCAGGCCCCACCCGTTGGCCTGAGCACGCCGCAGCCCTCCATCGGACCGCGTTGGCGACGATCAAAGGAGCGCACGACATGGACTATGGTCTCAAAGGGCAGGTCGCGGTGGTCACCGGATCGACCAGCGGCATCGGTCAGGCCCTGGCGCAGGGGCTGGCCGCCGCTGGCGTGGGGATCGTGCTCAACGGTTTTGGCGATCCCGAGACGATCGAGCAGGACCGTGCGGCCCTGGAGCTGACCGCCGGGGTTCCGGTCCGCTACCACGGCGCCGACATGACCAAGGCCGATCAGATCGCCGACATGATCGCCTTCGCCGAGAAGGAGCTGGGCCGCCTCGATATCCTGGTCAACAACGCCGGAGTTCAGCACGTCTCGCCGATCGAGGATTTCCCCATCGCCAAGTGGGACCAGATCATCGCCATCAACCTGTCCTCGGCCTTCCACACCACCCGGGCGGCGATCCCCATCATGAAGGCCGCCGGTCGCGGGCGGATCGTCAATCTCGCCTCGGCCCACGCCCTGGTCGCCTCGCCCTTCAAGTCGGCCTATGTGGCGGCCAAGCACGGCATCGCTGGCCTGACCAAGACCGCGGCCCTGGAACTGGCGGAACATGGGATCACCTGCAACGCCATCTGTCCCGGCTATGTGAAGACGCCCCTGGTGGAGATGCAGATCGCGGACACCGCCAAGGCCCGAGGCATGACCCCCGACCAGGTGATGAAGGACGTGATCCTGGCCGCCCAACCGACCAAGAAGTTCGTCGAGTTCAATCAGCTGACGGGCCTGCTGCTCTATCTGGTCAGCGACGCGGGCGCCTCGGTCAATGGCGCGCTGTTGTCGGTGGATGGCGGCTGGACCGCGGCGTGACCGACCGCTGATGGCCCGGGCCATGCGGTTCAATCCCCTGAAGCGGGCGGCCAAGACGCCGCCCGCGATCCGGCCGATCAGCCTGGCGCTCCAGGGTGGCGGCGCTCACGGCGCCTTCGAGTGGGGGGTGATCGACCGCCTGCTCGAGGACGGACGGGTGGAAATCAAGGCGGTCACCGCCGCCTCCGCCGGGGCCATGAACGCGGTGGTGCTGGCGGCCGGCCTGATCGCCGGCGGTCCGGCCGGGGCGCGGGTCAAGCTGGACGCGTTCTGGCGCGAGGTGAACCTGGGCGGCGGGCGCAACGCCTTTGGCGACAACAGCGTCTGGACCTCGGTGTTCAGCCCAGACTGGCTCAAGCAGACCCCGGCCTGGCGCCTGGCCCAGAACTGGGCCTCCACCCAGTCGCCCTATGAATTCAATCCGTTCAACATCAATCCGCTGCGCGACAGCCTGTGCGCCAGCGTGGATTTCACGGCCATCCGCGAGCGCTCGCCCATCGCCCTCTATGTTTCGGCCACCGCCGTGCGCACCAGCGAAAGCCGCGTGTTCCGCGCGGCCGAACTGACCTGCGACCACATCATGGCCTCGGCCTGCCTGCCGCACCTCTATCAGGCGGTGGAGATCGATGGGGAGCCCTATTGGGACGGCGGCTATCTGGCCAATCCGGCCCTCTGGCCGCTGTTCTACGATCCGACCCCCAACGACATCCTGATCGTCAACCTGAACCCCTTCACCCGCAAACAGACCCCGCGCAGCCCCTCCGAGATCATCGATCGGTTGAACGAGATCACCTTCAACGCGTCCCTGGTCTCCGAACTGCGGGCGGTGGGGTTCGTGCAGAAGCTGATCGAGGAAGGCCTGCTCAAGGAAAGCGCCAGCGGCCGCTATCGCAATATGCTGATCCACGCGGTGGAGGCGGACGATTGGTTGAACGATCTGAGCATGGATTCCAAGTTCAACACCGAGTGGAGCTTCCTGGTCGATCTCAAGGAGCGGGGTCGAAAGGCGGCGGACGCCTGGCTGGAGAAGGGCCTGCCCAGTGTGGGCGTCCGCTCCAGCGTCAATCTGCTGGCGCCCCGCTGAGCGGCGCCGATCCTGTCCGCCGCCCCGTCCCCTGCGTGGGGGTGGTCTGCCTGCGTGGGGACGAGGTGCTGCTGATCCAGAGGGGCAAGGCGCCGCGGCTGGGTCAATGGAGCATTCCCGGCGGGCGCATGGAGTTCGGCGAGACCACCCGCGCCGCGGCCCTGCGCGAACTCAAGGAAGAGACCGGGGTCGAGGCCGAGATCCTGGGCCTGATCGATGTGGTCGACAGCCTGGAGCCTGACGCCGACTGGCACGGGGTCCTGGTGGACTATGTGGCCCGCTGGACCGGCGGCGAGCCCGTGGCCGGGGACGACGCCATGGCCGCCTGCTTCCAGCCCGTCGATGAGGCCCTGCGGCGGGTGGACTGGGAAGAAACCCGCCGGGTCATCACCCTGGCTGTTCGGATCGCCAAGGCCGGGGGCTGGGGTTAGGGGGGGCGGCGACCGCGAGCCCCTAGACCAGCGCCCCGTGGCAGTGCTTGAACTTCTTGCCGGAGCCGCAGGGGCAGGCGGCGTTGCGGCTGGTGCGCTCCCAGTCGGCGGGCAGGGCCTCGCGCAGTTCCGAGGACAGGCCGTCGGGGATCGAGGTCGCGCGCTCGTTCTCGCCGGTCTGGGGGTCCAGGTGGACCTCGATCAGGCTGCTCGTGGGGATGGCCTCGGCGGGGGGCGGCGGCTCCTCGAAGCGGAACTCGATGGTCATC
Source organism: Caulobacteraceae bacterium (assembly GCA_031291645.1). GTDB lineage: Bacteria > Pseudomonadota > Alphaproteobacteria > Caulobacterales > Caulobacteraceae > Poindextera. The sequence goes on along the minus strand of JARLIQ010000083.1, from coordinate 12,653 downwards.
AGGATGCGGGTCACGCTGAGGCGCAGGTCGGCCAGCAGCTTCTCGAACAGGGAGAAGGCCTCGGTCTTGTACTCGTTCAGCGGATCGCGCTGGCCATAGCCGCGCAGGCCGATGACGTTGCGCAGGTGGTCCAGGTGCATCAGGTGCTCACGCCATTGCAGATCGATCATCTGCAGCAGGAAGCTCTTTTCCATGCCCCGGGTCTGTTCCGCGCCCAGCAGCTCTTCGCGTTCCCGGGCGCGGGTGTTGGCGGCCTCCAGGATGCGTTCCTGGATCTCCTCGTTGGCGATGCCGTCCTCGGCCGCCCAGTCCTTGATCGGCAAATCGAGGCCCAGGGTGTCCTTGACCCGTTCGGTCAGGCCCTCGACATCCCACTGCTCGGCATAGGCCTTGGGGGGCAGGTGGCGCTGGACCAGATCCTCGACGGTGTCGTGCCGCATCTCCGCGACGATCACCGACAGATCGGTGGCCTCCATGAACTCCTGGCGCTGCTCGAACACGGCCTTGCGCTGGTCGTTGACCACGTCGTCGTATTTCAGCAGGTTCTTGCGGATCTCATAGTTGCGCTGCTCGACCTTGCGCTGGGCGGTGGCGATGGCGCCGTTCAGCCACTTGTGGGTGATCGCCTCGCCTTCCTGGACGCCGAAGGTGCGCATGATCGAGTCCAGCCGCTCGCCGGCGAAGATTCGGAGCAGGTCGTCCTCGCAGGAGAGGAAGAACTTCGAGTGGCCCGGGTCGCCCTGACGGCCGGTGCGGCCGCGCAGCTGGTTGTCGATGCGGCGGCTTTCGTGGCGCTCGGTGCCGAGCACGAACAGGCCGCCGGCCGCCAGCGCCTGGGCCTTCTTGTCGGCGATCTCGCCTTCGATCCGCGCCTTGTGCTCCAGCGCCATTTCCGGGGTTACCTCGACACCGGCCGCGCGCTGTTCGTCGCGCCAGGCCATCACCTTCATGTCGACGTTGCCGCCGAGCTGGATGTCGGTGCCGCGGCCGGCCATGTTGGTGGCGATGGTCACCGCGCCGGGCACGCCGGCGTCGGCGACGATGGTGGCTTCCTGTTCGTGGTAGCGGGCGTTCAGCACGCTGTGCGGGATGCCGGTCGTCTTCTTGCCGTCGATCTCGAACTTGTGGGCCTTGAGCAGCTCCGAAAGCTGTTCCGACTTCTCGATGGAGACTGTGCCCACGAGGATCGGCTGGCCACGGCGATAGCAGTCTTCGATCAGGCTGATGATCGCCACGTGCTTCTCGGCGGAGGTGCGGTAGACCTCGTCGTCGTCGTCGATCCGCACCACCGGCCGGTTGGTCGGGATTTCGGCCACGTCCATCTTGTAGATGTCGAGGAATTCCTGGGCCTCCGTGGACGCCGTGCCGGTCATCCCCGACAGCTTTTCGTAGAGGCGGAAATAGTTCTGGATGGTGACCGAGGCCAGGGTCTGGTTTTCCGGCTGGATCACCGCGCCTTCCTTGGCCTCGATCGCTTGGTGCAGGCCTTCCGACAGGCGCCGGCCGTGCATCATGCGGCCGGTGAATTCGTCGATCAGGATCACCTCGCCGGCGCGGACGATGTAGTCCTTGTCCAGCTGGTAGAGGACGTTGGCGCGCAGCGCCTGGTTCACGTGGTGCACCGCCGAGACGTTGGCGGCGTCGTAGAGGCCCGCGGTGTCCGGCGCCAGATGGCCGCCGGTCATCAGGATTTCCTCGATCTTCTCCGAGCCCTCCTCGGTCAGGATCACCTGCCGCTGCTTCTCGTCGAAGTCGTAGGTCTTCGAATCCTTGATCAGCTCTTTCACGAGCAGATCGATGGTCTTGTAGAACTCGCTCCGGTCCTCGGTGGGGCCGGAAATGATCAGCGGCGTGCGCGCCTCGTCGATCAGGATGGAGTCCACCTCGTCGACGATCGCGAAGTTGTGGCCCCGCTGGACCATCTCGCCGGCGTCATAGACCAGGTTGTCGCGCAGGTAGTCGAAGCCGAACTCGTTGTTGGTGCCGTAGGTGATGTCGGCGTTGTAGGCGTCCTGGCGCTGGCCCTGGCTGAGGCCGTGGACGATCACGCCCACCTCCATGCCCAGGAAGCGGTAGATCTGGCCCATCCATTCGGCGTCGCGCTGGGCCAGGTAGTCGTTGACCGTGATCACGTGCACGCCCTTGCCGGCGAGCGCGTTCAGATAGACCGGCGCCGTGCCGACCAGGGTCTTGCCCTCGCCGGTCCGCATCTCGGCGATGCCGCCCTGGTGCAGCACCATGCCGCCCACCAGCTGTACGTCGTAGTGCCGTTGTCCCAGGACCCGAAGCGCCGCCTCGCGCACCACCGCAAAGGCCTCTTCCAGCAGACTGTCGAGGGTCTCACCCTTGGCGATGCGCTCGCGGAATTCGATCGTCTTGGCGCGCAGGTCGGCGTCGGAGAGCGCCTTCATCTGCGGTTCGAGCGCGTTGATCTTGGCGGCCCGCGCCATCATCGACTTGACCTTGCGGTCGTTGGAGGAGCCGAAGAACTGCTGGAAGATGCTCAAGGGGAAAGTCCGGTTGATGCGGTGGGCGCGGCTGTTGCCCGTCGCCTGCCGGGAAAATTCGCTCTTTTGAGGGCGCGGGAGACTTAAGCAGCGACCCTCCCGAAGTCAACGCGACGCGGGGTCCGCAAGCGGCCCGGAGGCCCCTGAAAGTCAGAGAAAAGGCCCTCCCGCGGGGAGAGGGCCTGATCTTTCGCCAGAGGGGCGAATTCTGCGGCGAAGTCTAGCAGACCTCGAAAAGTCCCGCCGCGCCCATACCGCCGCCGATGCACATGGAGACCACCACGTTCTTGGCGCCGCGGCGCTTGCCTTCCTGCAGGACGTGGCCGGCCAGACGCGCGCCGGTCATGCCGAAGGGGTGCCCGATGGCGATGGAGCCGCCGTTGACGTTGTACTTCTCCGGATCGATGCCCAGCTTGTCGCGGGAATAGAGGCACTGCGAGGCGAAGGCCTCGTTCAGCTCCCACAGGTCGATGTCGTCGATCTTCAGGCCGTGGCGCTCCAGCAGGCGCGGGATCGCGAAGACCGGGCCGATGCCCATTTCGTCGGGTTCGCAGCCGGCCACCGCCCAGCCCTTGAACACGCCCATGGGCGCCAGGCCCCGGCGCTCGGCTTCCTTGCGCTCCATGATCACCACGGCGGCTGAGCCGTCGGAGAGCTGCGAGGCGTTGCCGGCGGTGATGTACTTGCCCGGGCCCTTCACGGGCTCCAGCTTCTGCAGGCCCTCGAGCGAGGTGTCGGGGCGGTTGCACTCGTCCTTGTTGACCACGTAGTCGACGATCGACTCTTCCTTCGTCTCCTTGTTGACCACTTTCATCTTGGTCTTCATCGGGACGATTTCGTCGGCGAACTTGTTGGCCTGCTGGGCGGCGGCCATGCGGCGCTGGCTTTCCAGCGAATATTCGTCCTGCGCTTCGCGGCTGACCTTGTAGCGCTCGGCCACGATGTCGGCGGTGTCGATCATCGGCATGAAGATCGCCGGGTACATCCGGGTCAGCTCAGGATCGAAGTTGTCCTTGCCGGCGCCCATGTTGGGCATGGAGATGGTCTCGACCCCGCCGGCCACGACCACGTTGGCGCCGTCGTTGCGCACGAAGTTGGCGGCCATGCCGATGGTCTGCAGGCCCGAGGAGCAGAAGCGGTTGACGGTCACGCCGGAGGTGGTGATCGGCAGGCCGCCCAGCAGCCCCGCCTGGCGGGCCATGTTGCCGCCGCCGTGGGCCACATTGCCCAGGAACACGTCCTCGACGGATTCCGGCTCGATGCCGGCCTTGGCGACCGCATGCTTCACCGAATGGGCGGCGATGGAGACGGTGGGGGTGATATTGAAGCCGCCCCGGACGGACTTGGCCAGACCGGTGCGGGCGTAGGAGACAATGACCGCTTCGCGCATTTTAAATGAACCTCCCAAATATTGGTCTTACCGCGCCACGTGGTTTCCGAGGCTTGCGGGGTCGGGCGCAACCTTTGCATCCCGGGATGTAAATGGCTAGGGACGGGCGGCGTCCTTGGGGCGTCGAGGCGTCCGTTTTGAGAGGGATCGCATGGCCGCGAAACGGGCCTTCCGCACCGTCGCCTGGGCAGGGTTGGCGCTGGCCGTGGCGCTGGGCCTGGCCGCCTGCGGCAAGGGCGGCGGCGCCGAGCACGCGCCGGAGCGCGGCGACCAGGCCGTGGCCAAGGTCGACGGCCAGACCGTCTGGTCCTCCGACGTCAAGCGCGAGGCCGTCGCCCAGGGCCTGATCGGCGAAGGTGAGCCTCTAGACCTCACCTCCGATCTCTTCCGGCGGGTGCTGGACGAAGTGGTGGACCAGCGCCTGCTGGCTGGCGAGGCTGTTCGGCGCAAGCTCGACAAGGAGCCGGTGGCCCAGCGTCGCGTCGCCGCCGCCCGCGACCGGGTGCTGGGGGACATGCTTGTCGAGAGCGTGGTCGCCGACGCGGTGAACGACAACGCCGTGCGCGGCCTCTACCAGGAACAGCTCAAGCTCTCGAAACGCTCGGAAGAGATCCACGCCCGCCAGATCGTAACGACGACCGCGGCAGAGGCCGAGGCGCTCCGCAAGCTGCTGGCGGCCGGCGCTTCGTTCGAGCGCCTGGCCATGGAAAAGTCCATCGACACGGCGACCCGGTTCAACGGTGGCGATCTCGGCTATTTCACCATCGACGTGATGCCCGAGGCCTATGACGCGGCGCTGAAGAACGCCAAGCCTGGGCAGGTCGTGGGCCCGTTCGCGATCGAGGGCGGGTTCGCGCTGGTGAAGGTGGAGGACCGGCGGATGGAGCAGCCGATCACCATTGAGGCCGCACGGCCGCAGATCGTGCGCTTTCTGACCTATGACCAGATCCGTGACCTGCTGGAGAAGCTGCGCGGTCGCGCCAAGGTCGAGGTGCTGGTCAAGACCGACACGCCAAACCAGGCGGTCCCGCCAGCCGACGCGCCCAAGTCCGCGATCTCGCCCGCCCTCGTTCCGCCCGCCGCGCCGCCGCCGGCCAAGGGAGCTTCGAAATGACCCGCAAGCCGAGCAAGCCCTCCAACCCTGCCGCCAAGGCCCTGGAGGCCGCGAGCCGCCCCGTCGAGGCGGTTGGCCACACCCTGGAGCGCGCCCTGGACCCTCTGGCCAGCGCCATCAAGCGCGCGGGTCTCAAGCGCGGCGCCGATGCGGCGCCCGCCGCTGCGAAGCGGGCCAGGCCCGCCAAGGTCGACAAGTCCGCCATGCCGGTCTCGCCGCTGGCTGTGCCGTTCCCCCGGATGCCGCCGATCAAGGGCGTCCAGATGGCCAGCGCTCGGGCCGGCTTCTACAAGCACGAGCGAGATGACCTGCTGGTGATGAGCTTCCCCGACGGGGCGAGCTGCGCCGGGGTGTTCACCCGGCACGGCGTCGGCTCCGCGCCGGTGGACTGGTGCAAGCGCCACCTGGAGATGACCAAGGGCGAGGGGGTGCGGGCCCTGGTGGTCAACGCCGGCTGCGCCAATTCCTTCACCGGGCGCCCCGGGGCCGACGCCGTGCGCCGCGTCTGCTCGGCTGCCGGCAAGCGCTTCGACTGCCGCCAGCGCGACGTGATGGTGGCCTCAACCGGGGTGATCGGGGTGCTGCTGGACGACGCCAAGATCGTCCACAAGCTGCCGGATATCGAGCAGCGGCTGGCGGAGGACGGCTGGGCCAACGCCGCCCGCGCGATCATGACCACCGACACCTTCCCGAAGGGCGCCCACGCGGTCGCCACCATCGACGGGGTGAAGGTCAGGATCAGCGGCATCTGCAAGGGTTCCGGCATGATCGCGCCGGACATGGCCACCATGCTGGCCTTCGTGGTCACCGACGCGGCGATCTCGCCCGCGGCGCTGCAGAACCTGGTCAGCCTCTACACGCGCACCACGTTCAACGCCGTCACGGTGGACGGTGACCGATCGACCAACGACACGCTCCTCCTGTTCGCCACCGGCAAGTCGGGCGCGCCGAAGATCAGCCGGGCCGGTGATCGCCGCTTGGCCGACTTCCGCGAAAAGCTCGAAAAGGTGCTGATGAACCTCGCCCAGCAGCTGGTCCGCGACGGCGAGGGCGCCACCAAGTTTATCAAGGTCAGCGTCACCGGCGCCGAGAGCCACGCTTCGGCCCGCAAGATCGCCCGGACCATCTGCGAGAGCCCGCTGGTCAAGACGGCCTTCGCCGGCGAGGACGCCAACTGGGGTCGCATCGTGATGGCGGTCGGCCGCGCCGACGAGCCGGTGGACCGCGACTCCATCAGTGTGAAGTTCGGCCCCCTGGTCGCCGCCCAGGACGGCCTGGTCTCGCCCACCTACGACGAAGCCAAGATGAGCGCCTATATGAAGAAGAAGGAGCTTGAGGTCAGCGTCGACGTGGGCATGGGCCGCGGCTCCGCCAGCATGTGGACCTGCGACCTCACCAAGCGCTACGTCGAGATCAACGGCGACTACCGCAGCTAACAGCGACGAGGGGCTCCGCAGGGGCCGGCTGCGGCCTTACGGTCACAACCGGCCCGAACCGAGGGGTATCGCTTCGCTTTGAGCGCCCTTCTTGTCCGCTCAAACTGACCCGACTTGAGTGGTAGGGGCTAGGCGGGCAGCGCGCCCGGCGTTCCGCACTTGGCGAACTTGCCCTTGGCGGTCTTGCATCGCGCCGCCTTGGCGGGGGCCGTGGCCGCAGGAGCCGCCGCCGCAACCGCCTTCGCAGGCGCGGCCTTCGCCGGCGCGGCTTTCGCAGCCCCGCAGACCTCGGCCTTCGCGAACTTGCCGGCCGCGTCATGGCACCGCCCGTTCGCGTCGAGCTTCTGAGCCATCGCTGACGTGGAAAGGCCGATTGTCAGGGCGGCTACGGTGAGAAGTTGGAACACAATTCGCATGGTGTTTCTCCGGATAAGGCTGATGAGCCTGTCACGAACGAAATATTTGAAACGCATAATTGAATCAAAATCAGGAAAATTTATGAGATTGACTCTCTCATGTAACGAGCGTCGGTGCTGGTTACTGCAAAGCTTGTTGATGTAATCTCGCCATATTCTGACGAGAGTGTTTCGTGATGAAATATTCGAGCAATGATCAATTCGGGGCGTGCGGAGGCGGGGCGTAGGCGCGCCGTCAGTGCGCAAATGGCGTTCGCCAAAGGCCAACCTAGCTATTGCGTTCGACCGACGGCGACGACCCGGGTGGCGGCGCAACCTTGACCGGACCGGGGCCGGCCCAGATACAGGTTGCAACAAGAAGATGTCGGGAGGCGCTCGTGAGGTCCTGGATTGGCGTGGTCGCCATGGCGGCGGCGGGAGTGATGGTGCTGGGCGCCCGGTTCGCGCTCGCCGACGACGTGCCGGCCGCCAAGATGCTGCTCGGGGACCGGACCCACGGTTACGAGCTCTACACAAGCCGCTGTGCGTCCTGCCACGACGGCGGATCCGACCGCGCGCCGCGCAAGGACGTGCTGAGCGCCATAGGCCCAGACCCGGTGATCGACGCGCTGACCCGAGGCGTGATGCGGCCCATGGCGGCCGGTCTCAGCGACGCCGACATCGAGGCCGTGGCGATCTATCTGACCGGCAAGGCGCCGTTGCCGAAGGTGGCCGAGGGGCCCGAGCCGAACCTCTGCCCTAAGGCCGACCCGATCCGCCTGGATGTCGTCGGCGCCTGGAACGGCTGGAGCCCGGATGCGGCCAACACCCGCTATCAGGCCAAGCCCGGGCTGCGGGCGGCGGACGTACCGAAGCTCAAGGTCAAGTGGACCTTCGCCTATGTCGGCTCGAAGAACAGCCAGGTGACCGCCGTGGGCGACCGGCTGTTCCTCGGCAGCAACGGCGGCAAGGTCTATTCGCTGAACGCGAAGAGCGGCTGCGCCTACTGGCGCTATGACGGCAAGGGCGGGGTGCGCACCGCGCCGGTGGTGACGCGGCTGGCGGCCTCACCCAGCGGCTATGCAGTGTTCATGGGCGACGACCGGTCGACCGAGTTCGCGCTCGACGCCATGACCGGCAAGCTGATTTGGGCGACCAAGCTGGAACAGCACCCGCGCTCGATGCTCACCGGCGCCTCGAAACTCCATGACGGTGTGCTCTACGTGCCGGTCTCCTCCAGCGAAGAGATCGCCACCAACGATCCGGACTACGTCTGCTGCAGCTTCCGCGGCAGCGTGGTCGCCCTCGCCGCGGAGAGCGGCAAGGTGATCTGGAAGACCCACTCTGTGGACCAGGAGCCCAAGGCGTACCGGGTCTCGCAGGGCAAGTCGCTGACGGGACCGGCCGGCGGGGCCATCTGGTCCTCGCCCACGATCGATCCCAAGCGCGGCCTGCTCTATGCGGCCACCGGCGACAGCTACACCGACGTCGACACCGAAGGCGCCGACGCGATCATCGCCTTCGATCTCAAGACCGGCCAGGTGAAGTGGCGTAATCAGCTGACCGCCAAGGATAACTTCATGGTCGGCTGTCCGCCCGGCAAGGCCCCCGCGAATTGTCCGACGCCCCTCGGGCCGGACGTGGATTTCGGCTCGTCGGTCATGTTGCGCACGCTGGCCAACGGGCACGACATCCTGATCGCCGGCCAGAAGTCGGCCATGGTCTACGGCCTCGATCCGGACGCCGGCGGCAAGACGCTTTGGCAGGTGAAGCTGGGACGCGGCGGCGCCGCCGGCGGCGTCGAGTGGGGCATGGCGTCCGATCGGACCAACGCCTACGTGGCCATCGCGGACGGGGGACGGGCCGGGAGCCCTGGGATCAACGCCGTGAACCTGGCGACCGGAGCGGTGGTCTGGAAGACGCCGACGCCGGTGCTTCCGTGCCCCACGGGCCAGCGGTGCGTGACAGCCCAGTCGGCCCCGGTGACCGCCATCCCGGGTGTGGCCTTCTCCGGCGCCATCGACGGCCACCTGCGGGCCTATGACGTCAAGACCGGGGCGATCGTGTGGGACTTCGACACCGCGGCGGGGACCTACGACACCGTCAACGGCGTCAAGGGGGCCAAGGGCGGCGCACTCGACGCCACCGGCCCGGTGATCGTCGGCGGCATGCTGTTCCAGCATTCCGGCTATCCGGGCGTGATGATGGGCCCCGGCGGCCGCAACCTGCTGATGGCGTTCTCCGTGGACGGACGATAGCCGCGAGGCATTTTGCACTCAGTGGTTGAGTGATCCGGAGATCTGGGGCTAGTCTGTCGGCTTCAAGTCGCACCGGGGGGTTCCGTCTTGCGTGTTTTGTTGTTGGCTATCGCCGCCCTGGCGGCGGCGGCGGCCGTCGCGCGCGCCGCGCCGCCGCCGCTTGACGCCTACGGGCGACTGCCAGCGATCGAGGATGTGGCGCTCTCGCCATCCGGCGCACGCTTCGCAGTGATCATGGCCGACAAGGACGGCCACAAGGTCGTCATCCAGAAGGCCGATGGCGAAGTCCTGGGCGGCCTAGCCTTCGGCGCGGCGAAGATCCGGAGCGTCACCTTCGCCGGCGAAGACCATGTGCTGATCACCGAGACGGCCACGGTTTCGCGCCCGGTGATCGGTCTGCAGACTACGGAAATGGAAGGGGTCATCGACTACAATCTGAAGACCCGCGCCAGCTATATGATCTTCGGCAAGTCCAACCAGTTTGTGGATGCGGTCCTGGGCTTCCACGGCGCGCGCCAGGTCGGCGGCAAATGGTACGCCTATGTGGGGGGCGTCACCTGGGAGGCGGTGGCGCCCCATGCGGACGCCGGCGTGATCTATCCGGATCTATATCGGATCGACCTCGACACCGGCCGCGCCGAAAAGGTCGCTACGTCGGCTCAGCGCATCCGCGACTGGCTGATCGGCGCCAACGGCGAGGTGCTGGCCAACTCGGTCTACGACCCGGGCCGGCGGCAGTACACGATCTATCCTGGCGCGGGGATGGAGCGCCCTGTGCTCCAGCGAACCGGGGAGGACGCTCTCCACCTGCTCGGTCCCGGCCGGACCCCGGGAACCGTGGTCGTGGCCGAACGCACCGAAGACTCCGTCCAGGGTCGCGAAATCTACCTCGGAGGCGGCGGCGAGGGCACGGTGCTGATCGCAGGCGACAACGCCGCCGGCGTCCTGGTCGACCGCGAAACCCATATGCTGGTCGGTCTGAACAGTCTCTCCGGTCAGAAGCTCCTCGACCCCATCTTGCAAAGGCGTATCGACGGCGCTCGCGCCGCCTTCGCCGGCGAGGAGGCTCACCTGGAGGCCTTCTCCCACGACTTCGCGCAGATGATCTTCCGAACCGAAGGGCCGCAGGATGCGGGGCGCTACTGGCTGGTTGACGCGGTCGAACGCAGCGCGGTCCCGATCGGGGAGGTGCATCCGGGCGTCCCGCCCGCTGAGGTCGGTCCGACCCAGATGTTCGCCTATAGGGCCGCTGACGGTCTCAGCATGGAGGGCGTGCTGACCTTGCCGCAGGGGCGCGAGGCCAAGAATTTGCCGGTCGTGGTGATGCCGCACGGGGGGCCGATCGTCGTCGGCGACCGGGTGGGATTCGATTGGTGGGCGCAGGCCCTGGCGTCGCGAGGCTATGCGGTCTTCCAACCCAACTATCGGGGCACGCTCGGCTACGGCGAGGCGTTCCGACGCGCCGCCGAGGGCCAGTACGGCCGCAAGATGCAGACCGACATCTCCGACGGCCTCGCCGCTCTCGTCCAGGCCGGCATCGTCGATCCCAAGCGCGCCTGCATCGTCGGCGCAAGCTACGGCGGCTATGCGGCGCTGGCCGGTGTCACCTTGCAGCACGGCCTCTACCGCTGCGCCGCCTCTGTCGCGGGGGTGAGCGACATGGGGCGGATGCTCATCTGGACGCGGGAGCGGGGCGACGCGCGCGACACCCGCGCCCGGGATTTCTGGCGCGGCCTGACTGGGGCCCAGACGTTGGATCTGGACACCATCTCGCCGCTGAAGTCGGCCGCCAAGGCCGATGCGCCGATCCTTCTCGTCCACGGCGAGGATGACAGTGTCGTCCCGATCGAGCAGAGCCGCGCAATGCAGAAGGCGCTGGCCGCCGCCGGCAAGCCGGCCGACTTCGTGCTGATGAACGGCGAGGATCACTGGCTATCGAGCGGCGCCACCCGCCTGGCTATGCTGAAGGCTGTCGTCGCCTTCGTCGAAAAGCACAACCCGGCGAACTAGGCCCCCGGCGGCCCGCCGAGGGTCTGGGCGATCACGCGCATGACCTGGAACTGGCCAGCGCAATAGGCCTCCACCTCGTCCGAAAAGGCGGGGGAGAAGACCACATGCTCGGAGGCGGTCACGGTCAGGGCTCCGGCCTGTTCCCCGGCGGCGAGGAGGCGGTTGATGTGGGTTCGCGACACTCCGAAGCGCCGGGAAAGCTCAGCGCGGCTGAGGTGGGCGGTTTGCATCAGGCGCTCGCGCCCGGGGTCCTGGCGCAGCATCAGGTGCTGCAGCACCCGCATGCCGCCGTCGCGGGCGATGAAGATCTGCCGCAGCGGGCCGCCGGGATTTCGGTTGAGCTCAGGCCGGGCCTTGAGCAAGAGGGCCACCGCCGCCGCCGCCTGGCTGACCACGGCGTCGGACTTCAGCTTCGGCAACGCGGCCTCGACCTCCGGCGCCACCAGGGCGGTGCTTTCCAGGCTGCCGCGCATCCGGCGACGCATTTGCTCCATGAACACCGGCGCCAGCGTCAGGCGCCGGCGGACCCACGGATCGGGCCCCGGCGGCAGGGTCAGGCGCCCGGTGTCGAGGGCGTAGTGGGCGAAGGCCAGCACACGGCCGCGGCTGCTGACGCCACTGCTCACGGCGGCGGCGCAGAGGCCCGTAACGGACAGGCCCTGCGGCTGAAGGTCGAGGATCGCGCAGGCCATATAGAGCGAGGCGCGGCCCAGGTCCTTCAGCAGCCAGCGTGTGGCCTGGTCCTGAAGCTCGAAATCCCGGAGAGCCTCCGCGGCGAAGGCCTCGGCCGCCTCGCGGAAGCGCGGGTGTCCGCGCACGCGCGAAACGGCCCCGTCTGACAACGGGTCCGCCTCGTCGGCCTCGATCGGATCCGTGCCGTCCAACCGCTCCCCCGCGCGATTAACCGCACCAGCCTACGCCTCAACCGAGCGTGGGTGTGAGCGGTGTCTTGCGCGAGTGGGCGTTGAATCCGTCGGCTGACCGTTTGTTTAGCGGTTCGACCAGACGCCTGTGCGGCCGGACGATTGCTGTCCGCCGCCGCGTTGCGGGCCCTTGAAGGCCGGACGCTGGGCCGGCTTGTCGCCGCCGCCACCGCCGCTGCCCCCGTGACCACCGGCGCCGCGCGCCGGAGCGCCCTCGTGGCGATGGCCGCTATTGCCGCCGCCGCCGTGATTGCGGTTGCGCTTCGGCTGATGGTTTCCACGGCCGCCGCCGCCGGCTCCGCGGGTGTCGGGACGCTCGGCCTTGCCGCCGGGATCGGGCAGGGCCGCGGTGGCCGCGCCCAGCTGCTTGTCGTTGCGGCGGTCGAAGGACGGGATCGTCTGCCGCGTCACCTTCTGGATGTCGCGCAGCAGGTTGCGTTCGTCGTCCGAGCAGAAGGCCACGGCCGAACCGTCGGCCCCGGCCCGGGCGGTGCGCCCGATCCGGTGGACGTAGCTTTCCGGCACGTTGGGCAGTTCGTACTGCACGACGTGGGTCACCGCGTCGATGTCGATGCCGCGGGCGGCGATGTCGGTGGCCACCAGGGCGCGGACCTTGCCGG
>JARLIQ010000008.1 GCA_031291645.1 Caulobacteraceae bacterium | reverse complement strand
GTCTAGTGGCTCGCGGGCGCGGCGGGAGCTGCCGGCGCGGCCGCCGGCGCGGCGGGCGGGGTCCAGCCCGGGGTCAGCACCTTGTCGATGCCGTAGATGTAGCCGTTGGTGACGTGCGCCTCGCCGACCACATGGGCGTCGTTGATGGTCATCGGGTTGGCGGTGCCGTCGATCTGGACGTTGCCGCCGCCGACCGCGGCGATCGGACCGATCGCGCCCTGGATCTTGGCCGGGTCAACCGCGGCGTTGATCAGGTGATAGACCAGGAGCTGCTGCAGCTGGCCGGCGTTCTCGATCTTCAGCAGATTGTCGAGCTGGCCGGGCGGCAGGGCGTTGAAGGCCTGGTCGGTCGGGGCCAGCACGGTCAGCGGACCGGCGCTCTTCAGCACGGCGGTCAGGTTGCTGGCGTCCAGGGCCTTCAGCAGGATGGTGTAGTTCCCGGCGGCCGTCAGGGTGGCGACGATGTCGCCGGCCGGCGCGATCTGCGGAATCGCCGCCGGCGCGGCGGGAGTGGCGGCCTGGGCGAAGGCGGCGGCGGGGCCGGCCAGGACGACGACGGCGGCGAGGCTCGCCAGGATACGGGTCATTTACGGGTTCCTTAGCTGCTTCCCGGCCCGAACCGGCGCGCCATCGACGTCGCCGGCGGATGACAGGTCGGGCTTCGTGGGAGGGGTTGCTCGTGGGTCAGGCTAACCAGGTCGGTGGACGGCTTGCTTCATCACCGCACCGGCCGGGTGGGGACCGGCCGGCCGGTGCACGAACGCCCGACACCCGGTCCGCGGCCCGGCCCAGGGCCCGACGCGGAACTCGGATCTGAAGCGATCATGCGGACGGCCTCGGCGCGCGGCGAAAAGCGGCGGGACCATAGGTTCGTCAAATCATGTCATCAAGGGGGCCGGACGCGCCGGCCGGCCTTAGTTTCCGGTCGCCGGGGTCCGCTTGCCGGTGCGGCTCATCGGCTGGCCGACCCGCGCCCGGGTTTCGGGCGTGTCGGGGATCGGGGCGTTGGAGACGACGTTGGGATCGCCGGCCTTCAGCCGATAGGCCTGGTCGACCGGCGTCGGCGAACTCTGCGGAATCGGGTGGGCGGGCGAGCCCAGCGGCGCGCTGGGGTCGGTCACGCCAGGGCCCGCCACGGGCGCGGTCTGCGCCGTCGCAACACCCGCCAGCGACACCGCAACCGCGGCCGCCAGCACAATGGACATGGGTCGCATCTCGATCCTCTCGTTTTCCGGCTGGCCCGCAGCCCCGCACACCGCTGCTCTTACGCGCAAAGGCCTGAAGCGTTGCGTCGGCTCACGCCTTCGTGATGACTCTTATTCCCCACAGGTCCAGCAACGCAATCGCGCCTCGGTTGCGGCCGGCAGAAATCGGCCCGCGCCGGCGCCCGCCCGGGCAGAAGAGTCAAAGGGCGGGGCGCGCCGCCCCGGCGCCGGCGTCCTCACTGATCTTCGCCCCGGACCGCGGCGGCGGACATGCGCAAGAACGCGGACAATATTCCGCGCCGCCAATCCGCCGACTGACAGCGCCGGCCGAGCAAAGACGACGCGCGCCCGGCGGCCGCGAAGGGCGTTCGGCCAAGGTTAAGCGGGTCCGTTTCCCACGGCGGCCTGGGGTCGGATGCAGGCCGGCGCCCATTTTCAAGGCGATATCGTGCACCGGCGCCCAGAAAATAGCCTCGCAAGCCAATTCTGGCCCACATTGCAGCGCCGTGAGCCGCCGCGGGCGCCACGCCAGATAGCGTTCCGTCGTCGCTGGGGAGCGGGCTCAAAGCCCATCCGTCGCGGCTGGGACACAACAAGGGGTGCGCGGCGGGTCGCCCCGCGCGGGAGCGAGCGAATGAAACTCATCATAGCGATCGTCAAACCCTTCAAGCTCGACGAGGTGCGCGAAGCCCTCGTGAAAGCGGGCGTGGAGGGGCTGACGGTGTCGGAGGTCAAGGGCTACGGCCGGCAGAAAGGCCAGACGGAAATCTACCGGGGCGCCGAGTATCAGGTGAACTTCGTCCCGAAAGTGAAGCTCGAGGCGGTGGTCGACGACGCCGCTCTCGCCGGTGCGGTCGAGGCGATCAAGGCCGCCGCGGGGACCGGCAAGATCGGCGACGGCAAGATTTTCGTGCTCGGCGTCGAGGAAGCGGTGCGCATCCGCACCGGCGAAACCGGCTCCGCCGCGCTCTAGGCCGCATCAACAGGACAGGGGATACTTGAATATGAAGACCTTTGGAATCAAACGGTTGGCGGGTCTGCTGCTCGCAGCCGCGATCATGGGGGCGCCGCTCGCCGCCCCCGCGGTCGCACAGACCACCAGTTCAGCCCCCGCGACGGCGACCGCGCCGGCGTCGGGTGAGCCTGCGGCCTCTTCGGCCGCCGCCTCCTCGGCCGCCGCCAGCGCCGCGCCCGCCGCCGCGGCTCCGGCCGCCGCTCCCGCGCCCAAGATCGACACCGGCGACACCGCCTGGATGCTGACCTCGTCCGTGCTGGTCCTGATGATGACCATCCCGGGCCTGGCGCTGTTCTACGGCGGCATGGTGCGCAAGAAGAACATCCTGGCCACCCTGGCCCAGAGCTTCGGCGCCACGGCCCTGATCACCGTCCTCTGGATGATCATCGGCTACTCCATCGCCTTCACCGACGGCGGGAAGAACACCGCCTTCATCGGCGGCTTCAAGTACATCTTGCTGGCGCCGATGGGATTGAACGCGACGAGCTCGCTCGCGCCGACCATCCCTGAATCCGTCTACATGTTCTTCCAGATGACCTTCGCGATCATCACCCCGGCGCTGATCGCGGGCGCTCTGGCCGACCGGATGAAGTACTCGGCCTTCCTGTGGTTCATGGGCCTGTGGCTGGTCCTGGTCTACTGCCCGATCGCCCACTGGGTGTGGGGCGGCGGCTGGCTCGGCGCCAAGGGCGCGCTGGACTACGCCGGCGGCACCGTCGTCCACCTGAACGCCGGCACCGCGGGCCTCGTGGCCGCCCTGATGCTGGGCAAGCGCAAGGGCCTCGGGACCGAGAACTTCGCGCCGCACAACCTCGCGTACAGCGTCATCGGCGCCTCGCTGCTGTGGGTCGGCTGGTTCGGCTTCAACGCCGGTTCGGCCGTGACCTCCAACGTCAACGCCGGCATGGCGGCCGCCGCGACCCAGATCGCGACCGCTGCGGCGACCCTGGCCTGGATGTTCGCCGAATGGATCATCGCCAAGAAGCCGTCCGTCCTGGGCATGGTTTCCGGCGCGGTGGCCGGCCTGGTGGCCATCACCCCGGCCTCGGGCTTCGTCAATCCGATGGGCGCGCTGATCATCGGCCTGCTGGCCGGCGTGGTCTGCTACACCTCGGCGGTGCACGTGAAGAAGATCTTCGGCTACGACGACGCGCTCGACTGCTGGGGCGTGCACGGCGTGGGCGGGGCTCTCGGCGCCATCCTGACCGGCGTGTTCGCGTCCAGCGCGATCAATCCGCTGGGCAAGGGCTGGCTGATCGACCACAACCCCGGCCAGATGCTGCTGCAGTTCGAAGACGTCGGGGCGACCTTCGTCTACTGCGGCGTGGTGACCTTCATCATCCTGTTGGTGCTGAAGTACACCATCGGCATCCGCGTCAGCGAAGAGGTCGAGGTCGAAGGCCTGGACATCAACCTGCACGGCGAAGTGGTCCACGGCTAAGGCTATGGGCTGACGGGACCCGCTCCCAGGCGGGTCCCACGTCGGCGGATCGCTTATCGAGACTATGGCGAGGGCCCTTCGGGGCCCTCGTTTCGTTTTGGGGACTTTCTTAGTCCCAGGGACCGCCAAGGCGGCAGCGCTTCACCCACCAGCCCGGCCGCATCTGCTCCAGCCGCTCGGCCAGGCCCTCGGCCTCGATGTCGCCGGCGCAGAGGGCGAAGCAGGTCGCGCCCGAGCCCGACACCCGCGCCAGCAGCGTTTCCGGCTCGCCGCGCAGGGTCTCCAGCACGTCGGCGATCGCCGGCGCCAGGGCGGCGGCGGGGGCCTCGAGGTCGTTGCGGCACAGGGCCAGGAAGCCGGCCAGTTCCTCGGCCGTCTCGAACGCCTCCGGCAGGTCCGGCCAGTCCGCCGCCCCCGGCGCGCCGGCCGCGTCGTAGGCGCGGTAGACCGGCCCGGTCGGCGAGGCGACCTTGGGATTGACCAGCACCGCGTCCAGCGTCGGCAGGTGCGGGGCCGGCCTCAACCGCTCTCCCCTGCCCTCCGCCAGCACCGGCCGCGCCCACAGGCAGGCGGGCCCGTCCGAGCCCAGCGCCGCGGCGATCGCCTCCAGCCGCGCATCGTCCACCTCCGGCGCGAACGCGTCCCGGACCAGCCGCAGGGCCGCGCCCGCGTCGCTGGAGCCGCCGCCCAGGCCCGAGGCCACCGGCAGGTCCTTGGTCAGGGCCAGGCGGAACGGCGGCGGCGGGTCGGCCGCCTCGGCGATCAGCGCCCGGGCCGCGCGCATGACCAAGTTGTCCTCGCCCGGGTCCAGCCCCTCGGCGAAGGCTCCGCCGATCGAAAGTCCCAGCGCCTCGCCGGCGCGCAGCGTCAGCCGGTCGCCCACGTCGGCGAAGGCCATCAGGCTGCACAGGGGATGGAAGCCGTCGTCCGTCGGCGCGCCGACGTGCAGGAACAGGTTGACCTTGGCGGCCGCGAAGGCGGTGGAACTCATTGGGCGGCGGTCGCCGAGGCCTCCGCGACGCGGGCGCCGGCGGGCGAGAGGCCGGACTTCAGCTTGCCCTCGACCTCTTCGCGCAGCTTGGCGTCCGGGTTGAGCGTCAGCACCCGCTCCCACTGGAAGCGGGCTTCCGTCTTGCGGCCGGCGCGCCAGTAGGCGTCGCCCAGGTGGTTGTTGATGTCCGGGTCGGCCGGATCGAGTTCGGCGGCGTGCTCCAGCTGGTTCACCGCCTTCGGGTAGTCGCCCATGCGGAAGTAGACCCAGCCGAGCGAGTCGACCATGGCGCCGGAGTCCGGCTTGGCCGCGACCGCCTTCTCGATCATCGCCTTGGCCTCGGTCAGCCGCTCGCCGCGGTCGACCCATGAATAGGCGAGGTAGTTCAGGATCTCGGGCTCGTCGGGCGCCAGCTTCAGGGCGGTCTCCATGTCGGCCTGGGCGGACGGCCAGTCGCCGGCCTGCTGCCGGGCCACGCCGCGCATGTAATAGAGCTGCCAGCCGGCCTTGGCGCCCTGGTCGACGATCAGCTTGTCCAGCACCTTGGCGGACTCGCCGTAGCGCTCGTTGATCCGCAGGGCGTCGGCCAGCAGGGTCAGGGCGTCGTCGTCGCCGGGCGAGGCCTTCACCGTCTCCTCGGCGAGCTGCAGCACGGCGGGGTTGGCCGAGGCGTCGCCGTCGTAGGTGCTGATCAGGCGCGCGCGGGCGTCGATGAAGTCGGGCGAGCCGGGCTGGGGATGGCTGTAGGCCTCGCGCGCGGCGTCGAGGTCGCCGGACGAGACCATGGAGTCGCCGACCAGCAGCCAGGCCTCGTCCCGCTTGGGATCGAGCCGCAGCACCAGGCGCAGGTAGGCCAGGCCCAGTTCCGGCTGCTTTTCCGACAGCAGCACCACCGTGGGCCCGAGCAGCGCCTGGGCCGCGCCCTCGGCCAGGGTCGGCTCGGCCGGGGCCGGCTTGCCCGCCTGGACCCGCGCCAGGGCCTCGCGCATGTAGCGGTTGGAGGCGTCGCCCTTCAGCGACGCCTGGTAGAGGGCGACCGCGTCCGCGCGCCGGCCGCGCCGTTCGAGGAAGCCGCCGTAGGCCGAGGTGTAGACCCCCGAGCCGTCCGCGTCGGAAAGCAGCTTGCGAAACGCCGCGTCCGCCGCCGCATAGCGGCGCCGGTGCTCCAGCAACATGGCGTTGTCCAGCCGGGTGATCTCGTCGACCAGCCGCTCGCCGCGCGGGGACGGGACGGCCAGGGCGGTCTTCCAGTCGCCCGCCGCGGCCGCGGCCCACGGCTCCAGCAGCACGCCGGCGGTGGTGAAGGGCGCGCCGATCGGCGGGTTGGTCAGGGCCGTCCGGGCCTCGCGCCCCTTGCCCTCGGCCAGGGCGTCGACCGCCTGGGTCAGCCGGCCCAGCCGCACGATGGCGGCGTCCGCGGCGCCGTCCGGGGGCGCCAGCTGGGCCGCGTGATGCACGTCGCCGGCGATCAGGGCGGCGGTGAAGGCCCGCTCCTGCAGGAAGGGCGCATCCGGGTCCTGCCTGGCGGCGCCGGCGAAGAGGTCCGCCGCGTCGTGCTTGTCGCCCTGGTTGAACGCCGCGGCGCCGGCCAGGAACAGGCCATAGGCGGTGCCCGGATCGCCCGGCGCGGGCGGCGCCGTCGCCTGGGCGCCGAGCTCGGACCCGGCGGGCGCCGTCGCGCAGGCCGCGAGCGCAAGCATGGAGACGCAGGACAAGGCCGCCAGGGCGGCCGTGCGGAAAGTTTTCATCAGGACAGAATCCGCTGTTTCCGCGTCAGCATCAAGTCGCAACAAGGCAAGGGCAAGGCGCGGCGACCGCCCGCCCCGCCGAGCCTCTTGACGGCCAGGACCGGGAGCGCCGCTTCCGCCTTCAATCCCCGTCCAGGTCCGGAGATCTGACGCCGACCCGTAGCGCGCATAGCCGCAGCAATCGGCCGAGGGTCGCGCGATCGGACGCCGAGAGGTCGCAGAGCATGTCCTCCTCGATGGCGTAGACGATCGCGGTCGCGCGGCCCAGCACGTCATGCCCGAGCGGGCTGAGCCGCGCCTCGATGACCCGCCCGTGGCGCGCAGATGGCGAGCGCAGAACGAGCCCGGCCTTCGCCAGGCCGGCGATCACCCCGGTCACCGTTTGCGGCGTGACAAAGCAACGGCGCCCGAGCTCGGCGCCCGACGCGGCCTTCAGCTCCTGCAGCGTGGTGAGGACCGCAAACTGGGCGGTGGACAGACCCAGCTTACGCAGCTCCCGATCCATCCGGGTGCGCAGTCCATGTTGGGCCTGCTTGAGGATATAGGCCAGGTGGCGGGTGACGGGCGCGCTCGACAATATCAGGCTCCTCCCATAATCTCAGGAACCTGATATCATAGATGGGAATTCGCCATGGACGGCAATTCGCTCTCGCAAGACGCGCTCACCCGCCTGCTCTTTGCATCGAAGGCGGCCGCCTATGTGAGCCCGATGACCATCAAGGACTGGTGGGAAGAGGGACGCTCGGACTTCGTCCTGGTGGACGCCAGGAAACGTCACCCGGCGCCGGCCAAGCGGATCGCCGGAGCGCTCTGGATGCCCGAGCCCGAAGTGTCCGAGCGCTGGGCCGAACTGCCCAAGGACAAGCTGATCGTCCTCTATTGCTGGGACACCTGGTGCAGCCTGGCGACCACGGCGGCGCTGATCCTGCTGGAACACGGCTATCGGGTGAAGGAACTCTACGGCGGGATCGCCGCCTGGGAGACCCTCAGGCTGCCGGAAGAACAGATGCCGCGGCCCGGACAGGCGGATTAGATCCCTGGCCTATCGGATCGGCGCCGCGACTTCGCTCTGCGGCCGGCGCCAGAAGCGGGCGGCGAATTCTGTCTTTCCGTCAGACCGCCAACCCCTCGCCGACCGCACGCAGAGTGGCGATCGTCTTGCCGCCGAATGAGCTGACGAGATCGGCTTGGCCCAGGTTCTTGGCGTCGCGCGACCCGCGATGGCCGCGGCGGCGTCGAGCCGCGCCTGGTTGCGGCCGCCGATCGTCACCCTGGCGCCCCGCTGGGCTGCAAGGCGGGCGGTCGCCAGGCCGATGCCGGAACTGCCGCCGATGATCACGATATGACGATCTGATATGGACACTGTCTTCCCTCCCCGTGCTAGCCTGCGCGGCTATATGGAATGCTATTCCGGCTTTATATGGAACATGATTCCGGAAAACAAGGGATGACTATGGCGTCGAAGCCGACGTGGCCCGAGGTCGGGACAGAGAGTTTGAGCGCTGAGGCGCCCACCCGCCGGCGTCCACGGGCGGACGCCCTGCGCAACATCGACGCCGTGCTTGCGGCGGCGATCGCGGTGTTCAAGGACAAGGGGGTCGAGGCGCCGGTCAAGGAAATCGCCGACCGGGCCGGGGTCGGGGTGGGAACCCTATATCGCCACTATCCGCGGCGCTCGGACCTGATCAAGGCGGTGTTCCAGCGCGAGGTTGACACCTGCGCCGACGCCGCCGCGGCCCTCGCGGCGAACGAGGCGCCCTTGGCGGCGCTACGCAGGTGGATGGACCGCTACGTGGAACTCATTGCGACCAAGCGGGGTCTCGCCGGCACCCTTCATTCCGACGATCCGGCGTTCGATACGCTCGCCGACTACTTCGTCACGAAACTCGAGCCGGCCCTGGCGTCGCTTCTGAAGACCGCCGCGGCCAATGGCGATATCCGCTCGGATATCGCTGCGGAGGATCTCATGCGTGCGGTCGCCAATGTCTGCCAACCCGCGGAGACGGTCGGCATCGCCTACAGCCTGCGCATGGTCGCCCTGCTCGTCGACGGGCTGCGCTTCGGCGCCAAGGCGAGCCGATAGTCGCAGCGTACGGATGGCGGCGAGCCCCTCGATCACCTGGCTGACCGGGTCCTGATCGTCCGCGAGGCGCGCGAGCCCGCAGGAACCGTTCCAGGTCGCGCGCAAAAGGAAACTTGGGCGGCGCCCCCGCCGCCCAACCGAATGGACGCCCTCGTCTCTTGCCGAATGGAGGACGCCTGCGTATAAACGGAATTGAATTCCGCTTATACGCATTGCCGCGAACCTTGGAAACAAAGCCCAGACAGGGCCGAGCCCAGCAAGCGCCGGCTTCATGAGGACCTTCAAAGATGCGCGTGTTCCTGACTGGCGCTACCGGATTCATCGGCTCCTATCTCGTTCCGGAACTCATCAAGGCAGGGCACCAGGTCGTCGGACTCAGCCGTTCGGACCCGGGCGCGGCGCAGCTCACCGGCGCAGGGGCCGAGGTGTTCCGCGGCGACGTGAACGATCTGGACCGTCTGCGCCTGGCCGCAGAGGGCGCCGATGGCGTCATCCATGCGGCCTTCAACCACGATTTCGGCCAGCTGAAGCAACACAGCGAGGCGGACCGCAAGGTCATCGAGACGCTCGGCGAGGCCTTGCTGGGCTCCAGCCGGCCGCTCGTCGTCACCTCGGGCACAGGCCTTGTCCGCCGCGCGCCGGGCGATGGTCCCGCCGCGGAAACCGACCCCGCCATGAGCTCGGCCGAGTTCCCGCGTGGGGCGACCGAAGAGGCCGCCGATGCGGTGGTCGCCAAGGGCGGACGCGCGATCGTGGTGCGCCTGCCGCAGGTGCATGACACCCACCATCAGGGGCGGATCGCCCATCATATCCGGTTGGCGCAACAGAAGGGTCGGGTCGCCTTCGTCGGAGAGGGTGAGAACCGATTGTCGGCGGTGCACGTCAGCGACGCCGTACGGCTCTACAGGCTGGCGCTGGAGGAAGGGCGGACCGGCGCGCGCTACCACGCCGTCGGCGAAGAAGGCGTGCCGCTGCGCGAGATCGCCGCGATCATCGGCGAGGGATTGAACCTGCCGGTCGAGTCGATCACACCGGAAGAGGCCTCTGACTATTTCGGCGCCCTGGCGAACCTCGCATCGGCCGATCTGGCCGCTTCAAGCCTTCTGACCCGCCAGTGGTTGGGTTGGGACCCTGTCGGGCCGGACCTTCTCAGCGACCTGCATCAGATGGATTGGGCGGGTGGGCGCCCCTAGCGCAGACCTAGCAAAAGTTCCTAGTTTCTCAGCAGACATGAAAGGTTGAAGCATGAGCAGCCCCATGACGGCGCCGACCGACCGCTCGATCCTCATCATCGGCGCGTCTCGCGGCCTGGGCCATGCGATGGCCGCGGAGTTCGCGGGACGGGGATGGCGCGTGCTCGGCACGGTTCGAGCCCCCGCAACGCCGCTGCACAGCCTTGCGGCCGAACGCCCAGACCGGGTCGAGATCGAGACGCTCGACATGACCGACCACGACCAGATCCTGGCCGTGCGGGATCGCCTTGCCGGCCGTCAGTTCGACATCGTCTTCGTCAACGGAGGCATCGCCAACCGGACGCCCGGCGCCACCATGGCCGGGGTTTCGACGGATGAATTCGTCCAGGTCATGGTCACCAACGTCCTTGGCGTCATGCGCGCCGTGGAAGCCTTCGGCGCCCTGGCCCGACCGGGCGGCGTGATCGGCGTGATGTCCTCCGGCCAAGGCAGCATCGCCAACAACGCCAATGGCGTGAACGACGTCTACCGCGCCAGCAAGGCGGCCCTGAACCAGGCCATGTCTAGCTATGCCGGCCGGCACGCCGACGATGGGCGCGCGCTGGTCCTGATGGCGCCCGGTTGGATCCGCACGGAGTTGGGCGGCTCGAACGCCCCGTTCAGCGTCGAAGAGGCCATGCCGCAGATCGTCGACGTGCTCATGGCGCAGCAGGGCGCGCCCGGCCTGCGCTACCTCGATCGCAACGGTCGGACCGTGCCCTGGTGACGCCAGGCGGGGTTGATTTGGGGAATCGTCAAAGCCGACCTCTTCAGCACAATCGCCCCAAGACGGGCTTTCGAAACGTTTGATGAGGCCGCGGCGCGCGCCGCACGCCTGGGCTTCCAGATGCTCGACGAACTTCTAGATTTTGGTTCGTGGCTGCTCGGCGAGAAACATCTCAACTCATTCCCGCGATGAGCTGGTTGACCAGCAGGTCGATGCGCGCCTCCTGGTGTTCCGGCGGGATGCGGCCACTACGACTGAGGACCGCCAGACCGTGCAGCGCGGCCCAGGTGACTTCCGCCAGAAGCTCGGGTTGGGCGCCAAACGGCTTGAGCGCGCCGACGAGTTCACCGAAGGCCGCCTTCAAGGGCGGCGGCGTGTCTTCGCTGGCGAACTTCACGTCGGTCGGCAGCATGAACATGGCTTGATAGAGAGCCGGCCGCTCGGCGGCGAATGTCAGATAGGCGCCGCAGACCGCTCGCAACGCCGGCCCAGGCTCATCGAAAGCGGATCGCGCCTGGCGCAGTTGGCGGGCGAGGTCCGCGAAGCCCCCGATCGCGACGGCGCGCACGATGGCGTCCTTGCCGTCGAAGTGGCTGTAGAGCACTGGCTGGCTGTACTCCACGAGCTCGGCCAGCCGACGCGTGGTCACGGCCTCCCAGCCCTCGGCCTCGGCGAGGTCGCGCGCCGCCGCAATGATCAGATCAT
Source organism: Caulobacteraceae bacterium (assembly GCA_031291645.1). Classification (GTDB taxonomy): domain Bacteria; phylum Pseudomonadota; class Alphaproteobacteria; order Caulobacterales; family Caulobacteraceae; genus Poindextera. The sequence continues at coordinate 4,813 of JARLIQ010000008.1, read as the reverse complement.
GGCGCTGAGCGCGTTCTCGCAGGCGGCGGTCTGTCACGGTCACGCGTCTGTTCTACCGCCGAACGAAAATCTGTCAATGCTAGAATTTATCATTGACATGAATTCTAGCGGCGCTAGATCTACGAGTGCGCCCAGGAGAACCCGCCATGCTCATCACCATCGCCTCCATCGTCGCCGGCGCGGTCGGCGTCGGAATCATCCTGATCGGCGCTCGATTCCTTCTGGCCCCGCGGGTCGCCGCCGCCGGATACGGCGTTCCGGTCGAGCCAGCGGGGCCGCAGACCCAGGCCAGCGCCCCCTACCCCTGGCTTTACGTCAAGGGCGTGCGCGACATCGCCTCGGGGATCTTCCTCTGGATCCTGCTTGTCGGCCACGCGCCGCACCTGCTGGGCGCCTTCATGGCCGCCGCCACCCTCATTCCGGTGGGCGACGCGGTGATCGTCCTGCGCAGCGGCGGAACCCGCGCCGCGGCCTTCGGCATCCACGGCGCCACGGCGGCGATCATGCTGGCCGCGAGCGCGGCGCTGCTCACGGCCTGAGCGCCTCTTGATCCCTTCATGACCTCTCACACTGGAGCAAACCCATGATCCTGCCAGACAATTCCGCCGCCAAACTCGGCCACCTCTTCGCCGACATCGTTTCCGGCCATGACTTTTCGCGGTTCGACGAGATCGTCGCGCCCACCTATGTGAACCATAACGCCTTCGCCGAACCCGGCCGGGAGGGCGCCAAGGACATCTTCCGGGCCATGCTCGCGGGCGTGCCCGACCTCAAGGCGTTCGCCGAAGACGTCTTTGTCTCGGCGGACGGTTCCCGTGTGGTCGGCCGCTACCGCTACGAGGGGACCCACACCGGGAACTTCCTCGGCTACCCGGCGACGGGCAACGCCTTTTCCATGCGCTCGATCGACATCTGGCGTGTCGAGGACGGACGCTTCGTCGAGCATTGGGACGAACTCAACACCCTCGACGCCTTCATCCAGGTCGGCGCCGTCGCGCCACCTCGTCAACCCTCATGATCTTGCGAGCCCCGACCGCGACGTGGTGGCCTCCTTCAATGAAGCTCATCGATATCTCGGAGCCGCGGGGGAGATGAGGCCTGGATTCCACGCCTGTTCGTTCATGGACAAAGGCTTTGTGCTGGGGCTTCGAACCTCTATCCAGCGATGGGATCACGTCACATTGCCAACGTTCCAGACTTCCGAGAGGCGCCCTGAGCGGAAGTTGCCCCCAATCCGAGAAGCAGACTCTCATCGCGATCGAGGTCCCTTGAAGGAATTCGCATGGCCGGGGCGCGTCTCATCTATTGCAGGGTCTATTCAAATCGACTGCCAAAGGCCCGGCCCTTCGACGAAGGACTGAAAATGCATTCAGTGAACTGAACAATCACGGCCGCGCTGGAGTGACGTTCGGGCACCGTCGGAGATGGAGTGTCGCCCTATTTCGGAAGTGCTGTCGGAGTGCTGGAAATCCGTCCTTGCGGTCCTCCGGAGGCGAGAATCCGCTTCAAATCGTTGATGGCGCGGACGAAGGCCTCGCAGGCTTCAGGGCGGCTGAACAGAAGGGACTCACACAGTCCGCCGGTGGATCGGAGGTTCAAGTCTCCGTAGAGCATGACGGGTAATTCCCGATTGTCCTTGAAGCGGCGATCGCGGGTTCCGTTTTTGTTCGACTTCGCCCAAACTTTCCGCACCATCCTGGCGTCACTGGGGACAGCGTCGGTCTCGGTGAATTGGGTCAGGGCAAAGCCAACATCGAGTTCCTTGAGATCGACGAGCGCGAAGTCCGAGCGAGCGGCGTTCACCACCAACACGAAGCCCGGATAGAAATAGGCGGTCGATCGACCATTCTGGATCGAAAGCGCCATGGGCAGGTCGTTGGTATCGACCAAGGCATCGGTGCGCCTGGCCAAATGGGTAGAGCGACGCGTCACCACCGTACCCGACATGCTTCGCGCCTTGACCCGATCTATCTCCTGAGAGGTTTGCAGTGCCCACGATCCCCGTGAGCCGGACAACTGATCAAACGCGTCCATCATCCGCCGGTGCGGGTCGGCCACCTCGGTCTCCATGTAGAAGCTGATCGATATCCGCGAAGCGACGAGGTTGCTCTGAAGGGTCGCGATTTCCGATCGCCGCAGAACGACAGCCTGTTCGGCCTTTGCGCGCACGGTCTTGGAAACTACAGACGCGAGCGTTGTCCAGGCCAGCGCGCGCGCAGCCCACGAGAGCGCGTACTGCCAGCGAGCGTGGCGGACGTCGGCGCGAATTTCACGCTCCCGAACCTGTGTCGCAAGGAGAAGATCCTTGAACTGGCTGAGGCCGCTCGACGTCATAGCGGCGACGCTGCCACCCCCATAGTCAACCCGCGTGCCGGGGATGAGATAGCGGTCTGTCGCCAACGGGCCAGATCGGCTGGGATCGCCGACGGTTCGAAAGCTCGCCGCCGACAACGCCCGATCAGCACCGTGGGACGCCCAATCGATGGTCGTCTCCAGCCCCCTGCGGCGCACCGCGATGCGCACTGGCGGAATTGTCGTGAGGCCGCCCCGAAACCGAGATGCCATGTGTCGCCCCCCTTGGCGGTGACGATACACCTCTGGCGAGAACGAGCTAGAGCCGCCCGTGGGGGGCGGCGGTAAGGCCTTACAGCTATGTCGCGAGGAGTGGAGGAAAGGTCGGGCCACCCGAGGCTGATCTGCGCCAGAACCAGCCAAAGCCCGTTTGCCGTAACAAGGACGCAAAAATGCCGGCGGGTCCGGACGATTGACGCGTTTTCGCGCCGCCCGCCCCGCAAGGCCCCGTCACATGTTCGGGTAGTTCGGCCCGCCGCCGCCCTCGGGGGTCGTCCAGTTGATGTTCTGCGACGGGTCCTTGATGTCGCAGGTTTTGCAGTGGACGCAGTTCTGGGCGTTGATCTGGAACCGCGGGTTCTGGCCGGCCTCGTCGTACAGCACCTCGTAGACCCCCGCCGGACAGTAGAGCCGCGCCGGCTCGCCGTACTTGGGCAGGTTGACCGCGATCGGCACGGTCGGGTCCTTCAGCTTCAGGTGCGCCGGCTGGTCCTCCTCGTGGTTGGTCGAGGACAGGAACACCGAGGACAGCTTGTCGAAGCTGACCACCCCGTCGGGCTTGGGATAGACGATGGGCTGGTAGTCCTTGGCCAGGCCCGTCGAGGCCGCGTCGGTCTTCTCGTGCTTGAGCGTGCCGAAGAAGGAGAAGCCGCCCAGCAGCGTCGTGCACCACATGTCGAACCCGGCGAAGGCCATGCCAAGCACCGTGCCGAACTTGCTCAGGAACGGCTTGGCGTTGCGGACGAGCTTGAGCTCCCTGGCCACCCAGGAGCCCTTGTAGGCCTGCTCGTACTCCACCAGTTCGTCGCTGGCGCGGCCGGCCGCGATGGCCTTGAACGCCTGCTCGGCGGCCAGCATGCCGGTCTTCATGGCGTTGTGGCTGCCCTTGATGCGGGGCACGTTGACGAAGCCGGCCGAGCAGCCGATCAGCGCCCCGCCGGGGAAGGTCAGCTTGGGCACCGACTGGTAGCCGCCCTCGGTGATGGCCCGCGCGCCATAGGCGATGCGCTTGCCGCCCTCCAGGTAGGGCCGCACCGACGGATGCTGCTTGAAGCGCTGGAACTCGTCGAACGGCGAGAGCCAGGGGTTCTTGTAGTTCAGGTGCACGACCAGGCCGATGGCGACGTAGTTTTCGCCGAAGTGGTACATGAAGCTGCCGCCGCCGGTCTTGTCGTCCAGCGGCCAGCCCAGGGTGTGCACCGCCAGGCCCGGCTGGAACTGGGCGTCGGGGATCTGCCACAGCTCCTTGATCCCCAGGCCGAACTTCTGCGGGCTCTTGCCCGCGGTCAGGTTGAACTTGGCCTGCAGCATCTTGGCCAGCGAGCCGCGCACGCCCTCGCCGATGAAGGTGTATTTGGCGTGCAGCTCCAGGCCCGGCTGGTAGTCGGGCTTCTTCTCGCCGTCCTTGCCGATGCCGAAGACGCCGGCCACCACGCCCTTGACCGAGCCGTCCTCGTTCCACACCAGGTCCGAGACCGCCATGCCGGGATAGATCTCGACGCCCATGGCCTCGGCCTCGGTCGCCAGCCAGCGGCAGACGTTGCCGAGCGAGGCGATGTAGTTGCCGTGGTTGTGCATGAACGGCGGCATGGCGAACATCGGCAGGGCGATCTCGCCGGCGGGGCCCAGGATCAGGAACCTGTCCTTGGTGACCGGCGTCTCCAGCGGCGCGCCCTTGGCCTTCCAGTCGGGGATCAGCTCGTTCAGCGCCTTGGGATCGATCACCGCGCCCGACAGGATGTGGGCCCCGACCTCGGAGCCCTTTTCCAGCACCGCGACCGTGATCTCGCTGCCCGCCGCCTCGGCGAGCTGCTTCAGCCGGATCGCCGCGGCCAGCCCGGCCGGGCCGGCGCCGACGACGACGACGTCGTACTCCATGGCCTCGCGTTCGACGTCTTCGCTCATCACCTGTCCCCTACCCGTTTGCCGCCTGGCCGCGCGCCCCGCCAGGCCATCCCTCGCGCGGCGTTGAATCCTGGGCCGACTTATCGGAAGGTGACGTATGCGCGGTCAAGGACAATCCCAGAACCCGGCCCACCGCCGGACCCCGGACCGAGGGACGCAGCCGTGGTGAGCGCCGCCGCCGGCCTCGATTCCCGCGCCGCCGAAAGCCTGCTCGCCTTCTGGGCCGACGCGGGCGTCGACGCCTGTTTCGAGGACCAGCCGGTCAACCGCATCGCCGAGCGGCCGCGGCCCGCCCCGCGCGCCCAGCACGCCCCCGCGCCGGCCCGTCCCGCCGCCC
>JARLIQ010000082.1 GCA_031291645.1 Caulobacteraceae bacterium | reverse complement strand
GCTACACCCACTTTGCGTCTAAGATAGATTATCGGCAATATAGGCGCCGTTAGCGGAGCCAGTTGATGACGGTCAGGTCCGGCACACGGCCGAACTCTCGCTCGTTGTCGGTCACGACCGCGTGGCCGAGCGTGAGCGCCTGGGCGGCGATGAGTAAGTCGTTGCCGCCGATCGGGGTTCCGGCCGCTTCGAGTTGCGCGCGGATCTGGCCGTAGACGATGTCGGCCGGTTCTTCGAACGGCAGGATTTCCAGCGCGCCCAGCACTTGCTCAAGTTGGTCCGTGAGGCGTTCCGACCCGCGCTTGGCCGCTCCGAAGCGCAATTCGGCCGCGACGATGATACTGGTGCAGACCGCGCTCTCGCCGACGTCGGCGATCCGTTGCGCGACGCGGCCCTGAGGACGGCGGACCAGATCCGAGACGATGTTGGTGTCCAGCAGATGGCGCATCAGAACTCGACCGGCTCAGGCGGCCGGTCGTCGATGTCGGGAAAGTCGTCGTCGATGGGCGTGAGTTCGCCGAGGACGGCCAACAGCGATCTGGCCGGCGCCGGCTCGATGATCAGCTTGGTCCCTTCCCGGTGGATGATGGCGTCCTCGCCGGGCAGCTCGAACTCCTTGGGTATCCGTACGGCCTGATTGCGGCCGTTCTTGAAGAGCTTCACGTGCCTGTAGGCGTTCATGTATCAAGTTTAGCCTATGCCGAGGCCTATGCCAATCGGATCGGCCTCGTCGCCGTCAGCTGCCGGTGGACGTATAGCGCCGTACGCCCGCGCCCCAGATGACCAGCGCGGCGCCCAGGAAGGCCCAGCCGACCAGCGGGCTTGCGGCGGCGGCCCAGGCTGGCGCGCCGAAGACGTTGGGCCGGCCGAGGATCGCCGTCAGCGGCAGGTAGCCGACGCAGCCGATCGGCACGACGAACATCATGAGGTCGCGGAACCAGCGGGCGTAGATGTCCAGCGGATATTGGCCGGCCTCGACGCCGCCGTACGTGACGATGTTGACCACCTCCAGGCTCTCGACGGTCCAGAACGACAGCGTCGCCTGAAGGATCAGCAGCCCGTAGAACATGGCGACGCCGCCGGCCACGGCCCAGGCCAGCAGCGTCGCGTCGCCGAGGCTCCAGCGGATCGGCGCCAGCCAGATCCCCACGGCCAGCACGACCGCCCCCTGGCTCAGACGGCCGAGGCTGGCCAGCCGCACCTCGTAGCCGGCCAGCTGCAGGCTGGTGGCCCGCGGCCGCAACAGGAGCCGGTCGAAATTCCCCGTCTTTACAAATTCTTGACCGAAGACATCAAAGCCCCGGCTGAGCGCGTCGGCGATGGCGAAGGCCATGCTGATGGCGCCATAGAACAGCGCGATCTCGCCCAGGCTCCAGCCGCCGATATGGCCGAACCGCGCGAACAGCGCCCAGACGCCGGCAAAGCCGACGAAGGTGTTGGCGAACTGGGCCACGGCCGTCAGCGCGAAGGCGCCGGGATACTGCATCTGGCCGGCGATCGAGGCCGCGGCGTAGCGGCCGTAGAGGCGCAGGGCGTTCATCCCTAGCCGCCCTGCACCTGGAGGCGCTCCAGGCTGTGCGCCAGGAAGCCCCGGCCGACGAGCACCAGGACGGCGGTCCAGGCCAGCTGCAGCCCGATGCCCGCCGCCGCGCCCGCACCGGCCAGCTGGCCCAGGTAGATGCGGAACGGGATGTCGACCAGGCCGGCGAACGGCTGCAGGAACAGGCCCAGGCGCATCCAGGCCGGGAACAGCAGCAGCGGGACGATGCCGCCCGAGAGGATGTTGGAGAGCGCCGGCGCGATGGCGTTGGCGCCCTTCGCCGACAGGGTCGCGACCACGACGCCGGTCACGAGCTGGACCATGGCGGTCGACAGGAGTGCGGCGCAAATGATGGAAATCGTGAACAAAACGGCGGCCGGCCAATCCGGCGGCGGAGGCAGGCTCCAGGCCCCGAGGCCGGTCAGCGGCAGGACCACGGCGGCGATCAGGAACATCGGGACCGCCCGCGGCAGCACCCGCGCCGCCATCCAAGCCAGGGCGCGGACGTACCAGTAGGCATAGGTGTCCACCGGCCGCAGCCGCTCGTAGGCCACCGCGCCCGAGCGGACCATCTCGACCACGTCGGGATCGGCGTTCCAGGGCAGCATCACCAGGAAGGCCTGGCCGAGCCAGGTGTAGCCCACGGCCTGGCCGAGGCTCATCGGCTGGTGCGGCGCGCCGCGGTAGAAGGCCGCCAGCACCAGGATCTTCATCACCCCCCACCAGCACTGGGTGGTGAGGCCCGCCAGGGCCGCGGCGCGGTATTGGAGCGTCAGGTAGAAGCGGGCGCGCAACGCCGCAAGGTAAGGGCGGGCGGCGAGGCCGGGACGGGCGGGGGCGGTCATCTCCCCTACCCCTCCGCGGCGCCGTGCAGGGCGTAGAAGCGGGCGATCACCGCCTCGATCTGCGGCTCCTCGACGTGGATGTCGGCGACGTCGTGTTCGGCGGCGATGCGGCTGATCAGGGCGTGGGCGGGCATGCGTCGCGCATCGAAGGCCAGCTCGACCGCGCCGTCCTCGCGGGTGCGGGTGCTGACGCCCGGAATGTCGATCGCCGAGGGCGCGCCGGCGAACTCGACCACCAGCCGCGTCTCGCCCAGGGCCTCGGCGCGCAGGGCCTCGAAACTGGAATCGCGCAGCACCACGCCGTTGCCGATCACGATCACCCGTTCGGCCAGGGCCTCGATGTCGTGCATGTCGTGGGTGGTCAGGATGACGGTGACCCCCTCCTCCCGGTTCAACGTCCGCACCACCTCGCGCACCGCCAGCTTGGAGGTGGCGTCCAGGCCGATGGTCGGCTCGTCCAGGAACAGGATGGAGGGCCGGTGCAGCATGGCCGCGGCGATCTCGCAGCGCATCCGCTGGCCGAGCGACAGCTGGCGCAGCGGGGTGTCCAGCAGGCGCTCGATCCGTAGCCGCTCGACCATCTCGGCCTTGGTGCGGCGGAAGGCGGCCTCGTCCACCCGGTAGATGTCGCGCAGCAGCTCGAAGCTCTCGATCACCGGCAGGTCCCACCACAGCTGGGTGCGCTGGCCGAACACCACGCCGATGCGGGCGACGTGGCGGATGCGGTGCAGCCAGGGCGTCAGGCCGTCGATCTCGCAGAGGCCGGAGGTGGGGCGCAGGATGCCGGAAAGGATCTTGACGGTGGTGGACTTGCCCGCACCATTGGGGCCGATAAAGCCAAGTAGTTCACCGGCTTGCAGCGAGAAGCTGACGTCTTTCAGCGCCTCGACCACGCGCTGGCGGCGATGGAACAGGCCCTTGACCGCCCCCCAGGCGCCCGGCTGGCGCTCGGCCACCGCATAGCGCTTGCACAGCTGCTCGACCCGGATCTGCGCCATGGTCCGCGCCTCCCCCTGAGCGGCCGTCGGTTGTGAAAGGGCGCGGACCCTATCGAGGCGCAGCGGCGATGGCAAATTGCGGCGCCGATGCGTGAACTATACCCGCTCGTCCCCGCGAAGGCGGGGACCCAGGTTTGTTCCTGAAGGCCATGGCGCAAAACGATAAAACGCCTGGATCCCCGCCTTCGCGGGGATGAGCGGAAGGAAAAATGGCGCCCTATCCTTCCACCTCGAACCTCAGCCCGTCGAAGGCCGGCTCGACGCCCTCGGGCAGTTCGCGGCGCAGGGTCTCGAAATCGAGGTCGATGTGCATGTTGGTCAGGATGGCCCGCCTTGGCCGCACGCGCGCGATCCACTCCAGCGCCAGCTCGACGTTGGCGTGGGTCGGATGGGGCGTGTAGCGCAGCGCGTCGACGATCCAGACCTCGACCCCCTCCAGGGCGGCGAAGGCGGCCTCGTCCAGCCCGACCACGTCGCTGGAATAGGCCACCGGCCCGAATCGGTAGCCGACCGAGCGGATGCCGCCGTGGTCCTGGTCGAAGGTGACGACGGGAATGGCGCCGGACGGCCCCTCCACGCTCCAGGGCACGCCGTGCGCCGGCAGGGCCACGTCCTGGCAGATCGCCGGATAGCCGCCCTGGCCGTGGAAGATGTAGCCGAAGCGGCGGATCAGGGTGTGGTGGGTCGCCTCGTCCATGTGGCACGGCAGCCGCGTGCGCTGATGGATGGCGAAGGCGCGCAGGTCGTCGATGCCGTGCACCTGGTCGGCGTGGTCGTGGGTCAGCAGCACCCCGTCGATCCGCCGCACGCCGGCCTCGGCGGTCTGCAGGCGGAATTCGGGGGAGGTGTCGACCACCACGGTCGTCTCCAGCTCCGGCCCGTCGTCCGAGCGGCGGCGCACGAGGAAGGAGCAGCGGGAGCGGCGGTTGCGCGGATCGTTCGGATCGCACGCGCCCCAGGCGCCGTCCGCGCGCGGCACCCCGCCGGAGGAGCCGCAGCCCAGGATGGTGAACTCAAGCCTACGGGTCACGGGCGCGGTATCCGGTCGAACAGGGTGAAGAAGGCGTCCTCGGTGCGCGCCTCCGCGTCCGGAACGCTCCAGCCGCGGATCTCGGCCAGCTTTTCCAGCACATAGGGCAGGAAGGCCGGCTCGTTGCGCCGGCCGCGCATGGGGACGGGCGCCAGATAGGGGCAGTCGGTCTCGACGATGATCCGGTCGGCCGGCATGTCGCGGATCACCGCGCGCACGTCCTCGGCCGCCTTGAAGGTGGCGATGCCGGACACCGAGAAGAAGGCCCCGAGCGCGGCGGCGCGGGCGGCCAGCACTGGCCCGCTGGTGTAGCAGTGCAGCAGTAGGCGGAAGGGCCCGGCGGCATGCTCCTCCTCCAGGATCTGCGCCATCTCGTCGTCGGCGTCGCGGCTGTGGACGATCAGCGGCAGGCCCGTCCGCCGCGCCGCGGCGATGTGCGCGCGGAACACCCGGGCCTGAACCTCGCGCGGCGAGAGGTCGTAGTAGAAGTCGAGGCCGGTCTCGCCGATCCCCACCACCCGCTCGTGCGCCGCCAGGGCGACCAGGGTCCCGGGCCCCAGGTCCGGGTCCTCCTTGGCCTCGTGCGGATGGGTCCCGACGCTGCACCAGATGTCCGGGTGGGCCTGCGCCACCGCCAGGACGGCCGCAAACGACGAGACGCGGTCGCAGATGGTGACCATGCGCGCGACCCCCGCCTCGCGCGCCCGGGCGATCACCGCCTCCCGATCCTCGTCGAACTGATGGGCGTGCAGGTTGACGTGACTGTCGATCAGCATGGGCTCAGGATCAGCATGGGGGCTCAGGCCGCCCGGGCCGCGGCGCGCAGCGAGGCCAGCGCGGTCCAGAAGGCGTCCGCGCGGTCCAGGTTCAGTCCCTCGGTCTCGCGCGGCAGGTTGATCAGCATCTCCCACACCTCGGTCCAGCGCGCGTTGGGCGCGCCGCCCTCCAGCACCCCGGCGACGGCGCCCTGGCGCACGTGGTCGGCCAGGCGCTCGAACAGCAGCTGGAACCGCTCGGCCCCCTCCGCCCCGCGGAAGCTGTCGGCCAGGGCCTGATAGGCGCTGGGATCGCCCCCCGGCAGGGCGCGCAGCAGGTTGTGGGCGGCGGTGTCGATGTCCAGCGCCCCGGCGGCGGCCAGCTCCAGCGCCCGGCCCGGCGCGCCGCGCGACATGCGCGCCAGGCGCAGGGCGTCCTCGGCGTTGACGCCCGCGCGGTGGCGCACGAACGCGGCGACGTCGGCCTCGGGCCAGGGATCGAACCGCAGACGCCGGCAGCGCGAGCGGATGGTCGGCAGGAGCCCGCCCGGCGCGTGGCTGACCAGGAACAGCACCCCGCGCGGCGGCGGCTCCTCCAGGGTCTTCAGGAGGGCGTTGGCGGCGTTCGGGTTCATGTCGTCGACCGCGTCGATGATCGCCACGCGGAACGGGGCGCTGGCCGGCGCCTTGGAGAAGAACTCGGGCAGGCGGCGCGCCTCGTCCACCGGGATCACCTTGCGCGGCTTGCCGTCCTCGCCGACCCGCTCCAGCACCAGAAGGTCGGGGTGCGAACGGGCGATGATCTGGCGGCAGACCGGATCGCCCGGCGCAGCGCCCAGGAGGCCGTGCGCCGGGTCGGGCGCGGCGCCCAGGAGCCGCCGGGCCGCCCGGTAGGCGAAGGTCGCCTTGCCCAGGCCCTCCAGCCCGACCAGCAGCCAGGCGTGGTGCAGCCGGCCGCGCTCCAGCGCGTCCAGAAAGGCGCGCTCGGCCGCCTCGCCGTGCTCGTAGGCGAAGACCTCGCGCGGATGGGGAACCTCCAGCGCCTCAGCCATGAGCCGACCCGGGATCGGCGTCCGGCAGGCGCTCGGCGAGCGCCGCCCAGATTCGCGCGGCCACCGTCTCCACGTCGCCGCCGGCGTCCAGCACCCGGCAGCGCTCCGGCTCGCGCGCCGCGATCGCCAGGAAGGCCTCGCGCAGCCGCGCGTGGAAGGCCGCGCCCTTGGCCTCGAACCGGGCCGCCTCCCCTCGCCGGCCGGCACGCTCCAGCCCCTGGTCGGAGGGCATGTCCAGCACCAGCGTCAGGTCGGGCGTCACCTCGCCCACCACGGCGCGCTCCAGCGCGGCGATCAGCTCGGCCGGCGCCCCGCCGCCCGCGCCCTGGTAGGCGCGCGTCGAATCCAGGAACCGGTCGCACACCACCCAGGCGCCGCGCGCCAGCGCCGGGGCGATCACCCGCTCGATGTGGTCGCGCCGCGCGGCGTACATCAACAGCGTCTCGCTGACCGGCGACCAGCGCTCGACCGGGCCATGGACCAGCAGTTCGCGGATCGCCTCCGCGCCCGGCGAGCCGCCCGGCTCGCGCGTGACCACCACCTCGCGCCCGCCCGCGCCCAGCCGCTCGGCCAGCCGCCGCGCCTGGGTCGACTTGCCGACCCCTTCGCCGCCTTCCAAGGTTATGAACCGCCCGCGCGCCACGGCCCTCACATTGTCCGCTTCGCCGTCCGGCGCAAGGCCCGCTGGAGCCAGCGGCCGACGCCTGTTATGAGGCCCCTAGCAGCCGTAGGCGCGCCAGGGGACGGGTGGCCGAGTGGTTTAAGGCAGCGGTCTTGAAAACCGCCGTGGGTTCACGCCCACCGTGGGTTCGAATCCCACCCCGTCCGCCACTTCGGTACAGAACTGGGCACTTCGGCTACGCCAGGCTTTCCGCCCCCCGCGGCGACGAGGGTGTGGAGCAGCCGCCCCTTCGATCCCATGATCCGTACCTCGCCCTCGGCGACCTCGACTCGCTGGGCCAGCGCGCGCAGGTGGTCGCGACGATAGCCGCCGCCGCCGCCGTCGATGCGCATGCGCTGGCGGGCGACCTCGGCGAATCGGCCGACCATGGCCGGAGTGATGGCCTGGGCGGCCGGACGCGTGAGCGCGGCCTCCGCCCGGTCGGCTTCGGCCTGGGACCGATCCCTAAGCGCCTGGAGGCTCGCCAGGCGGTCCTTGAGGTCCGGGTCGGAGAGATCGGCCACGCCGGTCTCTATGGCCTCGTAGAGCCGCCGTAGGCGTGTGCCGGCCTCGGCGGCGCGCTTGCGCAGCTCGGCGACCTGCTCGCGCTTGCGGCCCATCTGGTCCTGGCGACGGTCGAGAACCGAGGCCAGGACCTCCTCCAGCCGATCGGGTTGCAGCAGCCGATCGGCGATGTAGTCGGCCACCAGCTCGTCCAGCTTGTCCATGCGCACGGACCGGCCACCGCAGGCGGTCTCGCCCTGGCGGGCCTTCATCGAGCAGGCGTAGTAGCGGTAGCGACCGCCCTTGCCGGTGCGCAAGGTCATGGCTCCGCCGCAGTCGGCGCAGAAGCAGATCCCCGAGAGCAGCGTCGGGCCGCTGACGACCCTGGGCGGGGTGACCTTGGGGTTGCGGGCTCTCAGGCGAGCCTGGACCGCATCGAAGGTCGCCTTGTCGATCAGGGGCGGGACCTCGACGCTCACCACCTCGCTGTCGGGCTTGAGCGCCTTGGTCTTGCCTCGGCGGTTGAACTCATGGCGGCCGACATAGGTCGGCCGGGTCAGGATGCGATGGAGCTGGCCCACGCCCCAGCGCCCGCCGCCCCGGGTGAAGATGCGCCGGCCGTTGAGGTAGGTGACGATCGCCTTGACCCCCATGGGGCCGCTCTGGCCGTCGCCCTCCAGGGCGAGCTTGAAGATCAGCCGCACGGTGTCGGCGTGGAGCGGGTCGATCTCCAGCTTCTTCTTGACCTTGGCGCCGCGCTGCTCGGCGGCGGCGATGCGGTAGCCGATGGGCGGAAGCGAGCCGTTCCAGAAGCCCTGGCGGGCGTTCTCGCGCATGGCCCTGAGGGTGTGCTTGCCGTTCTCCTTCGACTGGTACTCGTCGAACAGCGACATGATCTGCCGCATCATGACGTGCATGGGGTCGTCGCCGATCTCCTGGGTGATGGAGACCAGCCGGACCCCGTTCTTGGCCAGCTTCCTGACGTAGAACTCCAGCTCGAAGTGATCGCGGAAGAACCGGCTGAACGAGTGGACCACCACCACCTCGAACGGGGCCGGCTTGCTCGTGCCGGCCTCGATCATCCGCTGGAACTCGGGCCGGCGGTCGTTGGTGGCCGAGGCGCCGGCCTCCACGAAGGTCTCGACCAGCTCGTATCCCCGCGCCTGGCAGAAGGCCTCGCCCTGCCTGCGTTGGTCGGTGATGGAGTCGTCGTGCTCAGCCTGCCGCGCGGTGGAGACGCGCAGGTACAAGGCGGCGCGCAGCGGCACGGTCATGGCAGGTGTCTCCTGGTCAGATCATGATTGGGGCCCGAACAGGTGGCCGAACCAGCGCTCGAACACGTCGATCTCGGCTTCGGTGACCGGAACATCTGCCGGCCAGT
>JARLIQ010000081.1 GCA_031291645.1 Caulobacteraceae bacterium | reverse complement strand
CGACCTCGGTCCAGTGGGCCTTGTTGACCGTCCAGGCGACCAGCCGCTCGCCGTGGAACACCGGATAGACGATCACAACGTCCGACAGGTGGGTGCCGCCGCCCTCATAGGGGGTGTTGGTCATGAACACGTCCCCCGGGCGGATATCGCCCGGGTTCGGGTAGTGCTTCAGCGTGCTCTGGACCGCACCGTCGAGCATGGCCAGGAACCCGGTCACGCCGTTGCCCTGGGCCAGCAGCTCCCCGCGCGCGTCGGTGGCGCCGACTGCGAAATCCGTGGCCTCGTAGATGATCGGGCTCATCGACGTGCGCAGCATGGCGTTGAACATCTCGTCGCCCAGCGCGACCAGGGCGTCCTTGATGATCTCACGGGTGAAGATGTCGTCCACGATCGGCCCTCCGGATATCCAAGCCCGCCGTCCGTCGTCCTATGAGGTGTGGTCCGAGATGATCCGCCAGCGACCGCCGGACTTGTGGAACACCAGGGTGAAGAGGCCGGTGGCGGCCCCGCCTTCGGCGGCCGGCCGGGCCAGGTGGAAGCGGCCCGTGGCCAGGGCGTAGCCGGGCCCCAACGGGCGGAAGTTCAGCAGTTCCAGGCTGAGCTGGCCCATGCTCCCGCCCTGGCCGAAGCGGCCGGCGTACATGTCATGGATGGCCTTGTAGCCCCGGACCAGTCCGTCCTTGTTCAGGTAGACCGTCGCCTCGCCCGGCTCATAGTACTGCATGAAGCCGTCGAGGTCGCCGCGCGACCAGGCCTCGGCGCTGGCGTTCAGCGCCGCGGTGACCGCCGTCTCGTCGGCCGAGGTCGCGGCCATGGCCACGCCGACCACCGCCAGTCCCGCCGCCAGTCCCATCGCCGCGCGCGCCAGCCATCGGCCGCCCGTCTTGCCGCTCGCCATGATCCGTTCTCCCGTCGCGTCCCTGATCGGCGGCGCAGACTAGAGGCAATCGCGACCGCCGAAAGCTAGCCATCGGCGCGGCGCCACCTAGCCATCGCCGGGCGCCCCGTCTGAATTTTGGGCCGATCGCCCAGGGCGCCGATCAAGCTTGATGCACTCGCCGGACGCGCGCCCAGATCGGGCCGGACCATCTTGTATTAATTCTGTAATGCACGGTAAGTGACCGGAGTTCGGTGGCCCGCCGGCCGATAACGGCCCTCGCCGGGTGGGCGGTAGAGATCGGGCGAGCATGGCCCTGGACGATCGACTTCCCGAGTCTGCGTTCGCCGCATTCCGCCGCGCGCGGCACGAAAGCCCGCGCCAGCGGATTCGCCTCGTCCAGCGGCCGCACCTGATCTCGCAGCTTTCCGAGGCGCTCGAGCGCCGTCTCTGCGTCGTCGCGGCCCCGGCCGGTTTCGGCAAGACGACCCTGCTCACCCAGTGGCGCGAGCAGCTGCTCGGCCAGGGCGCCCGCGTCGCCTGGCTCAGCCTGGACGAGGAGGACCGGGACGTCCGCCACTTCCTGGCCGGCCTGATCTTCGCGCTCGACGCCGCGCAGGTTGACATCGGCCAGCTCCTGACCCTGGCGGAGATGGGGCTGATGGAGCACACCCCCTCCGCGGTCGTCGCCCGGCTGAACACGGTAGTGGCCAGCCAGCCCGGCCGCGTGGTGCTGATCCTGGACGACTACCACCGCGCCCAGTCGCGGGAGGTGAACGAGGCGGTCAACCGGCTGCTGACGGACGCGCCGGACAACCTGACGCTGGTGATCAACGCCCGCACGCGGCCGTCGGCGCTGATGGTCAAGTGGCTGGCGGCGGACGACGCGATCGAGGTCGGCGCCCACGACCTGCGCTTCAGCCGCGAGGAGGCCCGGGAAATCTTCGAGGCGCCGATCGCCAGCGACACCTTCAACGCCGTGTTCGAGCAGACCGAGGGCTGGGCCATCGCCCTGCAGCTCGCCCGCCTGGTCGCCGAGCGCGCGCCGGAGAGCCTGGCCGCCAATCCCTTGAGCGGTTCGGGCGACCACCTGGCCGCCTACCTGGCCGACCAGGTGCTGGCGGAACTACCGCCCGAGATCCACGACTTCATGCTGTTCACCGCCCTGTTCGACCGGTTCAACGCGGACCTGGCCAACAGCGCGCTGGAGCGACGCGACGCGGGCTCGATCCTGGAGCGGATGCGGCCGCTGAACTCGATCCTGGTGTCGCTGGACGACGGCCAGGCGTGGTTCCGCTACCACCATCTGGTCGCCGATTGCCTGCAGGCCATGCTGCGGATGAAGGAGCCGGAGCGCATCGCGCCGGTGCTGCTGCGCGCCTCGCGGTGGTTCGAGCTGCACGGCGACTCGGCCGAGGCGGTCCGCTATGCGGCGATGGCCGGCGACTACCAGCGGTGCGCCTCGCTGATCGAGGACGCGGGCGCCTGGCGGCTGGTGCTCTACGGCGGGATCGGCCGGCTGCGCAGCCTCTTGCGGCACGTGCCCGAACACATCCTGCCCCAATATCCGCGGGTGCTGGTGGCGCGCGCCTATCTGGCGCTGAAGGACGGGGAGGTGACCCGCGCCAGCGCCCTGGTGGCCAGCGCCCGCAAGGTCGCGCGCAGCCGGACCGCCCATGCCGAGCACACCGCCCTGGACTGGGACCTTCTGGCCGTCGGCGCGCTGCTCGACGGCTACGAGGACCATTTCATCGACGCGGCCTACGTCGAGGTGATGCGCCGCACCCGCGAGGCGGCCGACCCAGACGACAGCCTGATCGAGGCGGTCTTCTTCTGCACCGAGGCCATCGCCCAGCTCAGCCTGGGCGCCTTCGAGGCGGCCTGGGACGTCGCGCATCGGGCCGGCTACGCCATGCGGCGGGCCCAGTCGGTGCCGGGACTGAACTACTGCTACCTGCACAGCGGCTTCGCCGACCTGTCCCGGGGACGGCTGCGCGACGCGGAGGCCAGCTTCCAGGAGGCGGCGCGGCTGGCCCAGGAGAACCTCGGCGCCGACAGCGGCCTGCGCGCCCTGGCCGTGTTGTCGCTGAACAGCCTGTCGATGTGGCGATCCGGCTGGACCGAGGCCGAGTGGACCCGCTTCGCCGACGCCTTCGATCATGTCGAGACCTACGACGGCTGGTTCGAGGTCTACGCCACCGGGCTGGAGACGGCGAGTTTCGCGGCCGACACCGATGGCGACGTCGAGGCGCTGCGCCGCCAGGTCGACGCGGCCTATCGCATCGCCCGCACACGCGGGGGCGGGCGGCTGGCCGACCTGGCGGACGTGCTGAACCTGATGCTGCAGGGCCGCCTGCGCGACGACGCGGCGGCCGAGCGCCTGGCCCGGGCCCTGAAGGCGCGGCTGCCGATCGGCTGCTGGCGGGCCTCGCCCTTCCTGTGGCGGCCCTACATCCACGCGGGCCTGGCCCTGGCCGAATGGTCGAGGCGGACACGCACGGGAACGGGGCTGGCTGAGATCGACGACGTCCTGGCCTGTTGCCGGGCCTTCGGCGCCGACCTGTTCGCGGTCCGCGCCCTGGTCGCCAAGGCCGAGCTGCTCGAACAGGCCGGACGGCGGCGCGAGGCGATCATCGTGGTCGGCGAGGCCGCGCGGCTGGCGGCGCCGGAGGAGATCGCCGGTCCCTTCCTGGCCCCGCAGGTCTGCGGCCTGCTGCACGCCGCCCATCGCCAGGCCCTGGACGCGGGCGACGAGGCCAGCGCCCGGTTCATCACCCACTGCCTGCGCCGCAACGCGCCGATGCAGCTGCATGACGCGTCCGGCGCCGACCTGTTCAGCCGCCGCGAGCACGAGGTGTTGCTCGAACTGACCCGCGGCGCCTCGAACAAGCTGATCGCCCGCGCGCTCGACATGACCGAGCACACGGTGAAGTTCCACCTGCACAACATCTTCCGCAAACTCGGGGTCGAAAGCCGGGGCGAGGCGGTGGCGATGCTGCGCAGCCAGGCCGCGCCCGCGGCCCTGCCTAACCGCCTACCTGATCGCATGGTTAGGTAGCCCCGACCTGCGAGACGCCGCAGGTTGCGCCCCGGGGTCCGGGGACATGCGCCCGGATCCGACCAGCGCCGGCCAACCGGCGCGCCGTCGAGAGGGGATAGGCGTCGAATGAAAACCGCATCCGTTACACTTTGGGCCGCTTCGGCCTCGATCATGGCCCTGACCTTGGGCGCAGCCGCCGGCGCATACGCCGCGGACGCGGCGCCGGCGTCGCCTGCGGCGGAACCGCCCGCCGTCGGCGAGGTGGTGGTGACCGCGCGGATGCGCGCCGAACGGCTGCAGGACGTGCCGATCGCCGTGACCGCGCTTTCGGCGCGCCAGCTGCGCGACCGCAACGTGCGCGACGTCAGCGACTTCATCCACATGGTGCCGAACGTCAGCATCGTGCAGTCGGAAAGCGCCGGCCTGAACCAGATCACCATCCGCGGCATCACCCAGGTGCGCAACAGCGACGCGCCGGTGGCCGTGGTGGTCGACGGCGTCCAACAGGTCGACCCGCGCGAGTTCACCCAGCAGCTGTTCGACCTGCAGTCGGTCGAGGTCCTGCGCGGGCCCCAGGGCGCGCTCTACGGCCGCGACGCGGCCGGCGGCGCCATCATCATCACGACCGAACAGCCGACCAACGAGTTCAAGGGCCACGTCATGGCCGGCTACGGCTCGGGCGACGAGTACACCGGCGAGGCCGTGGTCAGCGGCCCGATCATCAAGGACACCCTGCTGTTCCGCATCGGGGCCGCCTACGTCAACCGCGCCGGCTACTTCGACAACATCTACCTGCACAAGAAGCAGGACCCGTTCCAGGACTTCGTCGGCCGCGGCCTGTTGAAGTGGAACGTGACCAACAAGCTCACCGTCAACCTGCGCTACTCGCATGACCTGACGATGGGCGGGGCGTTGAACTTCTGGTACCAGCCGGCGAACCTGTTGCCGGACGGCGTGACGCTCGACCAGTCCAATCCATTCTCCTCGGCGCCGTCGAGCGCGGACCGCACGCGCAACTACTTCTATTCGACCAACATCGGCGAGGACCACCGCAGCATCAACCAGGTCTCGCTGAAGGCGGACTACGACCTGGGCTTTGCCACCCTGTCGTCGGTGACCGGCTACGACAAGATCACCGAATTCGTCGCCGGCGACCAGTTTCCCTACACCGCCGGCCTGACCGCCTTCGGCAGCATCGACGGGACCCAGACCCAGTACACCGACGTCAGCGCCTGGAGCCAGGAGGTGCGGCTGACCTCGCCCTCGAACCAGCGGCTGCGGTGGATGGTCGGCGCCTACTACCTGACCACCGACGGGTTCATCTCCTCGACCACGGGCGACGACCGCGGCCAGGGCATAGCGCGGGTCGAGCGCACGCCGGAGTTCAGCAACGCGGCCAACCCGACGCTGACCTTCTTCGCCGACGACAACCACAACCAGGCCTATGCGGTGTTCGGCAACGTCGACTACGACATCCTGCCCAACCTGCAGGCCGCCATCGGGCTGCGCTACGACGAGGAGCGGCGCACCCAGGACGTCTCGATCTACAACACCGGCGGCGCGCCGGGCGCGGTCAACAAGGCCACCTTCGGCAAGCTGCAGCCGAAGTACACCCTGACCTACAAGCCGATCAAAGACGTCTCGGTCTACGCCTCCTACGGGGTGGGCTTCCGCAGCGGTCAGTTCAACCAGAACGGCACGGCGGCGGCCGCGATCGCGGCCGGCGTCCAGGGCGTCGCCGACCTGGTCCCCAAGGAGAGCACCACGACGGCCGAGGTGGGGCTGAAGGCGCAGCTGTTCGAAAACCGGCTGCGGATCGACGGCGCCTTCTACCATACCGACGTGACCAACTCTGAGTACTTCGTGTTCATCGGCGCGGTCGGCGCCCAGGTGCTGGTGCCGATCGACAAGACCAGCCTGACCGGCGGGGAGATCGAAGCCGACGCCGACCTCGGCCATGGCTTCACCGCCAGCCTCGGCTATGGCGCGACCTCGTCACGGATCGACGCCTACAAGGTCAATCCGGCCGACGTCGGCAACGCCGCGCCCTATGTGCCCAACGCCTCGATCAATGCGAGCGTGCAGTACCGCGTGACGCTGAACGACAAGCTGGGCCTCGTCGCCCGCGCCGACTACCGCCGCCTTGGCCGCCAGTACTGGGATCCCGAGGAGACCACCGCGCGTTCGCCGGTGAACCTGCTGGACCTGAGGTTCGGCTTCGAGGACCCGGCCGGCCGCTGGTCGCTGATGTCGACGATCCAGAACGCCACCAACGCCGTCTACAACGCCGAATACGTGCTCGGCGGCTTCTCGGAGATCGCGAACCCCAGGGTCTATCGCGTCCAGCTCCGCTACAACTTCTAAGCGATCAAGATGCAACACCCAGTGCAAAGCCCGTCTGGGCGCCCCCAGCTTCGCGTCGCCAGCGACGTCGGGGGTACGTTTACGGACCTGGTCTTCTGCGAGATCGATCCGACGACCGGAGCGGCCACCTCCATCCGGACCGTGAAGAGCGACACCACCCCGCCGGACTTCGAGGTCGGGGTGCTGAACGCCATGGCCAAGGGGCAGGTGGCCGCCCAGGACATGGCGTTCTTCGCCCACGGCTCGACGGTGGTGATCAACGCCGTCACCGAGCGCAAGGGTGTGAAGACCGGGCTGATCACCACCAAGGGCTTCCGCGACGTGCTGGAGATCGCCCGCGGCAACCGGCCCGACCTGTTCAACTTCAACTTCCGCAAGCCCAAGCCGTTCGTCGAACGGCACCTGCGGCTGGAGATCCCCGAGCGGACCAACCACAAGGGCGAGATCACCCTCGAGGCGGACCTGTCGGGACTTCCGGCGATCCTGGACCACTTCCGGGCGGAGGGCGTGCGCGCCGTCGCCATCGCCTTCCTGCACGCCTACGCCAACCCGCTGAACGAGGCGTGCGTCGCGGCCGAGGTGCGCCGGCTGTGGCCCGAGGTCTCGGTCCTGGCCAGCCACGAGATCAGCCGGGAGTGGCGGGAGTACGAGCGCACCAGCACGGTGGTGCTGTCGGCCTACGTCCACCCGATCGCCGAGACCTATATCGAGAACCTCGAACGCAAGCTGGCCGAGGCCGGCTCGCCGGTGCGGCCCTACATGATGCAGTCGAACGGCGGCATCGCCACGGTCGAGGCGGCCAAGCGCAACCCGATCGCCATGGTCGAGTCCGGTCCGGCCAGCGGCATCTTCGCCGCCGCCTTCCTCGGCCGGATGATCGGCGCCCCCAACCTGATCGTGCTCGACGTGGGCGGCACTACGGCCAAGTGCGCGCTGATCGAACAGGGCGAGGTCAAGGTCACCACCGAGTACTACGTCGAGCGCGACCGCAAGACGCCGGGCTATCCGATCCAGACCCCGGTCTCCGAGATCGTCGAGATCGGCAACGGCGGCGGCTCGATCGCCTGGGCCGACGCGGGCGGCAAGCTGCACGTCGGGCCGCAGTCGGCCGGCGCCTCGCCGGGCCCCGCCGCCTATGGCCGCGGCGGCGAAAAGCCGACCACCACCGACGCCAATCTGGTGCTCGGGCGGATCGACCCGTCCAGCTTCGTCGGCGGCGAGCTGGAGCCGGACTGGGCGGCCGTGGACCGGGCGTTCTCGCCGCTGGGCGCCGAACTCGGCCTCAGCCGCGCCGAACTGGCCCGCGGCATCGTGCGCATCGCCAACGCCAACATGGTCAACGCCCTGCGCCTGGTGTCGACCAACAAGGGCTATGACCCGCGGGACTTCGTGCTCATGGCCTTCGGCGGCGGGGGCGGCATGCACGCGGTGGCCCTGGCCGAGGACCTGCGGGTCCCGCGGGTCATCGTCCCGGTCAACTCCTCGGTGTTCTCGTCCTGGGGCATGCTGCTGACCGACCTGCGGCGCGACTATATCCAGACCAGGCTTCTGCCGCTGACCGCCGACCAGGCGCCGGGCCTGCGCGCGGCGTTCGACGATCTGCGGCGCCAGGCCCTGGCCGACTTCGGCGACGACGCGGCGGGCGGCGTCGGCTTCGAGCACTTCGTGGACCTGCGCTATCAGGGCCAGGAGCACACGGTGAAGGTCCCCGTCCCTACGGCCGACGACGGGACGATCGACGTCCCGGCGCTGATCGCGCGGTTCCACGCCGCCCATGAGAAGCGCTTCACCTACCGGCTCGACAATCCGGTCCAGCTGGTCACCTTCCACGCGATCGCCACGGTCGCCGTGCCCAAGCCGGCCCTGCCCAAGCGGGCGGTGACCGGCGCCGGCATCGAGGCCGCGCGGCTGCCCTCGCGTGAGGTCGACTTCGACCGCCATGGCGTGCACCTGGCGGCGATCTACGACGGGAGCCGGCTGGAGCCGGGCATGACCCTCGCCGGCCCGGCGGTGGTCCAGGAGCCGTCGGTGACCCTGGTCATCTCGCCAGGCCACGTCCTGACCGTCGACGAGTATGGTGACTACGTGATCGACCTGAGCTTCGAGAGGGACTGACCGTGGACGACATCTTCACCCGTGAGATCATCAAGGACGCCCTGGTCGCGCTGGGCGACGAGATGTTCAACGCCATGCTGCGCACCTCGATGAGCCCGATCATCTACGAGACGACCGACTTTGCGGTGGGGGCGACGGACGCGCGGGGACAGCTGCTGGCCCAGGGCAACGGGGTCACCGGCTTTCTCGCCACCCTGGACACGGCGGTCCAGAGCACGCTGAAGCACTACCCGAACCCGGGCGATATCTGCCCGGGGGACGTGTTCATGACCAACACCCCCTATGAGGGCGGCGGCACCCACCTGTCGGACGTTGTGATCGTCTATCCGGTGTTCCACGGCGAGCGGCTGGTCGCCTGGACGGTCAACAAGGCCCACTGGACCGAGGTCG